>JAGVAD010000050.1 GCA_020060465.1 Anaerolineales bacterium
CCCAGCGCCACGCCGCGCCCCACCTGGACGCCGATTACGGAAACGCCGTACACACCGATCCCGCCCACCCCCACGCGCACCTCCCCGCCCACTCATACGCCCACACAAACCAACACACCTACACAAACGCCGACTCGAACGCCCACGCCTACCCATACGCCTCCACTCCCGCCCCCGCCGCGCCCGACCAACACCACCGTTCCCACGCCTCCGCCGCCGCCCCCGCCCACCAACACGCCGACCTTTACGCCGACACAAACGCCCACGAACACCCCAACGCATACGCCTACGAACACCCCGACACATACGCCTACGAACACCCCGACGCCGACCAACACAGCTACACCAACTCCGGTTGGCGCTATCGAGGAAGGACCGCCCAATGGATCTATTGAGGAAATTTCCTGCGGTGAGTCGCGCGTGATAATCTTCAGCGAGCCGCGGACCATCTCCTCGATGGTGTTCTATGAATTTTATAATGAGATATGCGATGACGGCGAGAATGAAGTAGGAATATGTCTGGATCGGATCGAATTCTATTTGGGTGATTCCCCCTACATCCCTGGGACGCCCATTCAATCGCAAGCCACGCCGATATTCATTTGGGGAGATACCAATGCAAGCAATAACGGCTTAATCTGGCCCGAACAAGTTGGACCCAATGGGGAGGAAGTGGATAATGAGGGTGTACCATCCTCTCAACTTTATCCCGCTGACGGCAGCCGACAGACCGGCGTTTGTATTCCGATTACGCCTGCAGCCGCCCCCTACTACTACCTCGCTATCTATGCGCCATTTGATCGCCCGGATGGCAGCTGCAATGATGCTGCGCAGGTAGATTCTTTTCAACTCAACATTGATCTAAGTCTGTGTCCGACCCCCTCTCCCATCTCACCGCCTTAGCGCCATGTTTACGCGCAACTTTGTAAGAGCCGTGTTCTTTATGATCTTTTTATGGATTTTTTCTTTTGGCGCGACTACGCTAGGGGAGAAACCGGTCCCGCCCTGGCGTTAGAAGACCCTTTGACTCAGGATGAGCGCTGCCTATCGAGTTCTCATTGTAGATGACGACCTCGCTCAGGCCGAAATGGTGAGCGAGTTTTTGCGCCTCTCCGGCTATCAGGAAATCGAACACGCGGCGGACATCCGTTCCGCCTGGCAACTGCTGGAAAACCACGAATACGACATCCTGCTGCTGGATTACAAGCTGCCGGACGGCACCGGCCTGGACGTGCTGGATCAGATGGCGCGGCGCGACCCGCCCATTCCGGTGGTCATGGTCACCGGTCAGGGTAGTGAGCGCATTGCGGTGCAAGCCATCCAGCGCGGCGCGGCCGACTACCTGCTCAAAAGCGGCGATTATCTGCTCACCCTGCCCACAGTCATCCAGCGCACGGTGCAGGCGCACCGGCTGAAACAGTCCATCGAGCGCACCCAGGAACAAATCCGCTATCAAGCGATGCTGCTCAACAACGTGCGCGACGCCATCGTGGTCTGGGACCTCTCCGGGCGCATCACCTATTGGAATCCGGCGGCTGAAGCCCTGTTCGGCTGGCGGGCGGAAGAGCGCATTGGACGACCGGCGGCGCAGATCTATCTCTCGGCTTTCGATCCGCCCATCGCCGCGCCCAAACCCAGCGATCAGAGCAGCCATCACACAGTGCGCAAATTCACCCATCGAGACGGTAAAACCATCTGGGTCAGCTCATTGGTGAGCGCATTGCGTTATCCCGATGAACCCGAACATGTGCTGGGCTATATGGATGTGTGCCACGACATCACCCGCCGCGTTCTGGCGGAACAGGCGTTGCGCGAAAGCGAGGCGCGTTACCGCGCCATCGTGGAAGATTATCAGACCGAATTAATTTGCCGCTTCAGACCCAACGGCGTGTTGACCTTCGTCAACGAGGTGTATTGCCGTTACTTTGGCAAGAGCCGGGAGGAGTTATTGGGGATGAATTTCTTATATTTCATCCCCAACCACGAGCGCCCCAAGCTGATCCAGCACCTGGCGTCTTTCAGCGAAGCCAAACCGACCGTCACGCTGGAGCATCAGGTGCTTACCTCCGAGCAGGGGCTACGCTGGCTGCAACGCACCGACCGGGCAATCTTCGACGAACACGGGCGCATCTTCGAGTTTCAGTCCGTTGGTCGAGACATCACCGATCGTAAGCGGCTGGAAGAGCAGATTTCGGCGGCGCAGGCGCACCTGGTGCAGGCTGCCCGCATGGCCACCATTGGCGAGGTAGCTTCCGGTGTGGCTCATCAGATCTATAATCCGCTAACCACCATCATCGCCGATGCGCAAATCTTACTGCGTTCGCTGCCGGTGGAACAACCCGGACGAGATTCGGCGGAGGCCATCGAACAGGCCGGTTGGCGGTTGCAACAAGTGGTGCAGCGGCTGCTGGAATTCTCGCGTCCGGCCGGCGAAGCGCTGGAGCTGATTTCGGTCAATCAAACCATCCAGAGCGCTGTCAGCCTAGTGAACGCCAGCCTGGAATCCATCGGTTGCCGTTTGGATGTTGATCTGGCGTCAAACCTTCCTGCGGTGCGGGGCAACGCGCGCCAGATAGAAAGCCTGTGGGTCAACCTGCTGTTGCTGGCGCGCGACGCGGTAACGCAAGAGACATATAACGGTTATCCCCCCACCATCCGCATTGCTTCACGCCTGGACCCGCCAGATATGATTGCGGTTGAAGTGAGCGACAACGGACTCCCAATCCCCGCAGAGCAACTTGGCACGATTTTTGAACCCAATTTTATTGGTAACAGCAGTGGGCGCGGCGCTGGTATGGAGTTGAGCATCTGCCGCGAGATTGCGCGCCAGCACAACGGCGAGATCAGTGTGATCAGCGCCCCTGAGCATGATACAATCTTTCGTGTCTCTCTGCCCGCGGAGGTATGACGATGGAACCTGCCAATATCCTGGTCATCGAAGATGATTATATCGTCGCCAGAACCATTGAGCGCTGCCTGCGAGGTGAAGATTTTCGTGTGACGCTGGCCAGCCGGGGTGAAAAAGGTCTGTTTATGGCGCGGCAAAACCCTCCAGACCTGGTGATCCTGGACATCATCATGCCCGATCTGGACGGTTATCAGGTATGCCAGGCGATGCGCAGCGACCCGCAGTTGGCAGAGATTCCCATTCTATTTTTGACCGCTAAAGTGAAGCCGCAGGATAAAATCGCCGGATTCGCCGCCGGGGCGGACGATTACCTGTGCAAGCCGTTCAACGTAGATGAGTTGATGTTGCGCGCTCAGGCGATCCTCAGACGCACGCGCCCGCAGTTCAAAG
>JAGVAD010000046.1 GCA_020060465.1 Anaerolineales bacterium
CCGCTGGAGCCGCCCGGCACTCGCTCCAGGCTCCAAGGATTGCGGGTGGTTCCAAAAGCCGAATTCTCTGTGGATGAGCCCATAGCGAATTCATCGGTGTTGGTCTTGCCCAGCAGGGGTGCGCCGTCCTCCAACAGCCGCTCGACGGCAGTTGCCGAATAGGGAGGGACGAAATTTTCCAGGATGCGCGAACCGCACGTGCAGCGCACCCCGGCCGCGCACAATACATCCTTGACGGCCAACGGAATGCCGCAAAGTCGCGGCAAATCGCCGTGCGGGGCTTTGCGCCATTCATTCAATTGCTGATCCGCCTGGTCGGCTTGCGCCAGAGCCAATTCTGGCGTCGGCGTAATGAACGCGTGCAGTTGTGGCTCCAGCCGTTCGATCTGATCCAGATAAGCCCGAACAACCTCGCGGCTAGATAATTCCCCGCGCCGCAGGGAAAGAGTAAGCTGAGGCAGCGATAGATCTATGATATCCATCATGATGCGTCATCGCCAGTGGCAGAAGGTTATTCGAAAACCGGGGGAATGCGAAATTGCCGATCTTCTGCCTGAGGGGCGTTGTGGAGCAAATCGGCCAGGCTTAATCCGGGGTGTGGAACGTCCTGACGCAAAACGCTACGCGGCGGCAAGACGCTGAATGTGGGCGAGACTTGCGAAGTGTCCAGTTCCCGTAATCGAGCGGCGTAATCCAGGATGGAAGAAAGCTGAGCGCGGAACAGCTCCTTCTCTTCGGGGCTTAATTCCAGGCGCGCCAGCGTTGCAATGTGTTCAACTTCAGCCAGGCTAAGGGTCATTTCCAAAATCCGTTCTCTCCCATTTGTTTATCCGACCAGAATTCATCCATGAAAGATTATATCCTAACGACCTGACAGTTTGCAAAATGTCCTTGCGAAGGAGCGCAGCCACTGAAGCAATCCCCTGCCAAAGTCGTTTTCTGGCTGCCGGAAGATTGGATCCTCTCCCTGCGTAGTATTGGATGACCAATGGGATTAATATTTGAGCCGCAGAGAGCAAGAGAGAATGGAAGGAAATCCCTGCGTACGCTGCGTCTGAGGGGAAAATCGTCTCTCTGTGACCTCTGTGAACTCGGTTTTGAGCCACAGAGAGCACAGAGAGCCAGAGAGAATGAAAGGAAATCCCTGCGTATGCTGCGTCTGAGAGGAAAATCGTCTCTCTGTGACCTCTGTGAACTCGGTTTTGAGCCACAGAGAGCACAGAGAGCCAGAGAGATTGGAAGGAAATCCTTGCGTATGCTGCGTCTGAGAGGAAAATCGTCTCTCTGCGACCTCTGTGAACTCGGTTTTGAGCCACAGAGAGCCAGAGAGAATGGAAGGAAATCTTCGTGCATGCTGCGTCTGAGAGGAAAATCGTCTCTCTGTGAACTCTGTGAACCCGGTTTTGAGCCACAGAGAGCACAGAGAGCCAGAGAGAATGGAAGGAAATCTTCGCGCATGCTGCGTCTGAGAGGAAAACAGTCTCTCGGTGAACTCTGTGAACTCGTTTTGAGCCACAGAGAGCCAGAGAGAATGGAAGGAAATCTTCGTGCATGCTGCGTCTGAGAGGAAAATCGTCTCTCTGTGACCTCTGTGAACTCGGTTTTGAGCCACAGAGAGCCAGAGAGAATGGAAGGAAATCTTCGCCGATGCTGCGTCTGAGAGGAAAATCGTCTCTCGGTGACCTCTGTGAACTCGGTCTTGAGCCACAGAGAGCACAGAGAGCAAGAGATGAAAGGAAATCCCTGCGTATGCTGCGTCTGAGAGGAAAATCGTCTCTCTGTGATCTCTGTGAACTCGGTGGCGATATTTTCATCCTTCGGGCAAGAAACCTTCCTCGCATGACATCGCTCCGTGGAGAGGTGAAACTGTCTGGTGGTTAGAGATTATATCATTGGACAATTTACCAATCCTGGGTGTACCAGCGCAGATATTGTTCCAGGTGCGCCTTCCAATATTCCTCAGAATGATAACCGGAGAAGAGGCGCCACTCGTGTGGAATGTCGTATTCATTCAGTAAAGCTTCAAACCATAGAGCCGAGCGTAAGATCTCTGGTCGGTCGCGGTCACCAATGTCCATGTAGATTAACGGGTATTGATCGGTAGGGATTTCCCCCAGCCAGGTGCGCATCCGTTGCGCATCGGAATGAAAGACCGCCAGGCTATGCGCCCCCAGTCGGCCAAACATTTGCCATTCTGAGATGGCGAAGTGCACCGCCCAACCAGCGCCGCGCGACAGCCCGCCAACGGCGCGATGCTCTCGGTCGGGAAGAGTGCGATAGGTTTTGTCCATGTAAGGAACCAGCGTTTCAGAAATTGCCTGGCTGAATTTTGTTTCAATTGGTTGTCCGCCGTAACGGTCATAGGGCATGACGATAATGAGCGGCGGGATTTCCCCTTTGGCGATCAGCCGGTCGGCGGTTTCGTCTACGCCAAGGCGGTCCCATTGGTCGTCGGATGAACTTTGACCGTGGAAGAGATATAAAACAGGATAACGACGCTCCGCTTGCTCCTCA
Organism: Anaerolineales bacterium; assembly: GCA_020060465.1. Taxonomy (GTDB): domain Bacteria; phylum Chloroflexota; class Anaerolineae; order Anaerolineales; family UBA4823; genus RBG-16-57-11. The sequence continues at coordinate 2,515 of JAGVAD010000046.1, forward strand.
TAGCATGGGGGCAAATAGACGCGATATTGCAGCGGCAGGCGCAGCAGCGAGGTATCCAGGCTGCCGGTCAGGATGCGTCCACCGGCGCTCCAACACGCCCACGGGGTGGGAGTGGAGGAGGGTTGATGAGCGACCGTCGAAAGGACGTTGGTTTTGAGCGTTTGCGCGGGCGTGGCGGCATCCAGGGCTGTCGCGGTTGGAGAAGGGGTGATCGCATGGACGGGTGTTGAGGCGTCTGTTGCAGTGACGAAAAGCGGGGGCAGGCGCGTTGCAGGCGTGGGGGCAATATTTTGAGGTGAGGGTTCGTTTTGGAATGCAGCCGGGGCGCAAGCGTTTATGGTTGAAAAGAAACCGAGGACAACAGCCAGCAGCAAAGCGTAACGTGACAAGATGCCACCTCGAAATTCTATCGCATCGGAGCAGAGAAGTTGGTTGCAGCCTTTATGAAAGAACAGCGTCGCAGGAGCGTTTACTCCTCCGACGCGGATTCATCCGACACTGCTGACGGAACTGTGTAGTAGGCCTGGATCAATGGCCTGATGGATAAGCCCGCAATGAATGCTTCCATACGGGCTTTGATGGTTAACAGATCAGCGCGCTTCGACGATAAATTTTATTGCGGTGCGAACTTTACCATCAATTTCAACATCCACAAATTCCGGCACGAAGAAGATATCATATCCATCTTCTTTAAGATAACTCTTCGCTAAAGCCAAGGCTTTGACAGCTTGATTGACGGCTATCGCGCCAATTGCCTGGACTTCTGCCCGTTTATTTTCGCGAAATACCCCTGCGATTGCACCTGCCACGGCAGAGGTGCGAGAAGTACCAGAGACTTTTATGACATTCATATTGATTCCCCTCCCTGGCAAGAATCGATAATGAGTTTGAAGGTGCGATGACGAGAGTTGCTAAGTGTACTATGATTGTACAAGATTTTCAACCGCCTATCAAGCGGGAATCTCAACCAATCGGGTGGATTTCAATGATTTTGCAGAATGAGGAATGGGCGAGACGAAAAAGCCTCCTGCACGATTACCCAGTGCAGGAGGCGATACATTCAGTTATCAGATTGAAACGCTCTAAGCAGTTCAGGCGCTATCCACGGGTGGAGTTTCTTCGCCTGGCGTCTCTGCTGGAGGCGCGGCCGGAGACGGCGCAGGCAGGTCCTCCATCGCCGCAGGCGTTGGCGGAGTGGAAAGCGGCGCAACGGGTTGCAGCGCACCCGGTTGCGAAGATTCCTGCGCGCCAAAACGGGTGATGAGGACCGCACCCAGTCCAATCAATCCAACCGTGAACGGCGCCAACCAACCGATGCATGGCACCAGCGCGCCAATGCCGTTAATGGTCAGCGTCAGCAAGAAAACACCCAGGGCTGCGGCGACCGAGGGCGCCCAATCCTGGTTCAACAAGGCGGCCAGTCGCTTGCCTGTCTCCATGCCCAGGGCGATGATGCCCAACGCCCAGGCCAGAGCAAACGCCGCCAACCCCAGCAGGGCAATCGGTATGCCACAGATGGTGATCGCCAACAGGATCAACACCAACGGCACGACCAGCGTCGTCAGACAGCCCAATCCGCCGGCGGCAAATGGCTGATCGAGGGCTGTCGCCGCGGTGCGCTCGACGCGCTGCGGGAAGAACATCACTGCCAGAAGCGCCAGGAAAGCCCAGATAAAGGAGCGCCCCAGCCACCACAACATGCCTCCGATGAACGAAAGCGCGGGGTCGAAGCGCACCGGCGCCGGAACTTCCCCAGGCGTGATGCCTGGCAGAAGAGGCCATTGAAAGCGCCCTGGCAGGCCGAAAGCAAAGGGGAAATTGGTTTCGTTGTTCACGCTTCCCTCGATGCGCGCCCCCTCCTCACGCAGCAAGTTAGCAGAAACCGTGTTGACATCGCCCTGGATCACGGCGGTCGAACCCAGCGAGACCAGCCCGCCGATGACGTTGACATCGCCTTCGACCAGCCCATCCGCCTTTAGATTCCCGCCCAGGATGATTACATCGCCCCGCACCGTGGAGCCTTCAGCCAGCATCGCATTGCCGCCCATCACCAGCAAGCTGCCGTCGAGGGTTTCCCCCTCTCCCAGGGTGTAATTGGAGCCCATCACCACCTGGAAACCACCCGGACCCTGCACAGGTGGCGCAGCGGGGGCGAAGGCCATCAGTCCCAACGCCAGAACCGTCAGCAGGACAAAAAGATGAAACAGACGAAATTTGGTTTTCATTTTAGAGCAATCCTCCGTGGGTTAGTGAGTAAGCGAAACGACACGACCCACAACACACCGAGTTGGCACAGGACGCCGATGCTCAGCGCCCAAATCGGCAAAGGGATAATTTTCGCTGCCGATACCAGAGCCAACAGGAACTGCTCGCCTGCTCGACTCAAAAACAGGTAAGCGGTAAACACCTGATAAAGCGCCGCCCAAAGGGTGAGATCCAGCGATTTCAGCCAGGGCCAAAGCAAGAATGCCAGAGCGCCCAGCAGGACGGTCCCGCCGCTCACCGCAACCAGCAGGGTCAGCCAGATCTGCCGCCGATGCGCCTGTTGGCGCGAGATTTCCAAGCGCTGCTGCCAGCGCAGGGTGAAGCCCTCCGTCGGTCCCTGTAAGGGTTGCGCCCGCAGCACCTGTTCCACTTGCTGCAAACCTTCTGCCAGGGCGCTGCATTCAGCGCAGTCGGCCAGATGGCTTTGCAGCGCGGAAATGTCCGCTTTATCTAAAGTCCGCCGATCTTCGAAGATCCAGCCTTGATAAGGCATGTGATTCATGACGCCATCCTTTCTGCCAGAAGCTGTTCCTGGCGGGTCGGGGTGTTCGGCGCGGCGGATGTTTGCGCCTGGCTGCGAGACCACTCTTCGGCCATAGCGCGCCGCGCCCGGTGCAGGCGGCTTTTCACTGCGCTCAAGGTTAGCGAAAGCGACTGACAGATTTCATCGTAAGAAAAGTCGTACCAATAATAGAAAATCACTGCTGCTCGATCCACCGGGTCTAAAGTCTCCAAAATTGCACGTACGCGCTGTTGTTCTTCTTTGCGGCTGACCACCGTCTCCACTCCTGGCGAGGGTTCGGGCAATTCCGGCTCGACGAGCTCTTCCACCGAAACCAGCGGGTAACGCCGTTTGCGGGTCTGATCAATACAATAGTGGGCGGCGATGGAGAGCAACCAGGTAGAAAACGGCCGATTGTTGTCATAGCGGCGCATATTTTGATAGGCGCGTAGAAAAGTCTCCTGCGCGGCGTCCTCTGCGTCCTGGGCGTTGCCCAACATGCGGTAGCACAAGTTGTATACCGGGCGCTGATAAAGTTCCACCAGTTGGGTGAAAGCCTGCGCGTCGCCTTTTATCGCCTTACGAACCCATTCCGTTTCGCTGTTTTGCACAACATTGCTCCAGGATGGATAGCGCACTTTCGTCAAGCGCGCTATCCCCAAACCAGTGCGTCGTACGTTTCGCTACAACAATATACGCAACAGGGGCGGCAAGGTTGCAAAAGAAGCCGCTTCGTCCCGCTCATGTTTCCAGGAGGCGGGCGTTGGCCAATGCCTCAATCACGCCGATCACCGCTGAGTTATCTAATTCAGCCATCCCCATTTGCAGCATGGCGTTGAAAAGCTGCGCATCCAGGGCGGCAGAGGGCAACGGTGCGCCATACTGGCGGGCGGTTTCCATGACGATGTTCAGGTCCTTCGCCTGCATGTACGCTTTGAAACCCGGCTGGCGGTTGCCGGCGAACAGGCGCGGCGGTTTTACGTCCAGCGTCCAACATTGTGCGGCGCCACCTTGGATGGCTTCGACCACTTTCTGGGGATCTGCGCCAGCTTTTTGGGCGAAGATGAGCAGCTCGCCCATGGCCACCATCTGCGCCGCCACCATAATCTGGTTGGCGGCTTTGGCGATCTGCCCGGCGCCGCTCTCGCCCACGTGGGTAATGGTCTTCCCCTCGGCTTGCAACACCGGGCGCACGCGTTCCAGCGCTTCGGCTGGCCCGCCGACCATGATCGTCAATGTGCCTTGCCGCGCCCCGATGTCGCCGCCGCTGACCGGCGCGTCCAGACATTGCACGCCTTTTTTCCCAAGCTCTTGAGCAATCCGACGCGCGGCTGCGGGCTGGATCGTAGAATGATCCACGAAAATCAGCCCCGGCCGCGCTGCTTCGATCACACCTGCCTCGCCCAGGGCGACGAGTTCAACGTCTGGTGTGTCCGGCAGGTTGGTAAAGACGACATCCACCTGCGTGGCCACCTCAGCTGGCGAAAAGGCTTCCCGAGCGCCTTCAGCCACCAATTCTTTTACCGCGCCACGGCTGCGGTTATGTACCATCAAAGGGAAGCCGGCCTTCAAGATGTTGCGCGCCATGGATTTGCCCATCAGACCCAGGCCGATATAACCCACTGTCAGCGTATCTACCATGTTCGCCTCCAAAATCTCGCTTATGTTGCTTTCTCCACCTTGGGACCCTCGGGCGTGTCTAACACCTTCCAGCCCAGGTCGGCGATTTGGGCGCGCAGCACGTCGGCTTGCGCCCAGTCTTTGCGGGCGCGCGCTGCCTGGCGCTGCGCCACCAGCGCCTGCACCTCCGGCGGAGCTTCCTCCACTTCTGCAGGCTGTGATAATGTTTCTTCCGCCTGGCGCGCCTCGTCCAAACGTCGCTGCGCTTCGAGAGCCTGTTTCCAGGCGGATGGCGGCAAGCCTTCGATGGATAAGCGAATGTCCAGCGGGCAACATTCGCTGAGTGGAAAACTGGCGCCATCGGGAAAGATGTGGATATGCCCCTGGCGTTGTTCCGCCAGTTCTGCCAGCCCGCTGCCTTGCAAATCTGGCGCCGGCGCGTTATGCTGATGACCGGTGTGGATCAAGGTCACGCCGCCCAGGCCAACCACATGACACACCCCGCCTTGCAAATCCATCATCAGGGCGGTTTTTTCGTCAATGCCCAGTATCGTCAGGTCTGGCGGGAGCAGTTCGATCAATTCGGAAAAGCGCGACTGACCCATGAAACAGCGGCTGGTATCCAGCTCCTCTCCGCCGTCGTTGTTGTTCCAGTGTGGCACAAAGACCAGCGGAATGCCATAGGCGCCGAAGAAATTCAGCCCTTCTTTCCAATGCAAGTCTTCGCCCACTTTATAGATTTCGTACACCGGCAAAGCATAAGCGCTGATGGCGATGGCTGCCGCGCTGGCCAAAACCAGGGCTGCGCCCAAACGATGGCGCGCCTGCAGGTAATGCCAGGCGACGCTCTCCCTCAGTTGACGCACTGCGTAGGTGGGGCTGCCCGGCCCCATGAAGATCATGTCCGCTTCTAACAAGGGTGCGGCGATTTCGGCGTCGTCGGGGCTATAGGGCGTGCCGCGACGGCGGGCCGGCACGATGACGATTTGCGGTTGGTAATTCTGCAAACGACGTTGCAGGAACTCGCCTACCCGACCGATTACCTGGGCGGAATTCAACTCAAAACCGGCGGGCGTCTCCAGCAGAGCAACGTGCGGCTTTGGCGGCAACTGCCTGAACACGCGCTCAAAGACTTTGCGCCCGCTGGGGGAGGTCTCGCCGGAACCAAACAAAATCACGGGTCCCGGCTTTGGATCGCCGGGTGTTTGCAATGTCATGGTCACCTCTAAGAAATACTCAACGGTAAATTTCGATACTCATTGGTATCGTTTACGAATGTTCGGCACTAAATATTCAGCGAATGCTCGTTCCAGGTCGTAATCGGGCTTCCAGCCCCAATCTCGGCGGGCGTCGTTATCATTGAGACCGGCCGGCCAGCTATCTACAATCCTCTGACGCTTGAGATCCGGCCTGAAGCTGATCTGCGCGTTGGGAAAATAGCGCAACACCATATCTTTAAATTCGGCGGCTGTCAGGCTGAAGCTGGTTACATTATACACGCGGCGGCTCAACGCCGAAGCTGGCGCTTTTGCCAGTTTCAGCAATGCCGTCACCGCGTCGGGCATCGCCATGAAGGGAATGCAGGTATCCGGGCGCACAAAGGCTTCGTAAGGTACGCCTTTGGCTGCGGCGTGCAGCATTTCTGGGCCATAATCGCTGGTGCCGCCGCTGGGTACGGTGAAAGCGCTGATCAACCCTGGGAAGCGCAAGGCGCGGAAATCCAGTGTCACCGGCCGGTCAACCGCGAGCTGGCGGTAATACTGGCTGTAATAAACGCCCAACATCTCGCAATAGAGCTTGTTGCAGCCGTACATGGTGGTGGGATAATTCCATTCCCATTCGCGCACCCGTGGATATTGCGCCTTGATCTCCAGGTTTGGCATACCATAAGCGGCGATGGAGCTGGGGAACATAAAAAGCACCGGTTCGCCGCGCCATTGAGACTGATCGGAAGCCAGGCGGAGCAAGTTTAGCGTGCCTTCCACGTTGACCTGGTGTGCCATTTCGGGGGTGAATTCGGCGCGGGTGGATAGCAGCGCCGCCAGGTGATAGATAGTGCCAATCTCATATTCGCTCACCAGGCGCGCCAATAGCGCTTGATCCATTAAATCCCCCTGGATATGAGTGGATAACCCCTCGTTTTCTTTCGGCAGCGGTTTCAAGTCCAGCGTTACGATCTGATCTTCCCCCTGAGAGGTCAGAGCGCGGATCAAAGAATCGCCGATTTCGCCCGCTGCGCCGGTGATCAGGATGCCTTTTTTGCGCATTTTTTCTCCTTATCATGCTTTATGAGTAGTTTTGTTATCGCCCGAACAATCCTATTTTACATCACAATTCACCGGCGGCTTATCCACCCACAAGTAAGCGACTCTCATTCCCCTCTCATGGCTGAATTGACATTTCGTGGTACTATATAGATATTATTGATCGTAATAGTGCGATTAATACATACCTTTGCTGAATGGGTTTATTTTCAGCCTCAAGCTACATGTTGTAAGGAGAAGTAAA
>JAGVAD010000024.1 GCA_020060465.1 Anaerolineales bacterium
CGTCGTCACCACCGGCGTAGGGGCGCACGGCCGTGCGCCCGGTGGCAAAACCTACCGCCTGCCCACCGAAGCCGACCTGGCTGCCTACCGCGCCGCCGAACAGGCCCTGCAGGCCCAACGCGAACAACTGCGCGCCGCCTGGGGCATGGAACCCCTGCCGGATGAGCCGACACCTGAGGGCAAAGGGAGTGGCGCAGAACGCGCTTTCTCCGTAAGAAATTACGGCTTGGACACTTGGAGCGACCTGTTCAACCCGCGTCAGGCGCTGGCGCTGCTCACCTTTGCCGATGCCGTCCGCCGCGCCCACGCCGAAATGCTCACCCAGGGCTATCCCGAAGACTTTGCCCGCGCCGTGGCGACGTATTTGGGAATTGCGGTGGATAATCTCTCTGAAAAAGACAATTTTTTGAGCAGATGGGCAAATACAAAGGAAACTGTAGCAGGGTCTTTTGGTAGACAAGCCTTGCCGATGCTTTGGGATTACGTCGAAATAAACCCTTTGAGTGATTCAACAGGAGGATGGGCAGGTGCAACCGAATACAATTTGAGAATAATTGACCACTTGAGCCACATTCCTGCTGTACCAGGCGGGGAGCGCTCTCACTCGGAGACTCCCCCCTCTCCCCTCGTGGGAGAGGGGGGCCGGGGGGGTGAGGGGGTGAGGGTCACCCACGCCTCCGCCACGCGCCTGCCCTATCCCGACGGCTTCTTCGACACCATCCTCACCGACCCGCCCTACTACGACAACGTACCCTATTCCTACCTTTCCGACTTTTTCTACGTCTGGCTCAAGCGCACCGTCGGACACCTCTACCCCGACCTGTTCAGCACGCCGCTCACGCCCAAGGCTGGCGAGATTGTCGCCTATTCCCAGGTCGAGGGCGGCTTCGAGGCGGGCAAGCGCTTCTTCGAGGAGCAACTGGCTGCTGCCTTCCGCGAGAGCGCCCGCGTGCTCAAGCCAGGCGGCGCGGCGGTGGTGGTCTATGCCCACAAATCCACCGCCGGCTGGGAGACGGTCATCAACGCCCTGCTCGATTCCGGCCTGGTGACCAGCGCCGCCTGGCCGCTCAACACCGAAATGCAATCGCGCCTGCGCGCCAATGAATCCGCCGCGCTGGCCTCGTCCATCTACATCGTCGTCCGCAAAGTGCCGCGCCAGCCCACCGGCTTCTACAACGACGTGCGCCAGGAATTGCAGCAACACCTGAACGCCAAACTCCAGCGCCTGTGGGAAGAAGGCATCGGCGGGGCGGATTTCTTCATCGCCGCCATCGGCTCTGCCATCGAGGTCTTCGGCAAGTACGAGAAGGTGATGGATTACGAGGGCAACATCGTGCGCGCCGACCGCCTGCTGGAAGAAGTGCGCGCCATCGCCACCAATTACGCCGTCAGGCAAATTTTGCACAACGGCTTTGCATCTGAAATCACCCCGCTGGCGCGCTTCTACGTGCTGTGGCGCTGGAACTATGGCGAAGCGCTCGTCCCCTTCGACGAAGCCAACAAACTGGCGCACTCCTGCGGGCTGGATTTGAGCCTGCAATTCGGCAAGGGCGGCTGCATCAAGAAGGAAAAGGAATTCGTCCGCCTGCTCGGTCCGCAAGCGCGCAAACTGGACGACCTGGACGAGCCGCGCGACCTGATAGACGTGCTGCACAAGTCGCTGCTGCTGTGGGAGAAAGGTCAGCGCGCCGAGATGGTCAAGGCGCTGGCGGAAAGCGGCTTTGGGCGCAGCGCAGCCTTCTACCGCGTGGCGCAAGCCATCTCCGAAACGCTGCCGCTGGAGAGCAAAGAAAAGAAACTGCTCGACGGCTTCCTGGCGGGGAGGGAACGCGTGCAGCAGGAAGTGGAGAAGGAAGGCAGACAGGGTAAGTTGTGGGAATGAAGAGCAGAGATTTTTCTAACTGGGACAATGTCAGCCTTGCGCCATCCCGCCATGGCGGCGACTGGACAGTTGCAGATTACAAAGCCATTGATTTCAACACTGAAGAAGGCTGGCAAAGGGCGATAGACATTTTCGAAGACCGCATCAGAAGCCGATTCTTGAATGTGGTTGCTGAGATTGAGGATATGCCTCATTCTGGCTTTGCAGTGATGGCGCTGGATTGCTTGCTGATTGAAACCCTGGAGCAGACCCGTCAAGGCGTTGCTGAAACGCCAAGCAGAATGGGTAAAAAATATTTCGTTGATTTTTTGACGAAAACCGCTTTTCAATCCAGTTTTGTAAACGACATGGCACAGAGATTCTATAGGTGGATACGGTGCGGCATCTTACACCAGGCAGAAGTCAAAGGCAGTTCGAGAATTCGCACCGATTCCAACTTGCCGCTTGTTCAATTCTCTCCTGATGGGAATGGATTGATTATCAACAGGCGTAAGTTTCATCGCAAACTGGTATGCGTTTTCGAAGACTTTATAGATACTTTGCGAAACCCCGCCAACGACGTGGAGCGCAATAATTTTCGAAACAAAATGGATGCCATCTGTCACTACCAGAGAACGCCATGAGCATTTATTACTTTGCCTATGGATCGAATATGCTCAGCGAACGCATGGTTGAACGCATCCCTGAAGCAAAAATTGCAGGGATTGCTCGTCTGTACGGCTGGGACCTTGTTTGGGACAAGATCAGCAAAGATGGATCGGGAAAAGCCAATTTGAGAGAAGAAAACGGGAAAGTGGTCTGGGGCGTGGTTTATATCATTCCAAAGTCTAGAATGCCCGATTTAGACAAGGTAGAAGATGGCTATCAGCGCATCAAGGTGGAAGTTGAGTGCGACAAGAACGGCAAGCTTGCCGCCTACACGTATGTTTCAGAGAAACGTGACGCAAACCTATTGCCTTATGATTGGTACAAAGACCTGGTTTTGAAAGGCGCAAAAGAGCATTCTCTGCCGTCCGCTTATATTGAAAAAATTGCCAGAATCGAATCGCAATCCGATAATCGTAAAGCAGCAGGAGAAACCCCATGACCGCTTTCCATACCATCGCCATCCCTCACGATGACATCCTGCAGGGTCGCCTGACGATGGATGTCTTTGCTGCCGATTTGTGGGACGTGTTCAAGAATCGCGGCGCAGAAGAATATCGCAAAGCCGATCTGTTCTTCCAGAAGACTTACCAGACCGAGGGCTTGTCCACGCTCCTGGATGTAGTCGAAGCGCGGCTGAAGGGCAAGGGCGGCGACCCGGTTCTGCAAATTCAAACCCCGTTCGGCGGCGGCAAAACCCACGCCCTGATTGCCATGTATCACAAAGCGGCGGAGTGGGGCGCGCAGCGCGTCGTCATGGTCGGCACGGCGATGAGTGCCAAAGATACCCTGTGGGGGATGCTCGAAGAACAATTGACGGGCCAGAGGGTGAAATTTGAGGGATTAACTTCTCCAGGTCGCACGGATGAATTCCGCGAACTGCTTTCTAACCGCGCGCCGCTCATCATCATGATAGACGAATTGCTGGAATATGTCACCAAGGCCGCAGGCGTCAGGGTGGCAGACAGCACGCTCGCCGCGCAGACGATTGCTTTCATGCAGGAAATCACTGAAGCCGTCAGCACCATTGACAAAGTTGTGCTGGTGGTCACGCTGCCCTCCAGCAGTCTGGAACATTTCGACGAGCAGGCGGCGCGTCTCTTCCAACAACTGCAACGGGTTTCAGGGCGCGTCGAAAAGATATATACCCCGGTTCAAGAGCATGAGATTACCCAGGTCATTCGCCGCCGCTTGTTTGCCAGTGTGAAGCGAGAGGCTGTCCAAAAACAGATCGGCGAATTTATGGATTACGCAGTCCGTGAGAACCTCCTACCCGCTGGCGTCGAGCCGTCGCAATACCGCGAACGCTTCGAAGCCTCCTACCCGTTCCTGCCCGACGTGGTGGATGTGCTGTACCAACGCTGGGGAAGTTTCTCCACCTTCCAGCGCACGCGCGGCGTCCTGCGCTTGCTTGCCCTGGTTGTCCATGCGCTGAAAAACAAAAACATCCCTTACATCTCGCTGGCTGATTTCGACCTTGCCAACCAGGAAATCCGCCGTGAGTTATTGAAGCACATCGGCCCAGAGTACGATGGCGTCATCGCCTCCGACATCACAGGCGCGGAGGCGGGCGCAAAACAGGTCAACAAAAGTTTGGGCAAGTCCTATCAGGGACTGCAACTGGGCGAGCGCGTCACCACCAGTATCTTCATGTACTCATTCTCCGGCGGCACCGAGCGCGGGTTGACGCTTGCCGAAATCAAGCGCAATGCGACCACGTTGGAAAATCCAGCCAGCGCCGTCGCCGAAGTGGTGGAAGACCTCAAGGGCCGCCTGTTCTACATCCAGAACCAGGCAGGCAAATACTTCTTCTCGAATCAAATCAATCTCAACCGCATGTTGCTCATCCGCATGGAGAACATCCCCGACGAAGATGTGACGCAAACCGAAGAGGCTTTGCTGCGCGCAAAGATACGAGGGGATCGTTTCAAGGTCTATATATGGCGTCATGAAAGTTCGGACATTGCGGATACTCCCGATCTGAAACTGGTCATCCTGGACGAGAGGAACGAATCCCTAATGAGAAAGATGCTGGAGGAGAAGGGCGGCAGTCCACGCGTGCACCGTAACACACTATTCTTTCTCGTTCCCCTGGCAAATGAACGTCCTGCGTTTTCCAACTTTGTGCGCAAGTCACTGGCTTATCGCACCATGGACAGCGACCCAACCCTGTCCCTGACGGCAGAGCAGCACAAGGAAATCAGAGACGGTTTGAAGAAGCTGGACAGCGATCTCGCAGAAGGCGTCAGGAGATTGTATCGTCAGATTTTCGTTCCCGACCGTAACGGTTGGAAGGAATTTGATCTGGGTATTCCCACTGTCGGCGAAGCTAGACCGCTCGATCAGGATGTATATGACCGACTGCGCTCCGAGGGCGAGATTTTGGAGAGAATTGTCGCGCTGGTCATTAAGGAAAAATACCTCAAGGGGCGGGATTACGTTTCAACCAATCAACTGTATCAAGCCAGTTTAAAGACGCCTGGCGAGCCTCGCGCTGTTTCCCAAAACGCCTGGGATGCTGGTATTGCAGAAGGGGTTCACCGCGGCATTTTTGGTTTGGGCGAGTTGATAGATGGTCAACCGGTTTGCAGATACTTCAGAGAAGAATGCTCGCTCAGTTTCAGCGACAATGAAATACTCATCCAGGCTGAAATCTGCGAAGCGCAACGACGCGCCCAAGAGGGGCAGATTACATTTCCTCCTGGTCAAACTGTGACTGGTCAGCCTATGAGCGAAGCAGTTGCTCCCTCTATTGCGGTTACTCAACCGCCGTTCTTGTCCACTGCGCCTGTTACTGGGAAATACCAGCAACTTCACTTCAATTTCGTTGTGCCGAAAGGCAAAGTCTCCAGCCTGATGGGGGTGCTGAATTTCCTGCAAAGCCGCTACGACAGGGTAGAAATTTCATTGAACCTGGGTGATGGTCAACTTACCGAACAAGAATTCGAAGATAAGGTCAAAGAGGCGTTCAGACAGATGGGGATTGAGATCGAATAGGGGTGGGATTTCACTTACACCAGGCATGAGCAATTGTTCCGCTTGACGAAGGGATCATGATAGCGCTGTAGTTTCAGACGCCATCTTTGTAACCTCTGGCGCGATTTCGCGTCCAATAAGGTGGTGGATTAATCCGCCGAGTCTGTTCAATCCAATTACGGGAGCATCCCTTTGACCAAAACCGATTTCTTCGACAAACTGCTGCAAAACCCCCGCCCGGTGGTGGTAGATTTTTGGGCGCCATGGTGTGGACCCTGCCACGCAATTGAACCAATGCTCAAAAAGGCCAGCGCCAAATACGTCGGACGCGTGGACGTGTGGCGCATCAACGCCGACGAGCACCCCGAGCTGCTGCACCAACTGGGTATCTATGGCATCCCCACGCTCATCAGCTTCCGCGGCGATCAGGAGGTCGCCCGCCAGACTGGCGTGACCTCTTCAGAGGCGTTGAGCGCCTTGTTTGAGTCCGCCCTGAGCGGAGAGAAGCCGCAGCCAGTTGGCATCAGTTTGTTCGACCGCTTGCTGCGGTTATCCACTGGCGCGGCGATCGTGCTGTTGGCTTATACGCGTGGATTGGAGGGGCTCTATCTGCTGCTGGCGGCGGTCGGCGGCCTGGTGATGTTCAGCGCCGTCCACGACCGTTGTCCAGTGTGGAAAGCGATCCAGGCCAGGTTAAAAAAGGATCGCCCGGCGGTATAATTCCATGTTATAGTACGTGGCATGGATACAGATATTCCGCGCTATATTGTCTGGAGCATAGACCACGTTGATCTCGATGACCCGTTTCAGCGCCGCTGGTGGTTGCGCCAGGTATTAATGCACGGTCGCGCTGAAGACATCCAAAAGCTCGACTTCGACGAAATCGAAAGCGTGCTGGATCAACTACGCCTGCCTCCAGCGATTGATCGTCTCTGGCGTTCCTACTTCAACAATAAAAATGAGCGCCAATAATACCCCGATCACCGGCAAAGGGTTGCTCACCTCAATTCAGCGCTCGTTCCTGACGCTGTTCTCTCAACTTCAAGATCAAAATCAATTTTATCTTACCGGTGGTACGGCCCTAGCCGAGTATTATCTTGGACACCGGCTTTCCTTTGATCTGGATTTTTTTACAGGCGTTGATGGATTAATCTTGCCGGCTTCCTATCAAATTGAGAAACGGGCTGAAGCACATGGATTGCAAATCACAGTGACTCGTCGTTTTGCAACCTACGTCGAATTTCTTCTTAGCGATGAACAAGACAGCTTGAAAATTGACTTGGCGCTTGATTCTCCTTTCAGATTCGAACCTCCCGTTCCATCTACTGAAGGGATTTGGGTCAACAATTATCAAGACCTAATCATTGATAAACTTCTAGCCTATTACGGCAGAGCAGAACCGCGAGATGCAGTAGATCTCTATTTCATTCTTCAAAATAGTTCAATCGAAGCTTTGATAGAGAAAGCCAGGGCGAAGGATCCAGGTTTTGACCTGTATTGGTTCGTAATCGCGTTGAATCGCAGCTCCGAATTCCCGGATGAGCTAGATCGTTGGCCAGTCAAAATGATCAGCGGCTTTGATCCGGTAAAATTAAAAGCAGACTTCCAAAAGCTGGCATTTCGCTTCATGGATCAGCTAAAGAAATCCTGAGGCAGCCGATCCATATTCTCATTCTTCGTGCATTGACTCCTCTTTATCCCCTCATCAACTGTTCCACCCGGCTCTCTCCCACGCTGAAGTATTTTGCCTGCGGGTGATGCACGATGATGGCCGCGGTGGACTGCTCTGGCACAAGCTGGCAGGCGGCGGTGAGAGACATGCCCAGCTCGCTCTCGGCGGGCAACAAGTCGAAGACCTTGCGGTGGTCGTCCAGGGTGGGGATGGCCGGATAGCCCCACGAATAGCGCTTGCCTTGTCCTTCGGGCAGCCCCAGTTCGCGGCGGATGTGACGGTGCAAATATTCGGCGGCGGCTTCTGCGGTCTGCACCGCCAATCCATGCAGGAAATACGCTTCCGAATAGTCGCCGGCGGCTTGCAGGCGATCAAAGCGCTGCGTGGCTTCCGCCCCCACCGTCACCACCTGAAAGGCGACCACATCATAAACCCCCGACTCCACCGGCGCGAAATAATCCGCCAGACACAGCGCCTCGCCATCCGGCTGGCGCGGGAAGGCAAAACGGGTTAATTCCTGCGCGCTCTGCGCTCCGTCTATCAGACTGGCAGGGTCGTACACGATCAACTCATCTCCACCCGCCTGACACGGCCAATAGCCGTACACCGCCTGCGGACGCAGCCAGCCCTCGCGCAGCGCCTGGCGGGTCATGCGCTCTAAACGCCGTTCGAACTCGGCGCTCAACCGCTGCCACTCTTCTCCATGCGCGTTCTTTGCCCCCCAAGAAAGGCGGAACAACTCGTTTTTGAAAAGATGCTGAAAGACCATCTCCAAAGGCATCTGGCGCGCCACGCGTGGCCCCCAGGGAACACCCTCGGGCAACGAGATCGGCGCCGGTTGCACCGCCGAACGCGAGTTCCCGACGGCTTTGCCCGGCGCAGCAGCGCTGCGGCCAGCCTCGCGCTCAACCTCGCGGCGCAACTGTTCCAGCAGCGGCTCGCGCTGTGCCGGGTCTAGCAAGGCGTCCATCGTCGCCAATCCCTCGAAGGCGTCTTTGCAATAAAACACGCCGGGTTCATAAAACGAGCCGTCTTCGACGAAAGCGATGCGCCAGCCGAAGCGCCGGTTGATCGCCGCCCCGCCGATCAAGACCGGGAATTTCAACCCGCGGCGCTGCAACTCATTGACAATCAAGGGCATTTGTTTGCTGGTGTTAACCAGCAACGCGCTCAGCCCAATGGCGTCGGCGTTCACTTCCACGGCTTTGGAGATGATCGTCTCGGCAGGCGTCTGCTTGCCCAAGTCCAGTACGGTGTATCCGTTGTTCGAGAGAATGGTCTTGACCAAGTTCTTGCCAATATCATGCACGTCGCCATACACCGTCGCCAGAACCACGGTGCCTTTGCTGGCGCCGTCTTTGCGTTCCAGGAAACGCTCGACATGCGAGACGGCTTTCTTCATTACTTCCGCCGATTGCAGCACAAAGGGCAGGATCAGCTCACCGGCGCCAAACCGGTCGCCGACTTCTTTCATCGCCGGTAGCAGCGTCTGGTTAAGGATGGCGATCGCCGCTTCGTGGGGAGACAAATCGCCGCGCGCGGCCAGAATCTCGTCAATATCTGCCTCCACACCATCTTTGCGGCGGTGCAGGATGCGCCATGCCAGACGTTCCTGGGGCGTCATGCCTTGTAATGGATCGCCGCTGGTTTCCGGGTGTGAAGGTTGATTGGCTTCTGACTGGAAATATTCGATGAAACGCTGCAGAGCATCCGGACGGCGATTGAAGATCAAATCCTCGGTGATCTGGCGCTGCTCGGCGGGTATTTCTGCATACGGCGTGATATGCGCCGGGTTGACAATGGCCATATCCAGCCCGGCCTGCACGGCGTGATAGAGCATGACGCTGTTCAGCACCGGTCGGGCGGCTGCTTCCAGGCCAAAAGAGACATTGCTGACGCCTAAAGAGGTCAGCACGCCAGGCAATTCACGCTTGATGCGTCGGATACCCTCCAGCGTCTCTATAGCGGAGTTGGCAAATTCTGGATCGCCGGTCGCCAGGGTAAAAGTCAGCGTATCGAAAACCAGCGCCTCAGGGCGCAATCCAAATTCGCCGACCGCCATATCGTAAATTCTGCGCGCCACGTTGAGCTTTTCCTCGGCGGTCTTGGCCATGCCTTTCTCGTCAATGGTCAGGCACAACACCGCAGCGTTGTGTCGACGCGCCAGATCGAAGACGCGCTCCGCTTTTGCTCGCCCCCCTTCCAAATGCGTCGAGTTCAGCAGACAGCGCCCCGGAGCGGTTTTCAAGGCGGCTTCCATCACTTCCGGCTCGGTGGTATCTATGACCAAAGGCGCTTCAACGCCGGAAGCCAGCTTCTTGACCACCTGGCGCATCAGATACAGTTCATCCGGGCGTTCAGTGACCGCGGTAGAGATGTCCAGCGCATGAGCGCCGCCCTCCACCTGTTCGCGGGCGATCTCCAGGATGGCGTCGTAATCTTCGGCCAGCAGCAGGCGCTTGAACTTGCGGCTGCCCTGCGCATTGCAGCGCTCGCCGATCAGCAGCGGCGGCGGTTCCTGGTGCATGGCGACAGCGCGAGCAGCCGAAGCCAGACGAGGTTGAGTCGCTGCCGGGCGCGGCGCGCGTCGGCGGCGAGTGTTGAACGACGCTCCGCCGAGAGCCTCCACCAGCAGCTTCAGATGCCCCGGCGTGGTGCCGCAGCAGCCGCCCACCACGCTGATGTGGTGTTTTTCCACAAATTCCACCAGCGCCTGGCTGAACGGCTCTGCTTCCAGCGGATACACCGCCTCGCCGTCCACGTTGATCGGCAGCCCGGCGTTGGGGATGCACGACACCGGCAGAGCGGCGTTCTCGCCCAGATACTGAATTGGCTGGCGCATGTGTTCGGGTCCAGTGGAGCAATTCAGACCGATCACGGCAATCGGCAGACCTTCCAGGATAGCCAGAGCGGCGGCGACATCCGTGCCTAATAACATCCGTCCGGTGGTGTCCAGGGTGACTTGCGCCTGGATGGGCAGGTAAACATCCGCCTGCTCAAACGCCTGGCGGACGCCGGCGATGGCGGCGCGCACTTCGAGGATATCCTGTGAGGTCTCAATCAACATCAGATCCACGCCGCCCTGGATTAACCCCAACGCCTGCTCGCGAAATACATCCGCCAACTCGTCGTAGGTAATATTGGACAACTCCGGGTCATCGGCAGAGGGCAGCTTGCCCGAAGGGCCAATTGAACCGGCGACAAAGCGCGGGTGATCGGGAGTGGAATATTCGTCTGCCAGGCGGCGGGCTAACGCCGCAGCCGTTCGATTGATTTCGATGACCCGCTCTTGTAAGCCGTACTCCGCCAGCGTGATGCGGTTCGAACGAAACGTGTTCGTCTCCAGAACGTCCACGCCAGCTTCCAGAAAGGCGCGATGAACTTTTTCCACCGCCTGCGGGAAACTGATGACCAGGTAATCGTTGCAGCCGTTGAATTGCTCACCGCCAAAGTGTGCCGCGGTGAGATGCTGCGCTTGCAGGTTGGTGCCCATAGCCCCGTCGAAGATCAACACTCGTTCCTGCAAAGCGTCCAGGTAACGCCGATTGGTGTATTTTAAATCCATCATGAAAACCACTATCCGAAGGAATGATTACAAATCTGATTTGAGTGGTCAGTTTACCACGCCCAATTGGGCATGTCAAAGGAAAAAACGCAATCGCAACAAAGCCAACGTTCTGATCACGAGCAGCCTTTTCCTTAACAAAAGAAAATCTCCAACTTTTGGGGTGAAACTTTAGGTAAAATAAGAGCCTGTGCAACAAGCAATCGTGGGTAGTGTATTTCCACGATCAACGTTATTTCAAAAATCGGACATGCCCGACGTGGAACGTTCTGGCGCGGCTCGAACCTCCATCCAAGCGGCGTGTCAGGATAGGAAGGAGACATTTATGCAACGAAAAGTTACACTCCTGGCGCCGATCCTGGCGCTGGTAGTCAGCATGTTGGCGTGCGGTCTGCCATCGGCGGCTACAACCCCCGAAGCGACGCCGGCGCCCACCGACGCGGGTTTTCAACCGCCCACAGAAGCGGTTGGCTCTGCGCCCACGCCCGCCGAAACAGAACCCCCAGCGCAGGGAAGCCCTGAAGCATCCCCTGTCGCTGGCGGAGAAGGGGTTGACAAAGAAATCACTCTGGCCTCTACCGAAAGTCTGGCGAAAATCGGTCTTTTGGGTAAACTGGTTGACGCCTTTCAAAACACAACTGGCTACAGGGTTAAACTTGAGTTGGGCGGGGCTGGGCGGGCGTTCCGTCTGGGCGAGAAATACGTGGCCGATGTCTTGCTGGTCAACGAACCGGGCAGCGAAATCAAGTTCATCAGCGATGGTTACGGCAAAGACCGCGTCCTGGTATTCCACACCGATTATGTGATCGTCGGCCCCGCGGATGACCCGGCGGGGATAAAAGGTCTGCCCAGCGCCGTTGAGGCGCTCAAGAAGATCGCCG
The DNA here is from genome assembly GCA_020060465.1 of Anaerolineales bacterium. Taxonomy (GTDB): domain Bacteria; phylum Chloroflexota; class Anaerolineae; order Anaerolineales; family UBA4823; genus RBG-16-57-11. The sequence goes on from JAGVAD010000024.1 coordinate 11,622, forward strand.
GCGCGCAGGCAAAATTTATCACCCGCAACGCAGAATCGGAAGTGGTCAAACGCGAGAAGAGGCTTTGGGCAGACGCCGGCATCAACCCGTCCGGTGATTGGTATATCCCGGCTGTGGATGCAGGGATGGTCGGCGTGTTGAAGCTGGCTTCAGATAAAAAGGCTTACACGCTTACGGATCGCGCTACTTTCTTGGAGAACAAGGGGAACTTGCAACTGGTGATCTTGCTTCAAGGCGACCCGGCGTTGTCCGATCCATATCACGTGGTCACCGGCAACCCAGACCGCTCGCCAAAAATCAACGCCATTGTTTCGCAAGCTTTTGTTGACTTTCTGCTCTCCCCCCAGGCGCAAGAAATCATCGCCCAGTTTGGGGTAGACACTTATGGAGAGCCACTCTTTTTCGCTGACGCCGGAAAAGCAGAGAATTAGAGGAAAAATCGCTGCGTTGACCGGACGTATTTGCCGCCCGGTCAACGCAGCGTGAGGTTATTCCGCCCGGCTAGTCGTTCAGCTCCTGCCGCCCAGCCAGAGCGCGCAACAAAGTATTCTGGTCGGCGTATTCCAGGTCGCCGCCAACCGGCAGGCCGCGCGCCAGCCGCGTCAGGCGAACGCTGTAGGGCTGCAAACGCTGGCGCAGGTAGGCCGCGGTATAGTCGCCCTCCAGGCTGGGGTTGGTCGCCAGGATAATTTCGTTCACGCCGCCTGCCTCCACGCGGGCGATCAGCTCACGAACCTTCAACTGTTCGGGACCAATGCCTTCGATGGGCGAGAGAGCGCCGTGCAAGACGTGATAGCGCCCCGTGAAACCGCCTGTGCGCTCCAAAGCGATCACATCCAATGGCTCTTCCACTACACAGATCAAGGAAGAATCGCGGCTGGCATCGCTGCATACTTCACATTCGGTGCGGTTGGCGGCGGTGATGTTATAACATACCTGGCAATAGCCGGTGCCCGATTTTAGATTCGCCAACGCCTCTGCCAGATCACGGGAAAGATCTTCGGGGGCGCGCAGCAGGAAAAACGTCAGCCGCGAGGCGGTCTTGGGACCAATTCCGGGCAGACGCGCCAGGGCGTTAATCAGGTTCTGGATCGGTTCTGGGAGCAGCATTCAAGAATTTTGCCGATGAACGGCTAAAAAAGCCTTAAGGATTAAAACGGCAAACCGCCCGCCAAAGGCCCCAAACGCTCCGCCGCCAGGTTACGTGAAGCTTCGAGGGCATTGTTGAAAGCGGTCAAGATTAAATCCTGGAGCATTTCCACATCTGCATCTTGGAGCAGAGCGGGGTCAATCTCCACTGCTTTGCAATGTTGATCGCCGGTTACAGTGATCTTCACTGCGCCGCCGCCTGCCGAGGCGGTCACCGTTTCTTGCGCTAGCTGATCTTGCACCTGCTGGATCTGTTCCTGAAGTTTCTGTAACTGCCCCATCATATTCATCGGGTTCTGCATTTTGGGGGCCTTAAATCCTTTGGCCATAAAATCCTCCGCAAAACTAATTGATATCTACCAGTTCTCCGCCCAGGTCGCGCAGCGCCGCAGCCACCATTCCATCTTCATCTACTCCTTGAGGAACGCTATCCCGGCGGGTCGTATCCACCACACAACGGATCATCAATTCTCGTCCCAAAACCTGTTTCAGTGCGTTTTGCAGCAAGCTCAGGTTCTCCGGTCTCTCCATCTTCCCTTTCAGCAAATTGCTGGCAAAGCTGAGGGTCAGGTGATCGCCGCTCAGCAGCCGCGACGTGGATGAGTTCAAAGTGGCGTAAGCCGGCTGACTTTGCTGGCGCACCAGATGAAGGATCTGCGGCCAGGCTTCTGCCAGCCGCTTATTTGCCTGCGCATCGGCTGAACCGCTGGCGGGGGCTGTCTCGTCCGAGGTTTCGCTGGCAGGGGGCGTCGCCTGAGCCTTGGGGGGCGGGGAAATTGCGGTCTTTGTGGGTGCTCGCGATAAATTTTGCCCCGACGAAGTGGGGCCTGTCGGAACGCTCTCTGCGGCATTGGTCAGCGATTCTAGAGCCTCCACGAAAGCCAGTTCCAACGGCAAAGACGGCTGCCAGGCGTTGCGCGCTTCGCCCGCCGAATAGTTGAAAATTCGGATGAGACGCAACAGCTCGCTGGCGCTCAATTGCCGGGCGTGCTGCTCCATGAGGGCTTTCACCTCTGCCGTCCCATCCACCTGTTTGACATCCCCTAGTTTGATCAGCAAGACATCGCGCAAATAATCCACGATTTGGCGGGTTAGCTGACGTGCGTCGCTTCCGCCGTCCAGGGCTTCATGGATTCGGTCCAAACCTGGGCCGGCCTGGCGTGCGATCAGCGCCTCAACCACTGCCAGCACAGATTGGCTGGCGGCAGCGCCCAGCACATTCTGCGCCATCTCCAGGGTGATCTTCTTACCGGTGGAAGCGAGCTGATCCAACAGGGAGATGGCGTCACGCATCGCGCCGGTGGATTGGCGCGCGATCAAGGTTAAGGCTTCCGGTTCAGCCTGAATTCCCTCTTCTGTGCTCATTTGGGTCAATTGCGCCACGATCTCTTGCAACGGGATGCGGCGGAATTCGTGGCGCTGGCAGCGCGAAAGCACTGTGGCAGGGATTTTGTGCACTTCGGTGGTGGCGAGGATGAAAATCGCGTGAGGCGGCGGTTCTTCTAAGGTCTTCAGCAGCGCGTTGAACGCCGCAGTCGAAAGCATGTGAACTTCGTCAATGATATAGACCTTGTAACGCCCCTGGTTAGGGGCGAAATTGATCTTGTCGCGCAGATCGCGCACGTCATCCACGCTGGTGTTCGAGGCGGCGTCTATCTCGATCAGATCCAGAAAACGCCCCTGGCTGACCGCCAGGCAGGGTTCGCATTTTCCGCACGGGCGATTGGATAAATCTTCCTCCAGACAATTGACTGCTTTTGCCAGCAGGCGCGCCGTGGTGGTCTTGCCTGTGCCGCGTGGACCGGCAAATAGATAGGCATGCGCCACGCGCCCTGCAGCCAGCGCGTTGCGCAGGGTGCTGATCACATGCGGTTGACCAATAACTGCTTCCCAGGTCTGTGGACGCCATTTACGATACAGAGCTTGAGACATGGCTAGAGTGTATCAGATTGCTTTCCGACGGTCAATCAAATTGATCAAGGCGCGACGCGCTTCCGCAATGGAAGCAGCTAAAACCTTCGTCGCCGGTCTCATCCTAATTCGACTTAAACGCCTTGCGCCGGCTTCTTACGGACTTATACGTCGCTCAAGGAGCGAAGTTCACGCTCGAGATTGAGTTTCCTGAGTTGTAAGCCCATCGTCGGCGCTTGCAGATTATAGTCAAGAATCCGCCGATTAATCCGCTCCACCTGCTCGCTGAAGTCCCGGCAAGCGCGTTGCCATTCCGCCTCAGATGCAGGATTGGGCTGCTGGCGACTCGACGTCTCTTTATACCATTCCCAGGCGCGCCGCAACGCCTGGCGCGCAGCTTCGATCTCCGCTTCAATTTCCCGCCGAGCTTCAATCCAGGGCAAGGTGAACCCGCTGTTTTTCAACACATGATGCGCCAGACGCCATTCCGGGTCCTCGTGCGGATGATCTTCCAACTTGAGCGGTTTCCCTTTTCCCGGCAAGTGATCAAACTTGCCCTCCCGCATTGCTTGTTCAATCGAGTTCTCTATATCAGACATGCAAACTCACCCTTAAGGCACCACGTAAGTCGCATGGACGTTGCCCTGCGCATCTCTCAGAATCACCGTAGATCCCGATGACCATACCGGATGATCCAAGCCCCAAAACAAATCAACCACCGTGTTAACGCCGGTTTTTGTATAGATGTTCACTGCGCCGCCTGGGAATAATCTGAGTTGCGGCGACTGCGGGAATATAAACACATTGCCGCGGTCATCTTCCAACCGCCAACCGACCAGCGAGATCTCGCCGCCGTCGCGGTGTTTGAGTAGCACTCGTTCCGTATCCAGATCTCCTGCGCCGATGACGCTGTCAATCGCCACACTGCCCCTGGGATGAAGCGGAATACGCAACACTTCGCCTGCGCCTAACGGCTGCGAGCGAGTAAAACCGTTGATCGCTACCAATTCTTCAACGCTGATGTCATAGTTGGCGGCGATGCTTTCAAAGGTATCTCCAGATTGCACCTGATAAACAATAAAAGCCTCCGTGGGCGCCGGTTCAGATTGGGGCGCGCCCGTCGCTGCGGCTTTGGGCGTGGCTGTGGCGGGCGATGAAAGCCGACTGAGCGCTTTGGGCAGCAGATTCCTGGGCATGGGGCCATACATTTGATCCCACAGGAAAAGCACCGTCACAGTGGTACAGGCGGATACGAAAATGTTTAGTAGAAGATAGAAGAGCAGTCTTTTCCAAGATTTCATCTCAATATCTTTGCGCCCTTACAGCTAAAATAGAACGCCCCGCCCTGGAGGCCTGGACAAAGAAATGATAGCACAAATTCTAGATTGACGGGGAGAGTGTTTGTCAATAAAATGAACTTATGCCATACCTGATTGATGGGCATAACCTGATCCCCAAAATCCCTGGGCTGAGCCTGGAAGATGTTGACGATGAACAACAATTATTGGAGATGTTGCAAGAATATTGCCGTTGGCAGCGAAAGAAAGCGGAAGTATTTTTTGACAACGCTCCGCCGGGCGGAATGCGGACGCGCAGCTTTGGGCTGGTGACGGCGCGCTTTGTGCGCCAGGGGAACAGCGCCGACGAGGCGATCCGCAAGCGGCTGATCAACCTGGGGCGCGCCGCCCGCAACTGGACTGTGGTCAGTTCAGATCTGGCGGTGCAGGCGTCAGCCCGCGCTTCCCAGGCGCGTTATCTCTCTTCCGAAGCATTCGCAGAGTCGCTTCTCCAGGTATTGGAAAAGAGGGGAAAGGATGCAGGGGAAAACGCGCAAGCGGAGTTAGCGCCCGAAGAAGTGGACGAGTGGTTGAAATTGTTCAGTGATGATGAAGCAGGGGAATAGTTGGATCGTTAGAACCAACTCTAAGAGGTTTTTAATCCAAATAAGACCAAATTAGTGTATATTATAGAGGCAGACACCTGCCCCCCCTTTATTGGTATATTAGGTGTCCTGTCGCCGGCGTAAAGCGTTCAGCACGTCCCCCCCGTGTTGCGCATCCGGTGGCCCTCCTAGAGATTGCCGAGCGTATTTACACACGCTCGGCAATCGCCGTTTTTGCTATCGTTGTGCTATTCAATGCGATTCTGATTTGGTTTGCGGCGCAGCACCAATAACGTCAGGTCGTCCGAAAGCGGCGATTGTTCGATAAAGTCTTGCACTGCGCGATCAATGCTATCCAAGATGTCTTGTGCAGAGGGCTGATCCGCCGTAGATGGGGACAGACCGGTGATGACTTCTTCAACAGCCTGACGCAGTCTATGCTCTCCAAAAGGGTCGCCTTGCGGCGAAAACGATTCTGTAACGCCATCGGTGTATAAAATAAGCCAATCTCCATCGTCCAGATTGGTGTGGCCTTCCTGAATGGGAGACTCCGCTTCCACCCCGATCGCCATGCCGCCTCTTACCAGGCGTTCGATTTCGCCGCTCTGGCAACGCGCCAGCAGCGGGGGGTTATGTCCGGCGTTCGCATAATCCAACTTGCCGCTGTTCAGGTCCAGAACCGCATAGAAGATGGTGACAAACATGCCGGATTGGGCATCTGGCACAATGACGTTATTTGCCCGTTCCAGCGCCTGCGCTGGCGAGTCGATCTCTTTCACAGTGGCGCGCAGCAAAGTGCGCACCAAAGTCATATATAAAGCAGCCGGCATCCCCTTATCCGCCACATCGGCGATCACCAGACCAAAACGGTCGCCGGGCAATTCGAAATAGTCGTAGAAATCGCCCCCTACCTCGCGGGCAGTGAGCCAGCGGACTTTTAGATCCCAACCGGGAAGTTCTGGCACGGTTTGAGGCAGAAATGTGCGTTGAATGTCTCGCGCCAACTGCATCTCGCGCTCCAGGCGCTCGCGTTCCACCATTTCTCGTTGCAACAGATCATTTTCAATCGCCAGAGCGGCTTGTTGAGAGATGCCGGTAATGATCTCCAGGCGCTTGTTCCGCAAGCGTCGGTTTGTGTTGCCGCTGCTAAAACCCGCGCCCGGCGCCGGTTCGGGTTCTTCGACCAGGAAAACGCCCAACACCTTGCCCTTCACCGAGAGCGGAAAAGCCAGCAGCAAACAAGCGGCGTTCTCCAAATACTCGTCTACTTTTTCCAACTCTGGAGCAGGCAAATAAGTCCATACCTCAGGCACATCTTCTGCGGCGGAAAGCTCGCTCCATAAAGGATGCGCCAACAGGGCGTCTTCGATCAACACGGCATCCAGCAATGGGAATTCCCCCAGCGCGTAGGTGGGTGTTGCAGCGGCGCGCGAGACGCCGTAGGCTTGCGAGAGGCGAAATGTCTTATGGGCTTCATCCCAAAGATAAATCAGGGCGCGTTTCACGCCCACCAGGATAGGGGTAATGCGGACGATAGAGCCGAGCGCTTCATCCAAATCGTTCGATGAAACAACCGCCTGAGCCACCTGAAGCAGCGCCACAGAGACATAAGCCTCTTCTTTCTGCGACTTGAGCAGATTGATGTTATCTACTGCGATTGCTGTCTGGTGAGCGATTCCTTGCAGGATCGCCAACCGTTCGTCAAAGAACGCCTCTAAAGACTTACCGCTGACAGCCGCTGGGGCAACGCTGTAATCCACCAGGAAGGCTCCCAGCACCTCGCCTCGCGCCAGCATGGGCACCAATACGGTCAAACCCAAGTGGTCTGGCTGCGCCTTCTCTTCACCGGCGGTCAAAATACTGGTCAGGCGTCTGTCGTCTTGACCGCCGTGCAAGAAGACCGGCGCCCGATCCACCAACAGGCGGTCGAGGGCAGCCACATCTCCTGGCGCAAACCGCCAACGCTCAAATTCCGTTTGCTGCTCAGCATCCAAACCGGACGCAGCAGCAGGGGCAAAGTTACCATCTTCATCGAGAATATAGAGCAGGCAAGCTTTTACACCAGCCAGCATGGGAGTGATATGGATAACCGTCGCCAACAATTCATTCAAATCGGTGATGGTTTGCGTGGCATTAGCGACCTGCAAGAGCACGGTAGATACCCAGGCTTGTTCATGCGCATCTTCGTACAGGCGCGCGTTTTCAATCGCCACCGCTGCGGAACTGGCGAATGCAGCCGTCATGGCGACCGCTTCGCTGCCATAGCGGCCGGCAGCGCGATGCGCCAGCGTCAGCACACCCAACGGCTGGTCGCCAAGCCGCAAAGGCGCGGCAATGGCGGAGTAATCCACCGGAAACCCCAACGCAGCGCCCAACGGTTCAAAGAGCGACTCAGATGAGCGGATGATAGGTTGGCTGGCCTGCAGCGCCTCTTGCAGCCAGGCTGAGGCGTTCTCCGGCTTTAAGATGCGCGGTTCGGAAAGGTTACATTCAATGACATCCTCCGGCGTCAGACCAATCTCCAAATCCAGATCGGCGGTCCCCTCGCCCTGCACCGCGGCGAGATGGAGCAGAGGCGATTGAGGAGGGTCTTCTTCGCCGTTGTGGTCTGTTAGCCAGATCGCTGCCACATCCAGGGGCAGCGTGCGCGCCAGCACGGCTAAGATCGCCTGAAGCACCTGATCCAGATCCACATCCGCCGAAAGCAGACCGGCCACCTCGCGCAAACTCTCGGTTGTCGTCCGCCGCCAGGTTTCCGAACGATACAGATACGCATTGCGCAGGGCGACGGCAATATGGTCTGCAAGCGCCTCGAATAGGAAGAGGTCATCCTGGCTGAAGGCATTCAGGCGATCGCTCTGAACATCCAGAACGCCCAGCACCGTATTGCCGAAGATGAGAGGCACGCATAGTTCCGCTTGTGTTTCGTCGGGGGGCAATTGCGAGGGGCGATAGCGCGGCTCCTGGTTGACGTCATTCGCCAGCACCGCCTCGCCATGCCGCGCCACCCAGGGGATGATCCCCTGCGGGTCGTCTAAATCGTAGGCGAAGTTTTGTTCTCGCAACGCCCGGCTGCGAGGCCCGCTACCGGCCTCATAGAATATCTTGCGCCGCCCCGAATGCACGGTGAACAGGTGTACATAAGGATGGCCAAAGCGTTGTTGGATCAACTCAACCACTTCATTTAGCAGCGTTTCTTGATCCAGGATGGAGGTGATGGCGCTGCTGACTTGATACAACGTTTCCAATTGGCTGGCACGCCGACGCAGGGCATGATAGAGACGGGCGTCTTCCACCGCCATGGCGATGTTGCTGGCCAGCGCGCGCAAAACCAGCATGTCCGTTTCGTTGAAATCATCCAGTTGATCGCTTTGCACATCCAGCACGCCCAAGATTCGATCATGGAACTTGAGCGGCAACGCCGCTTCGGAGCGCGTGCCCGGTAGCGCATCCAGATGGCGGTATAACGGCTCGGAACGAACATCTCCCGCCACGATTTCCTGGCCGGTTTGAGCGACATGTCCAATGACGCCTTCGCCGAGCCGTACAGCCAGAGACAATGTTGCAATGCCTTCCTGCTGCTCTTCATGGTTCAGCGGACTGGCCATGGCGCGGAATTTGAGCATCTGCTCGCCTGGCTCAACGGTAAAAATCGCTACGGAATAATATTTGAAGGTGTCCTGGATCAAGCGCGTGACATGCTGGGCGATTTGGTCCAGATCGCGCAAATCCACGATCTGCAGGGTCACCTGGCGAACCAGTTGCAGTTGCTGCAACCGCCATTGCTCAATTGCAATCTGTAAACTTGCCTGCAATGCCAGCGCCGCCTGAATCGCCAGCATCTCAAGCAGTTCGAAATCTGCCCGGTTGAACGCCGGGGCATGAGAGCGTTCTACCTGAATAACGCCCAACAGGCTGGCTTTCTCTACCAAACGGTCGCGAATCAGCATCGGAGCAGCGATGACCTCCGCCTGAGTATGCTCGCCGAATTCTTCCATGCACCGGAAATCGTCCGGGCAGTTGCTCTCGCGAAAAACGGGCTTCTGCTGATGCATTGCGTAGCGCATCAGGCGAGAGAGACGTTTGCCAGCCTTTTTACTGCGCGGCGCAGCAGGCGAGCGATCGGTCCATTGCCGCATGACATCATCGGATAACCACAGACTGGCCTTGCCGCCCAGCAGACGCGCGGCAGTATCCACGATCAGCCGCCGTTGGGCTTGGAGCATATCCTCCGCAGGCCAGTGGTTGGCCGCGGCGTGTTGCGCCAGATGCAACACATCTTCGCCAAGCGCGAGCGCCTGGCGCAAACGATCATCAACCGGCGAAGAAAGGCCCGGCCGCACGGCGTCCAAGTTACTTCTCCTTACGTTTCACCATGCGAAGCAAATTGCAGGTTTTCCCTGTCTCGGGTTGATCTACAAAGATAAATTGCACCTCATCCATCAATTGATGGATAAAGTAAAGTCCCAGTCCCCCAACTTCACGATCTTCTAAGTCTGCCTCGAAATCCGGTTCGGGCACCGCCGTGGGGTCAAACGGCTTGCCGCAATCTCTCAAGGTGATGACCAGAGCATCTTTTTCAATCTGACACGCGCATTCGATTTTTTCTTCGCTCTCGCCGCCATAAGCATGTTCGATGATGTTGGTAAAGGCTTCGTCCACCGCCAGTTGCACAGCGTAGACCGCCGCCGGCTCCAGACCGCATTTCTCAGCCAGTTCAGCTACAAAATCGCGCACCCGGTCCAGATTCTCAAAACGCGCCGAATAAATCGCTGTATAGGTTGAATTCATCGAGGAATCTGCAGAACTCTTATGAGAGTTTTTCTTTCGGCGCATTTGCCGATTGCCATAAATCATACAACATCTTCACCAACACCAACAGCTCATGAAAGACAGAGGCTGAAGGAAACCCAAGCCTCCAGCCTCTACACACCGAATGATCTCGAAAGGGGCTAAATGGAGCCCACCGCGTCGAGTACGTTATCAAAGAACCGGAAAAGCGGTACGAATCCCGCTAATTCTAAAGCGTCATAGATTCGTTTGGGCACCGATGCCAGGACGACCTCGCCGCGGTTATAACGTTTACAGGTTTTCTGCGTCCCGATCAACACACGCAGACCTGCGCTAGACATGAATTCCACTTCCTCCAGATCAAGTATGATTCGATAGCGCCCAGCATTGGTGATCTCATCCAAAGTTTTTGCCAATTGAGGCGCCGTGGCGCTATCAATCCTTCCGTTAACCTTGACCAGGTCGCTGTGCTTGTACTGAGTGGTGGTAATATCCATCGGCTAACCTCCGCTTTAATTAGGAAATAATTCCGGCAGCAGGAATTATATCACACCGCTGCGCTCAGATTTTTATGCCAGCCGGGATAAACGCACGGTCGTAGGCTGTTCAGGGTAAAATTAGGCCAAACGATGCATCCTCGAACGGAGAACGGAGATGAAAACCACATCCAAATACCGCTGGGTTGTTGTTGGCGTGTTATTCGCCTTCATGCTGCTCCATCAGACCGATAAGTTGTTGATCGGGCCATTGACCACGGATATCATGCGGGAGTTCAACCTCAACCGCGCCCAGATGGGCTTCGTCACCACCGGCGCGCTTTTCGTTGGCGCCATTTTTTATCCATTATGGGGCTATTTGTATGATCGCTACGCCCGCGCCAGACTGCTGGCGCTGGCGTCTTTTATCTGGGGTTCTACAACCTGGCTGGGCGCTATCGCTCCCACCTATCCCACATTTGCCGCAGCGCGCGCCTCCACCGGCATAGACGATTCCAGCTACCCTGGTCTGTATAGTTTAATCACCGACTATTTCCTGCCGCACATGCGCGGCAAGATTTATGGCTTGCTCGAATTATCCATGCCAATTGGTTACCTGTTGGGTATGGTGCTGGGTTTGTTGCTCAGCGGCGTGATTGGCTGGCGCGCCATTTTTTACATTACCGGCTCGTTGGGCATCATCCTGGCAGCAGCGATCCTTCTAGGAGTGCGTGAACCAGAGCGCGGTAAGGGCGAGCCGGAACTGGCTGACCTGGAACATATCACTGAAGTCCGCTTCAATTGGGCGACTGCCCGCGATCTGTTCAAGAAGCGCACCTTGCTCATCCTGTTCGTTCAGGGCTTTTTTGGCGTCTTTCCGTGGAATGTAATTACCTATTGGATCTTCAACTACCTGGAGACCGAGCGCGGTTACAGCGAGACGCAGGTTTTCATTACGATGGTGGCGGCGGTGCTGGTGCTGGCGGCTGGCTATCCATTGGGCGGCGCATTGGGGGATTATTTTTTCAAACGCACGCCGCGCGGACGGGCGCTGGTAGCCATGACTGGCGTGTTGAGCGGCGCAGTGCTGTTGATGATTACGCTGAATATACCAAACGAAAGCCGGTTGCTTTTTGGCGTCATGCTGGCAGTTACCGCAGCGTTTATTCCTCTGGCATCTCCCAATGTCGTTGCCACTGTTTATGATGTAACAGTGCCAGAGGTGCGTAGCACGGCTTTGTCTATTCAGTATTTTATTGAATCCTCTGGCGCGGCGCTCGCGCCGGGTATCGCTGGACTGATCGCCGATCAAACTACCCTGAAATCCGCATTTCTTTTGATTTGTGTAACAACCTGGATCCTGTGCGGTTTGTTCTTTGCTCTGGTTGCCTATTTCGCGCCCCACGATATACACCGGCTGCGAGAACAGATGCGCCAGCGCGCCGATGCGGAACGCACCTTGACCGGTTAGCTGTCTTCTTCCAGCAAAACCGTCAGACGCGGGTGATCTGCATAGGCCCCCCGCCGTTCGGGTGGCAGCAGGGCAGCGATACGGCACATGATCTCGTCGGTGTATTGCTCCAGCATCGTATCGCGGTCCTTGCCGTTCGCCGGCGGCAAGCGAAATAGTTTTCCGACACGAATGGTCACTTTCGGACGCTTGAAGCGGCGCAATTGAGCGACCACCAGCGCGTCATCGGAGCCGACCAGGGCGACAGGCAAAATCGGCGCGCCGGCTTTCATCGCCAGGTAGCTGGCTCCGGCGCGCGCTTTTTGCAATCGCCCATCCGGGCTGCGGGTACCCTCTGGCGCTAACACCAGAACGCCGCCCCTCTTCAAACGAGCCAGAGTTTCTCGTACCGCGCTAAAATCGGCGTTGAAGCGATCTACCCAAATGACATCCAGTTGTTTGGCCAGCCATCTTACTACGGGGATTTTGCGATATTTCTCCGCCGCCAACATGATAATATCCTTGCGCTTGCTAAATGCGTAAATCAACACCGCATCCAACCGACCGATATGGTTGGCAGCGATGATGAAACTGGAATGCGAGGGCATGTTTTCCATGCCGATCACTTCTAATCTGGCGACCAAACGCAGGATCACCTGGATGAGAAAACGTGTAAGTCGGTATCCCATAGAAATTTTTATAGACTAGAAGAGATGTAGTATCGAAACCTGTCCCTGATGGTGAGCATCACGCTGTATGATAGCCTGCACCTCAAAAAACGTCAATTGATTGATTTGGTATAATCAAATTTTGTTGCCGTTCCTCCGAAAGCAGAGATTACCCGATGAGCTTCTCAACCGAGTTAGAACCGATACGATACAAGAATTTGATCCTTTTGTTCCTCAGCCAGGTGCTTGGCGGCAGCGGAGCCCCGATTATGGTGTTGGTTGGTGGGTTGGTTGGTGCAGAGCTGGCACCTTCTCCCACCCTGGCAACACTCCCCGTTTCGATTATGGTAGTTGGCGTCGCCATTTCAACCCTTCCAGCCGCCTGGTTGCTGCGCCAGTTTGGCCGGCGGCGTGGCTATATGCTCGGCAGTGGGCTGGGGCTGGCAGCGGCTTTGCTGGCGGCTTTCGCCATTGGGCAGCAGAACTTCGTTTTATTCTGCCTGGCTTCTCTGTTGATTGGGTCAAACGGCGCATTCCTTCAGCAATATCGGTTTGCCGCCGTCGAGAGCGTCCCTGCGGCGCGCTCTGGACAGGCTGTATCCTTTGTGCTGCTTGGCGGAATGGTCTCCGGCTATTTGGGGCCGGAAATTGCCCGTCGCTCTCAAAATTGGCTGGACGGAGAAGCTTTTCGCAGCGGGTTTATCATTCTGGCGGGTTTGTACGTTTGCGTGATGGTGCTGCTCAACTTTCTGCAAGACACCTATCGGGTGGATCAAGTCGAAGATGACACCGAGCGCCCCATGCTGGAGATCATGAGCCAACCGACGTTGATCATTGCCATTTTCGCCAGCGCAATCGCCTATGGCGTGATGAGCTTGATTATGACCGCCACGCCGGTAGAAATGCACAAGATGCATGGCTTCTCTCTGGCGGATACCGCCTGGGTGATTCAAAGCCATATTATTGCCATGTATCTGCCTTCGTTTTTCACCGGGCTGTTGTTCACCCGTTTCGGGGAACGCCAGGTGATGTTGATCGGGGTGTTCTGTCTGCTGGCGTGTGTCATTCTTGGGCTGGTGAGCGATGTTTTGTTTGAGTTTTGGGGAGCGCTGGTGCTGCTGGGCGTGGGATGGAATTTCCTCTTTGTCGGCGGAACGGTGCTGCTTACCCGGTGTTATCGTCCGGCAGAGCGTTTTAAAGTACAGGCTGTCAACGACTTCACTGTATTCGGGATTCAGGCGATTACCTCGCTTTCTGCTGGCGTGCTCCTGTTCCAGGCCAGTTGGGATGCGCTGTTGCTCGCCAACTTGCCTGTGCTTTTGTTGATGTTGATCTTACTGGCTGTAATGATCAGACGATTTCCACAGACCGCTGCTGCATAGGTTTAATCTGCCCTCTGGGTTCGATCGTCTCCATGTGCATTGTTGATGATCAATGGGATGAATGTTTGAGCCGCAGAGAGCACAGAGAAAATGGAGGGAAATCTCTGCGTATGCTGCGTCTGAGTATGAAAATAGTCTCTCTGTGGCCTTTGTAAACTTTTCATCCTTTGAGGCGAACTGTTGTTCATGACAATGCCAACGCTCAAGAGGGAGAGTATGCCGGGTTACATGCGAGTATAATTTCGCGGCGAGCTGATCCGATGATCAGGATCGTCAACCATCACTGAGCATTAGTTATTTGTAAGGAGGAAAATCTATGCGCTATCGCCGTTTTGGTCGTACTGGATGGATGGTCAGCGAAATCGGTTATGGCATGTGGGGAATGGGCGGCTGGAGCGGATCCGAAGATGCCGAGTCGTTGAACTCCCTGCAACTTGCCGTAGATTTGGGCTGCAATTTCTTTGATACCGCCTGGGCGTATGGCGATGGTCATAGCGAGCGTCTGCTGGGTCAGCTCGTGAAAGCCAACCCGAACCGACGCCTGTACATTGCCACCAAAATCCCGCCCAAAAACCGCATCTGGCCTAGCCGACGAGGCTTCACCCTGGATGAAGTCTTCCCGCCCGAATATATCGAAGAGTATGTACATAAAAGCCTGGAGAATCTTGGGGTGGAGACGATTGATCTGATCCAGTTCCATGTCTGGGAGGATGATTGGGTGCAGGATCCTCGTTGGGCGAAAAAGCTCGACGAATTGCGCGGCCAGGGGCTGATCCGCGCCGCGGGCATCAGCATTAACCGCTGGGAACCCTGGAATGGCGTAAAGGCTGTGCGCAGCGGGCTGATTGACGCCGTGCAGGTCATCTATAACATCTTCGATCAAAACCCGGAGGACGAGTTGTTCCCGGCTTGCCGTGAAATGGATGTGGCGGTGATTGCACGCGTGCCTTTCGATGAGGGAACGCTCACCGGAACGCTGACCTTGGACAGCAAATGGCCGGAGGGCGATTGGCGCAATACTTATTTCGTGCCGGAGAACCTCAAAGCCAGCGTTGAGCGCGCTGAACGGCTGAGACCACTCATCCCAGCCGGGATGACCATGCCAGAAATGGCGCTGCGTTTCATCCTGAACGAGCCGACGGTCAGCACCATTATCCCTGGGATGCGCAAGGAACACCACGTGCGCGCCAACATCGCTTGCAGCGACGACGGCCCATTGCCCGCCGACCTTCACCAGGCTTTACGCGCCCACCGCTGGGATCGCACGCCCACGGAATGGTCGCAATAAGCCGACGGGCTGGCAAAAGGTCAATTATTCAGCGAATTGGATCACGCCCCATTGCCCGTTGGAAAGCCAACCGGGGTGGGTGGCGTCCATCTCTTCTTGTTTGCCGGGCGGCAAGCCCACAATCAATTCAGCTTTGTTGACGCGCAGCGCCAACAGCGGCGCAGGACGGTACGCCAGCACTGCGGAAAACGGAGTCGTGAACGGCCAATGACGGTCGCCCAGCCAGCGACGATAGTTGGCGTCGCCTTTGCTGACGATTAAATCTGCCTGGGCCAGCTCGCGGCGCAAGTCCATTGGCGCCTCCCAGCCGGCCAGGGGTGAGATCCAGAAATATTCGCTCTGCACGCGCAGGCGGTCTTCTTTCATTTGCTGATCCAACCGGCTAGCCAGGCTGCGCAAATCAGCATCGCCGTTTTGCAGAAGGAAGTCAAGCATTTGTTCCACTTCAGGCACAGTGACATCCGAAACATAAGTCGGGAACGGCTTGGCGTGATAAACCACCACCTGCGCCAAATCATGCTCTAGCAAAAAGTTGGTCAGCAGCAGATCGTAACCCAATTCCAGGCCAGTATTATCCAGGATAAAATCCACCCGTGTTCGCTGGCTTTTGCGCTGCAACAAAAACCGGCTGACCACTGGCGAATCGTCTGCCAGCAGATGTGCAGCGATCAGCTCTGCATCAGGGTGATTCGGCGGGTCGCCCGCCTCGATTGCGCCCGCCGGCCACAAACTCAGGTCGGCCTGGTTGCCCCAAACCACGGTGCGCAACAGGCGTGTCAGGGTTGCATCCAGGGCGCTCTCGGAGAGGGACAGCCTCTCAGCATTTAATGCCGCGCAGACCGTCGCCAACGGTTTCAACGCCGCTTCCAGCCCAGCGCGTTTCTGCGCCTGATACGGATCAACACCGCGCCCCGGGCTATCCTGGAAATAACCCGTCGCTTCTAAGATGCGGCGAAAGAAATAGACCTCAGCGGCAAACCAGGGCGCATCCAGCCAACTCTGTCCCAGGTAGGGCGTCAACCACTCTGCCCACAACGCTTCGTCTGGAGCGCCGGGGTCCTGAAGCGGACGCAGCCGCCCGTGAGGCATATCCTGGATCAGCTCCTCCAGTCGGCGGCGCGCATCCACATGCCAGTCCCGTTCCTGTAAGACTCGCCGGGCAATGCCCGGCAGGCGACGGGAGAGGGTGTCCTCTGCAAAAGTTCCCGGCTCATTGCCGCGCAAAGGCTCAGGTATTGCCGCCGGGCGCAGGATGTCCATCTCTGTATAGCTTTTTTTCCCTTGAGGTTTCATTGTTCGCGGTTCACAACCGATTCGGATGTATGTTCCTTTCCAAGATTGCCTCCGGCTGGCAGCGCATTCTGCTCATGCCAGCCGGAGAGTTTGACGATCCGGGATGTTTTTACGCTTTTGGAGTATTGGCGGCGGGTAAGTTTTATTGATATTTACCGAAAGTGGTTAATCTCATCGGTGTAAAACGTCCCATAGGTTCCCCTAGAAACAAGCCTGTGTGATCAAAAACCCGCGGGACGTTCATAGCTAAATTATCCGAAGATCAATAGAACTAGCGACCTAACAGTTTCCAAAATGTCATTGCGAAGGAGCGCAGCGACTGAAGCAATCCCCTGCCAAAGTCATTTTCTAGCCGCCGGAAGATTGCTTCGGGGCAAGAAACACCCTTCGCAATGACATCGCTCCGTGGAGGAGTAAAACTGTCTGGTAGCTAGCAATAGAATGGTCAAAAGGTCTGGCGAATGTGGAAGAGCTATGTTCCTATTTTCCCATCCAGCCCAATCCGGCCTGGTTTTTCGCTCTGGAAGGCGACTGCCACCAGGTCGGTTTCAATCACCTCGGCAGGCTTCAAGATCAGCGCGCTGCCGTTTTTAATTGCGTTCTGAATCCCTGCCGGCGGGTAGCTGGTGAATGGCTCCAAGGCGCAGTTATAAGTGCGTCCATACCAGGGGTAATCGTTATGCCCCCCATAGACCTGCCACATCCAGAGATATTTGAACAGGCTTACATCCCACGCCATGCCAAAGCCGAGGCCGGTTTTTTGATTGGTGATATTGTACCAACCCTCGCTCAGCTCTTTGAAGAAGACCACATCCACCGAACGGGTTTCTCGAGGCAGCACGCGACGAATATCCTGCTTCTCTCCGCTGCGTTGATTGGGCACCATCGGGAAATCATAATCGCCGCCGGGCTTCCACAACCCGTTGGGGTGGAAAGCCAGGACCTCCACTTTCTTTGCCGGTGTCGCAACCACACAGTTTTCATCCAGGAAAGGCGCCCCTAGCGCGGGATGATGCCCCCACATCACCGCGAATTCGCTTTCCGATTCGTTCACCAGCCGCTCGTGAATGAACAGCGCAGCGAGGTTCTTCTTGACTGTCATCGTCCTCTCCAGCGTGAGCGGCGAGCGATAAGTGCGAACTCTGGTTTTTAAGGAAACCAAATCCGGCTGGTCCTCCTGGATAAATGCCTCGAACGGCAGCAAAGACACCTCGCCGTGCAGCCCTTGAAAAGTTCCCAGGTAAGGTTCAGACGCCCAGCCAGCCGACGGCAACACTTCTTGCCATCCGCCGTAGAAATAATCGTGGAAGGCGCCTTCAGGCAGCGCACTGGTGGCGACAAATGGCTTACGCATCTCGATGGGCGATTGCCACATGAAGTCCAGGTCTGCGGGTTTGTAGGTGAATTCAAAAATGTCTGCGCCTTTATCCAACAAAACCCCCACCCGGATGACCTCATTTTCCAGGAATGCCACGCGCATACCACGATAGGTATAATCCAGGCTCATCCGGCAGCCCGTTTTTCTTCCGTATGTGTACATCGTGCCTCCTTACTCTACTTTTTTCCTTCGATTAAGATCGTCATTTTTGCGCCATATCTCACAGGTCCAACGCGACCGCAGGCTGCCAACCTGTCAGGTCGTAAAGATCATGTCTGACGAAATAATTTTGAAAACGCTCGCCCAATGGAAGATTTCCACATGTCCAGTCCGACCGCAGCCACGATCACGATGCCAAGCGTGATCTCTTGCCAGGAAGCAGGCACCGCCAGAAGGTTCAATCCATTCTGAACGACCGCCACGGTCAGCGCGCCCACCAGTGTGGCGATCATGCTGCCATAGCCGCCCACCAGGCTGGCGCCTCCAATCACCGCCGCGGCAATTGACTGTAAGCCCAATTCTGCGCCATAGTTAGGAGAGCCGGAGTTCAGCCAGGCGGTGAGCAAGACGCCGCCGATTGCAGCGGTCAGCCCGGCGACCACAAAAGCGAGCAGCTTGCTGCGGTTGACCGCAATACCCGTCAGCCGGGCAGCCGATTCGTTGCCCCCCACTGCATAGATTGCTCTACCCTGAACCGTATTGCGTAGAAAGAGCGACCCCAGCGCATACAGGATGACCACATAATAGAAAGGCAGCGGAATGCCTAACAGCTTTCCATAGAAAAGAGGCTCAAGCGCAGGCGAGACCGAGAAGATAGGAGTGCCTTTGGTGATCAAGAACGCCAGTCCGCGGTAGATGCTCATCGTGGCAAGTGTGACAATGAACGAGGGGATTCTGCCGTAAGTGCTGAAGAAACCATTGACGAATCCACATGCAACGCCGAGCAAGAGCACCAACAAAATCCCCACCGGCAACGGCAGGCCCATATTCTTGACCAGGATTGCCAGTGTGCAGGTGACCAGGGCCACTGTTGACCCAGGCGAGAGATCAATTCCGCCCGTCAGGATAACCAGCGTCGCTCCGATGGATACCACTGCCACGGTTGCTACCTGGAGGGAGACGTTCGAAAGATTTTGGGGTTGCAAAAAGCGCGGCGTTGCCAGACTCGCAAAGGTCGCAACTACCAGGAATGCCACCAAAGGACCGGCAACAGTCGAACGAAAAAATCTCGAAACTCTCTCCATGCTATCTCCTTATTCGATTTCGTCACTTGTCCCAGCCCCGGAAGCCATTCCGATCAACTGGTACTCTGTCATTTGCTCACTCTGGGTAATATGTAAGATCTTGCCATCGCGCACCACCGCCACCCGATCGCTCATGGCTAACAACTCTGGAAAATCTGAGCTGATCAGGATAATGCTGATCCCGCTGGCAGTCAACTCGTTGATGACATGATAGACCTCCAGCTTGGCGCCAATGTCAATCCCCTGGGTAGGCTCATCCATAATCAAGATGCGAGCCTGCGAGAACAGCCAACGCGCCAGGATCACTTTTTGTTGATTTCCACCCGATAAATATTGCACCGATCTCTCCAGCGCGGTGGCAGGGATGTTCATCCGCTTGAGATAAAGCTCGCCAAATTCACGCTCTTTTAGCAGGCTCAAGAATGGACCCTGGAGCAACTCCTTCAGCCTCGAGATGGTGATGTTCTTCGGGCCTTCGAAGTTGAAAAAGCAGCCATCTGCTTTGCGGTTTTCAGGCACCATGCCGACCCCGGCGGCGACTGCTTCTCTGGGTGAATTGAAGACGACCTGACGTCCGTTCAGGAGGATTTTCCCCGCCACGATCTTATCCAGTCCATAAATTGCCCGGGCGATTTCGGTGCGTCCGGAGCCCAGCATCCCGCCTAATCCAAAGACTTCGCCCACTCGCACCGAAAAGCTGACATCGTTAACTCCATTCTCGGTGCGAATGCCCTGCACTTCCAGACAAACTTCATCCCGAACATGGCGCTCCTTCGGATAGTGTTGCTGGATGTCGAAGCCCACCATTGCCCGCACCACGTCGCCCATCTTCAGCTTTGAAATCGGCTCGCTCGCCACGCGCCGACCATCTTTCAGGATAGTGACTCGATCCGCAATTTGAAAGACTTCATCCAAACGATGGGAAATATAGATAATGGCTTTATTTTGCGCCGTCAGGCGGCGGATCAATTCCATCAGGCGCTGGGTTTCCAACAAGCCTAGCGCCGCAGTCGGTTCATCCATGATCAGCAGATTAGATTCCAGCGAGATCGCCTTGGCGATCTCGACCAACTGCTGTTCGGCGACCGAAAGGGTGCGCACGATTTCGTCCGGGTCAATCGCCAGAGATAGCTGCTCCAGCACCTGGCGGGTACCCTTGCGAACGGCAGGCCAGTCAATCATTCCAGCCGAATTGCGGGGATAGCGCCCCAAATAGATGTTTTCGGCTACCGTTAGAGAAGGGACAAGCGAAAATTCCTGGTAGATCGTCGCCACTCCCGCGGCGCGTGCGTCCATGGGGTGATGAAACCGCACCGGTCGCCCCCGGAACAAGATCTCGCCCTTTTCTGGCTGATGGACGCCCGCTATGCATTTGGCCAGCGTGGATTTTCCAGAACCGTTTTCGCCCAGCAGGGCGTGCACCTCTCCAGGATAGATGTCCATTGAAACATCCTCCAGCGCCTGCACACCTGGAAAGGCTTTCGAGATTCCACGTACTTGCCAGAGCGGCTCATTCAGAGGGGTTTCCAGCACACCAACTCGGTCTGCGGTCATGTCGCTCATGCGCTTCTCCCAGGGTATCTTTGAGGAGCAAAGACAGATTTCATTTTACCTGAAACCTCCCTTACCAGGCCCAGGAAAAACCGATGGCGGCTTTCCCTGGGACCTGGTTTATGGGGTGATTAACTCATCTTCCCTCTATGGGCATGTATAGACCATTGAGGGTTTCGGATACAGTTCTTCGGGGTGGCACAAGAACGAGAGGACATTGTTCTTGTCGGTTGTGATGGAGGGGGTCTCGACCCAACCGCCGGGGAATTTCCCGTTCAAGACATCCATAGCCACCATCAGCGCCACCTTGCCCATCACGAAGGGGGTGGTGTTCTGGGTCGCCGTCCAGCGTCCGGCGGCGATGTCTTCCAGTCCGGTGGTGTCGCCGTCGTTGCCGAAGATCAGGATGTCCTTGCGCCCCAACGCTTCAGCCGCCTTGGCCGCGCCAATCGCGATGTAGTCGTTAGCCGCCACCACCAGGTTGATCTCTGGGTGCGCCTGGATCATGTCCATCATCGCCTTGTTGCCTGTCTCCACGTTCCATTCGGTGGGCAGGGTGGCGATGATCTTCATGTCAGGGTAGTTCTTGAAGGCATCCAGGAAGCCGCCGATGCGCTCGGTGGAGTGGTAACCGGGCAACCCTTCCAGCACGCCCACATTCGCCTTGCCGTTGACCATCTTGGCAGCGTACTCGCCCAGGTTCTTGGTGCCTTTGCGCTGACCATAGCCCACCACCGCATTCACCGGGGTGGGGAAGGAAGCGATGTCGGAGTTCACGATCACCACTGCGATGCCCTTGTCTATGGCTTGCTTGACCAGCGGGGCGGCAGCGTTCTCGTCATGGGTGGACAGGATGATCGCATCCACGCCCTGGGTGGTCACATCTTGCAGCATTTTCATCTGCGTGGCGATGTCGGAGCCGCTTTGCGGAGCCAGCATGAAGGTCTCCACGCCCAACTCGGCGGCTTTGGTCTTGATGCCTTCGCCGATAGCCATGTAGTAGTTGAACTCGGTGGCGGGGGGCATGTAGGCGATGCGCACCGGAGCGCCGGGTTTGTAAGCCACCGGGGCGGTGGATTGCGAGCCCGCCTCCAACGGCATGATGGATACAGCGCCCTCAGGCAGGACGTATTCGCCGGCTGGCGCTTCGGCCTGGGTCGGCGCTGCAGGTGGTTCGGTTGCCGCGGCTGGGGCGGTTGTAGATACAGGCGGAGCTTGAGTAGCTGGCGTTGTGCAAGCCGAAAGGATAAACGCAATCGCCATCAAAATGCTGAGCAGTTTCCTCATTTCATCTCTCCTCATGAGTAATCGAATATCGGATTAACCAGTTGATTGAATTTGTACTTGGCAGGTTTGTTCTGGATTTTATGAAATCACCTCCTCTCGCTAGTTTCACTTCTGCCTGCTTTTTCTGCGCTCATTCAGCACATCAACGACCACTGCAATGATCAGAATTAAACCGGTAACCAGATTTTGCCAATAGATATCCATTCCCAGTAGATTTAACGCGTTTGCCAGCACCCCCATGAAAAGCGCGCCCAGAAAGGCTCCAAACACCGACCCTTCGCCGCCGCTCAGGCTGGCGCCGCCGATGATGGTGGCGGTGATCACCCGCAGCTCAACGCCTGTGCCGACGGTCAGCGAAGAGGAGCCAAAACGCGCAGTAATCATGATCCCAGCAATGCCCGCCAGGAGCGCCACCAAGCAGTAGTTAAAGATCTTCACCAGGTCAACCGGGATACCCGATAAACCGGCAGCCTTTTCATTCCCGCCAATGTAATAGGATTGGCGGAAGAAACGCGAGTTGCGCATCAACAAATCGCCCACAATGACCAGTGTGAGCATAATATAGATTGGATATTGCACGCCAAACAGTCTCCCCTGCCCGACGACCGTGAACGATGCAGGCAGGTTGAGAACCGCTTTGCCGCTCGCCAGCACCAGGGTAAGCCCGCGCACGGTGATTTGCATCCCCAGAGTGGCGATAAATGGGTTGATCTTGAGCTTCGAAACAAGCAATCCGTTGATCAACCCTATCCCCAGCGCGGCCAGTAAACCTAAGAGGATCGAAATCACCGCTGGGAGTTTAAGTACTGTTAAGGCAAGTCCACACACCACCCCTGTAAAAGCCAATGTGGATCCAACAGAAAGGTCCAGCCCGCCAGAAATGAGCAAGATCACCATCCCCACCGCGATGGTCGCTTCAACGGATAAGCCCAAGAGGATGGCTTCGATATTCGCCTTATTCATGAAAACGTCAGACACCATGGTCATGATCAGGCTGACGACCACCAAGACAATGAAAAGCGAGAACTCGCGGTATGCGGCAACATCTCTGACTGTTCGGGCAATCTTTCCGCTTATAGTCATTTCTGCGTTTTCCTCGTTGCTTTCCTTTTCCTCTATTCTTTCAATTCATCATAGCTGGGCTTTAAGCGTGCTGCGTTTCTTCCAGGCCCGCCGCATAGGACAGGATTAATTCCTCGGAAAAGTCTTTTCGTTGAACTTCTCCCTTGATCCGCCCCTGATGCATCACCAGTATTCGATCGCACATGCCAATCAGCTCTGGCAGGTCAGACGAAATTAAGATAATCCCCACGCCTGCATTGGCGAACTCACGCAGCGTTTTATAGATTTCTGCACGAGCGCCTACATCTACGCCCCGTGTGGGCTCGTCGAAAATCACAACCTCGGGCTGGATGCCCATCCACATTGCCACCAGACATTTCTGTTGATTGCCGCCGGATAAATGCAACACCTTCTTCAAAATCGAAGCCGTCTGGATGGAATAGATCTCGATTTGTTTTTCGGCGTACTCGTTAACCAGCTTCTGGTTCAGGAAATCCATTCGTGAGGCGAACCGTTTTAAGGATGGGGCGATCAAGTTTTCGCGCACTGTCATTCCCAAGAACAGCCCCCATCCTTTGCGATCCTCGGTGAGATATGCAATTCGCCTCTTGATCGCGTCTTCAGGTTTTGAGATCTGGATCTCATTTCCATTCAAATAGATCTTCCCCGAATCCTTTCGATCAATCCCGAAGATCGCTCGTGCCACTTCCGTTCTGCCTGCGCCCACCAATCCTGCAAAGCCAAGAATTTCACCCGCCCGCAGTTGGAAATTGATATCCTGAAACACCCCTTTGCGGGAGAGAGACTCAACCCGCAGGCGCTCTGCGCCCAACGGCTTTTCGACAGCCGCGCCGTAAAGGTTCGTGATCTGGCGTCCTACCATCATCGAAACGAGATCGTTCTCCGACACTTCGCTCACATTCCGACTGGCGATATACTTGCCATCCCGCATCACAATGACGCGACTGGCGATCTGAAAGATCTCCGACAGTTTATGTGTGATGTAGATAAAAGACATGCCCTGTTCCTGCAATTTGCGGATGTTTTGGAACAGGTAGGCAATTTCATTTTCGGTCAGCGAAGATGTGGGTTCATCCAGGATCAAAACCTTAGGGTGAGTAGAGATCGCTTTAAGAATCTCCAGGATTTGCTGTTGCCCCATAGACAACCGTTTTACCAATATCCGTGGGTCAAGATCCAGATCAAACCTGCTGAGAAAATCTTGCGCCTCTTGGTAGAGCGCTTTCCACTGTACGTTGTTCAGCCTGCCAACCGGCTGGCGATTGGCGAAGATATTTTCTGCTACGGATAAGCTTCCAACCAGGGAGAGTTCCTGGAATACCATACTGATCCCTGCTCGAATGGCATCGGCTGGCGAGTTGAATGAAACGGTCTTTCCTTCCAGGATAATTCGGCCCGAGTCGGGTCGTTGCGCTCCGCCCAGGATTTGCGTTAATGTGCTTTTCCCTGCTCCATTCTCTCCCACCAGGGCCAGGATTTCACCATGTCCCAGCGACAGGCTTACGTTATCCACCGCCAGTACGCCTGGAAAGCTTTTAGAAATGTTTTCTGCTCGCAGGACCTCTTCCATCTCGTCTCTGTTCAAAAAGGGGGATGCAAATGATGATCTGCATCCCCCCTTTAGCTTATTTCGTGTATATCTCGTTGGCGGCCAGGAAGTAATCTACATTATCTTTGTTGATGTAGTTCACCCACATAAAGATGTTCGTTGGACCTGTGATCACACCGGCTGCCTTATTGTCGGAGGTCAACGGCGCCTGGTGATGGACATAGTTGTAGAGGACCTGCAGGCACCAGAAAGCCATCGCCGCGTCGTCTTGGGCTACGGTCCCAGTGAGCGTCCCGTTTTTGATCTTTTGCAGGATGTCTGAGTTGCGATCCATTGCTACAACCTTCACTTGCCCAACCTTGCCGGCTTCCTCTACGGCTGTGGCAGCGCCAATTCCTGCGGTCGAGTCGGTGCCCACAAACGCAGCCAGATCCGGGTTGCGCTGCAGGATGTCCTTGGCAACATTCACTGCGGTGACCGTGTCAGCTTTCGTATCGCCAACCTGGACAACTTCAATATCGGGGTAGGCTTTGAACGCATCGCGATAACCAGCTTCGCGATCATCGAACATTTGCACGCCGGGGATGCTGAGAATAGCAACCTTGCCCTTGCCGCCGAGCGCCTCAGCGATCGCCTTCCCGCCGGTGTACCCCAGGTCGTGCTGGTAGGAGCCAACATAGGCAATGCGCTTGGATTCAGGCAGGTCTCCCAGGATGGTGACTACCGGGATGCCAGCGTCGCTCGCCTTGTTAATTTCGGGTGTCAGCACAGGTTCAACCCCGAAGACGCATATCCCTTTCGGCTGCCTGGCGATCGCCTGATCGAAAGCTGCCACCATGGCATTCATGTCGTACTCAGCGGGGCCGACATAACTGGTCTTAACGCCCAGCACTTCTCCGCCCCATTTCCAGCCGTATTTGTGGGCGTTGAAGAACTCCAGGTTACCCATCGAAGAGACATAAATGTACTCCTCGTCTGCCGTCGCCGGTTGCGCCGGTTGCGCCGGTTCGGCGTTGGCTGGAGCCTGGGTAGCGACTGGCTGCTGTGAGCAGGCCCCTAGAAGAAGGGCCAACCCAGTCAGCAGGCTGAACAGGATCATAAGTTTGGATTTCATTGGGTCTTCTCCTTCATTTCTCTTCGAATATTGATCTTCCCGGATGACGGATCGGTCTATTGCTCCGGGTGGTGAATTGCTGACTTAGCGGGCGACGCGCTTGCCGCCGCCAAGTACGTCCGCCTTAAGCAGTTCTTGCACTTCTGCCCGAGTCACGATCGGCAAATCAAACATCAGTGTCTGTTTGATGCGCGTGGCTGCATCGCCGACCAGTAACCCCTTTTCCATACCTTCGGTATTGAAACCGGCGGTAAGCAGACCGTAATAGAAACCTCCATTCCAGGTGTCGCCTCCTCCAAGCCTGTCCATCAACACAATGGATTTGACGGCGGGAGAACGAATGAAGTTGCCCTGCGAATCCATCACTGCCGTTTCCCATCGCTGCTGCTCAAACGTATCCGGGTAACGAATGGTGATGGCGACGATTTTTGTATCGAACTGTTCGCCAACCTGCGCGGCGAAATCCTTAATGTCCTGGTCGGTCAGCTCGCCGATGTCGCCTTGATCAATTTGCTGCGCGCTGTATTGACCGCACCCAATTCCGTAGAGGGCGGCCATATCCTCGATTGTGGTGATCAAAATATCAACATTTTGTTTCAAGATGGGCGTCATCACAGCTTTACATTGCTCAGGGCTCCACAGCGTCGCACGGTAGTTGAAATCCATCCCCACCAGGCAGTCCGCTGGTTTGGCTGCTATTGCTTCCTGAAATGCTTCCAGCAGGTAGTTTTTCTCGTATTTGCTGTGATGCGACAAGCCGAAGGTGATCCCAGAAGTGTGGAATAATTTGCAGTCCTTCAGCGCAGCAGCCCAATTGACCATCCCAGCCCCCAGCCGGCTGGCAGCAGAGTACATTCGCTGGTAGTAAGCCACGCTCTTGCGCGGCGTGCGACCTAATTCATAGAGCAGACGGCCAATCGGCTCTGTCTTTGGCGCCCAGACGAAATAATTGGTATTAATCCCCTGCCCTCGCGCGGTGTCGCGCAGCAGCCACCCATACGGGTTGTCTGGTACGCGGGTGATATAGGCAGAGGGGATTCCGAATCGAGCCAAAACCATGCACAGCGTCAATTCGCTTCCCGCCAAAGAGATATATACCTGTCGGGTGGTCTCCAAACGTTGCGCATCGCACGGCGTGTCGCGAATCATCGTCTCGCCGAAGGTAACAAAAGCCGGTCCCTTTCCAGCGAAGGAGCTCAAATCATCCTTTGTGATGTCGTACTTGATTTTGCCATCGCCCATTATCCATCGTCCTCTCTACCAGGTTTCGAGCTGGGCAGTCAATCCGCCATCTACAAAGAGTTGAGTCCCGGTAATGAAAGACGCCTCATCGCTTGCCAGGAACGCCGCCGCATAACCGATATCCTCCGGTTGACCGATGCGCTTCATCACCTGCCGTTTTTCCACCAGGCGACGCTGTTCTTCTGGGTCATCGTAGCTGTCGAAGATGCTTTGAATGAGCGGCGTAAGCACCCAGCCCGGGGCAATCGAATTGACCCGGATGGTCGGGCCGTAATCAATGGCCATGTTGCGCGTCAGCGCCGTGATCCCGCCTTTGGATGCGGCGTATGGGGCGACGCCGTTGACCGTCTGGAAAGAATGGACAGACGAAATATTAATAATCGCTCCCTTGCCGATCTTCTGCATGTGCGGGATCACATACTTGGAGCACAGGAATTGACCTTTTAGGTTGACATTCAAACAGCGATCCCAGTCTTCGCTGCTTGTATCCAGCAGCGTTTTATAGACGCCAATCCCGGCGTTGTTCACCAGGATATCAATCCTGCCATAATGAGCCAGCGTCTTTTCGACCATGGCCTTGACCTGCTCTTCATTGGAGACATCGCACAGGATGAATATGGCGTCTCCGCCCATTTGGCGCATTTGCTCGGCTGTAGCTTCGCCGCCCTTTTCATCCCAATCAACCACGGCAACTTTTGCCCCTTCTTGGATGAACACTTTGACGATGCCCCAGCCAATGCCTTTGGCGCCTCCAGTGACAATTGCAACTCGGTCTTTAAGTTTCATGTCGGACCCCTTTCGTTGGTTTTTCAAATCATCGGTTTCATTCAGATAACAGTCGCCCTCAAGCGGTCGAAATGATTTACCAGGGAGTGCGCGGCGTCGAAAGGAACACCGGGCCATCTGCCCCTACTGCCACATTGTCTTCGATGCGTAACCCGCCAAAATCTGGAATATAGACGCCGGGCTCGACGCTGCTTACCATTCCCTTCTCCAACGTTCCCTCCGCTCCGGGCATTAAGAAGGGGATGAATTCGTGGTAGCGCAGACCTACACCATGCCCGGTGATATGGACGAAATACTGTCCCAGGCCGGCTTTTTCCAGCACTTCGCGAGCAGCCCGGTCTG
The DNA here is from genome assembly GCA_020060465.1 of Anaerolineales bacterium. Lineage (GTDB taxonomy): Bacteria > Chloroflexota > Anaerolineae > Anaerolineales > UBA4823 > RBG-16-57-11. The sequence goes on from JAGVAD010000024.1 coordinate 39,488, forward strand.
GAGCTGCAAAGGAAGCCCCGTGGCGCATCTGCCCTGCTGCTGCCTGTTGCGCTTCAAGAAGGTGATTGTAAACTTCCTTCTGCCTCTCATTTGGGCCGCCGGCGACTGCCATGTACGTCAGATCAGACCAATAGCCATCTACAACCGTTGCCAGTTCGATCATCACAAAATCGCCTGAATGAATGACGTTGGTTGTGGATGGGACCAGCAGCGTCCCTTTGGTGCTGTTGACCGGCCCTGCGCCGACTTCGCACGAAGCGCGCACCAGACGGGCGCCTTTGTAACCCGGCCCTTCTGCCCGCGCATAAAACTCAACCCACGCGCCAACTTCGGCTTCCGTCATTCCTGGCTCCAGCTTTGCCAGCGTTTTTCTCAGAGCGTTCTCCGCAATTTCGTTGGCGATGCGCAGCTTGATCAGCTCATAGTCGCTTTTGATGGCTCGCACGCCTTGCAGAAAGCCAGTGATATCCACAAGAGTTGAATCGGCAAAAACCGAATCCAGCATACTGTTCCACGGCAACGCCGGCACAACCGGCTCAGCCGACCGATAGGTGGGGGCGACTACTTCAAAACTTTTCTCAACCCCAATCCGCTTGCCTGCCAGGCTCAGTTTCTGGCTCGCCATCTTGAGCAAGCGTTGGTAGTTTTCATAAAGATCTCCATCCTTGAGCAAGCCCCAGCCAAACGGCGCAACGTCTGTCCAATCTGGGTTGGCGTACTCTTGTTCCACTTCAGGCAAGAAGAGCATCGGTTTCCCTTCCTGAGGTAGGACAGCGACCGAAAACCCATGATGCGGCCAGTAGTCCGTCAGATAAACCACATTTTCCGGCAGCCGGCACACCAGGGCCGCCAGATTTTCGTCTGCCATCTTCTTCTGCAGCCGTTCGAGGCGCACGTGATCAACATCTTTCATAATCGTTTCTCCTCTCTGATTTCGGCCTAATTTGCTTTTCAACCGTTGTGGCGCGGTTTCCACCGCCTCACAGGCGCCCAAATTCCGCCAGCAGCTCCTCGACGGTTTTGCCTTCGCGGATCTTGGCGCGTGTCTTCTCTTCTTTCTCTGCCTGTTCACGCGCCTTTTCTAATACCTGAGCCGCGTTCTCTAACGGGATGACCACCACGCCGATCTCATCGCCCAACACCAGATCGCCTGGACGCACCACCACGCCCGCGCATTGGATCGGGACATTGACCTCGATTGGCTCCATTCGCCCAGAGTAGGGGGAATGCGTTGAACGTGGAACAATCGCCTTTGAGAAGATGAAGAAACCCAGATCCCTCGTCTCGTCTGTATCTCGAATGGCGCCATCTACCACAGCACCCACCACGCCCTTCATCTTACATAATCCCGACATCAGACCGCCCCAAATCGAGGTCTCTGTTTCTCCGGCTGCATCAACCACGATCACATCGCCCGCCTGGGCTACAGATAGCGCATCCAGGCAATCCACCTGGTTGCCTGGCTCAAGCCGCACTGTGAGCGCAGGCCCAACAAAGCGGGTTTCAGTGCTGAGCGGGCGCAAATAAGAGCGCATCACCCCGGCCCGTTCCTGCGCATCAGCCACGACGCAGGATGGGCTGTACACTTTGAGCAAATCTTTGAAACCCTGCAATACCTGAGGATCGGGCTCTTGTTGACGTTGAAGGATCACTTTTCGCATGTGGATTTGCCTGCCTTTCTCAAGAGATTATTTGGGCGGAATGTATCCGAGGCGAGAAGATATTTTCATTGCCGTCCGTTTCGCCTGTTCAATCAACTCCTTGTTCTTTTCGATTGGATCCATCCGAGCCGCCGGTCCAGAGATGCTGATGGCTGCTACAACTTTCCCGTTGATGTCGAAAATCGGCGCCGCCACGCAACGCACTTCCTCTTCATGCTCGCCTTTATCGAGAGCAAAACCTTGCTGGCGAATTTGTTCCAGGTGCTTCATTAACGTATCCAGCTCAGTGATCGTTGAATCGGTGTACCGACGCAGGCCGTGCGACTGGTAATATTCACAAACTTGCTCTGGTTTCTGATACGCCAGGAGCGCCTTTCCTACGCCAGTGCAGTATGCTGGCGAACGCAGCCCAACGCGTGAAGACATCAATCCAATCGCGTGCAACCCAGGCAGCTTTTCGAGGTAAACGATCTGCATCCGATCCAAGACGACCAGGTGAACCGTTTCTTTCGTCTCATCTCGCAGCGCTTCAAGTTCTGGCAAAGCCGCCTGGCGGATGTCATCGCTGGCGATAAAGTTCTGAGCCAATTCGAGGCAAGCCAGACCAAGCTTGTATTGATTTGTTTTCTCATTCCGCTGAACGAAGCGGTGGTAGGCTAAGGTAGATAACATACGAAAGGTGGTGCTTGGGCTGAGGCCAATGCTTTCGGCGATCTCCGCCGGATTGCGCAGCTTGCCGTCCGATAGCAGAGTCAGGATGCGAATCGCCCGATCCAGCACGCGGATGTTATAGCGATCATCATTCCCACTTCTGGGTGTTAACGGCCTGCTCACGCCACCACCTCGTAAACCTGCAAGTGGCTTTCCGAATACATGGATTTCAACCGGGGCGAGAGCGCCTGGTGCTCGGCAGATGCCCGCCAATGCGCCGCCGCCTCTCCCGATTCAAAGCGGATCACCATTTGATAACGCCCTGGGGTTTCTTGTTCCTGCAACAAATCCGCGCGAATAAACCCGGGCATCTTAGACATGGCCGGGCGATATTCTTCTTGGAAAAACTGTTCAAAAGCCCCTGCTTGATCGGGAAAGACATCGAAAGTTACATGTCTTTCAATCATTTTGCCCTCCACAAAAAACGCCAGATAATGATTGTTCCGATCATTATCTGGCGTCTATTTCCTGCGTCCTTCATCAGCCTGACGCCGGAAAATCTTCGCCCGCTCGGTAATCTCGGTGAAATTCTGCGCATCCAGCAATTTCTGGTTAACCAATTCGCCGCCTACACCCACCACATCAACACCGGCGCGGAAAAACTCAGCCGTCGTGTTTTGATCAACACCGCCCACTGCCGCCAGACGGATTTGCGGCAGCGGGCCTTTGATGGCTTTGATATACGCTGGCCCGCCAACGCTTGCCGGAAAGACCTTGACCACATCTGCGCCTGCTTCCCAGGCGGTCAAAATCTCGGTTGGGGTGTAGGCTCCCGGCATAACTGGTATCGAATAGCGTTTGCAGATTTGGATCGTGTTCGGGTTTAGGGTTGGGCAGACCACAAATTGCGCCCCCGCCAATATTGCTGCTCGGGCTGTTTCGGCGTCTAAAACAGACCCAACCCCAAACAGAACCTCGCCGCCGAACTTCTGGCGCGCCTGGCGGATTACTTCGATTGCCCCGGGCGTAGTCATTGTGACTTCGATTGCCTGCACCCCTCCTGCCAGGATTGCTTCCGCAGCGGCAAGAAGCTGATCGGAGCTTTTGGCGCGCATAATCGCGACGACGCCGGTCTTCAAAATAAGGTCAAGTGTTGTTTCCTGCTCCATTGAATTCTCCAGAGAGGGAAAAGAAAGGAATGAAAATTGATCGCAGTTGTTTTTGTTTTTATTGGGGTTATTTCGCTAGATGAAATAATAATTTGTTTAATGAAATAATATCTTAAATAAAATCGTTTGTCAAGAATTAATTGCCTTGGGCGCTAAACGCGCACAGTACATTTGTGGTTTATAATTCCCCCTGAATTGGGGGGAATTCGGAAGCCTGCAAGTGTGTTCCGCTCCGGCGGCGTTGATCCGCGTCGGCGTTTTATTGAATGGGTCTCTAGATCATCATTGATAGAGGTGGATGAGCATGAACATCTTTTCGCAGGGCAAACGCCCCCTACATTTAGGCAAATATCCGATGGAGAAGATACGCCGCGTGGAGCAGACCACTACCCGCATCACCGACCAGATTCCGAGGGTCTCGAAGCGCGCCAACTTTTTCAACCGCGCTCGCTTCGGCGATCTGGGCGATAAGCCAGCGCAAGAGGTGCGCCGTTTCGTCACCAAGTCCCCGCTTTCAAAGGCTTTGGATGTGGTTGCCAGCAGCCAGGTTCCGTTGCAGGATGGGCCGGTGAACCCACAGAAAGCGCCGCTGCCAGAGGATCCGCAAGAGCTGACCAATCACATCAAGGCGCTGTGCTATTTTCTGGACGCGGATGTGGTGGGGATGTGCGAAGCGCCGGAATATGTGTGGTATTCGCATGATTTGCAAGGCAACCCCATCCAAGCGCGCCACCGCTACGCCATCGTGCTTTTGATTGACCAGGGCTATGAGACCATGGCCGGCTCCAGCGGAGACGACTGGATCAGCAGCAGCCAGAGCTATCGCGCCTATCTGAAAGGTTCGACCATTGCCTGCATCGTGGCTGATTACATCCGCCAGTTGGGTTACGAAGCCCGCGCCCAGACTGACCAGGATAGCGAAGTGGTGCAAACGCCGCTGATATTACTGGCTGGGTTGGGTGAACTCTCGCGCATCGGCGAGGTGGTGCTAAACCCGTTTTTGGGGCCGCGCTTCAAGTCGGCGGTGATCACTACCAATTTGCCGCTCGTCCCCGATCAGCCGATTGACTTTGGCTTGCAGCGTTTCTGTCAGACTTGCATGAAGTGTGCGCGTGAATGCCCTTGTTCGGCGATCTCTTTCGGCGACAAGGTGATGTTCAATGGCTATGAAATGTGGAAGCCGGATGTGGAAGCCTGCACCCGCTACCGCGTGACCAACCCGGGCGGTTCTTCGTGTGGGCGCTGCATGAAGGTCTGCCCGTTCAATCGGGAGAACTTGTTGCATCACCGCCTGGCGTTGTGGCTGGCCATCCACGTTCCCGCCTCGCATCCTTTGCTGATCTGGCTGGACGACTTCCTCCAACATGGTCGGCGGCAGACCAAATGGAAGTGGTGGCTGGATCTGGAATATCGTGAGGGTCAGCTAAAACAGGCGGAACGCATCAACACTCGCGATTTGCGTCCGCAACGCAAAGCGCCGAAACATCAGGTGATCCCCTTGTATTCGATTGAGGTCAACCCCCCGCCAGATTTTCGGGAGGCTTTCCCGGTGAAAAGGGGTGAGGCGCTAAAGCCAGATCGCTAGAGCGCGCGCCGCGCGAAGAACGGTTATAATCAAAGTATGTGGAAACGCTTTGGGTGGTTGCTTTGGGTTGTTGTCCTGCTTTTCTCTACGCCGGCTGCGGCGCAGGGTGAGCGTGGCCCGGTGATCGTGCTTACCGCCGAAGGCCCACTCACTCCGGCCATGTATGAGTACCTGGCGCGGGGGCTGCGCCTAGCCGAACAGCGCGGCGCTCAGGCAGTGGTTTTCGAGCTGAACACGCCCGGCGGCAGCATTGACCTGATGAACAAAATGGTAGAGACTATCCGCGCCAGCCGCATACCGGTGGTGGTCTATATTACTCCGCGCGGCGCAATGGCGGGCAGCGCTGGCACAGTCATCACCCTTGCTGGTCATGCCGCCGCCATGGCGCCAGAGACGGTCATTGGCGCCGCCAGTCCGGTCAGTTCGGAGGGCCAGGACCTGGGCGAAACAATGGAGGCCAAAGCCAAAAATATCCTCAAGGCTACCGTGCGTTCCCTGGCGGAGCGGCGCGGCGAAAAGGCGGTGCAGATGGCGGAGGAGACCATCGAGAGCGCCAGCGCCGTCTCGGCCAGAGAGGCGCTTGAAATTGGATTGGTGGATTTTATAGCCGGCGATTTACAGGATCTGCTGCGCCAGCTCGATGGTTTCACCGTCCAGGCTAGAGATGAGGAGATTGTATTGCACACCGCTCAGGCGGAAGTTCAGCGTGTGGGGACCACCTTTATTGAAAAGTTGCTGGGGGTGTTGACCAATCCCACGCTGGTCTTTCTCCTGTTGACCATTGGGGTGCAGGCGATCTTAATTGAACTTTCCAGCCCTGGCGGTTGGGTGGCTGGTTTCATCGGGGTAGTGTGCCTGGCGCTGGCGGCTTATGGGTTGGGCGTGCTGCCGGTCAATTGGTTTGGCGTGGTTTTCTTGATAACCGCCTTCATTTTGTTCCTCTTAGATATTAAAGCGCCTACGCATGGCGCTTTGACTGCGGCAGGCGTGGCTTCCCTCATCGTCGGGGCGTTGGTGTTGTTCAACTCCCCTTCAGTGCCTAATTTCCAGCGCGTTCCTGTACCAGTGATTGTGGGAACATCGCTCGCCAGTGGAGGCATCTTCTTCGTGATTTTGATGTTTGCCGTGCGGGCGCAGAAATCTCCGGTGCGCATGGGGGTGGAGAGCATGGTGGGGAGGATTGGCATCGCGCAAAACGACATTAACCCGGTGGGGCTGGTGCAATTGGGCGGCGAGCAATGGACCGCCGAGCTGTCGGAAGGCGAAGAACCGATCGAGCGTAACGAACGCGTCGAAGTCACAGCCGTGCAAGGTCTGAGGCTGCTGGTGCGAAAAGCCAGGAAATAAGACCGTGCGCACCACTGCATATCGCTATCCAGGCGAACATCTGATTTTGTTGCTCACCCTGAGCCTGGTGTTGGGGGTGATTGCCCTCACCGCGGCTGCCACGGTTTGCGCCAGTGTTGTTTTCGTTCTGGGGTTTGTGCTATTGGCATATCTTTTTACTCGCTCCCATCATCAGGCGTTGGTGCAGTCCGCCAGGCGGGTGACGCCACAAACAGCGCCGGAACTGGCGGCCATCGTTCAACGCGGCGTGAAACGGTTGCAGCCTGGCGAGGTGGAGGTGTATGTCGCCCCCGGCGCGGAACTGAACGCCTACACATTCGGTGTATCGCAGCCGAAAGTGGTGGTCTTATACACCGGCCTGTTGCGCGTCATGGACGCGGATGAGATGCTGTTTATATTGGGCCACGAACTGGGGCATGTGGCGCTGGGGCATACGGCGCTCAATTCGCTGGTGGGGGGCATGGCGGGCATCCCCAGCCCGTTTTCCGCGGCGGTATTGCTCAGCCTGGCCTTTTTGTGGTGGAACCGGGCGTGCGAGTTTTCGGCGGACCGCGCCGGCTTGTTGGCTTGCGGCAAGCCACAAAAAGCCATTTCGGCTTTGATCAAACTGGCCGCCGGGCCGCAGGCGAACACCGCCGCGGAACTGGCGCAAGCCTACCGCCAGGTTGATGCCGAAGATGATACGCTGATGGGCAGCCTGAATGAAGCCCTCAGCACACACCCTATGCTCATCCGGCGAATCAACGAAATCCGTCGCTATGCTGCCACACAGCAGTACCGCCGCCTGTTGACGCAGATGGAGCGCACCGCCTGAAGCGATTTTGGGGAGCGAGAAATACTACAGAAGGCGGTCGAAAATTAAGTCATAAGTCGTATTGCCAGGCGTCGAGATATGGTTAAAATAATTGCATAAGGTCAGTCCATACTAAGTAAGATGCTCAGTTGAAAAGGAGAGAACCCATGTACGTGCGAACTGATATGAAGTCTGGAGCTGCTTGCTACACGGTCCAGTCTGGCGATAATCTAACCCGCATTGCCCAGCGTTTTTATGGCAGCGGAACCGCTGACAACGTCAACAAGATCTATTACTCCAATATGGCGACCATCGGAGCCAACCCGAACCTGATTTACCCCAGCCAGAAGCTGTACATCCCCGATTAGGTTTCACCTGCCGGCTTCGAAACTTTCAATGCAGTTGCGCCTCAGAGGCGTTCTGCCAGGAGAAATTTTATGGAAAAAGAATGTGTAGGTCCACAGTTTCAGGTGCGCACGCAGGTGCATAGCGGTCAGTACGGCGGCGGCGGTTGGGTCAACGGCGTGTGGTACGCGGATAAGAGCGGGGTATGCGGCGGTTATGTCCCGCCCGTTCCTCCGACGCCTCCCGTTCCGCTTCCGACTCCTCCCCCCTCTGGCGGCGGCTATATCGGCGGCGTGTGGTACCCCGACCGCAGCGGCGTTTGCGGATAAGGATCGCAGATCTGGACGGCGAGATCAAGCCTGGCCTCGTGAGTCCAGGTGGTTTCATTCAAGGGAGATACGACGTTATGGAAACGAAGAATTCCAACATCGGGTCCAGTGTTCGCCAGACGACCGCTCCGCAAATGCAGGTGCGCTCTAACGTCCGCAGCGGCGGCGATTTGGAGACTTGCATGTTTAACTTGAACAAGTGGCGCGATCGTTATTACTACTGGTATAACCAGGCCCGCCGACAGGGTAAGATCTAGGTGAGGTGGACAATGAAGACGCGAACAAATATTCACGCCGGCGATGCGCTGCGCAATTGCCAACGAGAGCGCGATTATTGGAAAGCTCAGGCAGAGCGCATGGAAGCTATCGCCAAAGGCCCCGGCCCTTACCGTCCACCTTCGCCTTCGCCTACGCCTTCACCGCTTCCACAGCCGGGCGGCGGCTGGGTTGGCGGCGTATGGTATTCCGACCGAAGCGGCTGGTGCGGATAACGCAGAAGAGCGAGGATTGATGATGAAGGTAAAGACGAACCTCAAAGCTGGAGACGCCTTGCAAGATGTCACAGCGACTGCCAGTCAAACGGCTGGCGATGTACAGACCTTTTTCTCTAACGCCAGCAATCAGGCTCAGGGCTTCACCGACGCTGTGGTAAGGAAAACCAAAGCTGTTTGGAATGCTTTACTGAGCTGAAGAGCGATTTGAAGATATAGCTTCCCCGTACAGCCCAGCGTTGTACGGGGAATTTTGTTTCTACCGCTTGAATGAGGATACGGCGAGACATTACCGCCTCAGGGGACGATTTGTTGAAAGATTTGGGCTGCGAAATAAGCGACAGCTTGGATATCCTTCTCGCTGGCCATGGCTGAACCCAGACCGTCGAAGATCACCCAGGAGGTCACCGCGTGACTGTTGCTAACCGCGTACACCTCTCCTTCGAAGTCATCCAAACGATTCTCCCAGGATTGAAGCTGAGCCAGTTGGTCGCGGTTCAGGTTGGCGCGCCCCAGCTCGCGCTGAGAAGAACAATCGTAAGCGATGGCGACAGCGCGGGAGGAGCTGCTGTAAAAAATGCGCAGCTCATCGCATGTTCCATCATTGGGTATGTTCTCTCGCATCCAAACCAGAATATAAGTGTTGGGAGTCAATCCTTGCTGAACGCGCGGCCGCAGCCAGAAGGCGTTCGCCGCGCGCGCCTGCCCTCGGTTATACACGCTCAAGATGAGAGAGATCGTCCGACCACTGAGCGGCGACAGATCCACATCAATGAAGCTGGTTTGGCCGTCATAGGTTTCGCGCCAACGGCCCAGCCGCCCAGAGACGCCGTCTGTGGTCTGATAATCTAATTGGAAGAGAACTTCACACCCCTGGCTGTCTCTCAGGCACCCCACCTCGGTTAGAAAATGATCATCGCTGCGCACGGTGAAAGGCGGAGTGCGGCCGCTGATCCAACCGTTGCTGTCGCGGTTGGGCTTCGTCCACAGTCCGTAATCATTGACTCGACCAGATTCCAGAGCCGGATTTTGAACCAGCAGGACGAAACCGTCGTTATCCTCCGCCAGGCCGGGGCAGGGTAAGCTGCCGACGGCGCTGCTCCAGGTTGCCGCGCAATAGTTGGAGGCGATATCCAGCACATAGTCGCGGCCAATGATGGGGCTATACGTCTGGATGCGCGCCAGCAACGGGACAGATGCGTCCCTCCCCGCGCCAAAGAGCTGGCCAACGTCGCTGCGCAACATCCAGGTCCCTTGATAGACTCCGGGAACACTGGGCGCGCTGAGCGTTACCGCTAAATCTACAGTCTGGCCTGGCGCAACCACAGCCGGCAGGCTTACCACCGGTGGACTGCCGGTCAGGTTGCCGCCGGTGAAGACCAGGGCATAGCCAGTAGTCCAGGTGCACGAGCCGATATTGCGGGCGCGCCAGATTTTTGTGAATGTTGCTCCGGTGGGAATGGTTGAATCGGGCGGATAAGTCACATCCCCCAACCATTCCGCCCAGTTGCATGGAGCTGCAGTAATGGCTGCTGTTGGGATGGATTGGACTGCGGTCGGCGTGGGTTGAACTGGGATTTGCGTCGCCGACGCGGGCGTATCCACCAGCGGCGGGCGAGGGGTTGATGTAGGCGATGTTTTTGGGGGCGGGGCGATGGCGTAGGTGGCTTGAGCCAGACGGGTGAGCTGTGCAGCCGCGGTTTTCCCGGCGTCCAGCGTAAGTTGAACCAAGACAGTCGAAGCCGCTGCGGTATAGATGGCTTCAGGCTGCTGATCGGGGGACAGAAATAGCGGAAAACAACTGGCAGCAAGCAGCGACAAAAGCGACGCTGTAATGAGCAATAAAACAACCCTGACTGGCTGCCGAATCATATCATCTGTAGAAATTATACCATTCGGCTGGATAGATAAGAGCATCCTGAGTCTGGATGATGTCTGCTGGTAGGAGTCGTTGAATCGGAGTACAATTTATGAAACTTATCGGCAACCAGTCTGGATAGTAAATCGAGGTTGAAAATCTATGCCATTTACGCCAACCAGAGATCGAGTAAAAAGTGAACAAATAGATACCTCTCCCAAGCGCCGACCGGAGTGGATCAAAGTGCGCGCCCCTTCAGGGGAAACGTACGAGTGGTTGCAAGGGTTGATGCGCAGCAAAGCCTTGCACACCGTTTGTGAAGAAGCCATGTGCCCCAATATGGGCGAATGTTGGGGACACGGCACAGCTACGTTTTTGATGATGGGTGACATCTGCACCCGCTCATGTGGTTTCTGCGACATCAAGCGCGGCCAGCCCTCGCCGCTGGATTGGGTGGAGCCGGAGCGCGTCGCTCAGGCGGTGAAAGCTATGAATCTGCGTCACGCGGTGATCACCAGCGTCAACCGCGATGACCGCAAAGACGGCGGCGCTCCGATCTTTGCCATGGTGATCCGTCGCATCCGCGCCGTTCACCCAGGTTGTTCTATTGAAGTGCTGATCCCTGACTTTAAGGGCAGCCTGGAGGCGTTGAAAATCGTAATGGATGCCCGCCCGGAGATTCTTAACCATAATGTGGAAACAGTGCCGCGCCTGTTTAAGCTGGTTCAGCCGCAAGATCGGTACGAGTGGGCGGCGGCCACGTTAACCCACGCCAAACAGCTTGACCCAGAAGTATTGACCAAGTCTGGCATTATGGTCGGTTTGGGCGAGACGATGGAAGAGATCAAGGCAGTGATGCGCGATCAGCGCGCCTGGGGCGTAGACATCCTGACCGTAGGGCAGTACCTGCAACCCAGCAAGAAACATCTGCCGATCTCCCGCTACTATACTTTAGAGGAATTCGCTGAAATCAAGGAATATGGCCTCTCCATCGGGTTTAAATGGGTGGAAAGCGGGCCGTTGGTGCGTTCGTCGTATCACGCCGCCGAGCAGGTGCGGGCGTTGAGCCTTGTGCATCGCAAGCTTTACGGCGAAGCGGAAGCCGCCGCGCTCGGCGAGGAACATTTGAGATAGGATATGGTTTCGCAAACTGTTCGGCTGGCCAGACGGTTTGGCTGGCTGGTAAGTTGGGTGAGCCTGATCGGCATACTTTCCGCCTGCCAGTTTCCCGCGCCGGCAGGGGGGCGCCCTACCACACCCGCGCCCCAAGCGCTCTTCACGGCAGCGGCGCAAACCGCAGAGGCGTTGCGTTTAGAGCGTTTTGGACAGACGCCTACCCCGGCGCCGGCGCTGCTGGTGGCGAGCATCGCTGCGCCTTCCCCAACCGTCGAGGAATCGCCCACCGTCTTATCCACGCCGTCGGCTACCGCTCCTGCCACAATTGTTGCCCGCAGCGGCGCAGACGGTGCGTCCTTTATCGAAGATGTTACTGTCCCGGATGGAACCGTTTTTGCTCCCGGTGAGACCTTCGAAAAAATATGGCGCATCTCCAACACCGGCCAATCTATCTGGACGACAGATTACGCGCTCATTTATATTGACGGAGAAATGATGGGCGCGCCAACGACAGTTCCTATTCCGAAAGAGGTCAAACCGGGCGAACAAGTGGATGTTGCTGTGGCGATGATTGCCCCGCAGACGCCGGGCAACTATATCAGTTACTGGAAAATGACCAATGCCGAGGGCAAGATTTTTGGGTTCGGCGCTGCGGGCAACGAAGCTATCTGGGTGAAGATCGCGGTGCAAGGTTCAAGCGCTCTGGCGACAGCGGCGACTGCCACTGCAACGCCGTCAAGCGCCATCACTTCGGTCACGCTCAGCGTGGATCAGCCATCGTTTACCGGCGACTGCCCGCATACTTTTATCTTCACCGCCCAGCTCACCTTAAACAAGGCTGCCTCGGTGACATATCTGCTGGAAGCCGGCGATCTTACCGGCGGCGAGGTCATACTACCTTCGCCGATTACGCGCAATTTGTTGCCGGGCGTGCATCCGATCGTTTATGAGCTTACTTTCCCCGGCGATGTTTCTGGTTGGGTACGCTTACGATTTACGAAACCGGTAGAGTTGTTGTCCAATCAGGTTGATTTCTCCCTGACTTGTGGCTGAGCGAAGAGAAAGCAAGACCTTGCGGGACGCTATTGAAGCAGAAGTCCGCCGTTTGGGGTTTGAACTTTTTGGGGTGGCTGCTCCCGATCCGCCGGCGCATTTCTCGGTTTATGAAGCCTGGCTGGCGGCAGGTCGGCATGGAGAAATGGGTTATCTGGCTGACGAGCGCGCCCGCCAGCGCCGCGCCGATCTGCTGCAGATCCTTCCCGAATGCAAATCCATCCTGGTGTTAGGCGCTCGCTATTCAGCGTCCAATGTTCGGCGCAAACATGGATACGGCCGTGTGGCTTCGTATGCCTGGGGCGATGATTACCACGATGTACTGCTGGAACGGCTGAAGCGGCTGGTGGAATATATCGAAGCGCAGGTCGGCGCGCCGGTGAAGAATCGTTATTACACGGATACCGGCCCCGTTCTGGAGCGCGAGCTGGCGCAACGCGCCGGGTTAGGCTGGATTGGCAAAAATACCTGTCTCATCCACCCACGGATGGGTTCATATTTCCTGCTGGCGGAGATTTTGCTGGGCATCGAGCTGCAACCGGATGCGCCGTTTGTAGAGGATCGTTGCGGCTCCTGCACTCGCTGTCTGGATGCCTGCCCAACTGCCTGTATTTTGCCAGACCGTACGTTGGATGCGCGCCGCTGTATTTCCTACCTGACAATTGAGCTGAAAGGCGCGATCCCCGTCGAGCTGCGTCCGCAGATGGAGGATTGGGTCTTCGGTTGCGATGTTTGTCAGCAAGTTTGTCCGTGGAACCAGCGATTCGGTACTTCACACGGCGATCCGGTTTTTTCTTCACGCCCTGAAGTCAGGCAGCCGCATCTGATCGGCGAGCTTTCGCTGACCCCGGAGCAGTTCAACCGCAAATTTAAAGGCAGCCCCATCCGGCGCGCCAAACGCCGCGGCTATTTGCGCAACGTCACCGTGGCGTTGGGGAACTCTTTGGACTCCCAGGCCGTCTCATCCCTGGCTGAGACGCTGCGCCAGGATGCGGAGCCGTTGGCGCGCGGCCATGCCGCCTGGGCGCTGGGGCAATTGGGCGGTCAGGCAGCTTTGACCGCATTACAAGATGCGCTGGATCAAGAGACCGATGGCTCTGTCCTGGCAGAAATTTGCGCTGCAATGGAAAGACTTTCTGCTGAAGTGATGACTCGTTCAATGGATGGACAGGAAGGTGGAGGAAAATGCGCCTGACGAGGCCGCGCCGGCGCAAACGACGGTCGTTTGCCTTATGGTTTCTGGTCGGCGGCGTTGTGATTTGCCTGGCAATGTTTGCGCTCACCCTTCTACCGCCCGTGCGGGAGCGCCTGACCTGGCAAGCGGCGCGTTGGCAAGCACAGGTGAGGCGCGCTCTCAACCCGCCGGAAGAAGTGGTCTTCGTTCCGCAAACGCAGATCACGCCAGGCGCAGCGCAGATGACAGCTTTCGCCGCTTTGAGCGCGGACTCAACCGCAAGTCCAACCACAGTTCTTACAGCTTCGCCCGTTGCCATGACAGTTGATGCTGCTGTGGTTACTGCGCCCTCTACGGCTGCGCCAACGCCGTTGCCTTCTCCAACGCCCTTGCCGCCAAAGGTGATGCTGACCGGCGTGGTGCATGAATATCAACAATTCAACAATTGCGGCCCAGCCAACCTGGCTATGGCGCTTTCGTTCTGGGGCTGGCAGGGCGATCAGCGCGACACGCGCGCCTTCTTGCGCCCCAACCTGGAAGTGGACGATAAAAATGTATCGCCGGAGGAGATGGTTGCCTTTGTGCAGCGTTTCACTGCCTTGCGTGCACTGACGCGTGTGGGCGGCGACCTGGATTTGCTCAAAGGGCTGATTGCGGGTGGGTTCCCCGTCCTCATCGAGGCTGGCCATCACCCGCCCAAAGATTGGTGGATGGGTCATTACCTGGTGGTTAACGGCTATGATGATACAACCGGTTATTTCACGGTTCAGGATTCCCTAATCAACCCCGATCAACCATTTCTTTACGAGGAGTTGGCTTCGCGCTGGTGGCGAGATTTCAATTATGTCTATGTGCTGATCTACCCGCCCGAACGAGAAGCGCAGTTATTCAGCATTTTAGGGCCGCGCCTGGATGAGGCTTACAGCTACGAGCTGGCCGCCCAACGCGCTTTGCGGGAAATACCCGCGCGCGAAGGGCGAGATTTATTTTTCACCTGGTTCAATTTAGGCTCCAGCCGAGTCGGTCTGAAAGATTACTCCGCCGCAGCTCAGGCTTATGATATGGCGTTTTCGATCTATCGGACGCTCAGTGAAGAGCAGCGGCCCTACCGCCTGATGTGGTATCAGATGGGACCGTATGAGGCTTATTACTATACCGGTCGCTTTCAGGATGTCATCAACCTTGCCAACACCACCTTCACCTGGGTCGGTCAGGCGGTTTTGGAAGAAAGTTATTATTGGCGCGGCATGGCTTATGCGGCCTTGGGCCAGACCAACCAGGCAATTGCTGATTTTCAAAAGGCGGCGGCGCTCAACCCAAACTATGCCGCCCCCCGACAAGAATTAGAAAAACTGGGAGCCAGCCTCCCATGATGACTGGGTGTGAATAGAGATGCGTAAAAATTTCCTCTTAGCGGTTGTGTTGATTCCTGCGGTTTGCCTTTGCGCGGCGGGCTTCTATTATCTGCCGCCCGTGCACGACAGGCTGGCATGGCGGGTGGATGAGGCGGTGTTGCGCCTGCAATATCAACTGCACCCACCGGCCAAACAGGTTTTCACGCCTCAGCAGCAGCCGCCCACCTCCGTCGCCCAGCTTGTTTGGATAGCTACTTCGACGCCTGCCAGCCCGACGCGAACGTTGCCTGCAACCGCTCCCGTCTTGCAGGAAACGCCAGCGCCCAGTCCAACTCTGTCGGCGAGCCCCACGCCATTGCCGCCGCAGGTTATGTTGAGTGGGGTGATCTATGAGGATCAGCATGGGCGCTGGAATTACTGTGCGCCCTCCAACCTGGCTATGGCGTTGTCCTTCTGGGGCTGGCAGGGGAACCGCGATGTGGTGGGCCCCGTCCTCAAGCCGTTGGAAAAAGACAAGAACGTCATGCCTTATGAAATGGTGGATTATGTCAACGAGCGCACAGATTTGAGGGCTGTCCTGCGCCTGGCTGGAGATGTGGAATTGCTCAAGCGATTTATCTCCGCAGGTTTCCCCGTGTTGGTGGAGAAGGGCGCGTATTTGCGCGATTTGACCGGCGTGGTAAGCTGGATGGGACATTATCAAGTGGTCACCGGTTATGACGATGCGGGTGAATATTTCATCGCGCAAGATTCGTTCATCAAGCCGGATCACAAAGTTTCCTACGCGGATATGATTTCGGGCTGGCGGGCGTTCAATTACACGTATATCATCATTTATCCACCCGAAAAGGAGGCGCAGGTTTTCGAGCTGTTGGGCGCAGATGCAGATGAGACCGCCAATGCGGAGAATGCGGCGCTTAAAGCGTCTGCTGAAATCTTCAGCCTGTCGGGCATAGATCAATACTTCGCCTGGTTTAATCGCGGTTCCAGCCTTGTGAAGCTGCAAGACTACGCCGGGGCTTCCTTCGCCTATGATGATGCGTTCAAAGTCTATCCAACGATCCCGGAGGACAAGCGTCCCTGGCGCATGATGTGGTATCAAACCGGCCCTTATTTTGCCTATTTCTATGCCCAAAGATATTACGATGTGCTGTATCTGGCCGACGGCACTTTGAACGCCATGCAAAGTGATAAGAACCTGGAGGAAAGCTATTATTGGCGCGGTATGGCGCGCGCCGCGTTGGGAGATACAGCAAACGCCGTGGAGGATTTTCGCCTGAGTTTGCAATATCACCCAGGCTTTCCACCAGCGCTGTATCAGCTTCAGGTGTTAGGCGTCTCGGCACCGTAGAACGAGGAAATTGCATCTATGCCAAGATCGCTTCAATTTTCAATAATTGCTCTGCTGATCCTGCTTCTTTTAGCCGGAGTGCTATGGATTGTCTCCTCTGATGCGTTTGGCTGGCGTTTTGACGCCTTGCGCGCCCAGCTCAAATATGCGCTGAACCCGCCAGAGAAGGTGGTTTTCGTTCCGTCGGGTCAACAAACAGAGCGGCCCTCTCCAACAGCGCGACCCAGCCGTACCCCCACCCCAACGATTGCCCTGGCAACGGTTGCACCCACTCACACGCCTACGCCTCTCCCGACGGCGACCCAGTCGCCGACGCCGCTTCCGCCGCAGGCTATGTTGAGTGGAATTGTGCATCAATACCAGATGTGGAACAACTGCGGGCCGGCCAACCTGGCAATGGCGTTGTCGTATTGGGGTTGGAAAGGCGATCAGCGCGACGCGGCCGCCTTTCTTAAACCCAATGCGCGCGATAAAAATGTCATGCCCTACGAGATGGAAGCCTTCGTCGAAGAACAGGCCGGTCTGGATGCTGTCGTCCGCGTGGGCGGCAACCTGCAGACGCTGAAAGCGTTCATTTCATCTGGCTTGCCGGTGATTGTAGAAAAAGGCTTTGAGGGCGTTGGCTTTGATGGCTGGATGGGGCATTATCAGGTCGTGAATGGCTATGATGACGCCAAAAGCGTGTTTTACGTGCAGGACTCATATAAGGGACCCGACTTGCCCATCTCTTATGAGGACATGACGAGCAACTGGCGGGCGTTCAACTTCACCTATATTGTGATTTATCCTGATGAGCGACGTCAGCAAGTGCTCGATATCCTGGGCTTGAACGCCTACGATAACTTTAACTATCGCACTGCTGAACAGATTGCCACGCAGGACATCAGCCACTTGAGTGGGCGCGATTTGTATTTCGCCCTCTTTAACCAGGGCGCCAGCCGTGTGGCGCTGCAAGATTATGCGGGCGCGGCAGCCTCCTTTGACGCGGCGTTTGCCAATTACGAACGCATCCCAACCGAACAGCGTCCCTGGCGCATGATGTGGTATCAAACCGGCCCCTATTTTGCGTACTACTTCACCGGTCGTTATGAGGATGTGATCAACCTGGCGACGCAAACCCTGGATGCGATGAGCGAGCCAATCCTCGAAGAAAGCTATTACTGGAGGGCGCGCGCCTTGCTGGCTTTAGGGGATAACGAAGCGGCTATCAAAGATTTAAACCAATGCCTGGAAGTGCATGAGGGTTTTGCTCCTTGCCTGAGTGAACTGGCAAAGCTGGGTATTTTCCCTTAGAGGCTGGGGCTGCGCACTCAACCGATGACCTGCATGACCTGAGGTGGGGTTTCCTGAACTCTAGCGGGCAAGCGCGACCGGCGCCGGTTACACGAACCCGGCTCTTTGGCAAACTCTGTGGTAGCAGCCAGATAGGGGGTGGTTTTGATACCCATCGCAAAAATCTACAAGCAATCATCACAAAAATTTCTAGAGGATTTTAATGGTTTATAAAACAAATGTGCTATAATAAATCCTCGTCTGTCTTCATCATAGCTTCTGTCTTGGCTACATTAATTCCATACTCATTCATTTTGAACGGGTCCTATGTCACAAGATGTTATTCGAGTAGTTGGCGCGCGCGAGCATAATCTCAAGAACATCACTGTGGAGATCCCGCGCGATAAGCTGGTCGTGATCACCGGCCTATCCGGGTCTGGCAAATCCTCTCTGGCGTTCGACACCATCTTCGCTGAGGGTCAGCGGCGCTACGTCGAATCGCTTTCTGCTTACGCCCGGCAATTTCTGGGTCAAATGGAAAAACCGGATGTTGATTACATCGAAGGTCTTTCCCCGGCGGTTTCGATTGACCAAAAAGGCGCTTCGCACAACCCGCGCTCCACCGTAGGGACGGTGACCGAAATCTATGATTATTTGCGTCTGCTCTTCGCACGCGCTGGCGTTCCGCACTGTCCTGTCTGCGGGCGAGAAGTGTCGCGCCAATCGGCGCAGGAGATCGTAGATGAGGTGCTGCGACTGCCGGAAGGGGCGCGGCTGTTATTGCTCGCCCCGCTGGTGCGCGGTCGAAAGGGAACACATCAGGCTGTGCTGGAAGAAATCCGCAAAGCCGGCTTTGTGCGAGCGCGCGTGGATGGGCAGGTGTACGAGCTGGACGAAGACATCCAGATGGACCGCTACAAAATCCACACCATTGAAGCGGTGGTTGACCGCCTGGTGATCCACACTCCTGGAAACGAGGAAGAAGCGCAATCCGCGCTCTCCCGGTTGACCGACTCGGTGGAAACAGCGCTGAAGTTTGGCGAAGGATACATGACAGTGCATTGGATGAACCCGCCCTCCCAACCGACCAGCGAAGCGCCAGAGGGCGGGAGAGAACAGGGCCGCGACCTGCACTTTTCAGAGCATCTGGCCTGCCCGGAGCATGGTTCGGTGTTACCGGAGATTGAGCCGCGCACATTTTCCTTCAACACGCCGCATGGCGCCTGCCCAGATTGCCAGGGGCTGGGCGGCAAGCTGGAGATTGATCCAGACTTGCTCATCCCTAACCGCGATCTGTCGCTTAATGAAGGCGCGATCGTGGCTTCCGAATGGCGCGGGCCGCGTGAAGAAGGCGGCTATTACTGGCAGGCGCTGGAAGCTGTAGCCAGACATTACCACATCAATTTAGATGATCCGGTGCGGAAAATCCCGCCGGAGAAACTGGATGTAATTCTGTATGGCACCAAAGGGCAGGAAGTAACCATTCATTACCACAACAAGGACGGGCGGCAATCCACCTTCCGCATGGCTTTTGAAGGCGTGATCGGCAACCTGCAGCGCCGTTACAACGAGACCGGTTCGGATTATATGCGAGAACGCATCGCCGAATTGATGAGCGAGCAGATCTGCCCCACCTGCAATGGAGCGCGCCTGCGTCAGGAAGCGCTGGCTGTCACCGTGGATGGATTTAATATTGTTGAAGTCACCCAGTGGCCGGTGAACCGCACGCTGGAATGGGTGCGCAAATTGAGCGGCCCCGACACGTCACTCACCCCACGCCAACAGGCCATCGCTGAACGCATCTTGAAAGAGATCCAGGCGCGCCTGGGTTTTCTGGTAGATGTGGGATTGGATTATCTGACCCTACAGCGTTCGGCCTCGACGCTTTCCGGCGGCGAAGCGCAACGCATTCGCCTGGCGACGCAGATCGGCTCGCGATTGATGGGCGTGCTCTACGTGCTGGACGAACCCTCCATTGGTCTGCACCCGCGCGATAATAATCGGCTGCTGAATACGCTAAAGGGGTTACGCGATCTGGGCAACACCGTCCTGGTAGTAGAGCATGACACAGAAACCATCCTCTCCGCAGATTGGATTGTGGACCTGGGTCCACGCGCCGGCGAACATGGCGGGCGCGTGATCGCCGAGGGGCAGGTAAAAGACATTCTCGAAGCTCCGGAATCGCTCACCGGCGCCTATCTTTCTGGTCGTTTGAAAGTGCCCATCCCCGAAAGGCGGCGCAACGGAAACGGGAAATACCTGCAAATCATCGGCGCGCGCGAACACAACCTCAAGAATATCAACGTACGCATCCCTCTGGGCAAACTGGTGTGCATCACCGGCGTCTCCGGGTCGGGAAAATCCACCTTAATGGTGGAAATCCTGTATAAGGCTCTGGCGCGCGCTCTGAACGGCGCTCATACTCAGCCCGGCGAGTACGAACGCATCGAAGGCCTGGAATACCTGGACAAGATCATCAACATTGACCAGTCGCCTATCGGGCGTACCCCGCGTTCCAACCCGGGTACGTACACCGGTCTCTTCGATCAGATTCGTCAATTATTCGCCGAGTTGCCGGAAAGCAAAGTGCGCGGCTATAAGCCCGGGCGTTTCTCTTTCAATGTGCATGGCGGGCGCTGTGAGGCCTGCCAGGGGCAGGGGCAACTGCGCATCGAAATGCAGTTCCTACCGGATGTGTACGTGCCGTGCGACGTTTGTCATGGGGCGCGCTTCAACCGTGAGACGCTGCAGGTGCGTTTTAAAGACCTGAATATTTCCGAGGTTCTTGATCTGACAGTGGATGAGGGTCTGGAGCTGTTCTCCGCCTTTCCGGCCATGGTCAGCCGTTTGCAGACACTACAAGATGTGGGGCTGGGGTACATCCGCATTGGGCAGCCTGCGCCGACCCTGTCCGGCGGCGAAGCGCAGCGCGTCAAGCTGGCGCGCGAGCTGTCCAAACGCGCCACCGGGCGCACACTCTATGTTCTGGATGAGCCATCGGTCGGCCTGCATGCCGCGGACGTCCACAAGTTGATCGAGGTGTTGCAGCGCCTGGTGGATGCCGGCAACAGTGTATTAATCATCGAGCATAACCTGGATATTATCAAGGTCGCTGATTATTTGATTGACCTGGGGCCAGAGGGCGGCGATCGCGGCGGAGAGATTGTAGCGGAGGGCACGCCCGAGGAGGTATGCGCTCTGGACAATTCTTACACCGGGCAATACTTGCGCCCGTTTATATGCCGGAAATAACCCGCTGCGAACCTCTGGGTTGAGGCGCGGCCGCTTTTGACTCGTGCCGTGCTGGGCAGCGGCATAGGTTACCCGCAGCCCGAAATAGAGGTTTTTTGGCTTTTTTGGCCTTCCCTTGCGATTGTGTTTAAAAGATGGCATAATTAGACTTCTGTAAACTGCGGGAGAAAGTCCCTCAGTTTGACGTTGATATAAAAATTAACAGGAGAGAGTGATTACGATGTTAAAGACCTTTACAATGAGGCTGGCTGCCTTGCTGGTTCTGTCCAGCCTTGTGTTATCCGCTTGTTCTTCCCTGGGCGGCCCTACCCCCACCGAGGTTGAAATCGTCTTCGACCCGGCGCAGATCCAGACGCAGGAAGCTGCTTCGCCTCAACCCACCCCCACTTTGCGGCCCACATCCACCCCTACGCCAGAACCGGCGATTCCCCCCACGCCTACCAACACATTGGATCCATATCACACATTGATCTTCGAGGGCGTTCAATTGCGCGAGCAAGAGAAATTTGAAGAATCGTTAGCAAAATTGAACGAAGCTGTCCAAATGGATCCGGCCAACCCGAAAGGTTATATTGAGCGCGGCATTACGTATGTCGCCATGCAACGTTTGGATGAAGCCATCACTGAGTTCAATTTCGCCTTGAATTACGACCCCAACTCTGCGGAAGCCTACAACGCCCGCGGCAACGCCTGGGTGCAAAAGAATCAATACAACCAGGCGATTAAAGACTTCAGCAAAGCCATTGAACTGCAACCCGACTTTGCCAAGGCCTATACCAATCGGGCGATTACCTACATGTTACAAGGCAACGTTGAGGAAAGCCTGAAAGATTTCACCAAAGTCGTCGAGTTGAGACCGGATGACCCGGAGGCCTATTTCAATCGTGGCCAGGCTTATATCAACGCTGCCAACAAGTTTGAAGATGCGCTTTATGTTGAACTATGCATCGCCGATTTCACCCAGGCTATCGCCATTTACCCGGACAACCCCGACAGCTATTTCAACCGAGGTTTATGCAATTCTATCAAGGGGAATATTGTGCGAAGCATGGAAGACTACAATAAAGCTATCAGCCTGGATGCAAATCAGGCGAAGTATTATCTCTATCGCGCCTTGCTTTACCCGGATCTGGGCACTTTGGAACAAGCTTTGAGCGACGCGCAAAAAGTTATCGAGCTGGCGCAAGATAATGATTTGCGCCAGGTGGCGGAGCAAATGCTGACCGCCATCCCCAAGACGCCCACCCCAACCGCCGGCCCCACTCCAACGCCATTGGATTAGAGTCTCTAGGTGGTTCTCTCGCTAAATTCACAGCATATTGCCCTCATCTCTTCCCATGTTAGGAGAGGGGAAGGGGCAGGGGTTGGGGCGAGGGGTAACTCAAAGATATAGCGAGAATACCACTAAGATACTGTTTCTTGCGGAGAGCCTCTGACATCAGCTCTCCGCAAGCTTTTTTCAAGATGAAGGTGAAAATACATGCCACGCTTCTTTAAGAAACAGTTAAGAATATACAGAAAATTGATTAGCAAAAGTATTGACTCTGGTTAAGCGTTGTGCTATAATTTTTTTCGTACGGACAATCCTAAGTTCATGACACTATCAGTAAAAAGGAGAATGTCAAGATGAAGAAAGTTTCTTTGCTCATCCTGCTGGCCATCGTGCTGTCAACCATGCTGATGGCGGCGGTCCCGACCAAGATGGTGCGCCTGACCGTCATCAATAAGTCTGGCTATGACGTTTTCATCAAGCTCACCGGTTCGGCAGTGACGGATGCGTTCTATTACCTGACCATCCCCAGCGGCGACCGCGACGCGCCAACCATCAAGGTCTTCACCATCATGAGCGACCTGTATGATCGCGAGACCTGGCAGTGCGACGGCGTCAAGAGCAGCGGCATCCTGATCGTGGATGGCAACATCCGCCTGACCTTCACCCCCTGCGGCGAATTCAGGACCTACTGCTATTACTATGATGCAGGTCTCGCCTTCTTGGGCAAGGACATCTGCGGCCGCTTTGCTCCGCTGGGCTGGACCTATGCATTCACCAGCACCGCTTGGCGTGTTGCCGGCGAGCCCCGCATGGAGAAGGTGACCTACTTCCGCTATCTGCAGTATGGCGATCCCGACTGGTCCCTGGCTTTTCTCTACAACGGCTTCTGGACCACCGGCTGCACCACCCTCTTCTGGCGCTCCCGCACCTGGCTGACCCCCACCGGTTGCTCCTGGCGCTATCAGTACTAAGCCGATGGCAACTGGCTGAGAGGTTCATAATCCCAGCCGGATGAACAAAACTGAATAAGCAATCGGGGCCTCGTGATCCACGAGGCCCCGATGTGGTTAAATGGAAAGCGTTCGGAAATTCCCCCCACCCCTATTCCCCCTTCCCAGCGGGAAGGTAAGCCAGGGGGGATGGGTAAGAAAGACGGTTTCCGAACATTCTCAATGATATAATCTGAGTTGACTCCGAGGCGCAAAGGTCACAAGCAAGCGTTGTGGGCGATGCGCCTTTTAAATGCCAGGATGGACTGATTGAGAATATGTTGGAAAAGCTGAAAGCAATCGAAGAACGGTACGAAGAAATCAATCATTTATTGATGGAAACCGGCAACGACTACCAGCGCGCCGCCGAACTGGGTATGGAACGCGCCGAACTGGAACCTATCGTGCACAAGGCGCAGGAATATCGCCAGGCGCTAACGCGCCTGGAAGAAGCGCGCAGCCTGCGCGAGAGCGAAGATGAAGAACTGCATCTGCTGGCGCAAGCCGAGATCGAGGAATTGGAACCGCAAATCGAACGCCTGGAGGCCGAGATTAAGGGTCTGCTCTTGCCCAAAGACCCGCGCGACCAGCGCAATGTAATCATGGAAATCCGCGCCGGCGCCGGCGGGGACGAGGCAGCTTTATTCGCCGCCGATCTGTTTCGCATGTATTCGCGCTACGCTGAGCGACAGGGCTGGACGGTGGAGGTGCTTTCCGCCAATGAGATCGGCATCGGCGGCTACAAAGAAATCATCTTCATGGTCAAGGGGCGCGGTGCATATTCGCGCCTCAAATACGAGTCGGGCGTCCATCGCGTACAACGCGTGCCGGTCACCGAAGCCTCCGGCCGCATTCACACCTCTACAGCCACGGTAGCCGTTCTGGCAGAGGTGGACGAGGTCGAAGTAGATATTCCCGAAAGCGACATCCGCATGGATGTTTATAAATCGGCCGGCGCCGGCGGACAGAATGTGCAAAAGAACGCCACCGCAGTACGCATCACCCATATTCCCACCGGCATCGTAGTCGCCTGCCAGGATGAGCGTTCGCAATTGCAGAACCGGCTGCGGGCGATGAGCATCCTGCGCGCCCGATTATACGAGATCGAACAGGAAAAGCTGCGCCAGGAAGTAGATGAAACCCGCCGCTCTCAGGTAGGCACCGGCGATCGGTCGGAGAAGATCCGCACTTATAATTATCCACAGTCGCGCGTCACCGATCACCGCATCAACCTATCGAACTATAACCTTCCGGCGGTGATGGAAGGGTATATTGACGAATTTATCGAAGAACTGGCTTTGCAGGACGAAACCGAACGTCTGGCGACCATTGGGGAATGAAAAGCCCTGCATCTGAGTGATCCTTGATTTATCCCACCTCTGTTCTGTCCAGCGTTACGCAACGGCTTAGCAGCGTCAGTGAAAGCGCTGCGCTGGATGCCCAGGTGTTGCTGGCGGCAATACTCGGTCGTCCGCGCTCCTGGGTGATGGCGCATCCAGAGGCGCGCCTGACCCCGCAACAAGAGGCCGCTTTGACCGAGAAGCTGGCGCGCCTGGAAAAGGGCGAACCGCTGCCGTATGTGCTGGGGCGCTGGGAATTTTACGGCCTGGAATTTGAGGTCTCGTCGGCGGCTTTGATCCCGCGCCCGGAGACCGAGTTGATGGTAGATGTTGCGCTGAACTGGCTGCGCAGCCGATCCAAGCCCTGTTTGGCGGTTGATGTGGGCGCCGGGACGGGCTGCATCGCGGTTGCATTGGCTGTACATGACAAGAATTTGCGCGTTATTGTCGTGGATATTTCCCTGGAAGCATTACGCCTGGCGCAACGCAACATCCAGCGCCACGCGCTGCAAGAACGCGCCCTTTGCATCCAGGCCGATTTACTCCCCGCGGCAGGTGTGCAATACGACCTCATTTGCGCCAACCTGCCGTATATTCCTACCGATACGCTGCGCGGGCTTCCCATTGCCAGGTGGGAGCCCTGGCAGGCTTTGGACGGGGGCGCCGATGGGCTGCAACTGATTCGGCGGCTGCTCGCACGAGCGCCAACCGCCATCAAACCAGGCGGTCTGATTTTGTTAGAGATCGAAGCCAGCCAGGGCGAGGCCGTTCAAGCGCTGGCGCAAGCGGCGTTCCCACACGTCGAAATCAAATTGACCCAAGACCTGGCGGGGCGCGACCGCCTCATCTCAATCCAAACCTGATATGTTTGTCTTTCTTTCCAAGCTGCTTCCGTTGTTGATTTACCCATTAGGGCTGGCCTGCATTTTTATCTTCCTGGCGCTGACGCTGCGACGGGCTAACCGGCAGCGCGTCGCGCTGATTGCAGCGTTGCTGTGTTTGTGGCTGGGCGGCAACCGTTGGGTAGCCCTGTCGCTGGCGCGCTCGCTGGAACAGCGTTATCTGCCGCCGGACTCAACGCCGCACGCTGAAGCCATCGTTCTGTTGGGCGGCGGCACAGAAACCTGGGATGTTCCCCGCCCGATGACCGAAATCAGCAGCGCGGGGGACCGCATCCTCTATGCGGCAAGTCTCTATCGTCAGGGCGCAGCCCCCTACATCCTGGTGAGCGGCGGGCTGCTGGATTGGAATCGTCTGCCGACCACGCCAGCCGAGGATATGACCGCCTTGCTGACCTTTATGGGCGTCCCGGCTGAAGCCATCTGGCAGCAAAACGCCTCGCGCAACACCTATGAAGACGCAATGTATTGCGCCCGCATCCTGCGGGAAAAGGGCATCCAACGCATTTTACTGGTCACTTCAGCAGCCCACATGCCGCGTTCCGTGCATCTGTTTGAGGCTCAGGGGCTGGAAGTGCTGCCTGCGCCGGTGGATTACACGATCACCGATAGCGAATGGCGCAACGAATGGCGCGCGGGTCCGCGTGCCTGGCTGATCGGCCTGATCCCCAGCGCCGATCACCTGGCTACGACCACGCGCATGTTAAAAGAGTACCTGGGGATGTTCATTTACGACTTGCGCGGCTGGTACTGAGGCTTTTCCTGGAAAGCGGTAAAATATTCCCGCTTTCAGCGCAAAGAAAAGGATTCTCCATGGTCAACCCGCTTCAAGACAAACGTATTTTATTGGGCGTTACCGGCTCCATCGCGGCTTATAAGGCAGCCGATTTGGCCTCAAAACTGACCCAGTTTGGGGCGCAAGTGGATGTCATCCTGACCCAGGCGGCCACGCAATTTGTTTCTCCGCTCACTTTTCAATCTGTGACCGGGCGCCGCGCCTACACCGATGCTGATCTGTGGGGCAACGAAGGGCATGTTCAGCACATCAACCTGGCGAGAAACGCCCAACTGATGACGATTGCGCCGGTCACTGCCAATACCCTGGCGCGCCTGGCGCATGGCATGGCGGATAATTTGTTAACCGTCGCCGCGCTGGCCATCCATTGCCCGTTGATTCTGGCGCCGGCGATGGATGGCGGCATGTACTCCCATCCAGCCACCCAGGCTAATGTGGAGACCTTGCAGGCGCGCGGGGCAATTGTCGTGGGGCCAGCAGCCGGACATCTCGCCTCAGGTTTGGCGGGCGTGGGACGCATGGTCGAGCCGGTGGAACTGCTCGGTCACATCCGTTGGGCGCTGGCGCAAGGCGGAAGGTTGCAAGGGCGCAAAATCATCGTCACCGCTGGCGGCACGCAAGAGCCGATTGATCCGGTGCGAATGATCACCAACCGCTCCTCCGGCAAGCAGGGTTATGCATTGGCGCAGGCGGCTCTGGATTTGGGCGCAGAAGTGATCTTGATCAGCGCCCCCACAGCATTGACCACACCCGTCGGCGCGCGGTGTGTAGATGTACAAACTGCGGAGGAGATGTTGCAAGCGGTTCTGGCGGCGCTGCCTCAAGCAGACGCCCTGGTGATGGCGGCAGCGGTGGCTGATTTTCGCCCCGTTCAGGCAGCTATCCACAAAATCAAGAAAGAAAACGGCGCGCCAGAAATCCTGCTGGAAAGCACGCCGGATATTTTGCGCGCTGTTGCCCAGGCAAAGGCTGAACATGGTTGGCCGCGGGTCAGCGTGGGATTCGCCGCAGAATCTCAGGACCTGATCGAAAATGCAGCAGCCAAGTTGAAAAACAAAAAATTAGACCTGATCGTCGCCAATGACATCAGCGCCTCCGACGCCGGTTTTGGCGCGGACGCCAACCGAGTGGTGTTGTTATATCCAGATGGGCGCGCAGATGCATTGCCATTGATGAGCAAGGATCAAGTAGCGGAAATTGTGATGCAGCGCGTCGTTGAGCTGCTGGAGGCGAACCAATCCACCAGATAATTATTGTATAATTTGGGGAAATTCTATCGTATATTGCTTTTATACGCACAGTTATTCCTTGTCTGATAAGCGATTCTCTGTTATCCTTTTTCACAAAGCAAAAAACAAAATCGCAACCAAAGGAGAGTAGTATGGCGTTAAGAGTCGGGCAATACGCCCCTGATTTTGTTTTAGAAGATCATCGCGGTGAGAAAATCCGCCTCAGCGATTATCTGGGGCGCAAAAACGTCGTTTTAGCGTTTTTCCCGCTGGCGTTTACACCGATATGAACGGCTCAGATCCCCTCGTACCAGGTTGCATTAGACCAGTTCGAGCGGGTGAAAACCCAGGTCCTGGGTATCAGCGTTGACAGTAAACATTGCTTGAAAGCCTGGGCGGAGAGCCTGGGGGGCATCACCTATCCGCTGCTTTCGGATTTTTGGCCGCACGGCCAGGTAGCCCAGAAATACGGCGTTCTACGACCAGATGGCCGCAGTGAACGGGCGATCTTCATCATTGACAAAAGCGGCGTCATCTGCTATGTGGACGTTCATAATATTGATGAGCAACCCGATAACAACGTCCTGTTTCGCGAACTGGCAGCCATCGAAGGCGTCCCTGTGCCTGAGGAGCGTATTCCAGAGGCGGTTGCAGCCGGAGTCGTGCCCCAATCCGCGCCAGCAGGACAAACAACATCTGGGGCGGCTGAACCCGCAGTGGTGATGTATTGCACCGATTGGTGCCCGGCTTGCCGTCGGGCGAGGGCTTATTTCAAGATCAATGATGTGCCTTTTGAAGAGGTCAATATCACCCGCGATCGGGCAGCCGCGGCGCGTGTGCGCGCCTGGACGGGGGGGTATGAAACCACCCCTACCTTCGATGTGCGCGGTACGATTGTGGTTAACTTCGATGTAGATCGGCTGAATGAGCTGCTCGGCATCCAGGGCTGAAAAGGATAGCCCACTTTACGCGGGCGCCAGCCGTCTGTCCAAACGGTTAGCGTTTGCAGTTTAGATAGACCGGCTCAGCGTGACAATGGTGATGTCATCCTCTTGTTCCCAGTCAGGGCCGGTAAATTCTGTGAGCCGCCCGATCAGGTACTGAATGAGTTCCTCGCCCTCCATGCGCGAATCGATGGTGAGCGATGAGAGGGTGTCTTGCAAGCGAGGAAAACCAAACATTTCTCGCCGAGAATCGTGCGCTTCGACCAGACCATCGCTGTACATCAGCAGACTATCGCCGGGCGCCAGTTGATCTTCTTTCTCCTCGTATTCGAGATCGGGAAAAAGCCCTAACGGAATGCCAGAAGCTTTCAATTCTCGCGCACCGTGCTGGGTGCGCAGATAAGGAAGATTATGGCCGGCGTTCGCATAGCGGATATGCCCCGTTTGCGGATCCAGGATCACCAGCAAACAGGTGACAAACATATCCATAGGCATTTCCTGGCTGAGTACATCGTTGACGCGCGCCAGCAATTTCCCCGGCGAATCCCGCCCGCTGCGGCCTATGCTGGCGGCTGCGCCGCGCAATACACTGCGGGCATTCGCCATGAGCAGCGCCGCCGGCACACCCTTATCGGTCACATCTGCCACTACCAGACCCAACTTGCCATTTGGAAGGTGAATAAAGTCATAGAGGTCGCCGCTGACCACCCGCGCCGGCCGCCAAAACGCCGCCATGCGCCACCCTGGGATCGCCGGTATCTGCTTGGTCAACAACCCCGATTGCACCTGACGCGCCATTTGCAAATCGCGCTCCAGCCAGGCTCTCTCGATTTCAAGTTGATGTAGATGGGCGATCTCGATAGCCGGCGCGGTTTGCTGCGCAATAGCGCTGATCAGTTTGAGGTCGCCGCCGGTAAAAGGTCGGGTTGGCTCGCGCATCAAAACAAAGATGCCGATTACCCGCGTGTCAGACTTGAGCGGGGCGCAAAGCA
This sequence comes from Anaerolineales bacterium, assembly GCA_020060465.1. Classification (GTDB taxonomy): domain Bacteria; phylum Chloroflexota; class Anaerolineae; order Anaerolineales; family UBA4823; genus RBG-16-57-11. Next base: position 68,752 of record JAGVAD010000024.1, read on the forward strand.
GAGACACCGTCTCGTGATCCAGATCGCGAAAGTAGTGATTGGCAGACGCATCATTAGAAATCTCTGCGCTGCCGCTTTGGATCACCCTCCCAATGAATTGATCTGGGGCAAGCGCTTCCGGCAGCAGATCGGCAGAAAGGCCGCAGCCGGCGATGATTTCTATTTGCTGTGTATCCTTGTGAATCAGGGCTGCAATGCCATGAGCGCCCTGGGCGCCAGAACAGATCTCGCTTAAGGCGGTCTCGGCAATCAATTGGGGTTTTGGCGAGGCAATCAACCGCTCGGATAAGCGATAAAGCAAGTGTAGCTCTCGATATTTATCCAGAGCCTCCGCGGCGAGCGCCCTTTTTTGCATCTCTTGATCCAACAAGTAGGCGATAAGACTGGCCGTCAGCTCGCCCCACCGCGAACCCGGCAAGCTGAGCACCCAGCCGGCAACGAGATTGTCCTGAAGGATCGGGGAACGGACACCATTCGCGAGGGGATGATCCAGAGAAACGCCCAGCAGGGGTTTACCATCGGCGTCAAGGATGCTCAACGGTTCTCCTAAAGGTTGCAAAAACCTTTCCAGGAGACGCCCGCCTTCTTTATGCAGCCATCTATTCAGGGTAGTAATCGGGGTCATTGGTGAAAAGAACCTTTGTCGCTAGTTCCAGAAGCTCATCTGGGTCGAAAGGTTTGCTCATATAGAAATTTGCCCCAGCTTCTTGACCCATTTGGCGGTCATATTCCTGACCTTTCGCAGTGAGGATTACAATCATTGTATCTTCGTATTGATATTCCTGTTTGATCACCCGGCAAACTTCAAAACCGTTGATTTTGGGGATCATCACATCCAAAAAGATCAACCGAGGTCGCTGCTCGCGGGCCAGCCGCAGGGCATCCTCGCCGTTATCGGCTTTCAAGATGTCAACGCCGCGTTCCTCCAACTCCTCCAGCGTTTGTTCGAGGAGCAGCCGAATATACGCCTCGTCATCAACGATCAAAACTTTCTTTTGCGAACCATTGCCCATTTTCTAACGCTCCTGCAGGCTGCCTTCTGGATATCCATCAACTTTTGGCCGCTCTTCATGACCACCGGGATCAACAACCGGTATAGAGAAGGAGAAAGTACTGCCTTTGCCCACCTCGCTTTCAACCCAAATCCGCCCGCCGTGCTGTTCAACGATCTCTTTACTGATCGCCAAACCCAAGCCGGTGCCCTTCGGTTTGGCAGTCAACATATCTCCCACCTGCCTGAACTTTTCAAAAACCAGCGCCTGATCCGAGGGCGAGATTCCAATTCCCTGATCAATCACCTGAACGATCACTTCGCGGTTCTCTTGCTGGGCGCGAACGATGACTGAACCCTGGGGCGTAAACTTCACCGCATTGGATACCAGATTGATCACCACCTGAACGATGCGATCTGCATCGCCAATCACTTTGGGTAAATTCTCTGGGATATCCACAATGAAAGAAAGGTTCTTGCCATCAAACAAAGCGGCGCAGGCGGTCGTCGCCTGACGGATTACATTGCCAATCGGGAGCGGTTGAAATTGCCACTCCATTTTCCCGGCTTCGATCTTTTCCAAATCCAGCAGGTTGTTGATCAGCGTCATCAGGCGCTGCCCCTCGTCTAAAATGATTTGCAGATTCTCCTGGATCAGGGCCGTGGCGCGCTGCAATTTCTCGTCTTGATCTGGCAACAAGGGAAATATTCGTTCTTCCAGCCGCTTTTGAACGATGCGGGTGAACCCAAAGATGGAAACCAGAGGCGTACGTAATTCATGGCTGATATTTGCCAGGAAATCGCTCTTGGCGGCGTTGGCGGCTTCGGCAATGGCACGCGCTTCTTCAGCAGCCTGGCGAGCCGCCTCCATTTGCTGCGCGTACACAACCGTCTGTTTATACAGACGCGCGTTATCCATCGCCACACCGATCTGCTGTCCAATGGAGGCTGGCACAGCCAATTGCTCAGGCGAAGGCCATATCAGGGAACGACTGGTCACGTTGATAGCGCCCAGTACACTATCTTGATTGAGCAGCGGGATGCTGACTACAGTTTTAAGCTGATCTCGCTCCATCACCTCCCGCAACGCGCCAGGCGGATAATCGGCGACCAGGCGGGCAACCGGGCGGTGCGTTCTCACCACTTCGTCAATGATGCTGGCTTCAACCGGCAGGCGTTGAATTAACAACAGCATTTCAGGGCTGATACCTTGCTGGTCCACCAGGATGAGCTGGTGCGCATCCAAATCGAAGCGGAAGACTGCGCCGGCATCCATGTGCAATACCTCGATGGTTTTGGTCAAAGCGTCTGAAAGGATCTGATCCAGGTCCAACGAACGACTGACCACTGCCGCCACCGAATTCAGAGCCGTAAGTTCTTCTGTGCGCTGCGCCACCCGCATTTCCAGCGTCTCATAGGATTCTTTCAACTGGCCCGCCATGATGTTGAACTGGTTTGCCAGGTTCTCCATTTCATCGCCGGTTTTCAAGGTGATGGGGTGGGTGAAGTCGCCTCCGGCAATGCGCTGAGCAGCGGCGGTAAAATCCATCAATGGACGGGTCACGCGCCGGACGCCAAAAGCCATGGTCAGGGTAGGAATAAGCACGCCTAAAACTAACAAAATCCACAAAAACCGCAGATACCCCTGGCTGGTGAGCGCCAGATCGCTCCAGTTTTCTTCGACGATCAATGTCCAGGAAGTACGCGGTATCGGGGCGTAACCCGCTACAATATCCCGCCCATCCAGCGACCGCGTCCGCGCCACCCCCACTCGGCCGGTTAGAGCCTGGTTCGCCACCGGATGGCTGGTGAACACTTCGCCGATTTGCTCTGAGAAATTGGTAAAGACGACACGCCGGTTGCTATCCACCAGATAAGCATTGCCGCTGCGGCCAATGCGCAATTTAATCAGCGCACCATAAAATGGGCTTACCGAATTTACGTCTAAATGAAACATCCCCGCCGCAACCCCTCGGAACTCTCCTCGGTCGCCCAGGATGGGGACAGCCAGAGCAATTACCTCTTCTCCATTGGGTCCATTCGGCTCGATATTTGAAATATATAAGGCAGGCGTGCGCACCATGGTGCGGAAAAACGAGCGATTGGACCAATCCTGATTCAGCAGCCGGGGGTTTTCTGGCAGGGCAGCGACGACATATCCCAGATTGTTCATCAAGTACACGCCGGCGTCGAAAAAGACAAGCTGGTTTTTCGAGCCAATCAACGCCAGGCGTTGATTGCGCGGTGCGCCGGCATAAATATCCGGCAGGCGCGTCAGCGTGGTGAGGCGGTCAATATACTCTTCAAAGCTGGCGGAGATCTCACTGGCGGAAAGGCGCGTCAACTCTTCATCGCGCTTGAGCACCAAATCTTCGGTGACCTTCTGATACGCCACATAGACCGTCAGCGCCACCAGGAAAAGAATGATGACGGTTGGGATGAACGACCAGGCGACAATTTTATTGCTCAGCCTGGATCCGAAGCGAGGAAAAACCAAAACCAGACTCCTGTAGATATCAGCTCTGCTCGTTGCACGCGCACAGTGAAGGAGATAGACTGACGCCCTGTTGAATTTTCTCGATTTGCTGGCAGACTTTTTCCATTTCGCTGACCGGCATTTTGCCAAGCGTGAAAATCTGATCCCAGGCGTCTTTTGCCAGCTTGCTGACCCCAACCATGTTCGGAAAGGTCTCTGCGGTGACGGAATAGCCCTTGATTTGTCCGTCCGCAAATGCGGCAATATCCACATCTTTGCTGCGTTCCGGGTATTCCTGGCGAATGTACTCCACCCATTCTGGCACTAACGAGGCGCGCGCTGGCTGTAAAAAATGGGCGCGCGCCATGGCGCGCCCATAATCCTTACTTATCAGGAATTTCAACAATTCCCAGGCCGCCTCTGGATGCTTCGTTCCGGCGTAAATGCCAAAGCCATCCGTGGTCGCCAGTGTGGCATGGCGTTTCGGGCCGGTCGGAAACGGCGCGACACCGATGCGAAATCTTGCGTTGTCCAGAATATCCTTTAACGCCCAGGAGCCATCTTCCACCATTGCAACTTTTTGCTGGATGAAAGCCTGGCGGGTCTCAATATTTTGCACATCCAGAAACGTCGCCATCACCTTGTCTTCCCACATCCTTCGCCGCAGCCACTCCATGGCTTCTTGCGCCGGTGGGGCGGACATCTCACAGCGGGCGGGGTCATCGGGGTTGACATAGTGGCCGCCAAAGCTATTGACGTGGATCTGGATGCGATCCCATGTGACGTCAAACATGCTACCCCATTGAGTAATTCCATCGCTGTTGTGGCGGGTCAGGCGGGTCATCGCTGACCAATAATCATCGTATGTCCAATCACCTGCGGGATACTCGACCGCCGCGGCGTCGAACAAATCTTTGTTGTAGTATAAAGCCAGCGCGCCGTGATACTTGGGCAAGCCGAATTGTTTCCCATCGCGGGTGAAAAGCGCTTGATATTGAGCGGGTGACCAATCATCAATGGTCTCTTTGTCAAGGTCCGCTTCTACAAGGGGTCTCAAATCCATCAGATAGCCAGCGTTTGCCCAGGCGGGGAAAAACTCGCAGCAACCGGAAAGTACATCCGGCGCAGTTCCTGCCGCCATATCGTCTAGCATTTTCTCTTCCAGATTATCCGGATCCGGCGTATAAAAGACGCGAATATTGGGATGATCTTTGTTAAAGATTTCCAACATCTGCTGCGCCAGCGACGGGAACCATTCGGTTCTCCAGTCTTGATAGACTAACTGCACTGCGCCTTTATCGCCGCTGGCAGTTGACGACGGCGAAAGACCACATGCCGACAACGCCGCGCTGGCGGCAGCGACGCCCGCCACACGGAGAAAGTCACGCCGCCTCAATAACCTGCTGCCCTTGTTCATATGAGATTTCCCTTTCCCTATAATCTCCACGCGCCTGTTCAGACAATGATTATAGCTTAAAAATTGGAGTGCATCAGTCCAAACTGGTGTTATAGATGTACTCAAAAGTTGTTGTTCGCGCCCGCCCGGCATCGGTTTCCAACCGCCGCCTCAGGTTACAAAGCCCGCATTCAGCGGGCTGAAGCGGCATCCATCTCCCAGGCGCAGGAAACAGGCCGCGGCGACAAATAACAACTTTAATGAGGCCCGACGGGACGTCTTCCAACTCGAAGACACTACAACCGCAACCAATAACGCATGTTATACTCATTTCGACCCAGTTGGGAGGCAGAACACGGAAATGATTGAAATAACGCCGGCTGTGGCTATTCGAGAAGACGAGATAGAGATCGAATTTGTGCAGGCCTCCGGCCCAGGCGGACAAAATGTCAATAAAGTTGCCACCAGCGCTCAGTTGCGTTTTGACGTGCGCAATTCGCCCTCCCTGCCGGAGGATGTGCGGGCGCGGCTATCTCGCCTGGCAGGGAAAAGGTTGACCGCCGAGGGGGTATTAATCATTGAAGCCAAACGCTATCGCTCCCAGGAGCAGAACCGTCAGGATGCTATTGAACGGCTGGTTGAACTCATCCGCAAAGCCACCGAAAAGCCCAAAGTCCGGCGCAAGACAAAACCCAGCCAGGCTGCTATTCGGAAGCGTCTGGAAGAGAAACACCGCCGAGGTGAAATCAAACGGCAGCGGCGACAGATCGAGGACCTCTAAGTTTTCAGCACCCTCGGTTATAGGGGCAGAGGGTTGATTTCGCCAGCGTAAGATTAGGGGGTCGAATTTGAGATGGGGGAAGCCTCGAGGCTGGCTGTGACCGTCGAAGCGACTGTGGTGCCCGGCGTTGCGGTGGGTGGGATGAGCTCGAAATGCAGCAACAGATCCAGAACTCTCAGGTTGGCGTCGAACTCGGTCTGGTTGATGCTGTTCAATTCCAGATCCACAGCGGCGATGACGCCGTTATCCGCTGCCCAATCCACCAGCGTGCCGGTATATTCGCAGCCCGTGTTCACCGGCGGATATTGATAGCCGCTTATCTCTGAAATCGCTTTCGCCAGGCGAATCGACTCTGGATGTGCAGGGTCGCCGCTGGGAAATACCCCCAGCCCGGCGCTATGGTAGCTGATCAATGCTTCGATCTGGCGTGAAAGCAAGAACGCCTTGACCGCCTGCGTCTCCGGCTCCGAACCGGGAGCCGGACCGGCAGTACCTGGGGCAGAAGCGCAACCTACGCTGCGCCAGCTCGATTTCCAATTCACGTCAAAATTGCGATTCAAATCAACCTGGTTGGCGTTCAGCCGGCCCTCGGTTTTTCGGCCAACTGCCTCCCCATCTACGTTAAGCGAGCGCAAAATGTACAAAGTTGTTCCAGAGGGGATCAGGCTGGGATGGCGTTGGATGTGTCGAATAAGCTCATCGGCCAGAGCGATGGTGTTCCACTCATCCCCGCCATGGATGCCGGCGATGATCATACGCTCTCGTGGGCCGCTTCCGAAACGATAGACCTCAATCGGGCGACCTTGCACCGAACGGCCAATGACCAGCCGCCAGTAGCCGTAAAAGGGCGTGATGGAGGCAATCGGCGTGGAGGATGGCTGAAAAGCAGGCGAGTTCGTAGTCGGCGATGGCGTAAGAGTAGCCGAGGCCTCTGGCGAGGGCGTCGGCGTCCAGGTGGGTGGTAATTGCAGGATGACGACCCCGCTTCCCCCGCCGACGACCGGCGGCGGAGCAGATGGCGGCTGTAACGCGTTTTCAGGCAAGACATCGAAACCGTTTTTCCAGGCCATGCCTCCCAAAGCAGCCACGGCGCCAAGCGCCAGCAATGCCAATAAAACGATCAAGATAGATTGGGAGCGAGAGAGGGCAGACGTTGATGGTTTCCTCTTCGCCGCCGGCGCTTCCCGATTGACGGACTTCTGGCTGCTTTGCGCCGACGACAGAGGCGGGTCAGTCTCTGCGGTATGCGTGACGAGGTCTTGCACCGCAGCAGGCTTTGTATCAGACGGCGCAGGCTCGGCAGGCGGCGGCAAATCCTTGTGTGCGGAAAGCTGCTCCAGCGCACGGCGGACTGTTGGATGATTTGGGCGGAGGGAAAACGCTTTCTCCAAGCAGTAACGCTTCCTGTCCACTTCCTGGATACATGCCGCCAACCCTAGCCAGGCGTGGAAGTCATTGGGATCGGCTTGAAGCGCCTGAATGAAAAAGCCTTGCGCTCGTTCTTTTTCACCCTTTTTCAGGGCTTCGAGCGCCTGAGTGAGCATGGGTTGTTGAGTCATGGAAAACTATCCGCAGATATATACCAGCAATTCTCCTGGGCCATGAACACCAATCGTAAGCGTCATTTCAATATCCGCGGTGCGCGACGGTCCGCTGATCAGCACGGCAGTTGGCGCTTCGCGCACCGATTGCAACCCCAAAGCCTGGGGAAGCGAGGGTAAAATATCTGCCTCTCGCAGCACCGCCAGATGAATCTCAGGCAGCAGCGAGGCCGTAAGAGGCTGCTGCGCTCCTCCCGACAATACCAATGTACCCGATTCGGCAACCCCGGCCAGCGCGCCGGTCAGCCCGGCCCGGATTTGCGGATCGGGTTCACGCTGCGTCTGAACGCCGCTTTCCCGCAACGCCGAAATCAACCCGGCGGGTAGATGGGATTCATCCCAGGTCTGCACGCGGCGAATTTCGCGGCGCATCAGCTCCTGGGCAATGCGCCCGGCTAATTCTTCGGGCGAGCAATGCACAACGACGCCGCCCAGAGCGGCGAGTTCATCGGAAAACTGTTGCGCCAGCGGTTTTGAGTTCGATGAATGCGGCGATTCGGCGGGCGGCGGCAGGGTTTCTGAATTGCCGTCAGCGTGATTTGCTGGATGCAGCGCTGCAAAGCGATCGCGGAAAGGGCGCCCATTTGGCAGTGGAAAATCCTTCGAGTATCCCCAGCCGGTGAACGCTGGAAGGCGCAGCCAGCGGGAAAACAGCGAAGCCAGCCAGCCGAAGCCTCCGCCGATGCGCTGCGCAACGGCGTAACGGCGCGGCGACGACGCCAGCCAGGTGTAAAGACGTAAAGCCAGGCGCAAGCTGGCTGGTACGTGCGAACGCCTGGAGGCAGATGAGGACGCATGAGCCAGGTTGGCCCCTTCCGCGCGCACGCGCAGCAATAGCTTAGGCAGGTCAATATCCACCGGGCAGGCATCTTTGCAAGCGCCGCACAGGCTGGAAGCCCGCGCCAGGTGACCAAACTCCTCCACGCCGAACAGACCCGGAGAAACCACCGAGCCGATCGGGCCAGGATATGGAGTATATTGTCCGCTGACGCCCTGATATACATGTCCGCCGATCTCGCGGAAGACCGGACATGCATTCAGACAGGCGCCGCAGCGAATGCAGTAAAGACTCTCTGCCAGCGGCGAACGGCGCATTGCGCTGCGTCCGTTATCTACCAGGATCAGATGGCGTTCCAGCGAGCCATCCACCTCGCCGGGACGTCGCGGGCTGTGGATCAGACTGGTATAAACGCTCAGTTTCTGCCCGGTGGCAGAACGCGGTAGTAAATACAACATCAACGCCAGGTCGTCCAGTGTTGGAACCAGACGTTCGATGCCCATCAAGGCAATGTGCAGGCGCGGCAAGGTGGTGCACATGCGCCCATTTCCCTCATTGGTCACGATGCACAACGTACCGCTCTCTGCCACACCAAAGTTCACCCCCGAAATCCCGATGTCGGCGTCCAGAAAGACCTGGCGCAGCAACTGGCGCGCGATGCGGGTCAGCGTGGGAATATCCTCGGTGTAAGCGATGCCCAGTTTTTCGACAAATGTCTGCGCCACCTGCGCGCGTGTCAGATGAACCGCCGGGGTAATAATATGTGCCGGGGGTTCGCTGCGTAGCTGAACAATATATTCGCCCAAATCGGTCTCTACTACGCGAACGCCCAACGCTTCCAGCGCATGGTTCAAATGCACTTCTTCGCTGACCATAGACTTGGATTTCACGACCAGCCGCGCCCCGGCGTTTTGGGCAATATCACTTACAATCTGTACCACTTGATCGGCGGTATCGCCGTGATGGACAACGACGCCATTGGCTTGTAGGTTGGCTATAAATTGAGCTAAATATTGGTCGAGATGAGCGATGACCTCGGCGCGAACGGCGTGAGCGCGTTGGCGCAACGCCTGGCGTCCTTGGGGAAGAGAAGCAAACGCCTGGCTGAAAGCTCTCTGACGGCGCTCGGCGTTGCCATCCAGGGCGGATTGTAGGACCGGATCGTCCAACGCAGCGCGGATTTGGCTGTGAAAGAGGTCAGTCATTGGCAGGATGAATGAGTAATTGGCTAACGCTTGTCTTCCGTATTGGCCAACACTTCGGCGATATGAACTGCGCGTTGGGTTTTCCCGCGGCGATGCAGACCGCCGTTCATATGCGTGATACAACCGGCGTCGCAAGATACCACCACCGGCGACTGGCTGGCCTCAATGCTGGCGATTTTGCGTTCCAGCATTGCCGCAGAAATTTCGGGGTGCTCTACGGAAAACACCCCGCCGAAGCCGCAGCAATCGGTCGCATAGGGCAATTCGACCAGTTCCGCCCCTTGAACGGCTGCCAGCAAGGCGCGTGGCTGACGGTCAACCCCCAGATCGCGCAGCAAATGGCAGGAGGCATGGTAAGTCAACCGACCCGACCAGCGCGCACCCAAATCAACAACGCCGAGGTGATCCACCAGGAACTCGGTCAATTCATAGGTGCGTTCCGCCAATCGGCGAGCGCGGGCAAGCCAGCGATCATCATCGGCGAATAACTCCAAATACCCGTGGCGAATCATCGCCGCGCAGGAGCCAGAAGGCACAATGACCGCTCCGGCGGTGTTTTCAAAGACTTCAATCGTGCGCCTGGCGAGAGGCAATGCCTGGTCACGCAGCCCGGCGTTGTAAGCCGGCTGGCCGCAGCAAGTTTGCGCAGAGGGAAATTCAACCTGAGCGCCGGCGCGCTGCAAAACACGCACCACAGCTTCGCCAACGTCTGGATAAAGTGTGTCAATGATACAGGTGACAAAAAGCTGCACCGGCAAGTTCACGTTGCGTATTGTATCCTAAAAACATTGCAAATGGAAACAGTCAAACGCGACGACTCTCTCGCCGGCGCTGAACATTTCCCTGCACATCCAGCGCGCTTTCTTCATCCAGGGCAACTTGATAATAACGCAGGCGTTTGTGTAGCGCCTTCATCGCCTGCAGGGTTTGAACATAGTCGGCGCTGCCGTGAAGATAGGCGCGGCGCATCTGCGCCAGGTCTCGGCGGCTCGTTTCCAGCAATCCGCGAATTTCCTGGCTGGTCTGCTCATTTTCGCCGTATTCATAGAGCAGATTTTGCCATAGCTGGATTAATTCGTTGATCTGCGCCTCCAGTTCTTCTGCTTCCCCTTGTTCATGGGCGGCGCGTTCCACAATTTGAGCCACGCGTTCAACCAGCGCCTGGCTGCGTGCGCTCAAGTTGCCAAGCTGAGCTACCCGGGCGATAGCTTTACCCTTGCTGGCGCGCAATTCCTGCCATTGCGCCTGTATCTTTTCCAGCTCTTGCATCTCCGAGTCAAACGAAACAGAAGTTGGCGGCCAGGAGCGTTTTTGCTGGAAGTAGGTCGAAGCCTCTTTCAAGCTTTGCCGCGCTTTCTCCAGTTGATATTGAGCTTCACGAAAGGTTTCAATCAACGGATGGAAATCCTCCAGCGAGCGAATAGCAGCGTTGCAGGAATGCCAAAAGTCGCTGTGACGCTTCAATTCAGAGGGCAACTTTTCCAACGAATGATCGGACTTCACCCGATGGCTGAGGTAAGTCGCCCCTGTGCTGGAAGAAAGCACGCGCCGCGCTTCTCCGATTGCTCTTTCCTCTAAATCCGCGATTTTATCCAGCTCGCCCAACAGAGCAGTCAGTTCTCTGGTCTGCTGCTGCACCTCGGCGATCAATTGATCCAGCCAGCGGTTCGCCATCTGCTCGCTGCGCTCGACCAGAGAGGCCGCCTGGCGCGCCTTTCGCTCTACCGCGCCATGCTGCCGGTTATCCAACTCGCCGATCAAACGCTGCACTTCTCTGGATTGGCGCTCGATTTCTTGTCCAGCGATGTTGCTCAAAAACTCGTTGCTGCGGGCGATAAATTCGATTTGCCCCAGCGCAGCGCGAGCGCTTTCCAGTTGTTCGCGGGCAGATTTTTCGGTTTCGATCAAGGCATTCAGACGTATGCGCGCTTGTTCCACACGTCGGCGCAATTTCTGATAGAGCTGGTTCAATTGCCGGGTGTCTTCCAGGCGCTGCATGACCTGATCCTCCGGGACAGGTTCGGAGGGTTTATGAATATCCAATCGTTCACTTTCGCGCTCCAGGGCGTCAATCTCCACTGGCAGGCTCTCGATTGCCTCGGCGCGGGACCAGTTCTCCACAGCAAACCCCTGGATCTCCTCCGCCAACCGCTTCGCCCCTTCCAGCCAGGTTTGCAGACCGCCGAAGTCTGGAGCGGTGAGCATGGCTGTCCACTGCGTATGAGCCTGTTCAATCTGCTGGCAATGCTGGGCTAGTTCCTTCTGGCTGGCGCGCAGGCTGGCGACGATTTGCAGATCCTTGCCCACCTGCTCCGGTGAACGCGGTTTGTCGGCCGGGACCAGGCTGGCTGCCTGACGATTCAAGTCGCTCAATACATCCAGGCTGCGTCGCCAAACCACAGGGTGGGGCGACCTGGCGCCGAGCATTGCCATTTGCATCGAGAGTTGTTTGAACCCTTCCGGTAGCTCGCGAAGCGCCGCCTCCAAGGCGGATATTTCACGCCGGGCGCGCTTTAGATTGGCGCCCATCTCTTGCGCAAGCCGCGTCAGGCGCTCTGCTTCAGCAATCACTGCTGGCAAACCGTCCACTTCCAGCCGCGTCAGTGTATCGTTTAGATTTTTATGAACAACGCTCAATTGATCGAACTGGGCGCGGTAATCCGTGGTTTCAATTCCCGCAGGCATATTATTCAGCGTAAGCGAAGCATCCTCCAGGGCGCGGCCCAACGCGCCGACTGTCTCCTCAGCACGCCGCGCCTGGCTTTCCCAGAGCTGTGCTTGCCCCAGCAAACGTTCTAAAATCGGTTGAGTCTCTACGATGATCTGATGAGCCTGGACGATGGTAGCACGATCCGTCCTGGCGAGGATAGATTCTTCGCTGCCGTGATACAGGTAAGCCGGGATTTTTTCCAGCTCCCCACGCGCCTGATCTGCTTGCCGACGCGCCTCATCTAAAACATCGCCTCGCACATTTTTGGCGTATAGAGATTCAAGCATCTGGTGGAGTTTTTGCTGCATTTGCAGCGCCCGCTTCGCCTGCTGGGCGACGTCCCAGCCAACCCGACGGATCTCGGTTTCTTTTTGCGCAGCCGCGTCTATGAGCTGTCCGATTTGAACCATCTCCTGACGCAAGCGTTTGACATCCCGGCGCAGAAAATACCACAAATACGGCGCGCCCATCATCACCCGCCAACGAACCATGCTCAGATCGTTGGCGCGTTGGTTCAGCGCCGCCCGTTGAGCTTGCCAATCGAAAATCTGCCGCTCAATTTCGTCTAGTAACGCCCATAAATCCTGCACATGAGAGCGGAAAGGCTCCTGTTCGTCGGCTGCGAACTCCTGGGCGGCGATCCTGAATGGACGTCGCCTGGTTTCTAACAGACGCCCGTCGCGGCGCAACTGCTCCAGTTCGTTTTGGGTTTGTTTTTGCAGGGCGCGTGTCAAGAGATAAAGGCCGCCAATGGTCAAAAGTAAGACCAGCGGGACCAGGCAAAGTTCATAGGGAAAGCCCGCCTGCGCCATATCTCCAAGTAAATGATAATCCAATTAAGCGCCACGCGACCAGCTCTCAACTCCGCTTACGGCATTGCGTGCTGCTGATGGCTGGCCGCTGGTCGCTGAAAGGTGATGTAATTATACTAAAGCTGCTTCCATAATCTTTTGGATGCGGGAAATCATGCTGGCCGGGTCGGGATGTAACCCTTCGATGAGCAGCGCATTCTCGTAAATCTGCTCGATGACCAGCGGCCCAAGCGGGTCTTCTGGGGGCATATTGTTCAAGCGCACCAGGATGGCGTGGCGCGGGTTTAGCTCCAGCACCTTTTTGGGCGGGGTGAAGTCTTTATTCAGCAGGCGATACACGCGCTGTAACTCTTGATTGGGAGCGCCCGCCGGATCCACCAGGCGCGCCGGCGAATCCGAGAGACGTTCGGTCATGCGCACATCTGCCACGCGCTCGCCAAGCTGGGCTTTGAAACGTTCCACCAGGCTGCTCTGGCCGGCGGCATCCACACCGGCTTGCTGCTGATCGCCCTCTTTGGTATCCGCTTCTGGCGCCGGCAGGTCGGCATTGGCGACGTTGACAAGCGGAAAATCCTTATATTTCGTCAACCTTGCCAGCATGAAGGCATCCACCGGATCGGTCAATAAAAGCACCGGATAACCATAACGCCGTACAATGTCCAGGTGCGGCGAATATAACACCGACCGCTCGTCATCGCCCAGCAAGTAGTAAATGTGTTTCTGCTCCGGTTTCATGCTTTTCAAGTAATCCTCCAGGGAGGACCACTGATCTGGATGATCCGTGGTGCGGAAGCGCAGCAAGGGGTACAAACTTTCCGGCTCATTGGGTTCGATCGCCACGCCTTGCTTGATGTAACGGGCATACGCCTGCCAGAAGCGGTTGTACTTTTCCGCGTCTTCCTCCGCCAGTTTCTTCAGTGTATCTATCACCTTTGAAGTCACCAGCTTTTTCAGGTTGACCATCACCCGTGTGGATTGAATGGATTCGCGCGAAACGTTCAGCGGCAGATCTTCCGAATCCACCACGCCCTGGACAAAAGAGAGATATTCCGGCAAAAGATCGCGGTTGTATTCCTGAATGAGAACTTTGCGAGCGTATAACTTGAGGCCATCCTCTTTACGCAGAGAAAACAGGCTGCGCTCGGGGCTGGCTGGCACAAACAGCAAGGCATACATCTGAACCGGAGCGTCCACCACCATGTGGGCGTACGCCAGAGGCGGCTCAAAGTCTAAGGTGAGTTGTTTATAAAAATCCTCGTAATCTTTCTTTTCCACCTCACGCGGCGATTGCCGCCACAAAGCGGTTTGACGGTTTGCCTGTTCTTCTTGCTGACCAATAAAGATCGGGAAGGGGACAAAATCCGAGTGCTTGCGCACGATTTCACGCAGACGGGCTTCCTGGAGGAACTCTTTGGCATCGTCCTTCAACTTTATGATGACATCGGTGCCGCGTTCGGCTTTCTCGGCCGGCTCCACGCTAAACGTGTCCGCTCCGGTGCAGAACCAGGCGGCGGCTTGAGCGTCCTTGCGATAGGAACGAGAAATCACACGCACCCACTCGGCGACCATAAAGACCGAATAAAACCCCACGCCAAACTGACCAATTAGATCCGCAACGTTTTTGCCTCCCTGGCGAGCAGCCTGGACAAATTCACGCGCTCCAGAATGTGCAATCGTGCCTAGATTGGCGATCATTTCTTCAGCGGTCATCCCCACGCCGCTATCTCGAATGGTCAAGGTGTTCGCCTCGGCGTCGGGGATCAAGCGGATCTCCAGGCGCGCGTCCGGGTTAAGCACATCGCGATTGGTGAGCATTTCGAAATCCAGGCGGGTGAGGGCGTCGGACGCATTCGAAATCAGCTCGCGCAAGAATATTTCTCGTTCTGTGTAGAGAGAATGGATCAAGATATCCAACAGTTGACGGGTTTCTGCTTTGAAGGCGATAGAGGCTGCGCCCGCAGAAGAAGGCGCATCCTGTGCAGCGTTCGAATTGGCTGAATCTTCCATAAAATTACCTCCTGGCAAACCTGATCAATCACCCCCTAACTATACTCAACAAATATCAGAATTATGTAAGAAGAGACGATAGAGACCGAGCTTCAATCAGGGGTGTCCCAGGGCGCTGCGCCGCCATTCAATCCATTCAACGAGCGGCGAATCGGCTCGCCCAGCTCTGGGATCACGTCCGCCACAGCCGCCAGCAGCCCAAAACAACCGGCGATCATCATATCTCCAAAAGGCGTAGCAAAATAGGGGCGTAAGGATGAGCCTCGCATCAGGTTGCGCCGCGGCCCGGTCACTGCAACGCCGAACTCGCCTTCATCTAATGAAAGCGGCTGTGGATGGTAAATCAATGCGCCATGACCATGATGGTCGAACACGTCGCGATGGGTGAGGCTGCCATCTGCCAGCGCCAGCAGCAAAGCCTCCAATTGTTGTAAAGTCAGCAGGCCGGTATGATGTTCAAATACCCCTTCGATTCCATCTGGCCCCAAACGAAAGGCCAGGGTGTGGAAGTTGCCCACATTGACGATGACCACACGCTGCCGTCGTCTCACAACGGGGTCAAAAGCAGCGCCCAACACCGCCGCCGGCGCGGTATCCATCACCACCAGGGGAACATTATCTAACAGGCCAGAATGCCGCTGAGCTGATTGCACAACAGCCTGCAAGCGAGTCATAATGGGCGGCGCATCTTCGGCGCGGTAGGCAAACGCCGTCAGGCGGTTCTCCGCCCGGATGCGCTCATCCAGATAATCGAAGCGGAACTGCCGGTCGGAGTATTCGGGGGGTGAATTGCCGTGGTCAAAGACCGCCACAGCCACTGCCGAAAGCCCTTTGAGCGAAACGCCGAAAAGCTCCAGCGCCTGAGCGATTGCTTGCATGTCGAAATCGCGCAGCTCCAGTTGCAATACCGAATCCGGCAATTGATCGGCTTCGTCCTCTGAAATCACGGTGACGCCGCTGGCTTGAACCACTTCCAAATCATCGTTGAAAGAGCGCGCCGCCTCTGGCGTGGCGTACACCTTCAAACCGGCGTGGATGTGCTCTTCCGCCGCCCACTGGCTGGGTCCTCCGCCCATGGTTACCCCGCGCAGCGCCACCGCCTGACGCCGACGGGTGGCTTCTTTTATCCGCCGATTTACGATCATAGTCGGGGAAGGCACAACCAGTTTAAATCCGTTCTCAAGATCCAGGTGAGAGTCGTATAAAAAGATGTCCTGAGTGCCGGTGCCAACATCTACGGTTAAGATTTTCATTTTCTTTCTACCAAACCAGTCCGATTTCAGGTGAAACGAGTTTACCACTAACCAGCTCGGATTTGAAGAGCGCGCCTTGACACAACGCCTGGCTCAGGTATAATCGCACAAATTGATCTATATGAAAGATTTGCGCGGAGAAAAGTAACCGTCAACCCTTTGCAGAGAGCCGTCGGCGGTGCGAGGCGGCAAGGATGGGCGGCGAATTCCACTCCGCCGGCCTGTAATTTTCCTCATCAACAGGCCAATTGTCTTCGCAGGGGCGGCGCAATTACATTGTAACGCCGTCGTAAGAGGACCGGGGCAGCCCGTTAGCGCGCATGAGAGGCCATTCTCCATGGATGGTGAAAGCAGGTGGCACCACGAGCGCCCCCCTCGTCCTGCAGGACATGGGGGGTTATTTCGTTATTTTGAACGGAGGTGCAACCATGTTAGATATCAATTTGATACGCGAGCAGCCAGATCGGGTGCGCAAAGCGCTGGAAGCGCGGCAGATGGAAACCGCGCCGGTGGACAGCGTGTTGCAACTGGATGAGCAGCGCCGCGCCCTGATCCAGGAAGTGGAAGCGTTGAAGGCTGAACGCAACGCGGTCTCGAAAGAGATTGGCAGGATCAAGGACGCGGCAGAGCGCCAGGCGAAGATCGAAGCCATGCGCCAGGTTGGCGAGCGCATTGCGCAGCTCGATGAGCGTTTGCGTCAGACCGAGCAGGAATTAAACGACCTGTTAGCGACATTGCCAAACCTTCCCGATCCACGCGTGCCATACGGCAAAGACGAGAGCGAAAACGTCGTGGTGCGCGTCCACGGAGACCTGCCCGCATTCGACTTTGAACCCAAACCGCACTGGGACCTTGGCCCTGCGCTGGGCATTATCAACTTCGAACAAGGGGTGAAGATCACTGGTTCGCGCTTTTACGTGCTGAGCGGCGCCGGCGCCCGTTTGCAGCGCGCTCTGATCGCCTGGATGCTCGACCTGCACATTCGACAGGGATATACCGAGAAATATACCCCCTTCATGGTCAAAGGGCAGACGCTGTTTGGCGCCGGACAGTTGCCCAAGTTCACCGACAATCTGTATCGCGATCATGAGGAAGACTTGTGGATGGTGCCGACCGCTGAGGTGCCTCTCACCGGTTTGCACATGGATGACATCCTGGAGGAAGCTGACCTTCCACTGCTCTATACCGGCTATACTCCTTGCTTTCGCCGCGAGAAGATGAGCGCCGGACGAGATGTGCGCGGGATCAAACGCGGCCATCAGTTCGATAAGGTGGAGATGTATATCTATTGCAAGCCGGAAGAATCGGAGGCAATGCTGCAAAAGATGGTCGGAGATGCCGAGGAGACCTGCCGCCTGCTGGGCTTGCCCTATCGCGTCAAGCAATTGTGCACCGGCGATCTAGGATTTGGGGCAAGCATCACCTATGATATCGAAGCGTGGGCAGCGGGCTGCCAGGAATGGCTGGAAGTGTCATCGGTATCCAACGTGACCGACTTCCAGGCGCGCCGCGCCAATATCAAATACCGACCGGCGGAAGGCGGTAAAGCGCGTCTGGTGCATACGCTGAACGGTTCGGGACTGGGCATGCCGCGCACGTTGATCGCCGTGCTGGAGAACAACCAGCAAGCCGACGGCTCGGTGGTTGTGCCGCCGGTGCTGCACCCCTGGATGGGCGGGATCGAAGTGATCCGCCCAGAGTGAGGCGTTGCCGATGGAGACCTTAAGCGATTGGATATCCAGTGAGCGAAATTTTTAATTTCCTGGGAGTATGGCTGATCCAGTTCTTAATGCTGGTTGGACTGCTGGGGCTGATCCTGCCAATTTTCCCCGGCTTATTGGTGATGTGGTTGACCGCCCTGGCTTATGGCGTGGTGTATGGGTTCAGTTCCGTGGGCACGGCGATTTTCGTTGTGATCAGCGTGCTGGCTTTGGCGGGCTCATTGGTGGATAACGTGTTGATGGGTGCCGGAGCGCGACAGGGAGGCGCGTCCTGGTCCACCATTCTGGTCGCCATGCTGGCCGGAGTGGTCGGTACGCTGATCTTCCCACCCATTGGCGGATTGATCGCCGCGCCGGGCGCGGTGCTGCTGCTCGAATATTCTCGCCTGCGGGATTGGAATAAAGCCTGGCAGGCGCTGCGCGGCATGGCCACAGGGTGGGGGTTGTCTTTCGTCGCCCGCTTTGCTATTGGGCTGGTCATCATGGCGTTATGGTGGCTGTGGGTGTGGAAGGGCTGACGCCTCGGCGGTTATTCGGGCGTAAAGAACGCCATGCCCACCCCCATTCGTTCTAATCCTTCGCCAGCCCAATATTCCAGCAGAGCCGAATCTTCATCCAGGGCGTTGAATAACGCCGGTATAGAGCGCTTGTCTTGCACGAAGGCCAGCGCGCGCGCCGCAGCTAACCGCGCCGTACGGTTTCCATTTTGCAGCGCTTCCAGGAGCGGCGGAACGGCTTCGGCGCCAATCGCCGCCAGGGCATCGCCTGCCAGGCGCGCCGCCAATCCGTCGGCCTCGCCGAGCATTTTTACCAATGGAGGTATAGCCTGCGGAGTGGGATGAGAACGCAGTCCCAGCGCCGCACAGCGACGCACATCCGGGTCAGCGTCGCTCAGCGCCTGTGTGAGAAGCGTTGGAACACGCGCATCGTCGAGCGCGCTGAGCGCTCGCGCCGCCCACCAGCGCGTTTCCGCGTCTGGAGAAGCCAGCCAACCGGATAAAGTCTCCAATAAAGCTTTGCTTTGCAGCGAGGCCAGATGTTCCACCGCCGCCTCAGCCCGCGTTTCATCGCCGCTGGTCAGTTCCGACAGCAGTTCCTCCAGGTTTTGCGCCATAGCTGTAGATTAGCAGTGTCTAACGACGAAAACTAACGCGGCTCAGGCATTGGGTGGCGGGATGGGCAAGTCCTCCACCCGCGTCTGCGCCCACTTATCCCCTTCGTCAATCAACATAACCGGTATGTCATCCCGCACCGGATATTTTCTTCCACAATCCCGGCAGATGAACCAGGATTCTTTATAAAAGTCCAGCAGTCCCTCTTTTTCACGAACGCAAGCCGGACAGCGTAAGATTTCAAGCAAATCTTTGTTGACCATAGCTTCTCCTAGCATGAGAACAAATTGAAGTTTTGTAAGACGCGTTTGCTTATGGATTCACCCTGGGTTTGCGGCGATTCGGCAACTGTGTGCCGGGGCCGTACTGATACACATCGGCCCATGGTAAATAGTGAGTAATAAACGTATCGGTAAAGAGCACCTGTCCATCGCGGTAAACTGTGCGCGTAACCGTCACATCGGCGCCTTCAGCGGCCCAATCCACCTGTACGATCTCGCCTTCAGCCAGTTCTGGATTTTCTTCATATACCGGATCAGGCGGTTCGACAATGTTCTGTGGCCCGGTAGTTTCCCACTCCACACGGCGGCCATCGGAAGTCGAATAGAATTTCCATGTCAGGCTGCGCGAGTTGGGGCGGAAATAAGTTTCCATCAGTAACCAGTATGGTGTGTCGTTCGTGAATTTGAAATCCACCACCGGCACAAAAACCGTGGCGTCCAGGCCAGCCAGGCGATCATCCCAGCCGTTGGCGGTTTGCTCGTAGTATCCGACGCGGTAAGCGTGGGGGTAACGCTCGACAATGGGGAAACCGGCAAAGAAAGCGGCGCGGAACAAGGTGGTGCTGACCTGGCACACCCCGCCGCCCACGCCTTTGATCGTGCGCCCGCCATAGATGATCCAGGCTTCGGCGTAACCCGTGTCCAGGCTGACGTTTCCCATCACGCTGGCCATGGAGAACACCGCGCCGGGCGGCACCAACAATCCGTGGAAGTTCGCCGCAGCCATTTCGATATTTTGCAGCCGCTCGGCGGATGAGCCGCGGAAATAGGTGGTGTAGGAGATGATTTGCTCGCGGATGCCAAGTTGTTCCCCCGTGGCCTCATTTCCGACTTCTGGTTGCGTGTACACCAGGGGAAGAGAGACCGTGCGTTGCCCGGCGGCGATTTGGGCGTTAATCGTTTTGATCGCCGTGTAAACGTCCAGATTACGGCCAACAACCGCGGGTTTGATTAATTCCAACTGGCGGGTATCATCGTTAAAGATAAAACGGGCGTTTTCCGGCTGACGGTTGATGCTGCCAGCCAGAGAATTCAGATAAGTGTACAAAGCCTCTTCATCCAGCGCGACCTGATACGTTGCGCCGTTCGAATCTTCTACCCGCTGAATAGTCAACATGGCGGCCAGTTGCTCGCGTGGCACCTCCCATGGGCCAGGGTCGCCGGCCGCAGTTTCTGGCAGGGTCAGGGTCAATGGGGCGCTGAGGATGCGGCGCGCCGCCTCCGCCTGCTGGCTGGCGTCCAAAATGGCCGGCGGGGTCTCTTGAACCACCAGGGGGATGACCCCATCCGACAGGCTGCGCATCTGTTGTTCCAACGGAGCTAAGGTTGCGGCGATGTCAATCTGGACCCCAATTTGCCCAGGCACGGCGATCACTTCTAGACCGTTGACGCTGAGCGATGCATCGAGGGTTGGGCGGTTGATCTGCGCCGCAATTTGCGCCAAATAGTCGCGTGCCAGACGTTCGTCAAAGGTCAACGCCAGGGGCAAATTCTCCCCCGAATGCCAGGCGCCCAACCGCTGCGCCAGACGCTTGAATGGGTTGCCGCTGCGCCCCACCCGATAAGCTGCCTGGGCGTTGGCTTCGACATCCAGGCTCAGCCCCAATTCTTGCGGGCGAGCCGCCCAGATATGCTCTTGATACTGAAAGACGATTTTGCCAGTCTGGGGATAGGTGATTCTGGCTGCCAGCAAGACCGCGGCGTCTTTCTCCGTCAAGCCGCTGAGATCAATCCCTGCAACCGATATGCCAGGATAGATTTTGCTGGCGTAAGATAACCCGCTGCCTAGCAGAAGCGCCAGCGAAAATACGAGGAATAACGCCAAACCACCCACTACGGACGCAATCCATTGCAGCAAAAAGGTTGCGTCGGATGGGCGTCTGCGTTGCGTCACAGGATATACGGTCATGGCGAGTATTGTACCAAAGATTAGCTGCCCAAAACTTATTGTTGACCTGCAGTGTATTTGGTCATGAACACACCGCAGGTTTCTGATGAGGGCAACCTGCGGGAGGTTTTGCATCGTGAATATCAATAGGACAAAGCAGGTACGTTATAATTCAACCCATAGACGGAACTACCCACGGATTGGTTTCGTCCTGTGTGCAAAGGAGAAAACATGCATAGCTTCCCAGAGAAACCGCCAGCGCCTCGGTTTCAAACATTGGCGCGATGGGCGCCCTTGCTGTTGATCATCGTTGCAATGGCATGCGCCTTGCCTTTCGCCAGCAAGCCCACGCCGACCCGCTGGTCGCCTTCGCCGACGCCCAGCCTGCCACCCACCGCAACTCCCACGCCACAGCCTCAACCGCCAGCGTTGGTGGAAATTGACCCCCCGGTTAACGCCGAATTGCCCCTGAACGGGCCAATTACCCTGTATTTCAATCAGGACATGGATCGCGCCTCGGTGGAAGCCGCGTTGACCAGCCAGATGGGCGCCGGCCTGGCGTTTACCTGGGTGGACAACTCAACCGTGATTGTATATCTCAGCGCCCCGCTCCAGCCGGATACGCAGCTTAGCTTGATGGTCAGCGATAATGTACGCTCCGCGCAGGGCAAACCGCTCTTGCAACCCATCAGCCTGAATTATCGCACAGCCGGCTTTTTGGGGTTATCCTTAAATCTGCCGGAGAATGGCGCAGTGGATGTTGACCCGACGGCGGCAGTTGTGGCAGCGTTTAACCGCCCCATCGTGGCTTTGGGCGCAGATCCGGCTTCCTTGCCGCAGGCTTTCAGCCTGGAGCCGGCGGCGCAGGGCCGCGGCGAATGGCTGAACACCAGCACCTACGCCTTTTACCCCTCGCCCTCGCTGGAGGGCGGAAGACAATACACGGTGCGCCTCAACCCGGAGTTGAAGAGCGCCGACGGCGGGCCGTTGAAAGGCGAGACATCGTGGAGTTTCACCACCTCTCGCCCGCAGTTGCTTTCTCTGGAGCCGGTCAGCGAAATCCCCTGGCGGTTAGACGCCCAAGTTGTGCTGCATTTCAACCAGCCCATGGATACTGCCAGCGTCGAAAACAACTTCAGCCTGCTGGGACCAAACGGCGATGCCGTCCCCGGCAAAGCGAGCTGGAGCGAAGAAGATACAGTTTTCACTTTTACGCCCAACGCTTTGCTGACGCGCGGCGCAACTTATACTGTGACCCTGAATGGTCAGGCGCAGGGGCGCGGTGGAGCGCCTTTGGGTGAGACCTTCAACGCTTCGGTTATCACCGTCGCGCCGCTGCAGGTGGTGAACACCGAGCCAGGCGCAGGTGTTCCGCTGGATCCAGCCAACAACCTGGGGCTGTATTTCAGCGCGCCCATACAAGAAAAAGAGGTGTTGCAACACATTTCTCTGGAACCCGCGGTATCCAACCTGGACTATTATTGGGATGAATCGGTGTACGCATTGCACCTGCGCGGTGCTTTTGCTCCCAATACGACTTATACCCTGCGCGTTTCCGGTTTGATGGACGTGTGGGGCGGAGCAATGAGCCAGGATTTCGTGCATACGTTCACCACTTCGTCATTACGACCCAACATTAACCTGATCTCCGCCACCTCGACGATCTACCTGACGGCGCAAGACCGCAGTTTACAGGTGCAAGCGGTGAACTTGCCCAGCGTTCCTCTTTCGTTGGGCGCGCTGCCGCTCAGGGATTTCCTCGCTCTGAACGGGCCGGGTGGCTACGAAATGCAGGATGATCTGCAACGCAGGGAACGCCAGAGCTGGGTGCAAGCGCTGGATAGTCCCTCCGATCGAATGCAGGTCGCGGAGCTTTACCTCTCGCCAGACCGCGCTCCTTTAAATCCGGGTTTATACTTCCTCAACTTCAATTTTTCACAGGCGGCAGATCCCTCTCTAAGAAACATCTACTCTGGGCCATTCCTGCTGGTGGTGAGCAACTTACAATTGACCTTCAAAGCCAGCGCCACGGATGCGTTGATTTGGGCGGTGGACTTGCGGAATAATTCGCCAGTGGCAAACGCTCCAGTGATTTTGTACAATGAAAAAGGCGACATACTGGCGCAGGGTCAAACTGACTCTCAAGGCATTTACCAGGCGACCTATAATCCGCTGGAGAGCGTCTATCAAACGGTTACAGCAGTGGTCGGGCAGCCGGGGGAAGACCTGTTCGGCCTGGCGCTCTCCTCCTGGACTGCTGGCATCGAACCGTGGGATTTTGGCCTGCGCGGCGGTGGAAACCCGCCCGGCTTGCGGGCTTACTTCTACACCGACCGCCCCATCTATCGCCCCGGGCAGACGGTCTATTTCCGCGCCATCCTGCGCAACGCCAGCAATGGGCGCTACACCCCGCCAGGGATCGCTCGTTTACCGGTGACGATCGGCGGCGACGATGGACGAACACTGGCCGAATTCGAACTGCCCGTCTCTGGCATGGGGACGGCGCACGGACAATTCGTCCTACCCGACGACGCCACGCCGGGATACTATTCACTTCACACCTCGCTCGATATGAACTCCTATCTGGGCTTTCAGGTCGCGAACTACCGCAAACCAGAGATCAACTTACAGGTCAGCTTTACTGAAGAACAGGTCCAGGCTGGCGATAAACTCAAAGCGACGGTTCAGGCGCGCTATTTCTACGACGCCCCAGCCAACAACCTGGAGGCGCATTGGGCGCTCTACCGGACGCGTGCGTTCTTTGATCTGCCTGGCTTCCGGGTTGGAAAAGAGGACACTTCCTGGTTAGATGCGTTCCGCTATCCGGAGTGGTTTACCAACCTGGGTGAGTTGGTGGACGAAGGCCAGGCAAGCACCGATGCGGAGGGTTTATTCTCGCTGGAATTTCCCACCCAGCCAACCGACGAACGCTATCAATACTCGCTGGAAGTGACCCTTACTGACGAAAGCGGTTTGCCGGTGTCGGCGCGCAGCAACGCCCTGGTGAACCCCGATGCCTTCTATATTGGCATCCGACCAGACGCCTGGGTTGGTCGGGCTGGCGAACAGGCCGGTTTTGACATTCAGGTTGTGGACTGGCAACAGAATCCGACCGAGGCGAGCAGCCTGCGCGCCGAGTTTCAGAAGGTTGTGTGGCGGCGCATTGATCCGCCAGCCAGCGAGCCGTATGAATCGCCCAAATTTGAGCCGCAATACACGCCGGCTGGCAGCACAGATTTCGCCGCCGATGCGCAAGGCAGAGCGCGGCTGGCGTTCACCCCCACAGAGCCTGGCACCTACCTGCTGGATGTATATCACCTGCAAGCGGCGCAGAGCAAAGGCGCGCGTTCACAGTTTTTGTTATGGGTGGGCGGCGCAGGTCAGGCAATCTGGCCGAACCTGCCCAATTCGCGCTTGCGCCTGGTTGCCGATCAAGCCAGTTATCAACCCGGCGACACGGCGCAGGTCTTCATTCCCAATCCTTTCGGGAAGACCGTGCCAGCCTTGCTGACCATTGAGCGCAGCGTGGTAATGAAACATGAGATCCTCTCTATCCCCGCCGAGGGTTACAACCTGAGCCTGCCGCTGCCCGCGGATTACGCGCCGAACGTATATCTCTCCGTGACGCTGCTCAGCGGCGATGAACCAGGCGCGCCGGACTTCCGCCAGGGTTACCTCAACATTCCGGTAGCGCCGCTTGAGCAGATTTTGCAAGTCCGGTTGGTCAGCGAACCGCAGCGCGCCGCGCCGGGCGACGCGGTGACTTTTGATTTACAGGTGACAGACTCTGCTGGCAATCCAGTGCAGGGAGAATTTTCATTGTCTGTGGTTGACCTGGCCGTGCTGGCTTTAGCGGAGCCAAATTCGCCAGACATTGTCAGCGCTTTTTACGCCGAACAGCCCATCGGCGTGCGTACCAGCCTGGCGCTGGCGGCTTACAACCGACGGCAAATGAACCTGGCCGCCGGGATGGGCGGAGGCGGTGGAGCGGAGGCGCCGCAGGTGGCGCGCGAGAATTTCCCCGATACCGCCTACTGGAACGCCGAGATCATCACCGACGCGGATGGCCGGGCGCAAGTCCATTTAAACCTGCCGGATACTCTGACTACCTGGCAGGTGGAGACGCGCGGCGTGACGCAAGATACCCGCGTCGGTCAGGCGCGGACCCAGGTGATCGCCACCAAAGAACTTCTGATACGACCGGTGACGCCGCGCTTTTTCGTGGTGAACGACCACGCTCAAATTTCAGCCGTAGTGCAGAACAACACCGACCTGGCAATGCGGGTGGAAGTCTCATTGCAATCCAACGGTCTGCTTCTGGACGATGTAAGCCGTCAGACGCAGCAGGTGGATGTCCCCGCCCGCGGGCGCGCCCGACTGGAATGGTGGGGCGTGGTGCAGGATGTAGCCAGCGTTGACCTGATCTTCTCAGCACAGAGTGGTTCTTATCAGGATGCTGCCCGTCCAGCTCTGGGCGCTTTGCCGGTGCTGCGTTATATTGCCCCACAAACTTTCCGAACTTCGGGCGTGCTGGACGCTGCCGGAGAGTTGACCGAGTTGGTCAGCCTGCCGCGCTCTTTCGATGCGCAAAACGGCGAATTGGATATTGAGCTTTCTCCATCGCTGGCGGCGGCGATGAGCAAGTCGCTGGATGCGCTGGAGACCCAACCCTACGAAAGCGCAGAGCAAACATTGTCCAGCTTTTTGCCCAATCTGGAAACTTACCGTACCTTGCAAACCTTTGGCATTGAGGATCCAGGGTTGAAGAGCCGTCTGGATCGCACACTTAATCAGGGCTTGCTGCGCTTGCTGGCGCGCCAGAATTACGACGGCGGTTGGGGCTGGTGGAAAGGCGAAGAGAGCGACGCCTACGTCACTTCCTATGTACTTTTTGGCTTGCTGCGCACCCGCCAGGCGGGGATCACAGTCAGCCAGGATACAATCCAGCGCGCCATAGATTACCTGAAAGAAGCTAAGCCGCAAAGCTCTGATGGTGGACAACCCTTACAACCCTGGCAATGGGATCGTTTGGCGTTCCAGGAATATGTCTTGAGCGAGGCCGACGCAGGAGACGCAGAGGCAATCGCCCAATTGATTCAGGAGCGTGACCAGCTCAGCCCGTGGGCGCAGGCGCTCTTAGCCCTGGCGTTACAGCGCCAACAACCAGGCGCGAGTGAAGCGCAAACCATCCTGTCGGATTTGCAGTCTAATGCGGTGCGTTCTGCCACTGGCGCGTATTGGGAAATGCGTCAGGATGAGAGCGCTTTATTGGCCGCGGGCATGAACATGCAAACCAATCTATCTAACAGCGCCATTGTCTTGTTTGCTCTGGCGCAGCGCGACCCCGGCTCACCACTGGTTGCGGATGCAGTGCGCTATCTGATGGCAAACCGCAGCGCCGACGGCGGCTGGGCGTCCACCTACTCCGCCGCCTGGACGTTGCTTGCCCTGAACGAGGTCATCCAGGGCACCGGCGAATTGGCGGGTAATTTTACTTTCGACGCTGCGTTGAACGGCAATGTGATCGCCCAGGGAAAAGCCGCCCAAGCGCAACAAATTACACCCGTGATTGCCCAGGCGCCGCTGAATCGGCTCTACCCGGATTATCCAAATCCGCTGACCATCCGGCGAGACGGAGGCGCGGGGCGTCTCTACTATGCGGTTGGATTACAGGTCAGCCGTCCAGTTGAAGAAGTTACGCCGCTGTCGCAAGGGATGAGCCTTGAGCGCTCCGTTTATCCATTCGGCGAGACCTGCGCCCCAGAGCCTTGCAAACCGATTCAATCCGCAAAAGCCGGACAAAAGGTCACTGTACGATTGACGCTCACTGCGCCGCACGATCTATACTATCTGGCAGTATCGGATTACATCCCTGCTGGCGCAGAGATTTTGGACACACGCCTGCAAACCAGTCAGCTTGGCCTGGATGCTGAACCAGAGCTGCAAACCATCTATGATCCGCGCCGGCCATATAGCCGAGGTTGGGGCTGGTGGCTATTCAATGCACCGCAAATCTACGACGATCACATTTCATGGACCATCCGTCATCTACCGGCGGGGACATACGAACTTACCTATACGCTGGTGCTGCTCCAGCCCGGCGAATATCGCGCCCTGCCCGCCCGCGCCTGGCAGCTCTACTTCCCAGAGGTGCAGGCCAACAGCGCCGGTTCGGTGTTCGAGATTCGCCCTTAACAGTCAGTCAATGATGATGGCTCGATGCCCTGGCGTCTCTGCGTTAAATTGGCGGCTGAAGGTAAAAATCTGAGTGATATTTTGTGACCCTCCCGCAGATTCCAAATCTGCGGGAGGGTTTGTAAATTGCCTCCGCGCGCCTCAGTCGGAGATACGGCGCTCGTATGCCCAATCTTCTAATTGTAGGTAGCCTCGCAGCGCATAGGCGACCACGCTGCGCAGGGGTTCGGGCGGCCACGGGATGACCCAATTTCTGACAAAAGGGCTATCCACCAGCTCGCTCTTTCGCTCCAGCAGCATATCGCGCAGCGTTTGGGCGTTGAGGTGGCTCATTGAAACGCCATGCCCAATACAACCCAGGCTGTACACGGCTCGTCGGTCGTCGCCGATGTAACCCATGGCTGGGGTCAGGTCAACCGTCACTGAAAAGGGGCCGCCCCAGCGATGCGTGATGCGCACCTCGCTCAAAGACGGGAATAAAAAGCGGATATGCTCCTCTAAATGGCGCCAGGCAGCCTCGTTTCGGTCGGCGTTCAAGTCGTTGGCAAAGCTCAGCCCCACCGGACCGCCGCCCATCACCAGGCGGTTATCGGGTGTCAGGCGGTAGTAATGGATGAGATTGCGCGCATCTTCGATGCCTTCACGACCCTGCCAACCGATGGGTTGAAGTTGTTCAGGGTTGAGCGGTTCGGTGGCTACCATATAGGTGAAAGCGGGGATCTGCTTGCGACGCAAGACAGGAAACAGGTGAGAGTAAGCATTTGTAGCGAAGACGAGTTTTTCGCTGCGTAAATTTCCGTTGGGTGTTTTTAGATGAAATTTAGGTCTGGTCGTGATTTCTAAAACCGGGGTGTTTTCATACACCTCCACGCCCAGGCGCAGAATCAGTTGACGTTCGGCGCGCGCCAGCCTGGCAGGGTTCACCAATACCAGCCGCGGTTCCCAAAGCGCGCCCAGGTAGCGCGGGGAATTGACGCGGGCGCGGACTTCTTCCTGGCTGATCCAGAAGATGTCATCAAAGCCGAAGGCATTCATCCTTTCTACATCGCGCTGGAGACGGCGGACATAGCCTTCAGTCGTCGCTGTGCGCAAGAAACCAGGGCGGATGCGGTCGCAGTCTAGGTTTTCGCGCTGGATGAAAGCGTCCAATTCGTCCACGGCGCGCATCATATAGCGATGGGCGGCTTTGAATCTCTCTACACCCATCAGCGTTGGGGCGACGTCAAAACCCAACCCCACAACGGTCATGGCAAAAGAACCGTTGCGACCGCTGGCGCCGTAGCCGACGGTCATCGCTTCAAGCACCGCCACCCGTAAGGCAGGTTCAGCGCGCTTCAACTCATAAGCCGTCATCAGACCGGTAAACCCCCCGCCGATGACGGCTATATCCACCTCTCGCTCGCCCTGCAAAGATGGCATGGGCGCATAGTCGCCATAGGTGGCGAGCCACAAAGATAAAGGTGATTCTGGCAATGGTTTCATGTTCCCTCCCGCATAGTTATTATAAACTCCAAATTAAGCAATTTGTGGCTCAAACGAGCGATCTGACGGTTTGCAAAATGTCATTGCGAAGAAGCGCAGCGACTGAAGCAATCCCCTGCCAAAGTCGTTTTCTGGCTGTCGGAAGATTGCTTGGGGGTAAAAATGCCCTTGCAATGACGTCGCTCCGTGGAGGGGTAAAACTGCCTGGTGGCTAGTGGCTCAAATTTCAATCCCATTGGTCATCAACAAATTAGCAGGCGCGCCTGGCGTTTTTGCAGTTGCATAGAAATATTGATCATGATATAATTGCATAAAATAAACCGATGGTTCACAATACGAAACAAACACCCGCTCAAACCCTACCCAAGATTTCCTCCCGCTCAAATCCCGAAGGGGTGCAGTCGGTTGAGCGCGCCTTCGATCTGCTGGAGGTTTTCCCACGTTTTGGGCCAGAGATTGGTCTGACTGCCATCGCCAGTCAAGCCGGGGTCAACAAAGCTACCGCCTACCGGCTGCTATCTACGTTGGAGCGGCGCGGCTACATCGAGCGCACTCCTGACGGTCGCAAGTATCGCCTGGGAGTGCGCCTATTTGAATTGGGGGCTTATTATCAAAGCCAGATAGATGTCCGCCGTATGACATTGCCATATTTGACCAGCATGGTGGAACAAACCGGCGAAGCCGCCTTCCTTTGCGTGCGTGAAGGCGATGAAGCGCTGTGCATCGAGCGGGTGGAGGCGGCGCACGAGGTCAACATCTTCGCGTTGCGCGTCGGTGGGCGCCAGCCGCTGCATTGCGGCGCAGCGCCGCGCGCCCTGCTCTCTGGAATGAGCGAGGCTGAACTGCGGGACTATGCTGAACGCACCGGCTTGCCGGCTCTTACTTCGGCCACGTTGACCAGCCTTGAAGCGCTATTACAGGATGTCGCCCTCACACGACGTCAGGGGTATGTAATCAGCATGGAGGATGTCACCCTGGGCATTGCTGCCATTGGCGCGCCGCTGCGCGATCATTCCGGGAAAGTCGTCGCCGCAATCAGCCTGAGCGGGCTGGTGCGGCGCTTTGAACCTGCGCGAATTGCTGAGCTTTCTCACCTCGTATGCCTCAACGCGCAGCAAATCTCGCGCCAGTTGGGATTTCGGGAGGAACTTTGAACGATGGAACCACTCACTCCACAACGCCTGAAAGAGCTTGAAGAAGTCGCCGCCCGGGTGCGAGCGCGCATTCTGTTGGCGGTGCATCACGCTGGCGCAGGGCATGTCGGCGGGCCGCTATCCTGCACAGATATGCTGGTCGCTCTGTATTTCCATATCTTGAACGTTGATCCCAACCGCCCGGATTGGGAAGATCGGGACCGGTTCATCCTTTCCAAAGGTCATTCCACCATCGCCCTGTACACCGTTCTGGCTGAGCGCGGCTATTTTCCGCTCGAGGAGCTTTTCACCTTCGACGCCATTGATTCACGGATGCAAGGCCACCCGGACATGACCAAGACGCCCGGCATAGACATGTCCAGCGGCTCGTTGGGTCAGGGGCTTTCGCCCGGGCTGGGCATGGCGCTGGGCGCTCGCCTGTTGGGAAAGTCTTTTCGCACCTATGTAATCCTGGGCGATGGAGAATCTCAAGAAGGTCAGATATGGGAAGCGGCGTTTGTGGCGGCGCGCTACCAATTAGACAATCTGACCGCCATCCTCGACTATAATGGTTTGCAGCAATATGGCTGGCGAAACGCGCCGGGTGAACACATGTTCCCCCCCATCGAAAATCCGGCGCAGAAATGGCAGGCTTTTGGCTGGCGTGTCATCGAGACCGACGGCCATGACATGGCTCAATTTACTGCTGCGGTTGAAGAAGCGCAAACCACGCGCGGCAAACCGACCCTTATCATCGCCCATACCGTGAAAGGCAAAGGCGTCAGCTTCATGGAAGATCAATACGATTGGCACGCCCGCGTGCCAACCCAACAGGAACTCGTCGCTGCCCTGGCTGAGCTGGGTCAGAGCGATCTATTGGTCATCAGCCAGGGAGGAGACTAACGATGACCACCACCAAAGCGCAACGCGTCGCCTTCGGCGAGACCCTGGTCGAATTGATTGACCAGGATCCTCGCATCTTGGTTTTGGATGGTGACCTGGCCAATTCCACCCGCGCCGACATCGTCGCCAACGCACGCCCGGAAAGATTCTTTGAGATGGGCATCGCAGAGCAAAATATGGCCGGCGTGGCTGCGGGGTTGGCTACATTGGGGTTCATTCCCTTCATCAGTACCTTTGCGGCTTTCTCTGCCAAGCGCGACCTGGATCAGATTCGCGTAGTAATCGCCCAGCCGGGTTTACATGTCATCATCACGGGCGCTTACAGCGGCATCCTGACCGGCAAAACGGGCAAGACGCACCAATCGGTAGAAGACATCACCATCTTCCGCGCCATGCCTAACATGACTGTGGTTGCGCCAGCGGATGACGTGGAAGTGCGCAAAGCCATGCACGCCCTGGTCTATGACTTGAACGGGCCGGCTTACCTGCGCCTGACGCGCGATCCTTATAAGACCATCTTCGACGATAGTTATCATTTCCAGATTGGCAAAGGCGTTGTATTGGCCGATGGCGAGGATGTGGCGCTCATCGGCACGGGCGAACAAACCGTGCGTTGCCTGGAAGCAGCCGACCTTCTGGCCGCTGAGGGCATTCGCGCCTACGTGCTGCACTTGCCCACCATCAAACCGCTTGACGAGGAAGCCATCATCTATGCGGCTCGGCGCACCGGGCGCGTGGTGACCGCCGAGGATCATACCATCCTGGGTGGGCTGGGCGGCGCGGTGGCCGAAACGCTGGGCGAACATTATCCGACCCCGATGAAGCGCGTGGGCTGGCGCGATGTTTACGGCGAATCGGCGGACAACAACGCTTTGTTAGAAAAGTATGGTCTGACCCCGCGGCACATCGCCGAGGCGGCAAAAGCTCTGTTGAAGTAATCCAAACGCTAGCGGAGGTAGTATGACATCCTCAATTTCCCCGGCTGTCTGGCGCGTTAACCTGCGCGAAAAGTCCTTCCGCCGTGAGGCAGTTCCGGCCAGTTGGGAGCGGCTTGGCGGGCGCGGCTTACTGGCGCGCATCTTGTTGGATGAAGTGGACCCCACCTGCGATCCACTGGGGCCACGCAACAAGTTGATCCTCGCCCCTGGTCTGTTGGTTGGGCACATGATCTCCAGCACCGACCGCATCTCGATTGGCGCGAAAAGCCCGCTCACTGGCGGCGTCAAAGAAGCCAACGCTGGTGGGCGCACCGGTTTGCAGCTCGCCTTGTTGGGTGTCAAGGCGCTGATCATCGAAGAGCAACCCACCGAACCCGGCTGGCAACTGTTGCATCTGAGCGCCGATGGGGTGCGCTTCGAACCCGCCGATGATCTGGCAGGTCTGGGCGTTTATGATACCGTTCCGCCATTGCTCCAGCGATATGGCAATAAAGTCGCCATTGCCCTCATCGGCCCCGGCGGCGAGATGCGCCTGCGCACGGCTGGCATTCAAAATCTGGATAAGGACCGCTCGCCCTCGCGCATTTCGGCGCGCGGCGGCATTGGCGCAGTGATGGGTCAAAAGGGGTTGAAAGCTATTGTCATTGACGGCAGCGGCGGCGCGAAACCCTCTCTGGCCGACCCCCAGGCGTTCAAAGCGGCGCAGAAAGAATTTACCCAGGCTCTGATGGCTCACCCGCAAACCGCTACTTACCGCGACTACGGTACAGCAGGGATTGTGATGATGTGTCAGGGCTTTGGCTGCCTGCCCACGCGCAGTTTCCGCAGCGGGCAATTCGAAAGCGCCGAAACCATCTCCGGCGAATATATGCGCCAGGTTCTGCTGCAACGCGACGGGGATTGCGAAACCTCGCATGCCTGCATGGCTGGCTGCACCATTCGCAGTTCAAATGTTTATGGAGGACCAGACGGCAAAGCCATTGTCTCGCCGCTGGAATATGAGACCATTGGATTGATGGGTTCTAACCTGGGCATTGGCGACCTGGATACCATTGCTCGACTGAATTACGAGGTGAACGATCTCGGCCTGGATAGCATCGAGATCGGCGCGGCGTTAGGCGTGGCGGCCGAGGCGGGGCTGATGGAATTCGGCGATGGGGAGCGCGCCATGCAGCTTTTGAAAGAAATACGCCGCAACACGCCGCTGGGACACATTCTGGGCAATGGCCCAGCCATCGCCGGGCAGGTGCTGGGCGTGGAACGTGTTCCGGTGGTGAAAAATCAGGCTATTTCCGCGTACGATCCACGTACCATCAAAGGCACCGGGGTCACTTACGCCACTTCACCGCAAGGCGCTGACCACACCGCCGGTCTGACCATCCGAGCTAAGGTCAATCACCTCGATCCAGCGGGGCAGGTGGAGTTGTCGCGCAAGGCGCAAATCAATATGGCGGGGTACGACACGCTGGGGGCGTGCATCTTTGCCGGTTTTGGCTACGCGGCGGCGCCGCATACCATCCCGGCGTTGCTCAAGGCGCGCTATGGATGGGACGCCCCCGCCGACGCTCTACAAGCCCTGGGGCGCGAGACGCTGAAATTGGAGCGCGAGTTCAACCGCCGCGCCGGTTTCACCGCCGCTCACGACCGCCTGCCAGAGTGGATGACCCGCGAGCCTTTACCGCCGATGAATGCAGTCTTTGACGTACCGCCTGAGGAGATGGATCAACTCTTTAACTGGTAAAATGATCCACG
This sequence comes from Anaerolineales bacterium, assembly GCA_020060465.1. Taxonomy (GTDB): domain Bacteria; phylum Chloroflexota; class Anaerolineae; order Anaerolineales; family UBA4823; genus RBG-16-57-11. Next base: position 102,167 of record JAGVAD010000024.1, read on the forward strand.
CGATGCGTGCGGTTTAAACGCCCCGCCCGATTGCCTCCTATCGCGCTGGGCGAACATGTTCGCAGGAGGTTTCCGGCAAGTGGAGCCAGGCATGTCAACCACCATTCAACTTCCGTATGGCGACGCCAGCTTGAGTGTCGCCATCCCCAGCCAAAATTTATTGGGCGTAGTCATGCCACGCCAAAACGTTGTGGAGCAGCTTGATGAAGATAAACTCCTGCGCGCCGCGCTGGATCATCCCATTGGTACGCCGCCGCTGCGCGACCTGGCGCGCCGAGGTCAACGCGTAGCGATCGTCACCAGCGACCTGACTCGCCCCTGTCCATCGGCGCGCTTGCTGCCCTATATACTGGATGAACTTGCCGCAGCCGGCGTCCCGAATGAGGACATCTTCATCGTGATGGGGTTGGGTCTGCACCGCTCTATGAGCGCCGCAGAGATGGATCAGGCAGTGGGGCCAGCAGTGCACCGCCGAATCGCTGTGCTGAATCATGACGCCAATGACATAATCCGCCTGGGCGTGACTTCGCGCGGTACGCCGGTGGAGATATTTCGCCCGGTGGTCGAAGCGGATCTTCGCATTTGCCTGGGCAACCTGGAATTTCATTGGTTCGCCGGGTATTCCGGCGGGGCAAAAGCCATCTTGCCGGGTGTGGCTTCCAAAGCCACAGTGACCGCCAACCACGGACTAATGATCCAGCCCGGGGTCGGCGCAGGGCGCATTCAAGACAATCCGTTGCGTATGGATATCGAAGAAGGCGTGGCCATGCTGGGGGTGGATTTCATCCTGAATGTTGTGGTGGATGGCGAACACCGCATTATTGGCGCGGTGGCTGGCGATGTCACCGCGGCGCATCGCCGCGGCTGCCAGATGATCGCCGAACGCGGCATGGTCAAAGTTGAGCGCAAAGCCGATATTGTGATCGCCAGCGCAGGCGGCTTTCCCAAAGACATCAATATGTATCAGGCGCATAAAGGCCTGGAAAACGCCAGCTACTTCGTGCGCGACGGGGGAGTGATCATCCTGGCAGCGGAATGCCGCGAGGGCTGGGGCAACCAGACTTTTGAAGCATGGATGAAAGCTGCTCGCTCGCCGCAGGACATCCTCGAGCGCATCCAAAGAGAATTTCAACTCGGCGGGCACAAAGCTGCCGGCATTGCGAATATCGAACGCCGCGCGCGGGTGTTTCTGACCTCTGCTATGCCCGATGACCAGGTGAACCAGATGTTTATGACGCCGTTCGCTGGTCCGCAGCAGGCGCTAGAGGCGGCATTTGCCGAGCTGGGAGCGGACAGCCAGGCGCTGGCGCTGCCGTTGGCGGGCTCCATCATCCCCAGTGTATCCTGAAGCATCAACAAAGCGGGGCAAGCTGGTAATTCTCAATCCTGCATGACCCCGCGCCGGTTTAGCGAAGCGCCAATTGCTCTGTTTGAATTTGTTATAATATTGCATGCGTGCGCGTGTCAAACCGGTCCTCCTGATAGATGACCGGAGAACCGCGAAAGTCCCGACTCTATGGAGCCCACTTATGCCCGTCTGGGAAAAGTATATTTTGCCCGCCAGCCTGCAAGAGGCTTTAGAAGCCGCGGCCAGCGCCCCCGGAACGGCGCGCTTCATCGCTGGCGGCACCGACCTGTTGCTCGATTTACAACAGGGGCGGCATCCTCCTGTGCATACATTGATTGACATCACTGCGCTGGCAGAAACCACTGCATTGGAAATTCGCTCGGACGAATTATTCATCGGCGCGGCTGTTCCGCTTAGCCGCATCGTCCAATCGCCCCTGGTAATCGAGCATGCCCAGGCGCTCGCCGAAGCCAGCGCATTAATTGGTGGACCGCAGGTGCGCAACACAGCTTCGTTAGGGGGCAACGTTTGCCACGCCTTACCCGCGGCAGATGGCGCCATCGCCTTATTGGCGTTGGACGCCAGCGCAGAAATCGCCGACCGACGAGGCTGCCGCAGAGCGCCGTTGGGTGAGCTTTTTCTGGGCCCAGGCCGCTCGGCGCTGGATCCGCGCGCAGAATTGCTCACTGGCTTCTACCTGCCGCTAAAAAGCAGCGGTCAGGCATCCGCCCACCGCCGTGTGATGCGCCCGCAAGGAGTGGCTATTGCCATTCTGAACATGGCGATCTGGTTAGCCCGTCACGACGACCTCATCCAGGATATCCGCATTGCTGTCGGCCCGGCCGGTCCCAAACCGCTGCGCGCCGTTCAAACCGAAGGTTTCCTGCGGGGAAAGCCCTACCGTAAGGAGACAATTGCGCCAGGTCTGGACGTCTTGCTGGCGGAAACCCACTTTCGCACCAGCCCACATCGCGCCACCGCCGAATATCGCCGTCGCCTGGCTGGCGTATTACTGGAAGATGCACTTCAGGCGGCCTGGCAGCGCGCTGGAGAATCGAGCGAACACCAGACGGTTATCTGATAATTAGCGGTACAAACAATTGGAAGGAAGCCATGGAACTCAAAATTAATGGTAAACATGTTTCGATTGAGCCTGAATCGGGCGAGATGCTGGTGGATTTGCTGCGCGAACGATTGGGGTTGACCGGCGTCAAAGTCGGGTGCAACGAGTCTGAGTGCGGCGCATGTACGGTGATCGTCAACGGAGAGCCAGTCCTCTCCTGCACCTACCCCTCGGCAAAAGCGGCTGGCAAGGATGTCTGGACTATCGAAGGTCTGGCGTCGCTTTCCCCAGTCCACTTGCCCGCCAGCGTCGAACAGGAAGATTTACTGCGCGGGTTGCATCCGTTGCAGCAGGCGTTTGTGTTATACGGCGCAGTGCAATGTGGATTCTGCATTCCAGGTCAGTTAATGACTGCCCACGCGTTATTGAGCCGCAATCCCAACCCAACCCAGGCAGATATTCGCTACGCGCTCAAAGATACGCTATGTCGCTGCGCGGGTTATCCCACCATCGAACGCGCCGTCCTGGCTGCGGCCGAATCGCTGCGCAGCGGCAAACCGGTGCAACCGCCAGAGATCCCGGCCTCGCACACGCCTTTAGAGGTAATTGGCACGGTTCAGATCCGCCCAGATGCGGTAGAGAAAGTGACCGGCGAAGCCATTTACACCGACGATCTGAAATTCCCTGGAATGTTACACGGGCGCGTCAAGCGGGCGGGCATTCCACATGGCATTGTCCGCCGTTTGGACGTCTCCAAAGCGCGCGCCCTATCCGGTGTGGTTGCGGTGTTAACCGCAGAGGATATTCCCGGCGAACGCTATCATGGGCTGGTGATTTTTGACTGGCCAACGCTGGTGGGGGTGGGCGAGCGCGTCCGTTATGTCGGCGATAGCGTGGCGATTGTCGCTGCCGAAAGCCGTGAAATCGCCTCCCAGGCGCTGGAGCTGATCGAGGTCGAATACGAACCTCTAGAACCCATCTGCGACCCGGTGGCGGCGCGCAGCCCGGATGCGCCGGCCATTCACCCACAGGGCAACCTGCTCAAACATATTAAAGTGCGCAAAGGCGACGTTGAACAGGGGTTCGCTGAATCCGAGATCATCCTGGAACACACTTTTCACACCGCCTTCACCGATCACGCGTTTATTGAACCGGAATGCAGCATTGCCAGGCCCACCGAAGATGGGCGCATGGAGGTTTACGTCGGTTCACAGATTCCTTACGCCGACCGCAATCAGGTGGCGCGCGCCCTGGGTTGGCCCGAAGAACGCGTGCGCGTGATCGGTCAACTGATGGGCGGCGGCTTTGGCGGTAAAGAAGACGTCATGGGGCAAATCCACGCCGCGTTGCTGGCCAACGCCACCGGACGACCGGTGAAACTGTTGTTTGACCGCCACGAAAGCCTGTTGGTACATCCCAAGCGACACGCCACCCAAATTCGAGTGAAGATGGGCGCCAAACGCGATGGCACATTGGTTGCTGTGGAGACCGAATTATACGGCGACACCGGGGCTTACGCCTCGCTGGGCGAAAAGGTGATGACCCGCGCTACCACCCATTCCACCGGGCCGTATGAAATGCCGCATGTGCGCGCCGACTGTTATGCCATGTACACCAATAACCCGCCCGCTGGAGCGTTCCGCGGCTTTGGCGTCACCCAGTCGGCGTTTGCCATCGAAAGCATGATGGACATGCTGGCGGAAAAACTCGGCCTGGATCGGGTTGAAATCCGCCGCAAAAACGCCTTGAAAGTGGGCAGCGTCACCAACACCGGCCAATTTCTGGATGAAAGCGTTGGTTTGAAAGAATGCATTGACCAGGTGATCGCCGAAATGGATCGTCTGATCGGTCAAGGCGGCGACCCGGCGGCGCGTTTCGCCTCACGCAGCGTTCCGGGTGCGCCGCATTTGCGCCGCGCCTGGGGATTTGCCGTAGCTTTCAAGAACACCGGTCTGGGCGGCGGCGCGCCGGATAAAGCCGGCGCAGAGGTCGAGCTGTTCGCAGATGGATCGCTGGAAGTGCGCACTTCTTCCGCTGAACTGGGACAAGGATTGGTCACTGTGCTGCGGATGATTGTGGCGCAGGAATTCAACCAATCTCCATCAAAGGTCAAAGTGCTGGTGATGGACACCGATTTGACGCCGGACGGCGGGCCAACCACCGCCTCGCGCCAGACGTATGTCACCGGCAACGCCGCGCTGTACGCTGCCCGCACGTTGCGCCAGGCCATCGCTTCCACGCTGGCCGAAAAATACGACGTTCCGCCGGAACAGGTGCGTTTCGTCGAAGGGCTGGCGCAAGTCAACGGCTTTTCGTTGCCGTTAGGCGAGGTGGTCGCCGAGATGCGCGCCGAGGGCCGTGAACCACGGGCGCTCTACGAATATTGGGCGCCAGCCACCAGTCCGCTTGGAACAGGCGGGAAGATGCATTTCGCCTATTCATTTGCGGCGCAGGCCGCGGAGGTGGAAGTGAACACCCGCACCGGCGAGACGCGTGTTTTACGCGTCATTGCGGCGAACGATGTCGGGCGCGCCCTGAACCCGCTTGGCTTGCAAGGGCAAGTGGAAGGCGGCGTGGTGATGGGTATGGGCAATGCATTGACGGAACATTTCGTCGTCGAGAATGGCCGGGTCTTCACCGACCGCATGGCGCGCTACCGCATCCCTTCGATCATCCAGACGCCGGAGATCATCTCGCTTGTCGTAGAACATCCCACCGCCGAGGGACCTTACGGCGCAAAAGGGGTCGGCGAAATCGTCAGCATCCCCACCACGCCAGCCATCACCAACGCCATTTACAACGCCGTGGGCGTGCGCATCGATTCCCTGCCGGTGGACCAGGAAAAGATCTTGCTGGCGCTGGAAAGTTCGCGATAAGCCGCCGAGAGCTGCTTAAGGCAAAGATTTGAGAAATTCGAACAGGTCGGCCAAATCCTGATCACCGATTTGCCAACGGGGCATATCTGTGGAGAGAGGTTCGCCATCGGGGTGTTTCCCCTCCACAACGGCCAGACGGAACTCTTCCAGGGTGTAGTCGCCGTGATTGTTCTCATGCTCTTCGCCGGCATGTTCCTCAGCTTCGCCAAGAAGTGCAGCAAAACGAATATCGGGAGCTTCCATCACCTGCATGTGCATCGTATGCAGCCCGCCGCGGCCATCTGGGCCATGGCAATCTACGCAGGCTAAATAAGCTCCCATCATCATGCCGCCGTAGGGCGGACCGCCCGAATAACGAATACGCCGACCCTGGCTGTCTACTCCGGTGAAGTAGATGCGCTCCCCGTTGGATATGCCGGTAGGTTGATCCTGCCCAGGAAAGAGAGGGCGCTGGCGGAATGCCACAGGCGCATTGAACAGCATCCCGCAGGCGAGGCTCAGGCTTGCGAGACCGAGCGCGAGCAGAATTATTGTTGTGCGCTTCTGCAACACAGACGATTTGATTTCAGGATTCGGAATAGACACAGAACACCTTCTGAACCTCAAGCGTCTAAACGAACGCCGCGTAAAAATTGGGCATTGATAGCTACAACAATTGTGCTGAGCGACATGAATAATGCGCCTACCGCGGGGGAAAGCAGGATGCCGAACGGCGCCAGTAAACCTGCGGCTAAGGGCAAAGCGATCACATTGTAACCGGTCGCCCAGACCAGGTTCTGGATCATTTTACGGTAACTGGCTCGACTCAGGGAAAAGATTTTCACCACATCCAATGGGTTGCTCTTGACCAGGATGATGCCGGCAGATTCGATCGCCACATCTGTACCGCTGCCGATAGCAATGCCTACGTCTGCGCGAATCAAAGCCGGAGCGTCGTTGACTCCATCGCCCACCATCGCCACCCGCATACCTTGTTGTTGAAGTTCGACTACCTTCTGGTCTTTATGCTCTGGCAGCACCTCCGCAAAGTATTGGTCAATCGCTAATTCGTCTGCCACTGCTTTGGCTACCGCCCAACTGTCGCCGGTAAGCATCACCACTCGCATTCCCATTTGATGTAATTCCTGGATTGCCCGTTTGCTCTCTGGACGGATGACATCCGCCAAAGCAAACGCAGCGACCATGCGCTCGCCAACGATCAGATTTACCAGGCTATGGCCTTTTTGATTGGCCTGGGCTTCAAATTCAGCCAATTCTTCAATTGGAGAAATCCCCAAAGTTTCGCGTAAACGGGGGCCGCCCACATATACAGTATCACCTTCGTAGTTAGCCCGAACGCCGCGGCCTTTTAGGGCTTCGAAGTTTTCGACCTTTGGCAAAGGTAAGCCGCGTTCTTCCGCCGCCCGGCGAATGCCGCGAGCAATGGTATGCTCTGAATCGCCTTCGATAGCTGCTGCCAGAGCCAGCGCCTGATCTTCGTTCCAACCTGGCGCGGTTTGCATCGCCACCACGCCGAACTCACCTCTGGTCAATGTGCCGGTCTTATCAAAGACCACCGTATCTATCAGCCTGGCTTGTTCCAGCGCCAGGCGATTGCGCACCAGAATACCATTCCTGGCGCCAATCGAAGTAGTGATGGCAACTACCAATGGAATAGCCAGCCCCAGAGCGTGAGGACAGGCGATGACCAACACCGTTGCTACTCGCGCAACGACTTCGACGCTGAACCCCACTGCAATGATCCAGACGGCTGCTGTTAAACCAGCAACCGCCAGGGCAATGTAAAACAGCCATCCAGCAGCTTTGTCGGCCAATATCTGTGTACTGGACTTGCTCTGCTGCGCCTGTTCTACCAGGCGCATAATCCCAGCCAGAGCGGTATGATCGCCCACCGCGGTTACGCGCAGGCGCAGGCTGCCGCTGCCGTTGATCGTTCCGGCAATCACCGTGCTGCCGGGCGATTTCTTTACTGGCAGCGACTCGCCGGTGATCATTGCTTCATTAACATCTGATTCGCCCTCTTCAACCAACCCATCCGCGGGGATGCTGCCACCCGGGCGCACCAGCACGCGATCATCCACGCGCAACCAGCCGATGGGAACATCTTCTGTGCCGCCCCCCTCCAGGATACGTTCGGCAGTATCCGGCAGCAATTTTGCCAGCTCGTTGAGGGCGCCGGACGCCTGACGCACGCTGCGCATCTCTAACCAGTGCCCCAGCAGCATGATGTCAATCAAAGTAACCAATTCCCAAAAGAAAGAATCGGTTGTTGAAATAAATAAAGCTGCCAGGCTGTAAACCAGAGCCACGCTGATCGCCAATGAGATCAAGGTCATCATCCCTGGCTGGCGATTGCGCAACTCGGGCGCCGCCATTTGCAAAAATGGAACGCCGCCGTAGGCGAATACCAGGATCGAGAACAGCGGTGCGATCCACTCGCTGCCCGAAAATGCCGGCATGCTAAATCCGAACCACCTTTGGATCATCTCGCTATACAATAAGACGGGAATAGAAAGGAGCGCGCAGACCCAGAAGCGACGTTGAAACATCTGCTCGTGACCGGTATGATCTACGTGCGCCGGATGCGCCGTCTGCTTCACTGAACCGGTTGGTTTAATCTCGTGATGTGTGGGAGGCGCCTGATGATGGGTTGGGACAGTATGCATCTCATGCCCTGCGTGCGGATCAGCGGGCGGCGGTTGATGTTGTGCGTGGGATTGATGGTCGGCGTGGTCGTTCATTTGTCTCTTCTCTGGGTTGCAACATAAGGATAATATCGTTCCATTTCACGTTGTGACTTTGGTTATGAACGTCCCGCAGGTTTCTGTTCACACGGGCCTGTTTAGGGGGGAAACTGCGGGATGTTTTGCATCATCAATGTCCAATTTGCCATATTGATTATGCCACACAGATGAGGAGCGGCAAGCGCCAAATGGCGCAGTCTGGTTACAACCCACCATTGATTCCCAATGGATGGCGCTTGACGAACGCAGATGAATAAACTTTAATGTATGGTGGTAACTATCCTGCGGCAAACAGTCATAGAATATAATCAAAACGGATCGGATTTGACATGGTGAAAATCAGCAGCCTCAAAGGGCAGATTCGCCTGTTGCTTATTGCGTTTGCCGCGTTGGTTACTATCTCTGTGGTCATCACCTATTGGGGATTAGAAGCGCAGAAAACCGACGCCATGGTGATCAATCTGGCCGGGCGCCAGCGGATGTTGCTTCAGCAAATGACCCGCCTGGCGCTGGAAGTTCAACACCAGCCTGAGGCGGATAAAAAACTGGCTCTGCGGGAAAGCATGATTGCCTTTGAGCAAACCCTGACCGCGCTGATAGACGGGGGGCCAGCTCCATACTACTCTGGCCTGTCGGCGGAGCTGCCGGCTGCTAAAAACACAACCATTATCGAAAGATTGCAGCGCGTTGCTCAAAGTTGGCCTGCTTTTCGCTTCAGCCTGGATCAGGTTTTGGACTATGCGCCTGAGACGCCTGAGTTCCAGGTCGCTCTGCAAAACGTGGAAACCCAGTCGCCTCAACTGATCCAGCAGATGGACGAAGCAGTGCGTCAGATCTCCCAGGTCTCCCGCCAGAACTTGAACCGCTTGAAATGGGCGCAGGCGGCGTTTCTGGCGGCTGCGTTGGGATTGTTAGGCTTGGGTCGTTGGCTTACGCAGCGTTCGCTGATTGCGCCGTTGCAAGAAGTGGGAGAAGCTGCCCGCAGGATTGGGCAGGGTGATCTGGCCAGCCCGGTAGAGACGCAGGAGCCAGAGGAAGTTCGCCTTTTAAGTGAAACCCTGGAGAACATGCGCCTTCAGTTGCGCGCCTCACGCGAGGCGTTGCTCTCGATGAATGAGCGCCTGGAAGAGAATGTGGCGCAGCGTACGCGCGAGCTGGAAGCGCTTTACACCGTCAGCCGCGAGATCTCCTCCCGTTTGGATATCCAGCATGTGCTGCGTTCCGTCGCCGATAAGGCGCGCCAGCTACTTGGCGGCGAAGCAGCCTACCTGTGCCTGTTAGACCAAAAAGGGCGTTACCTGCACTTACAGGCCACCAGCGGACCGCCGAACGCGGTGGTGGAGATCTTTTCAACCACACAGGCTCCATTTGTTGGACAGGTGCTTTCCAGCCCTCAGGCGGTGATGTGCAATGTGGCCGGCTGTCACGGCTATTGCGAGATCATGTCCACTCCCTATCGCGCCAGTCACCTGGCTGCGCCGCTGCGCGTGGGCGAGCGGGTGATCGGCGCGTTGTGCGTGGGCAGCACCCAAACGAATGCCTTCTCCGAGGACGCCATGGATTTGCTGACCCGTCTGGCGAGCGCTGCCGCCATTGCTTTAGAGAATGCGCGATTGTACGAGCAGGCGGAACGCACCGCCACTTTAGAAGAGCGACAACGCCTGGCGGCGGAAATGCACGACGGCCTGGCCCAAACGCTGAGCTACTTACAATTGACCATTGATCTGGCGCGCGAGCAGGTGGAAAAAGGTCGCCCCACCCAGGCAATGGAAACGCTGGCCCGCGGCCAACGCGCCATAGATCAGGCAGCGTTGGAGATTCGCCGCGCCATCGCCAACCTTCAGCAGGAACTACCGTTGCGCTACACCCTTCAGGAACAACTGGCTGAACTCGTCGCCGAATTTCCTGACGATGGAGCGCCGATCGAATGCAAACCTGAGGTGAAAGAACCCGTCGTGTTGCCACGCGATCAGGCAGAACAGGCGCTGCGGGTGGCGCGGGAGGCGCTGCTTAACGCCCGTCGCCACAGTCAGGCCAGCCGCATCCTGCTTACTTTAAGCCAGGAAGAAGGCTGCTTGAAACTGAGCGTGGAAGACGATGGTTCAGGATTTGATTTGGATAGCCTGCCATGCGATGACGGCCGCCCGCATTTCGGCGTCAACATCATGTACGCGCGCGCAGCCAGACTGGGCGGCGACCTGCAAATACAATCAGCGCCTGGCGCAGGAACGCGGGTGGTTTTGAAATGGCCGACGCAGTTTTCAGGAGAGCTGGCATGAATAAAGTACGCGTCCTGCTCGCCGACGATCATGTGCTTTTTCGCGAGGGGTTGTCGGGCATTATTGCTTCCCAGGCGGATATGCAGGTGGTGGGCGAAGCCAGCGATGGCCTGGAAGCGGTGATCAAAGCTCGCGAACTACAACCCGATCTGATCTTGATGGATATTCAAATGCCGGGCTGCGATGGGCTGGAAGCCACACGCCGCATCAAGCAAGAGCAGCCTGCAACCACCATTGTCGTTCTCACCGTGCGCGACGACGAAGAGAAATTGTTCGAGGCAATCAAAAGCGGCGCGCAAGGCTATCTTCTCAAAAGCGCCCGCTCGAAAGAGGTGTTGGAAATGTTGCGCGGGGCGCTGCGCGGCGAAGCGGCCATCCCGCCGCACCTCGCCGGGCGCATGTTGGAGGAATTCCGCCGCCTCAGTCGTCAGGCGACAGCGAGTGATGAGGAAGAAGACGAAATCCCAACGCTGACGATGCGTGAACAAGAAGTGCTGGGATTGGTGGCGCAGGGCATGGCCGATAAAGACATTGCCGCCGCGCTCTCGCTCAGCTTGCATACGGTAAAATCCCACTTGCGCAACATCCTGGCGAAATTGCATGTCTCCAGCCGTCACGAAGCCGCCCGTTTTGCCAGACGCCGCGGCTTGATCTAGCGGCGACCGTAAGTCGCCGCCTGGAAATGTGCAAGGTCGGCGAAGCCGACTCCCAGCCCGCTTTAGCGGTCTTTGTAACCTCAGGCGGGAGTTTCGAACCCCCTGGTCTGCAGCAACCAACACCTATTTCTTGTATCCAGTGCGAAGAACTAAGTCTTACGGTTAAAGAGCGATGATAAAATCGCTCTTTTTTCGTTCTTCAAGAAGGGCTTCGAACGATTTTATTCTTCGATGGGCTTTGGTAACCTTTGGGCTGATGAAAGGCAGCCCCATGACTGAGGAAACCTACGCCGTCAAAATCCCCGATGCAGAGTATTACCGCCAGATGGTCAAATGCCAGGCGGCCTGTCCGGTTTACACGGATGCCCGCGGTTATGTCACTGCCGTTGCGCGCGGCGACTTGGAATTGGGATATGAAATTGCCCATGACCCGAATCCGCTTTCCACCATTTGCGGGCGTATTTGCGGCGCGCCCTGCGAAGCGGCCTGTCGGCGACAAGTGATTGGGCCGGACTACGAATCGGTAGCCATCCGCCCTCTCAAGCGTGTATTGACCGAGCGCTTTGGCCCAGAAGCGCAACAACGGCTGCCCGGCGCGCAAGCTATGGAGACGGTTGGCTCTCCACTCGTTCCTCTTAAAGGTGTAATCGTCAACGGCGCTGTCGCCCCACGCAATCCCTATCTGCCGGGGCAAGGCGCGCCGTTGCCTTTCTCCACCGCGCGTTGGTCACGCCAGACGCTGCGCGACCTGGCCTCGATTCCTTACCGCAAACGCGGCAAAATCGCTGTGATCGGCGCCGGCCCTTCCAGCCTGACGGTGGCTCATGATCTGGCTCTGCTTGGGCATCAGGTGGTGATCTACGAAGCCGGCCCAAAGACAGGCGGCATGATGCGTTACGGCGTGCCGGTTTACCGCATTGACCAACAGGCGATGGATCTGGAGATCGAGTCAATCCTCAACCTGGGTGTGGAGATTCGTTTTAACACGCGCATTGGCCAGGAAATTACTTTAGCAGACTTACGCCGCAGCCACGATGCAGTGTTCCTGGGCATTGGTCTGATGGAAGGCCGTGGGCTGAACATCGAGGGCGCCGACCTGGATGGGGTCATCAGCGCGGTGGATCTGCTGCTCAACTACAACCTGGGCTATCAGGTGCATTTAGGGAAAAGGGTGATCGTGGTCGGCGGCGGCGACGTCGCCATGGACGCTGCTCGCACCGCCCTGCGCCTGGGGCAAATCACCGCTGACCAGGAGCGCGCCATGCAGCAAATCGAAAGCCGCAGCGAGGAAGAATCCGAAGCCGTGCGCACGGCACTGGATGTCGCCCGCACCGCCTTGCGTTTGGGCGTGGCGGACGTGCGCATCATCGCCCTCGAATCGTGGGATGAACTTCCGGCTTCGCGTATCGAGCTGGAAGAAGCTCTGGAAGAAGGCATTGAATTGCTGCCGCGCCTGGGGCCGAACCGCATTTTAGGCAAAGACGGCAGGGTGACCGGCCTGGAGGTGATTGAAGTCGCCTCGGTGTTCGATGAGGCAGGCCGTTTCAATCCGAAATTCAAACTGGGCACTGCCCGCGTCATGCCGTGCGACAGTGTGGTGCTGGCCATCGGTCAACGCGCCAATCTGGAGGCTCTGGGCGGCGCGCCGGACGTGACAATCACACCGCGCGGCCTGGTGCAGGTGGATCCGCTCACCCTGCAAACCACCGCCCCAGATGTGTTTGCCGGCGGCGATGTGGCGTTCGGTCCGCGCCTGATTGTCAGCGCCGTGCGAGACGGTCACATTGCAGCGCTGGGCATCGAGCAATTTATTCAGGGGAAGCGCTTGAAGACTGAAACCCAGTTCGAATGGACCGACCTGACCCAACGCCATACCATGTTTCCGGGTTGGACAAAATTGCCGCGTCAGAAAGTACCCGGTTTGCCGGTGGATCGTCGCACAGGGATTTCGGTCATCGAATTGGGCTATAACCTGGAACAAGCCGCCGATCAGGGCAGCCGTTGTCTGGAGTGCAGCGTCAATACGGTTTTCGATGGCAGCAAGTGCATTCTATGCAATGGATGCGTGGACGTCTGTCCCTGGGATTGCCTGAAAATCGTGCGCCTGGATCAGATCAGCGGCGACGCCAACCTGGAACGGGTGATCGAAAACCAGTTGGGGGCGCCAGCGTCTTTCTGGAGCGGGGAAACTGTCCCCTCCGTTGCGGTCATGCTCAAGGATGATGAAACCTGCACGCGCTGCGCATTATGTGCCCGCCGCTGCCCTACTGGAGCAATCACTATGGAGGCTTTCCGCTTCCGCGAAACTTTGGCGTATGCAGATCAAGGCTAACCCTTGATCTCGCTTTGCTCATCATAAGGAGATTGTATGTCAAACCTGGTTCAAACCATCACTCAATCCAGAATATGGCGCTCGTTTTTCCGTCACGGCTGGCCAGATAACCCGCTGGATCGTTCGCTGGTGATGACCAGCAACATCTTCTTTCACCTGCATCCGGTGAAGGTCAACCGAAAAAGCCTGCGCGCTTCCTACACTTTGGGCCTGGGTGTGATGGCCGTGATCTTATTTTTGGAGCTGACGCTCACCGGCATGTTGTTGATGTTTTATTACGCCCCGACGGTTGAGCGCGCCTATACCTACATCGTTGCGCTGCAAACGCAGACACCCTACGGGCAGTTGCTGCGCAACCTGCACCGCTGGGGGGCGCATTTGATGGTGTTGGTGGTAGTGCTGCACATGGCGCGGGTTTTCTACACTGGCGCTTATAAGCCGCCGAGGGAATTCAACTGGGTGCTAGGCGTCGGCCTGCTTCTGCTCACACTGGGCGCCAGCTTCACCGGTTATCTGCTCCCCTGGGATCAGCTTTCGTTTTGGGCGATCACCGTGGGTACCAGTGTGGCGGGGTATGCGCCTGTGTTAGGTTCAACTGCTAAAGCCTATTTGTTGGGCGGCCCCGAGGTAGGACAGGAAGCGCTGACCCGCTTCTACGCTCTGCATGTGATGCTCATTCCGCTGGGCATTGCCCTGATCACATCCATTCATATTTGGCGCGTGCGCAAAGACGGCGGGCTGGCCGCCAACGACGATCGGTAGCAATTTGGAAAACTGGCAATGACAAACATACCCACAAGAACTTCCTTCTCCAAATCTTCTGGCAAGACTTATACGCTGGTCGAACTGGTGCACCGCGCCCCTGCCCAAATGGTAGATCACGGGCCGGATAACACCGTCTTCGCCTTTCCGGTGGTGGCGTTATTGGAGCTGTTGCTGACATTGGGCGTTTCGGCTGTGCTTCTTTTCATGTCCCTGACCATTAACGCACCGCTGGAGGAGATCGCCAACCCCAATCAGACCACCGATCCGGCAAAAGCGCCCTGGTATTTTATGGGCTTGCAGGAGATGCTGGAACATGGTCACCCAACGTTGATGGCAGTCGTTATTCCAACGATTCTGGTACTTTTCACGCTGGCGATCCCTTATATAGATAATGACCGCCAGGGTTCTGGGCGCTGGTTTACCTCAGAGCGCGGCAAGCGCATCGCCCGCAACACAGCGATCTATGCATTGTTGGTCATGCCAGCGTTCATTCTGTTAGACAATAGCTTCCCGCCTCGGGAGTTGTTGCGCGGCATCGTACCGGATTTCGTGGCTCAGACGCTGATCCCTGGAGCCATCATGACTGCCATTGTGATTGCGCCGTTGTTGGTCTTGCGTCGCTCAAAACCCAACGCACGCGAAGTGGTACTGACGCTATTCACCTTAATGTTTGTGTCCGCAATCGTTTTTACCCTGACCGGTTTTCTCTTTCGCGGACCAGGGTTCGAACTGTATTGGCCCTGGAACATGCCCGATGGCTATAACCCTTTCTTAAACCTATAGGCATCGAGCATATCGTTTTCAACGATAGGTCGAACGAACATCTCTGCATGGAGTCTTTATGAACCTGGAAACGACGCATCAAAAATCATCCTTGAACGCCAATCGCCGCGACTGGCGGACTTTGATCAGTCGGCGGGAATTTCTCGGCGCAGCCTTCGCCAGCTCGTTGGCGGTGTTGCTTGGGCAATCGTTGGTTGCGCTGCTGAACTTTCTTAAACCCGTGAACAAGGGCGGCTTTGGCGGCATGGTGTACGCTGGCAAAGTGGATGAATTCGCTGTCAACAGCGTGAACCGCATTCTGACCGGGCGCTTTTACATCGCCCGCACCGAGGACGGCCTGCTTGCCCTGTGGCAGCGTTGCACTCACCTGGGCTGCGCTGTGCCGTGGGTGGAGGAAGAAGGGCAGTTCCACTGTCCCTGCCATGGCTCACTGTTCAACACGGTTGGCGAGGTGATCGGAGGCCCTGCGCCGCGCCCATTGGACATCTTTCCGATCACCATCAAGAGCGGCGAAGTGTGGGTGGACACCAGCAAACCGATTGAACGCAGCGCGTTCGATCCATCGCAAATTACGGGTGCTTGAGGTTCCCAACCATGCAAACAGCCGCAGAGAATTATCGGAATCACATCCTGGTGGGGCTGGCGCTCAGCCTGGCGCTGATCTTGGCATTGGGCGTTTACGGCTTCAATGAGCAGGTGCGCCTGGCGCAGGCAGCGGAAGAATTCAATCGCGAACGGGTTGCCCGCGGCCAGAGCATTTACAACCAGCAATGCGTCGCCTGCCACGGCGCGCAAGGCGAGGGCGGGGTCGGCCCGGCGCTGAACAACCGCAATGTGCTAAAGAATACCCTGGATAGCGTCTTTTTCGCCGTCATCCGCTCTGGCGTGCCCGGCACACAAATGCCCGCCTGGAGCGTGGATTTCGGCGGCCCACTGACCGACGAGGATGTGCGCGACGTGGTTGCTTTGCTGCGCTCCTGGGAACCGACCGCGCCGGAAGTAAAGCCGGCCGTCTTTACGCCCGACCCCGGCCGTGGCGCTATGCTGTTCGCCGGCACCTGCGCGGTCTGTCACGGCGAGAACGGCGCTGGCGGAGAAAATGCGCCGCGCCTCAACGACCCACTTCGCCTGCAAGCGTTGCCGGATGATTGGTATCGGGCGGTGATCCGCAACGGTCGCCCGGCAAAAGGTATGCCCACCTGGGGCACGGTGCTATCGCCAGAGCAGATCGAAGACCTGGTCTCTCTGATCGCAGCCTGGCGGAAGGGCGTCGAAGTCAAACCCAGTTTTGCGGTGAGCGATCTATTAGAACGGGCGATTTTCTCGTTGCAGAATAACGATCAGCAGAGTGCGGCGCTGCACATTGAGCGCGCCCTCTCTGTGGCAACCGGCCCGGGGGCGCAGGCGTTGCGCAGTAGCCAGGCGCAGCTTGCGGCGCAGGAGACGTCGGCTGCCTTGAACGCCTTGCAGGAGTTGCGCGACCAATGGCCGATTGGCGATCCTGCCTCCGGGGCGCTGCTCTACACCGCCAACTGTTCCGCCTGCCACGGCATCCAGGGCGAGGGCGGGATCGGGCTTGCGCTCAACCCGAGCGCTTTTGTCCAGGGTCAAACCAACGCGCAACTTCTCACCTTCCTGCAGCAAGGCCGCCCCGGCACGGCCATGGCAGGATTTTCCGATCGTTTATCCGAGGCCCAACTGGCGGACGTGATCGCTTTCTTGCGGCTGTGGCAGCCTTAGAAAGGGTTCTTCAAGGATGGAAAAGCGGCGTGTGGCTATCCTGGGCGCAAAACAATTGCTGGATGAGAGTTTGGAGCATTTGTTGCGCGGTTTGGATGATGTTCAACTGCTGGGACCCTGGGTTTTAGATCAGCGTGTCCTGGCGCGTTTGACAGCCCACTCCCCGCAAATCATCCTGTTAGCCATGCCCGACGAACTTCCAGAGCACAGTATTCAGATTATTGGGCAAATCATGGAGCGCTTTCCAGAGCTTCCTTTGATCCAGGTGTATCTGGAGAAGAATATCGTCCGCTTTCACAGCGCCCAAACGCTGCCGGCGCGCAGCGCCGAATTGATAGATTTGATCCGCAACTTACCACTGACCGATCATTCGAATGAGTAGATAGAGATAAGGCGGTGAATATGCAACTTGACTCCCCTGTTTTACGAAGATGGAGCATCTGGCTGTTGGCAGCCGTTCTTCTTGCCGCGCCGGTGTATCTGGTCCGAGCGACTTCGTTGCAACAATCCAGCAGCGAGGGTCAGGCAATTTTCGCCCAGAAATGTCAGGCCTGCCATACCATTGGCGGCGGCCGGCTGGTCGGTCCCGATTTACAGGGCGTGACCCAGCGCCGCGATCTGAGCTGGCTCAAAGAATTTATCTCCGCCCCAGACCAGATGCTCGCTTCTGGAGACCCGATTGCCACTCAATTGCTAGCCGAGTATAACAATGTCCCCATGCCCAATCTGGCCCTCTCGCCAGCGGAAGTGGAGGCGCTCATCGCTTACCTGGAAAATCCAGCCGCTGGCGGCGCAGGCAATGTTCCTCCTTCGGCTGCGCCAGCCGGCCCAGGCGATGCTGCGCGCGGCCAGGCTTTGTTCAGCGGTCAGATCCGCCTGCAAAACGGCGGCGCCAGTTGCATTGCCTGCCACAGCGTCGCTGGCCTCCCCACTCTGGGCGGCGGCTCGCTAGGCCCAGATCTAACCCAGGTGGTGCAGCGTTATGGCGGCGAAGCCGGAACGGCGAGTGTGCTGGTCAGCCTGCCATTCCCAACCATGCAGGGTTTCTTCGCTACCCGACCGTTCACCCCGCAGGAACAAGCTGACTTGTTGGCTTACTTCATTTGGGCAGGCGCGCAACCCGCGCCGCAGCAAACCACCTCCCCAGCCGCATGGTTCTGGGCGGTTGGCATCGGCGGGGCGCTGGTGTTATTTGCCGGCATGGCGCTCTTCTGGCCGCGCCAACGGCGCAGCATTTCGGAACAACTGCGCAGCATGGGATGAGACACAGTGTAACGCATGATTTGAGATTACTGGAGGCCTTGATGACCGATTGGAGTAAAGATATCGTATCGCCCGCCGAGCGGCGTTGGGAAGAGTTCTATCGTAACCGCTTTCAGCACGATCGGCGCGTACGCACCACGCATGGCGTGAACTGCACCGGCAGTTGCTCGTGGGAAGTTTTTGTAAAGGATGGCATCGTCACCTGGGAACTTCAAGCGACGGATTATCCACAGCTAGAGGACGGACTGCCGCCCTATGAACCCAGAGGCTGCCAACGGGGCATCAGCTTCTCGTGGTATCTATACAGCCCCATCCGGGTCAAATATCCGTATGCACGCGGAATTCTGATTGATCAATGGCGTCTGGCGCGCGCGGCTTTCGATGATCCGGTGCAGGCCTGGGAATCCATTGTCAGCAACGAAGGCGAACGGCGCAAATATCAGCAAGCGCGCGGCAAGGGCGGCTTTCGACGCGTTTCCTGGGATGAGGCGTTGGAGATGATTGCAGCATCGCTGATTTACACCATCAAAAAGTATGGGCCAGATCGAGTGATCGGCTTTTCACCCATCCCAGCCATGTCGCAGGTCAGCTACGCCGCCGGTAGCCGTTTTTTGACCTTGCTGGGCGGCGTGGCGATGAGCTTTTATGACTGGTACTGCGATCTGCCGCCTGCCAGCCCGGAGATATGGGGCGAGCAGACCGATGTGCACGAATCGGCGGACTGGTACAACGCGCGCTTCATCGCCGTGATGGGTTCAAACCTGAACATGACGCGCACGCCCGACACGCATTTCATCTCCGAAGTGCGTCATGCGGGCGCCAAATTGGTGGTGTTCTCGCCCGACTTTTCTCAAGTGGCAAAATACGCCGATTACTGGATCCCCGTCCACGCCGGACAGGATACCGCCTTCTGGATGGCGGTTAATCACGTTCTGCTCAAGGAATTCTACGTAGAGCGCCAGACGCCGTATTTCATCGAATATGTCAAACAATATACCGACCTGCCTTTTCTGGTTGAAATCGAAGAGGACCAGCGCCCGGGGCGCTACTTGCGGGCGAATCGCCTGGCGGAATACCAGAAGAGCGAGAACGGCGATTGGAAACTGATCGTCTGGGATCAAACTACTAAACAACCGCGAATGCCGCAAGGTACAATCGGCTTTCGCTGGCCGCAGCAGGATCAGGGCAAATGGAATCTGGAGCTGAAAGATGCGCTTACGGGTGAAGCAATAGATCCGCAGTTATCGTTCATTGACGATTATGACAAGCTGTTCGAGCTGCAATTCGACGATTTTGCCAGCGGGCGGGTGCTACGCCGCAGCGTACCCGCTCGTTATGTCAAGACCCAAGAAGGGCGAACGTTGACCACCACGGTCTTCGATTTGATCATGGCGCAGTTCGGGGTGGATCGAGGGCTGCCCGGCGATTATCCCCAGGATTATGAGGATGATATTCCTTATACGCCCGCCTGGCAGGAGAAATATACCGGTATCCACCGCGAGACGCTGCTGCGCTTTGCCCGCGAGTGGGCTGTCAACGCCGAAAAGACGCGCGGTAAAAATCTGATCATCATCGGCGCGGGCGCCAACCATTGGTATCACAACAACCTGCTCTACCGTTCGGGCATCGTTGCGCTGATGTTGACCGGTTCAGTGGGAGTGAACGGCGGCGGGTTGGCGCATTATGTGGGTCAGGAGAAGGTGGTCAACCAGGCTTCCTGGGCAGCCATTGCCTTTGCCTCGGATTGGGGGATGGCGCCCCGTCAGCAAAACACACCTTCTTTCCATTACGTCCATTCGGATCAATGGCGTTATGAGCGCGGCTTCTCTGCCTATGACGTCTTGCCATCCCAGGATGGTCCTGGCGCGCAAGACGCCAAACCCTTGCACACGATGGACATTCAAGCCCAAGCGGTGCGCCGCGGCTGGCTGCCGTTTTTCCCGCAGTTCAATAAAAGCTCATTGCAGGTCGTGCAGCAAGCCATCGCCGCCGGCGCGGAGAACGACGCTCAAATCATCGCCTATGTGGTTGAGCAATTACGCAAAAACCAATTGTATTTCTCTGTGGAGGCGCCGGACCTGCCAGAAAACTGGCCGCGGGTTTGGTTCATCTGGCGAGGTAATGCCATCGGCACCAGCGCCAAGGGCCATGAATACTTCCTCAAACATTATCTGGGCACGCATACCAACGCCATCGCGCCCGAGCAGGCAGAAGGGTATGTCCACGAAGTGGCTTACCGCCCGACCGCGCCCACCGGCAAGCTGGACCTGGTGGTAGACCTGAATTTCCGCATGGATACCTCCGCACTTTATTCAGATATTGTATTGCCCGCTGCCACCTGGTACGAAAAAGACGACCTGAACACAACCGACCTGCACTCTTACATCAATCCGATGCAGGCAGCCGTGCCGCCAGCCTGGGAGTCTAAACCCGATTGGGAGATTTACAAGGCTATCGCCCGCAGATTCAGTGAGCTGGCGCAAATTCATCTGCCTGAGCCGGTTAAAGACATCGTGATGCTGCCCCTGCAACACGATACCCCGGATGAACTGGCGCAGCCGCAGGTTTTGGATTGGAAGAGCGGCGAGGTCGAGCCGCTTCCAGGGAAGACCATGCCCAAATTTCGCCTCGTGGAGCGCGATTACGTCAACTTATATGAGCGCATGATCAGCCTGGGGCGCGGCGTGGAACAGAACGGGGTCAGCGCGCATGGATTGACCATCCCGGTCAAACAGGAATATTACGAGCTGCAAAACTTGCAGCCGCGCGCCTTCGGCGGCGGGGGCGGAAACCCAGCCGCAGCGACCAACGGGCGCGTCTATCCTTCTCTGGAATTCGCACGCCAGGTGGCTGACGCCATCCTGTACCTGGACCCCAGCTCCAACGGCGAGTTGGCTTACCGCGCTTTCCAGGCAGAAGAGCACAAGACCGGCTTATCGCTGACCGACCTGGCGGATGGGCTACGTGAGCTGCGCTATACCTTCGCCGACATTGTCTCACAGCCGCGGCGGGTGCTCACCACGCCCACCTGGTCGGCCATCGTCAACAAAGGGCGGGCGTATGCGCCATTCACGCTCAACGTTGAGCGGCGCATCCCATGGCGCACATTATCTGGTCGGCAGCACTTCTATTTAGATCATGAGATGTACCTGCAATGGGGCGAGCATCTGCCCACCTATAAGCCGCGCCCCGACCACACCATGCTGGGCGAGACCCAGCGCAGCCTGGTCGAAGCGCAGGGTAAGATGCTCAACTACATCACGCCACACGGCAAATGGAGCATCCATTCCACCTATTCGGAGAACCACCGCATGATGACCCTCTCGCGCGGCGATTACCCGGTGTGGCTGAATGACAAAGACGCCGCGGAACTGGGCATTCGGGACAATGATTGGGTAGAGCTGTTCAACGACAACGGAGTGTTCGTCCAGCGGGCCATCGTCTCGGCGCGCATCCCACGCAACACCGTCTTTGTCTATCACGCCACTGAGCGCACGGTCGGCATCCCCAAGTCGCCGCTACGCGGCCGCCGCGCCGGGATGAACAACTCGCTCACTCGCGCCCGCCTGAAGCCGGTGTTAATGTCGGGCGGCTATGCTCAATTCACCTACGCCTTCAACTACTGGGGGCCGACTGGCGTCAACCGCGATACATTCGTATTCGTGCGCAAGCTGGACAAAGTGGAGTTTTAGCCATGAACGTTCGCGCTCACATGAGTATGCTCTTTCATCTGGATAAATGCATTGGCTGCCACACCTGCTCGGTGGCCTGCAAGAATCTCTGGACCGATCGCAAAGGCGCTGAATATATGTGGTGGAACAACGTCGAAACCCGCCCAGGTTCTGGTTATCCAACGCAATGGGAGGACCAGGAGCATTTCCAGGGCGGCTGGGAATTCAAAGACGGCAAGCTGCGTCTGCGCCTGCACTCACGGGCTACCGGGCTGCTGAAGCTATTTTTCAACCCCGCCTTGCCCAGCCTGGAAGACTATTACGAGCCGTTCACCTATCGCTATCAGGACTTATTCAACGCCCCCGCCGGTGACGATCAACCCACCGCCATACCGATCTCGATGATCACCGGCGAGCCGATGGAGATCAAGAGCGGTCCCAATTGGGATGACGATCTGGGCGGGTCGAACATCTACGCCCGCAACGATCCGAACCTGGAGGGTGTGCCTGCCGAGGTTCGAGCGCAACTGGATGAACTGGAGCGGATCGTGTTCAATTATCTGCCGCGCATTTGCAACCATTGCCTGAACCCTGCCTGCGTAGCCGCTTGCCCCTCCGGTGCGATCTACAAACGCCAGGAAGACGGCGTGGTGCTGGTCAACGAGAACAAGTGCCGCGCCTGGCGTATGTGTGTGGCAGCCTGCCCGTACAAAAAAGTGTATTACAACTGGTCAACCGGCAAGTCGGAGAAATGCATCTTGTGTTTCCCGCGCCTGGAAACCGGTCAGGCGCCAGCCTGTGCTCATTCCTGCGTTGGCCGCATCCGCTATATGGGCGTGTTGCTCTATGACGCCGACCGTCTGCCGGAGGCGGCTATGGTCCCCGATGAGCAACTGGTTGAAGCGCAGCGCGATGCTATCTTAGACCCGTTCGACCCTGAAGTAATCAGCGCTGCAAAAGCCAGCGGCCTGGGCGAGGATTGGATACGCGCCGCGCAGCTTTCGCCGGTTTATCAGTTTGTCAAGGTCTGGAAGCTGGCTTTGCCGCTGCATCCGGAATACCGCACCCTGGCAATGATGTTCTATATCCCCCCGCTTTCGCCTGTGGTCAGCGTCATCGAAGATGGCCTGTTCCGCCTGGATCTCAGCGACGCCAACCACGACTTTGAAATCTTCCACCGCCTGTCCGCCGCCCGTTTACCGATGCAATACCTGGCGAACCTGTTCACGGCGGGCAACCAGGAAATCATCCGCCAAACGCTGGTTAAGATGCTGGCGGTGCGCGTTTACATGCGCCGCAAGAGTGTAGACGGCGAGGTAGATGAGAAACTGGTCAGGCTGCTGGCCGACGCCGGGACGACCCCACAGGAAGCCGAAGCGATCTATCAATTGACCACCCAGCCGACGTTGGAGGAGCGTTTTGTTTTGCCGCCCTATCATCGCGAGATGGCGCTGGAGACCTGGAAAGATCCGCTGGCGCATAAGGGCGAAGCCGGACTGGGCTACCTGCAAGCGCCCAGACGAGGGGAGTGAAAGAGTGAAAATGAGCGATTATTCTATTCTTGCAGAGGCTTTTCGCTACCCAACCGCAGGCGGCCTGGATAGACTGCGTAAGCTCGTCGAGCAAATGCAAAACAGCAGCGCCCGTCGCCTTTTGGATAAATTTATCATTCTCGCGCAGTCGCACTCATTGGGCGAGTGGGAAGAACTTTACACCTCTGCGTTGGATATGAACCCTTCTTCCGCTCCATACCTGGGCTTCCAGACCTGGGGCGAGAGTTATCAGCGCGGCGAGTTCATGTCGCGCCTCAATCACGAACTGGCGCGTCTGGGTGTGGAAACGGAAGGCGAGCTGCCCGACCATATCATCCCCGTGCTGCGGTATTTGGATGCGGCGGCAGAGCCGTTGCCGGAATTGCTGGCCATATTTGAGCCCGCCTTGAAACGCGCCGCAGCCGCGTTGCGCAAGGCAGATGCAGGCAACCCATATAACTTGTTATTTGAAGCTGCGCTGTCGCTGATAGCGATGGCGCCGGAAAACATTTGAAGGAGAAAGACTGTGAAAGCGACACAAATTTTGATGGAAGAGCATCGCGTCATCGAGCGCGTCTTAAACACGCTGGAGGCTGGCGCGGCGAAGCTCGAGCAAGGGCAGAACGTACGCCCTGGTTTCTTTATCGAAGCAACAGATTTCGTTAAAGGCTTTGCTGATGGCTGTCATCACATGAAGGAAGAAGGTGTGCTTTTCAAAGCCATGAATGCCCAGGGTGTGCCGACCGAGGGCGGACCTATCGGCGTGATGCTCGCCGAACACGAGATGGGGCGCAGCTACACTCGCGCCTTGCGAGAGGCCGCGCTGCGCCTGCAAAACGGCGATTCTACCGCCGTCAAAGCGGTTATCGAAAATGCTCGCGGATATGCTGCCCTGCTGCGCCAGCACATCTTCAAAGAAGACAACATCCTGTTCCCCATGGCCGACCGGGTTGTGCCGCAGGCGGAACACGACAGCATCTTCGAAGGCTTTGAGCATGTCGAGCATGAAGAGACGGGCGAAGGCGTGCACGAAAAATACCTGGCGCTGGCGGAAGCGCTGGAAAAAGAGATGCAAAACTGAGCCAGATGGGGCGGCTGGCGATTTACCAGCCGCCCTGACCGCGCACGGAGGAGGCATTATGAACTGGAATAGCCTGTTGTTCGTTATTTTTCCCTATATCGCTCTTTCGGTATGTGTGATTGGCAGCGTTTATCGCTCGATTTATCGGCCATTCACGATTTCCAGCCTGTCTTCGCAGCTTCTGGAGCGGCGCAAACTGTATTGGGGTTCAATCTCACTGCATTATGGCATCCTGATCATCCTGCTGGGGCATTTGCTGGCTTTGCTGCTGCCGAGAGGGCTGATGCTGTGGAACGCGGCGCCGGTTCGGTTATATCTATTGGAGTTGACTGGACTGGCGCTGGGGATCTGGGCGTTGGCAGGGTTGGCGATCCTGATTTATCGCCGTTTCACCACCCGCCGCCTGTGGCCAGTCACCACGCGCATGGACTGGCTGGTGCTGATCCTGCTGCTGGTCTCGGTAATCACCGGCGTCTGGACAGCCACCGCCTACCGCTTTGGTTCCTATTGGTTCACAGCGGTATTTACACCTTATTTGTGGTCTTTGATCACGCTCCAACCTCGCCCAGAATTTGTGGCGCCGTTGCCCTGGGTGATCCAGTTGCATGTGTTTAATTTCTTTTTGCTGCTGTTGATCTTCCCATTTTCTCGCTTGGTGCATATTGTGACCTATCCGCTGGGCTATCTGCTGCGGCCCTGGCAAATTGTTGTTGCGATGCGCGGGCGCGTAACGCCGCAGGCGCAATGATATGCGACCTCGCTCTTACATGCTTATCAAGAACAATGAAGACTGTCTCATAGATAGTAATGGCGCATTCAGGCAACCATGGTTTACTGGGGCGTTGCCACGCGTCGTTCAGAAGGGATTATTCGCGTGAATTCCCGCCATCGCGTTCTCAAACAGCAAGAATATCTGACAAAGCTGGCGCTGATAGCCATCTTCCTGGGCGGGTTCGGCGCAGTGGTGTGGATGGGGCAGAAAATCGCCGCTGGCGAGTTCCAGCCAAATGCTCTGGATCTGCTCTTGTTGGGATTCGCAGCCTTTCGCCTGGGGCGGCTGATGGCTTATGATTTGATTACAGAGCCGCTGCGCAGCCCGGTCGCCCATACAGTACCGGATGAGAGCGGCGCGGGGGACAATGTTGAAGCGCGCGGGTTTGGAGTGCAACGCGCCCTGGGACAGCTCATTTCCTGCCCCATTTGCGCCGGCACCTGGATCGCCGCGCTGTTGGTCTATGGGTTATACCTGCTACCAGGCACGACGCGATTGTTCCTGATGATTTTTGCCGCGATTGGCCTGGCGGAATTGATCAATAGCCTGGTAGAGGCGTTATGCTGGTCCAGTCAACTCGCCCGTGTGCAAACCGGGGCGAAACTGCAAGAGCTGCGCGGCCGTCCCGCCACGCCGAATTTGACGCAGACGCAGGAAAATTCGAGCGGCAAGTTTCATGAAGACAAGAAATAAACGATGGTAGCGCAACCGCCGACAGCTAACGCTATCGTCGTGGACACGAGATCAAGAGGATCAGGAGGAATGAAATGATCAAGGGCACTCCCCAACAAGGTTTGATGGGCGCAACGTTAGGCTTTTTTATAGGATTTGCCGCCGTGTCATTGTTTGGGCCCACAGCCCAGAAATTCAAAGAGGCAATGGGGCTGACGCCGGTGATGGTGGGCTTTTTGGTCGCTATGCCTTCATTGTCAGGGTCACTGCTGCGCATCCCGTTCGCCGCCTGGGTGGATTCCACCGGCGGTCGCAAGCCATTTCTGACCCTGCTGAGCATCTCGATCCTGGGGATGTTTGGGTTGACTGCGTTGATCTTCACCCGCTATCCAGATGGCCTCACCCGCGAACTGTACCCGCTGTTGCTGTTGCTGGGCGTGTTGTGCGGCTGCGGTATCGCCACGTTTTCGGTGGGCATCGGTCAGGTCTCGTACTGGTTCCCGCGCTCCCGCCAAGGCAGCGCCCTGGGAACTTACGGCGGCATCGGCAACATTGCCCCGGGGCTGTTCTCGCTGCTCATCCCGCTGGCGCTCACCCGCCTGGGTCTGGCAGGCTCGTATTTGATCTGGCTGCTCTTCTTGACTGGCGGGACCGTGCTGTATTATTTCATCGGTTTGAATGCCTGGTATTTCCAATTGCGCGAGCAGGGCAAAGGCGCTGAAGAGGCAAAAAAGCTCGCCGCTCAACTGGGGCAAGAGATCTTCCCTTCTGGTCGCCTGCAAGATAGCCTGTTGCTTTCGGCGCGCATTTGGAAAACCTGGGTTTTAGTAGCACTGTATTTCACCACATTCGGCGGTTTTCTGGCGCTCACCTCCTGGTTTCCCACCTACTGGAAATCCTACTTTGCCCAGGAAGCGGTAGCCGCTGGCTTTTTGACCGCTCTGTTTTCGATTCTGGCTTCGCTGGTGCGCGTGGCGGGCGGCAAAATATCCGATCGTCTGGGCGGCGAGAGAACAACCGCTTACGCCCTGGCGATCTTACTGATCGGCGCGCTGATGATGAGTTTCTCGCACGCCTTTTCCCTTTCTGTTCTTGCCGCGGTAACGATGGCCGTAGGCATTGGCGTTGGCAATGCAGCCATTTTCAAATTGGTTCCCCAGGAAGTGCCTCAGGCGGTGGGCGGGGCGTCCGGTTGGATTGGCGGCCTGGGCGCGTTTGGCGGTTTTGTTTTCCCGCCCATCCTGGGCGCCATCGTGCGGGCGATGGGCGCTGACGGTTATGCCGCCGGCTTTGGGCTGTTTGCGGTTCTGGCGGCGCTTTCCCTGGGCATGGTGCAATTGCTCAAACGCACGCGAACCGCTGAAACCCTCCTGACCAAACCTACGCCGGAAGGAGGTCGCCAATAATAACTCGGCTTCCACCCCCGACGTGAAGCCTCCTATAATCCCACAATTTTGACCGCCAGGCGCCGATGGAGAAGGATCATTAATTTCCATCGAGATTGTTTTCCTCTTTGGCGCAAAACGTCCCGCAGGTTCCCAAAACCTGCGGGACATTCGCAACCAAAATTTGAAACTCCTCGGGGGTTAATTCAAGATCGTATGCTAAAATATCCTCGCCGGAGGATGAAACATTATGAATATAGTCATGATCGCATCCGAGTGCGTCCCATATGCCAAGACTGGGGGATTGGCGGATGTGGTGGGGGCTTTGCCGGTTGAGCTGCAAAAACTGGGACACCAGGTGATGGTCGTCATGCCCAAATATTCTTTCATAGACGGCGAACGGTTCAATTTGCGCCCTTTTCTCAGCCCCTTGGGCGTGTGGATGGGAGATACATTGGAATGGTGCGCCGTTCACGTAACCGATCATCACGGCTTGCCGGTCTATTTTATTGAATTTGATCAATACTTTAATCGCTGGGGGTTATATCACGACGCAGACTTTAACGACTATCTGGATAACCCGCGCCGCTTTGGTTTTCTCACTCGCGCCGGTTTGCAACTGTGCCGCGATATTCACTTTGCGCCGGATATTGTGCATGTTCACGATTGGCACACTGCCCTGGCAGCCGCCTATCTAAAAATCTGGCACTGGAATGACCCCGTGTTGGGAAAAGCTGCCAGCGTGCTGACCATCCACAATATCGCTTACCAGGGCATTTACGATGCGCGCCATTATCCTTACCTGGGGCTGCAATGGATCAACTTCACCCCCGACAAACTGGAAGATCATGGGCGCATTAACTTCTTGAAGGGCGGCATCGTGTATGCCGATATGGTCAACACTGTTAGCCCGACGTACGCCCGCGAAACGCGCACCCCAGAAGGCGGCTATGGGTTGGCGCCTTATCTGAACGATAAAGGAGAAAATTATATTGGCATCCTGAATGGCGTGGATTACAACCGCTGGAATCCAGAAACCGACCCGATGATCCCCATGCGCTATTCGGCAAAGGACCTATCCGGCAAGGCAGTGTGTAAGCGTGAATTACAACGACGCTTCTCGCTCAATGTGGATGCTAATATCCCGATCATAGGAGTGGTCAGCCGCCTGGTGACGCAAAAGGGATTGCATTTGTTAGCCCAGGCTATCGAAGACATCCTCAACAATATGCGGGTGCAATTCGTCATCCTCGGCGCGGGGGAAAAAGAACTGGAAAGTTTTTACAGCTCGCTGCCAGCCCGCTATCCCGGGCGCGTGGGCGGTTATATTGGCTATAACGAGGAGCTTTCCCATTGGATCGAAGCCGGGGCGGATTTTTTCATCATGCCCTCTCTATCCGAACCGTGCGGTTTGAACCAGATGTACTCGCTCAAGTACGGGACGTTGCCGATCGTGCGCGCCGTCGGCGGCTTGGACGACACCGTTCAACAATACGATGAGGCTTCCGCCGCGGGGACCGGCTTTAAATTTTGGGAAGCCAGCCCGCGCGCCATTTACTACACCGTGGGATGGGCGATCAGCACATTCTTTGACCGCCGGGAGCACATCCAGCAAATGATCCAAACCGCCATGGCGCAGGATTTTTCGTGGGAACGTAGCGCCGGCGAATATGTGCGCTTATATGAGCGCGCGATTGCAAACAAGCAATCGTCAAAGGGATAAACAACCATGCGGCGTTGGCTTCTTTGGTTGTTGGTGTTGGGCTTTGTCTGGCTGGCGGTCGCCCAGTTCAACGAGCTGCGCAACCTGGCGCAGACCCTGGCGCGCACGTTGACGCACGGCCGATGGCAATGGGTGGCTCTGGCTGCTTTGATCATGGCGCTGTATTATTGGGCTTACGCTGCATCGTTTCAAGCCGCTTTCCGCGCGGTTGAGATCGAGCGGCGCATCGCAGATCTTTTGCCGGTCATCTTTGGCATGTTCTTCGTCAATGTGATCACTCCCGCCGGCGGAGCCGCTGGCGTGGCGTTAATCATTGACGACGCCGCGCAGCGCGGGCACTCCGCTGCGCGGTCAATGGCCGGTACAATCCTGCAATTGGTGGCAGATTTCCTGGGGCTTTCGCTGATCCTGATCGGCAGTTTGGTGTATTTATTCATGCGTCAGGAGCTGCCATTCTATGAAATCGTCGCAGCCGGCGCTTTGTTCGGAATCACGTTGGGGATGAGCCTGACGCTGCTGTTGGGGATGCGGCTGCCGGAACTCTTACGCCGCTTGCTTGCCGGAATAGAGAACATGGCGAGCCGTGTGGGAGCGCTGTTGCGCTTGCGAAACATCCCCTCCACAGGCTGGGGAAGCAGATTCGCCGATGAGATGATCGGCGCTTCTCAGGCAATCGCCCGCTATCCGCAGCGGGCGGCCTGGGCGATGTTGGTAATGTTGGCGGCGCATCTGCTGGCGATGGCTGCCTTATATACGCTCTTCCTGGCGTTTTATGGCAACGTTGGGCTGGGGACGCTGGCAGCCGGTTACACGGTTGGCATTCTGTTCTGGATCATCTCGCCTATTCCGCAAGGTGTGGGAATCGTCGAAAGCGCCATGACCATGACGTTTACATCGTTAGGCGTAGGAATAACCTCGGCTGCGGCGGCGGTTCTAATCTTTCGAGGGTTGATCTTCTGGATACCGGTATTCTTGGGATTCATTCTCCTGCGCCAGGTTAAGTCGTTTTCCCCTGAGCCAGAGCAAACGCGCTCCACCCAAACCTGGCGATTGCCAGCCATGCTGCTCGCCGGCGCGGGCCTGATGAACCTGATGTGGGCCGCGCAAAGGGAGCCGCGCCCGCCTTTTGTCGTCATTGGTCAGTACTCGCCGTTTTGCTTCGAGCATCTTGGTCGGCTGTTTGGCTGCCTGTTTGGCGCAGCTTTGCTGCTTCTCTCAAGCGGGCTTTGGCGCGGTAAACGTTATGCCTGGCGAGCGACCCTGTTGTTGGCTGGTATCGCGGCAATCGCCAATGGGTCGGAAGGCGATGGATTTTGGCGCGCAGCCTTGTTAATCGCTTTGGCGATCTGGCTGCTGCTGATCCGGCGGCGGTTTGTGGCCGGTTCTGATCCTGTCTATATACGCCAGGGTGTGTTGGTTTGGGCTGGATTGCTCAGCACAGGAGCATTTTTGGGCATCGTTGGCTTTACTCTGCTCAATTCACCCGGCGCAGGGTTGAATCAGGCAGCCAATTTGGGGCGTGTGCTAACCATGATGACCTTGTTTTACGATCCCGCGGTGAACAGCGGAGGCGGCGGTTCTTTGTCCTCTCTCATCTATATCTTCGGCGCGGCGGCATGGGGTTCTTTGCTCTGGGCGCTGGATCGGCCGGTTCAGGTCGGACGCCCACCCGGCGAAAGCCAGCGAAAGAAGGCCAGCGAGATCGTTCAAAAATATGGCCGCTCCTCGCAGGCTCATCTGACATTGATGAAAGACAAGCATTATTTCTTCACCTCCGGCGGCTCGCTGGTAGCTTACACGGTCTGCGGGCGGGCGGCGGTGACGTTGGGGGATCCAATTGGTCCGCCAGAAGACGCCTCAGCGGCGATTGCCGAATTCTGCGAGTATTGCGCCAGGAATGACTGGTTGCCGGCTTTCTGCCTGACCACAGCCGATTATCTGGATCATTATCGCCGCGCAGGTTTCAATTTCATGTGTTTGGGTCATGAGGGGGTTATTGATCTGCACACATTCACCCTCAGGGGAAACGCCTGCAAGACTTTCCGCAAGCGTTACAACCGTCTATCTTCGCTGGGTTACCGGGTAGAGATCCATGACCCCCCTATCTCAACGGAAATTCTGCAAGAGGCGCGCCAGATCAGCGATGAATGGTTGCAGATGGCTAAGTCGGCTGAAAAGCGCTTCTTTCTGGCCTGGTTCGATGAAGACTATGTGCGCACGGAGCGCCTGGCGTTGGTGCGCGCCCCAGATGGGAGGATTACAGCCTTCACCAATCTGGTGCCGGAATATCAGCTCAATGAGATCAGCGTTGACTTGATGCGCCGCCGATCCAACATTGAATCGGGCACGATGGATTTCTTGTTCGTTTCGCTTATTTTATGGGCGCGTCAGCAAGGTTATGAGACCTTCAACCTGGGATTAAGCCCGCTGTATGGCGTGGGGCAGGCCCCAGATAGTTCGCTGCTGGAGCGGTTGATTCGTTTGATTTATGAGCGGGGAAACTTCTATGATTTCAAAGGGCTGAACGCTTTCAAGATAAAATTCCGCCCGCGCTGGACGCCGCAATATCTGATCTTTCCGGGTTTGATAGGGCTGCCGATCATCGGTTGGGCGATGGCGAAGGTGAACGCCGGGGAGGACGAATCTTTATGGCAATACTTCCGCAGCCGACCAAAACACCTCCAGTACGAAGAAGGTGAAAAAATTGAAGATCAGCCTATGTTTGCGTCTCATCCGCCCGGCGATTAGTGACCTTCAGATAGTTTGGTTATGAACGTCCCGCAGGTTTCTGATCACACAGGCTTGTTTTTAGGGCAATCTGCGGGATGGTTTGCAAGAGTGATAAAATATATACATGTTTTTATACGCCTGCTCATCCGTCCCTGCCCCTGCGCCGCGCCCAATTCTGTGGGCCTTCGGTCTGTTTGGGTTGGTCGGATAGCGATCAGCGTCTGCGAACATCCACCCTCCGGACTGAAAGCCTCCGGAGGGTTTTTGTTTGACAGGCTAAGTATTTCGAGACAAATTGTGTAAGATGAGGAGATCACCATGCGCCTGAGCCATCTTTTTTCCCAAACCTTGCGTGAAGCCCCATCTGAGGCAGAGGTCGCCAGTCATCAACTCTTGCTGCGCGCCGGTTTCATTCGCCAGCTTGCAGCAGGCATCTTCAGTCTGCTGCCGCTGGCGCGTCGCTCGCTGAATAAAATTGAAGCCATCATCCGCCAGGAGATCGAAGCCATCGGCGGGCAGGAGGTGGTCATGCCAATCGTCCACCCGGCCGATTTATGGAAGGAAAGCCGCCGCTGGTTCGAGATTGACGCTGAGCTGGCTCGCTTCCAGGACCGCAACCATCGCGACATGCTGCTCGCCATGACGCATGAAGAGGTGGTAGCCGACCTGGTGCGTCGCGAAATACGCTCCTACCGCCAGCTTCCACGTTTGATCTATCAAATCCAGACCAAGTTCCGCGACGACCCGCGCCCGCGTGCAGGGCTGATCCGCGTGCGCGAGTTCACCATGAAGGACAGCTACAGCCTGGACGCAGATTGGGACGGCCTGGATCGCCAATACCGCGCCCATTATCAGGCGTACTTCAACATCTTCCGTCGCTGCGGCCTGCCGGTCATCGCCGTCAAAGCCGATACCGGCATGATGGGCGGAACGTTAGCCCACGAGTTTATGTATCTCACCCCCATTGGCGAAGACTCACTGCTGCTATGTGATTCTTGCGGTTTCTCCGCCAACCGCCAGGTGGCTGTTTTTCGCAAATCCCTGCCGCCGGTCGAGGCGCCCCTGCCGCTGGAAAAAGTCGCCACGCCGGATTGTAAAACCATCGAAGATCTAGCGGCTTTCCTGGGTGTTCCCAGGTCTCGCACGGCAAAAGCCGTGTTTATGATCGCCTCCATTCCTGAAAACCTGGAGAAGAAAGAGCAGTTTGTCTTCGCCGTAGTCCGCGGCGATATGGAGGTCAACGAAACCAAATTGGCTAACTTGATTGGCGCCCGTTCGCTGCGCCCCGCCACAGAAGAGGAAATCCGCGCTGTAGGCGCGGCGCCGGGCTATGCCTCGCCAGTCGGTCTGAAAGACGCGTTGGTGATCGTAGATGACGCCATTCCTCACAGCCATAACTTAGTTGCTGGCGCAAACGAGGACGGTTATCATTTGCTGAACACCAATTATGGGCGCGACTACACCGCTTCCATTGTGGCAGACATCGCTGCTGCACAAGACGGCGACGCCTGCCCGCAATGCGGCGCGGCGATGCGATTGGCGCGCGGCGTTGAGGTGGGCAATATCTTTAAATTGGGCGCGCGCTATAGCGAGAAGATGGGCTGTTATTATCTGGATGCTGAAGGGCAGTCCCGCCCGGTGATTATGGGTTCCTACGGAATCGGCCTGGGGCGGCTGTTGGCTTGCATCGCCGAAGAGCATCACGATGAAAACGGCTTGATCTGGCCGATCAGCGTTGCGCCCTATGTGTTATACCTGGTCGCCCTGGCGGGCAAAGGCAGTGCCGCTACGCTTGAGACGGCGGAGCAACTCTATGCCGAATTGCAGGCCGCGGGGATCGAAACGCTCTACGACGACCGCTCGGAAAGCCCCGGCGTGAAATTCAACGATGCCGACCTGATCGGTCTGCCGCTGCGCTTGACGGTTAGCGATCGGGCGTTAAAATCCGGCGGGCTCGAGTTCAAGCGCCGCGACCGCCAGGAGCGTGAAATTGTTCCTCTGAACCTGGCAGTCAGCCGCATTCAAGCCGAGATTGCGGCGCTCTACGCTGAGATCGAAAGCGTGCTTCGCCCAGAAGCGATGGAAAAGCCTTAGCCATATCGCTGTAACTCTCACGGCAATTGCTGTGGAAAGCGCCCTCTCCTGGTTTGGCTGGAAAGACCGCTATCCGGCCAGGCGGGTAATATGGTCAAGAGAACAAATTATGGGCTGCGACTGAGCAGGTCCAAAAGCGCATCAAAGGCTGGCTTGGGTTTTCCTTGCCGATCAAATAACAGCGGCGCGTCGGGCTGTCCGGTGTACTCCGGGATCCAGGAGTAACGATCGGTTAACCCCCAGGCTACGAACACATTACAGTTCGGCGTTTCCAGGCAGGCAGAGAACGCCTGGCGATAGATTTCAGCTTGAACAGCTAACTCCTCCGCCGGGCTATCTTTGGCATACTGGGTGCGCACATCCATTTCGGTGATATGCACCACAAGCCCCAATTCTGCCAAACGGCGCATATTGGCAGTTAACTCCTGGCGTGTGGGCGGCCCCCACAACCAAACATGCATTTGCAAGCCGACCCCATCAACAGGAATGCCTTGCCGCAGCATACCCTGCACGAGAGAATAAACCGCCTGGGATTTCTGATTCAACCCTTCAGCGAAGAATTCATTATAGATCAGCAGCGCCTGCGGATCTGCCTCTCGCGCCCATTGAAAAGCCATGGCGATATATTCGGGGCCAATCTTGCGCAGCCACAACGTGTTCCGCAAGGCGCCATTGTTTTGGAAAGCTTCATTGACCACATCCCAGGCGTAAATATGACCCCGATAATGACCGACAACGGTTTTGATGTGCCGACACAGGATTTGTATCCACTCCTCCCGTGAATACTCGCCGCCAGTCAGCCAGCCTGGTTGCTGCAAATCCCAAGCCAATGCATGACCATATACCGCCATTCCATTCGCCCTGGCAAAGGCGACCAAGGCGTCGCCTTGCGAGAAATCATAACGCACCGGTTCGGGATGCACCACTTCCCATTTCATCGCATTTTCGGCGGCGAGCATGTTGAACTGAGCAGCAAGCAGCCCGGCATACTCCCGGTTGTCGAGAAAATGCGGTGCAGTGGAGACCCCCACATAGAATCGGCGCAACTCCGCAAGCTGCCTCAGGGAGGTCGCGCCCCCCTCTCTGCTGCTGATAGGTCGAATTGGCCGGTAAGAATACACGCTCAGGTCCAGGGCAGGCGCTGGGTCGGGCTGGCAGGTAGGGAACTTTGGCGTTGGATAAACCGGCGTTGGTTTGGCGGGAAAGGTCTCTGGCGAAGGAGTCTCCCGGCGGGCGACAGGAGTCAGTCGGTCGGCGGGCTGCGCCGAGAACCCCCCAGCCTCGCGGCGGCAAGCGGATAACCCCCACAGGCATAGCACAACCAATAGCAGCGCCCGTCGCATGGCGGTCATTTTCCCATAAGAGCCTTCTCCAGCCCGTTGCAGAAAGACGTCGGGCCACAGGCGATGAACGACTTGGTCAGACCCAAGACGCGCTCCCGATACAGGGCGCCGTTTGGGAACAGTGTGCGCATCTCTTGCGCGCTGAGCAGGCGGTGCGAGCGCGTCAGCCTGGAGGCAAGGCGGACGTCTGGCTCTCGGCGATACCAGCCCAAATTAAAATGTTGCACCAGGGCGATCTGCAAGCCGGACGGATAGAATTGAAAGAACGGCAGCAAGAAATGCGGCTCAAGCGGAAAGTAGCGGTTAGGCGTCTGAATAAAATAGCATTTCCCCACTCGCTGAATTTCCATCGCCATGCGCCGTTGGCGATCAAAGCTGCCCAGATGTTCGATCACCGAGTTGGAAAAGACAACATCAAATTCGCTGTCGGCAAATCGGCTTAAATCGGTGGCGTCGCCGGCGAGACTGATAAAATTTGGGCGGTTGACCGGTTGAAGCTCGATGTTCAGTAAGACGATTTGAAACCGCTCGTCCTGCGCCACGCCCATCACCTCCCAGAAGCGTTGCTCTCCGCCCACATCCAGTATAGAGATTGGAGGCCTCAGCGCCTCGATCAGGTTTAGAAACAGGCGGAAGCGCCGACGGCGAAAGGCTGTCGCCAGGGTGGTCTCCCGGCGA
Organism: Anaerolineales bacterium; assembly: GCA_020060465.1. Classification (GTDB taxonomy): domain Bacteria; phylum Chloroflexota; class Anaerolineae; order Anaerolineales; family UBA4823; genus RBG-16-57-11. The sequence continues at coordinate 137,697 of JAGVAD010000024.1, forward strand.
TGATCAATGATGCGTTCGAAAACGAACTTCATGCCATTCTTAAGAAAAGCGGCGCGCTTGCCAGGCAAGGTAAAGCGCCACAGAACCTGCAACGGCGGCGTTCAACGACTCAACCCGACCGCGCATGGGCAGGCTCATCAGTACATCACAAGCCTGCCGCGTCAACGAGCGCATACCCTGTCCTTCGCTGCCTACTACCAATGCCAACGGGACATCCAGATGCACCCGCTCCACAGATTGAGCATGCGCCTCGCTATCCAGGCCAACCACCCATACTCCGGCTTCTTTCAGCGTCTGGATGGCTTGTGCCAGGTTCACCTGAGCGATGAGCAAATGCTCGCTGGCGCCTGAAGAGGCATTGACCACCGCTGGCGTGACGGTAACCGTATGACGCAAGGGCAGTAAAACGCCATGCACGCCCACGCACTCGGCTGTGCGCAGCAGCGAGCCTAAATTTTGCGGGTCTTGCAGCGCATCCAGGATGAGAATGAAAGCAGGTTCAGAAAGCTTCTCGGCTTGCGCCAGGATATCTTGCATGGCGCAATATGGATAACTGCTGACCTCCAGAGCGACGCCTTGGTGCCCAGAACTCAACGCGTCTAATTGCTCTCGCGCCACCCACTCCAGGGGCAAACGCTTTTGCCGACAGAGTTGAATAATTTCCGCGAGGCGGCCTTTCTCCTGAACACCTTGGGCTAACCGCAGGCGGAAGACCTGTCGCCTTGCCGCCCGCAGCGTCTCATATACCGCATTGCGCCCACTGATCCATTCGCGCATACAAGACCCCGCTTCGAACTGGCGCGTATCCGCTATTCTTTCCCATCGTCAATACGGGCAAAGATCATCCGCCCGGCCGCGGTTTGCAACACTTTGGTGACATGCACCGTGACCTTGGCGTTGATGCGGTCGCGCCCATCCTCCACCACCACCATTGTGCCGTCATCCAGATAAGCAATGCCCTGGCCTGTCTCGCGTCCTTCTTGAATGATATTCACCGTGATCGTTTCTCCCGGCAGGAAGACAGATTTGACTGCATTCGCCAGCTCATTGACATTCAACACAGCCACGCCTTGTAATTCAGCCACCCGATTGAGATTGTAATCATTGGTCAAGATTGGACAGCGCAACTGGCGCGCTAGCACCACCAGTTTGTCATCCACCTCGCGCACGCCTTCCACATCTATATCGCTGATGCGCACTGGAACAGCGGAATCTTTTTGCAGTTGGGCAAGCACTTCCATGCCGCGCCGCCCGCGTTGCCGCCTCAAGGCATCCGGCGAATCGGCGATATATTGCAGCTCGTTCAGCACGAAGCGCGGGATGAGCAGTGTCCCAGCCAGAAAACCGGTGCGAGCAATATCGGCAATACGGCCATCAATGATGACGCTGGTATCCAACAGGATGTTCCGGCTCACCGCGCCGCCTGCGCTGGTGGGAACGAGGCCTTCGCTGCCAGCCTCTGGGACCGGGGTTTGCCAACGAGTGAGAAATACCTCGGATATATCGTTTTGGCGCAGGACAAAAATGACCACGCCCAAATAACCGAACAACACCACGCCTACAAAAGGCAAAATCTGACTCAACGGTTCGGGCAACATCGAGAGCGGTAAAGACAATAAAGCGGCGATAATCAACCCACACACCAGACCCACCAGGCCCGCCGCCAGGGTCTGCACCGATACCTTTGCCAGAACCGAAACCAGGTAACGCGCCGGGCGGGTGGTCACGAAGGGCGTCAAGATAAGCCCGACCAGAGCTCCTAAAAGGCCAAATGAGGTAGCGTATAAGTCAGGGTCGGCGCCCATCAATGGCGCAAGATCGCGGCCCAGATATACGCCAACGATTGCCATGCCCACCATGCCGATCAGCCGAAAAATAAATTCAACGCCGATCATTCAATAATTCCTCCTGAATAAAAAGAAACAGCGCAAAGCGTTTGCGCTCCCTTCGCAAACGGCCAGGCGCTGAGGAAATGAATCCAAACAGGCAAAAATGTTGAAAAAACCCCAATGATTGCAAGCAACTCCGCCAGCGCAGCAGGCCAAACGATGAGAGCAAAATAAAACGAAATAATAAAGATAATTGCTGCAGGCAACCGGTCAAATGATTGGAAAAGTATTATAAAGCAAATTCTCAGATTAAGTATTGGAGGATTCTAAGCCTGGAGCATTCAAAGGTTGTTTCTTGCCGCGATGGCGGCGACTGGAAATCGCCTGAAAGTTCACAAAGTCGGATACACCGACTCCCAGCCCGCTTCAAGCGGGCTTCGTAACCTGAGGCGTTGGTTTCCAACCGATGCCGGGTGAGCACAACTCAAGTCGGCTTATTCTTGGTCATGTCATTCTGAGGAACGGAGGTGCTAGACGCTCTTTTCCAGCACCGGAATGACGAAGAATCTCCCCAATCGGACCAAAAGCGAGATTCTTCGTCGCCGGAAAGAGCACCGGCTCCTCAGAATGACATTTCAGAAGGGTGTTTCCATGAGTGATCAGCATACCAGATTAGTTACCGAACGCTCTCAACCTAACCAAAACATTCTCTGTTTAGATCAACAGGATTCGTTATAATTAGGAGCAATCCCCTCATTTTTCTGTGCTCATCCACTCGCTTGGCAATAAGGAGAACACCCATGACCGTTGCCGCATCTCGCTTTGACGCCCTGAGCAAACAGGAATACCAGCGCCGCATCTGGGCCTGGACGATGTACGACTGGGCGAACTCGGCATTTGCCACCACGATCCTGGCCGCGGTGTTGCCGGTGTATTTCAGCCAGGTGGCCGGCGCGACGCTGCCCAGCGCCACCGTGGCTACAGCTTATTGGAGCACGGGTCTCAGCCTCTCTTTGCTGATCATCGCTATCATCTCCCCCATTTTGGGTACTATATCCGACATCATGCGCGGCAAAAAACGCTTTCTGGCGATTTTCGCCGGAGTTGGCATCCTCAGCACCGCTTTATTAGTATTGGTTGGCACAGGCGATTGGGTGTTGGCTTCTATCCTGGGAATTATCGGGCGCATCGGCTTTAGCGGCGCCAACACCTTCTATGACGCCTTGCTTCCCCATGTCGCCGGAGAGGAAGATCAGGACGTCGTTTCTGCGCGCGGTTACGCCATGGGATATTTGGGCGGCGGCATCCTGCTGGCGATCAATATCGCCATGATCCAGCTCATTCCAGGCACCTGGGGAGCCAGGCTGTCATTTTTGAGCGTGGCGGTGTGGTGGGCTGTATTCTCGATACCCTTGTTCCGCCGCGTGCCAGAGCCTCTCGCTGCTACAGCCAAATTGGGCAAAGGCGAAAATGTGGTGATGGTCAGCTTCAAGCGACTGGGCAATACACTGAGACACATTCAACATTACCGTGAGCTGTTCAAATATTTAATCGCCTTCCTGATCTATAACGACGGCATTGGCACGATTATCGGAGTAGCCGCCATATACGGCGCAGAACTTGGTTTTGGGGCGGTGGAGCTTATCCTGGCGCTCCTGCTGGTGCAGTTCGTCGGCATTCCCTATAGCCTGATCTTTGGTCGCCTGCCCAATGCAGAAGAAAAGCGCCGTCCGTTCTTCCTGGCGTTTGTGACGCTGAACATGGTTTTGCTACCCCTGGTTGGAATCAGCAGTTCTCGCTTGTTGCCCGCGGATCTGAGCGGCGCTCGCCCTGCGCCTTATCCTGCCACGGCGACCGCAGCGGGACAGGGAGTGTACACCCCCGAGGCAACGACGTTTCGCTTTATCGGCGACTGGCAGGCTGAAATCGTCTCTGCTCAGGCGCTGGGCAGTGATGAGGATCAAACCTTTCGATCAACATTGGAATCTGGCGCCAGCTTTGCGTTTGCCTTTAACGGTCAGAGGGTGAAAATCAATTACAGCATCGGCCCAGATCATGGCATCTGGGCGGTTTATATTGACGATCAACGATTGATTGACCCCGATACGCTTGCACCCGTAGAGATTGACGCCTATAACCCCACCCTGCGCTACGACGCCAGCAGCGCCTATCGAGCGACTACGCCCGGTGAACATATCCTGCGCCTGGAAAACACCGGCGAACGCAACTCCTCCAGTCAGGGCGTTCGTATGACTCTGGCTTCGGTAGAGGTGCTGCCGCCGGAACGACAAAGCAATCTGGGGTTAGTGATCGGCATGATCGCAGCGCTGGAAGTGGTCTGCCTGATTCTGGCGGCGCTGTTGGGCAAGGTGTTCTTCACGCGCCCGGCGGAGAAATTAGACACTCAACGCAGCGTGCTGTTGGCGCTAGGGATTTACGCCCTGATTGCAATCTGGGGGTATTTCCTGGATTCGGTGGTCGAATTCTGGTTCCTGGCCTGGATGGTTGCGGTCGTCCAGGGAGGCAGCCAGGCGCTCAGCCGCAGCCTGTATGCAGCCATGTCGCCGGCGGCGAAGAGCGGCGAATTTTTTGGACTTTTCGGCATCATGGAAAAATTTTCTTCCATCATCGGCCCGGCCATGTTCGCCGCAGCCGGCATCGTTTTTGGCAGCAGCCGGCCAGCAGTGCTCAGCCTGATCGCTCTATTCTTCCTGGGCGGTTTCTTGCTGACCCGCGTGAACGTGGAGGAAGGCAAGCGCGTCGCCCGTGAAGAGGACGCCGAACTGTTGAAAAATCAGGCGCCTCTATCATAAACTGCATGGGCAAGCGTCAACAACATCAAGATTCTAAAAATGCGAGGATAAACTTTGAGCAATCTAAGAGGTGATGAACGCGCCCGTTATGTGCAGCAGATGTTTTCACGCATCGCCGGGCGCTATGATCTCATGAATCGAATAATGACCGCCGGACAAGACCTGCGCTGGCGCAAAGAAGTGATCCGCCTGGCGGAGCTGCCGCGGCAGGGTCGCCTGCTCGATCTTGGAGCAGGCACGGGGGATTTGTCCAGAGAGGCGGCGCAACAGCGCAGTTCGTTGCATGTTGTCGCCGCCGACTTTACCCTGGATATGATGCGCATTGGGATGTCTCGTCTGCAATCTGCCACCCACGCCAAAGCTCAAATCGAATGGTGCGGCGCGGACGCCAACCGTCTGCCATTTCCCGATAGCGTGTTCGACGCGGTTGTTTCGGCATTCCTGCTGCGCAACCTGGGCGACCTGCCGCGCAGCCTGGCTGAACAATATCGGGTGCTTAAGCCCGGCGGCAGAATCGTCGCCCTGGATACCACACCCCCGCCGCAAAACCTGCTGCGTCCAGCAATAGAGTTTCATCTTTACACAGTGATCCCTGCCTTGGGCAGCCTGATCGCCGGTCAGGCGGAAGCGTATCGTTATCTGCCCGACTCAACGGTGGGCTTCCTTGAGCCGGAACGACTGGCTGTGCGCCTAATGGAGGCTGGCTTTCAACAGGTAGGCTTTCGGCGTATGATGTTGGGTGCGGTCGCCATCTATTGGGGGCTGAAACCATTTACCGTCACAGGATAAACAGCAATCCGCTACGCCTGGCGGCATGGAACTGTGGCGCATACAGCGCGATTGCAGGAGTTCCTTTGCTTGAGGCGTTGAGAACAACAGACAGAATATGAATTCAGAGGACAAGCGTGATCTCGAAAAAGCCGCCCGCTGCGGTGAACCATCTTATGTGTGGCGCGCCGGCCAGGAACGCCGGCTGCGAATGATCCTGGACGCCGCGGGAGAACGGATCGCTGGTCGGCTGTTGGAAAATGGCTGCGGCGTGGGCATGTATGTTGAACGGCTTGCACCTCACGCCGGGGCGATCATTGGTTTGGAATACGATTTTACCCGCGCCCGGCAGGCGCAAACCGTCGCCGCCCGATTGCCCAATGCCTCCATTCTCTGCGCGGCTGGCGAAGAATTGCCTTTCCCGGACAATCACTTTCAATTTATCTTGAGTCATGAGGTGCTAGAGCATGTGCGGGACGACCGGCTGGCCGTTCGAGAGATGCTGCGCGTGCTGCAACCCGGCGGGCGCATCGCCATTTTTGTCCCCAACCGCGGCTATCCTTTTGAGACGCATGGCGTCTATTGGCGCGGAAAATATCGCTTTGGCAATATCCCGCTGGTCAACTACCTGCCGCGAGGCTGGCGCAATCGGCTGGCGCCCCATGTACGCGTTTATACCCTCGGCGACCTGGAACGCCTGTTTACGGGTCTTCCTGTGCGCTTTGTTCTGCGCACGGTGATCTTTGGCGCGTACGATAACATCATCGCCCGCCAGCCAATGGTCGGGAAAGCCTTGCGAGTAGCGTTGCAAACCTTAGAGCGCACTCGTCTGCGCTTCTTTGGTTTATCGCACTTCTGGGTGGTGGAAAAGACCGAAGCCTGAGCTTGGCTGTTTATTCAGCCGCCTCACGAAAATCATAAATGCCATCACGAATTCGCCAGCGGCGGTCGCAGGAAGAACACCTTAGATGATCAACCTCTTCATTGTTCAAGGGAAAATGTCCGCATTCCGGGCAGCGAAAGAATTGACCCTCCGGTGCAGGTGCAGCGCCTCCTTTCACCTGGGCGCGCACAAAAACGCTGGGGGTGAGCTGCCACCATCTCCCGCTCCATTGCGCCAGCGAGTCCATTCTCACCAGCAGCCCTAATGGCAACAGGCGCTTGAGCAAAGCCATGCGAAAATGCGAGACGGTCAGCGTCTGTTGCACCTCAAACCCGCATTCGGCGAGCCAGGCGCGCACCGCGCGGGGATGAAAATCGAAATTGAGCGCAGCAAATTCTATCGGCTCCAGGCTGAATGGATTCCAACTCTGCCGCCGAAATGCATAGCGCAGGATGGCTTTGAGATTCTGTTTGTTGGCAAATTCCAGGATGAACACCGCGCCGGGTTTAAGCGTCTGGCGCACCTGCTGTAAGGCAAGGGGGGCGTTAGCCATGTGGTGCAAGGTGCGGATCATTGTGGCAGCGTCGAATAATCCCGGGACGAACGGCAGGCGATAGATATCCGCCGCCACATAAAGGTAGCGCGCCGAATCTCCCAGGCGTTGACGGGCTTGCTGCAACTGAGTACGAGAGTAATCCAACAGAACGATGCGTTCGAAACCGCCATAGCGCGGTGTGTTACGGCCGGCGCCTGCGCCTAATTCAAGGAGGAGACCGCCCGCTGCAGGCAATAAACGCCGCAGGGCGATCTCCTCCACTCGATCTTCATACTGTCTGTCCCCCGCATCCCAAAACGCGGTTTGATAATCAGAGCCCTCGTAATCGCATACTGGCGGGCGATCTGTCATCGTTAAGCACTCTTCCAGGCGCCAGGGGGGTTATGCCTTGCTCTGCGAGGTGGCGAATACGGCGGTCTTCGCCCCGTCATACCCTCTTCCCAAACCGTGATAATGAAATCCCAGCTTCTTCATGGTATCTGGATCATAGATGTTACGTCCGTCGAAAATCACGGGTTGGCGCATCAAGTCGCGCAACGTAGCCAGATCCAACTGCTTAAATTCGTTCCACTCGGTGATGACCATCAAGGCATCGCAGCCCTCAGCCATGCTGTACACATCGTTGTACATCTCCACCTCTGGTAAGATGGAACGGGCGTTCTCCATGGCGACGGGATCATAGGCGCGCACCGAACTGCCCGCGGCCAGCAAAGCATTGGCTATGTCAATGGAGGGAGCGTCGCGCATATCGTCCGTGTTGGGTTTGAACGAAAGACCCAATAAACCAATCGTTTTCCCCTTTAGATCGCCCAGCATTTCGGTAATGCGGGCGACGGCCATTTTGCGCCGATCGCTGTTGATATCCATCACCGCGTTCAGCAACTGCGGATGGCGGCCTTTCTCATTCGCCATAAAGGCTAACGCCTTCACATCCTTGGGGAAACACGAACCTCCATAGCCCAAACCAGCATCCAGGAACATGGGCCCAATGCGTTTATCGTAGCCCATACCAACAGCTACTTCTTTAACATCTGCTCCAAGCGCTTCGCAAATGTTGGCAATTTCGTTGATGAAGGAGATTTTTGTAGCCAGGAAAGCGTTGGAGGCGTATTTAATCATTTCCGCCGTGCGCAGATCGGTAATCATGATCGGCGCGCGTAGTGGCAGGTGCAACTGCGCCACCTTTTCGGCGGCTTCCAGGTCGAGCGAACCCAGCACGGTGCGGTGAGGTTGCATAAAGTCGCTGATCGCGGAGCCTTCGCGCAAGAACTCCGGGCAAGAGACCACCGAAAAAGGAATGGGCGTCGGTTGGTGCGTGCGCACAATATCTGCCACCCAGTCGCCCGTGCCCACTGGCACAGTAGATTTGTTGATGATGATCAAGGGGTGGCGCATCGTGCGAGCAATCGTCTCCGCCGCGGCTGCCACATAACGCAAGTCGGCTTCCCCATCTACGCCGGAGGGTGTACCGACGGCAATAAAAACAAATTCGGCGTTCTCCAATCCTTCCTCGTATGAGGTAGTAAAGGAGAGACGCCCGGCGCTTACATTGCGCTCTACCAGCTCTTTCAAACCGGGCTCATAAATGGGCATCTCGCCGCGCTTCAAACCGGCGATCTTCTCTTCAACAATATCTAACGCAATCACCCGGTTGCCCAGGTCAGAAAAACAGGCTGCGGTTACCAGACCTACATATCCCACGCCTATCACACAGATCTGTTTCATAATGGTTCTCCTGATGATCTTTAGTTGTCTGAGCGACTATCTTACCATAAAATTGAGCTCTCTTCACCCTGCGGATCGGAAAGTACTCATACAATAAAGATGACAATCATCTCAGATGCATGATAAGTGTCACTTGTGAATTGGCTAAAAACAGTCTAAAATAGAGACAATAAACCTTAACTGTTATTAACAAAGGGAGATCAGAGCATGCAAATCACTCGACAAGCTGATTATGCCGTGCGCGCGGTATTATACCTGGCGCAGTTAGGACCGGAGCAACGCGCCGCAACCAGCCAGATTGCTCAAGAAGAGCAGATTCCGCCCTCTTTCCTGGCAAAGATTGTCTCGCAATTATCTGTAGCTGGCCTGTTGCAGACCTCGCGCGGCGCTCGCGGTGGGGTATCCTTGGCGCGTTCACCCGAGCAAATCTCATTACTGGAAGTGGTTGAAGCCATTGATGGTCCCATCATGCTCAACGAATGCGTTGGGTCAAACGGAGTCTGTGTTTTCGGCGACAATTGCCCTATGCGCCTTGTCTGGTGCGACGCGCAGGCAGAACTGGTGGCGCGCTTGAGAGCGACCACTTTCGACCGCTTTTTAGGCAACGGATACCACAAAGCGCCCACCGCAGCATAAAATTCCAGATCTGTTCTACCATTTCTGCTGAATGACAGGCGTCAAGTAAAACCCTGGGTTATAGGTTATAAAAGCCCGCCTCGCCGGTTTGACTTGCCTTTGAAGCATCCTTGCTTATTGGCAGAATATCCTTCCCAACATGCCTTCGATTGGGAAGGATATTCTGTCTTTGACCGTCTCTCTATTCGGCGTTGATGAACGATAGGAATGATCATTAAGTCACTGAGCGCACAGAGAAGAGTAAGAAAATCTCCGTGTACTTCGTGCCTGCTTTGAAAATAGACCCTCTGTAGTTCTGCGAGCTCGGTGGCGACATTTTCATCTTTTGGAGCGAATGGTTATTCTTGACAACCCCACTAGCCACCAGACAGTTTCACCTCTCCACGGAGCGATGTCATGCGAGGAGTGTTTCTTGCCCCGAAGCAATCTTCGATCGTCTCCCTCTTGAACGTTGGCATTGTCATGAACAACAGTTCGCCTCGAAGGATGAAAATATTGCCACCGAGTTCACAGAGTTCACCGAGAGACGATTTTCCTCTCAGACGCAGCATAGGCGAAGATTTCCTTCCATTTTCTCTTGCTCTCTGTGCTCTCTGTGGCTCAAATATTAATCCCATTGGTCATCCAATACTACACAGGGAGAGGATCCAATCTTCCGGCAGCCAGAAAACAACTTTAGCAGGGGATTGCTTCAGTCGCTGCGCTCCTTCGCAACAACATTTTGCAAACTGTCAGGTGGTTAGACAACCCCATGATGGGATTCAATCACCAAGGCTCAAGAGGGAGACTATACTGTTTTTGAAGTAGAATATTCGCTGGAGCGTGACGAAATGTCTCCTTGTGGGTTTTCTAGTGTAGCGGCGTTGCAGGTTGGCGCGCCGCTTTAAATTACGCCTGACTCGGAGGAACGAATGAACCTGCTCGAAGGGAAGACTGCGATAATATTTGGGATTGCGAATGACCGCTCGATCGCCTGGGGAATTGCGAAAGCCTTTCATGAAAACGGGGCTACGCTCGGCCTGAGCTACGCTGGCGAGGCCCTGGAGCGGCGCGTCAAGCCATTGGCTGAAGCGATCGGCTGTACATTTGTAGAATCCTGCGATGTGGCCGATGATGATCAAATTCGGGCGACGGCGGAAAAAGCGGCTGCCGTATTTGGCAAAGTGGATATTTTGGTGCATTCGATTGGTTTCGCCAACCGAGACGAATTGAGCGGCCCCTATTACAATACCAGTCGGGCTGGCTTTCACCTGGCTATGGACATCAGCGTTTATTCGTTCACCGCGCTGGCAAAAGCCTTTCAACCCTATTTCAGCCCCAATGCGGCCCTGCTCACCCTCACCTATTATGGATCGGAAAAGGTTGCTCCGCATTACAACGTCATGGGGGTGGCCAAAGCGGCTCTGGAGGCCTCCGTGCGTTATCTGGCGTACGATTTTGGTCCCCAGGGCATCCGCGTGAATGCAATCTCCGCCGGCCCCATTCGCACGTTAGCGGCGGCTGGCGTCTCCGGCTTCAAAACCATGTATCGCCGGTTCGCAGACCTCGCCCCGCTGCGACAGAACGTTACCATCGAGGATGTAGGCAAGGCGGCGGTCTTTCTCTGCTCCGACCTGGCTGTAAAAACTACGGGGCAGGTGTTGTTTGTTGATTCAGGGTACAATATCCTGGGAATACCTGAAGAGTTGGGCGAATCCTGAGCGTCCAAACATGGGGGCTGAGGCGCATGGCGTTTTCTCGGCCTGAACAGGGTCCATTGAGGAGGTTTGTAAGATTGTCATGTTTCGCAGACGAGAGGAAGCGCCATCTCCATCAGCGCAGCCGGCTGTCCCAACAGAACGTGTAACCTCCGTTTTAGGGCCGGGGGTCATCTGGAAAGGAAATCTAAGCGGCAGCGGTGGCGTGCGCATTGAAGGGGCGTTTGAGGGCGATATTGCCCTGCGCGGACTGCTGGTGGTTGGCGCCACCGGGCGTGTGACTTGCCCGCACCTGCGGGCAAATATCGTTATCGTTGCGGGAGCGGTGCGCGGCAACATCACGGCGGAGAAGGTCGAAATCCGCTCCACCGGACGGGTATGGGGCGATGTCGTCACAGCGGCCTTCGCTACGGAAGAAGGAGCATTTTTGCGCGGCCAAATCCGCATGGAAGACGAGGTGGATATTGGCGTGGCTGCGCCCAATGCAGAAACGTCGCCGGCGCAGGAAAATCTGGATGAGCCTGCCGCATAAAGGCTGGGAATGGAGTGCAGGTCCTGGGGCGAATGTTCGAGCGGCAACCACACCGGGGAAGGTGGATCGTTTGCTATGGAGTCGCCGCGCCGGGAGATGCTGGAGGGGAAGGAGCGACAGGCACTGTGGCAGGCGGTGTCGCTCCTTCGGTGATGGTTGGAGTGGCGAAAACGCCGCTTTTCTCTGCGCCTAAATATAGCTCAGAAGCGGTCAAATCCAGGTAATTCAACATCGCAGGCAATTGTTCTAATGAGAAATAGCTGCGAAAGAGCTGGGTAAAGGCATCTCCCAGCGCCCAACGCACTTTACTCCACGACTGTATCGCCGGTTCAGAGCGGGCGTAGGGGATGAGCTCCAGCGCCGCCGCCCATTGGGGGTGACGATGACGATAATCCTCCAGGTAAACCAGCTCAGCTTTACGGACGGGAAAGGAACCCGTCGCCTCAACAAAGCGGGCGTGATGAGGAGGTTCGATCAGCCATCGGAGCAATACCCAGGCGGCTAACTGGCGCTGGGGAGACGAAGCAAAGATAGATAGAGATGAGCCATAAGAAGCAATGACAGGTTTTACTGCCGGAGAGGGATACGCCAAAACCGTCCATTGATCGCCGCCGGCGCGCTGCATCGCTCGCTCCATGTAAGGGATATCCATAACGCTGCCGGAGGAAAATAACCCCAAACGATTGGCGAACTCTGCCTCCGGGTAGGGAATTTCGGGCGCCCAGATACAACCAGCGTTGAATAACTCCCGCAAGAATGTGAAAGCGTCGCTTATCTCTGGGTTGTTGAAGCGGTAGACGCTCTCATCCGCCTCTGAAGTCGTCGGTTGCAAGACATCGCCGCCAAAGGCATAAATCCAGCCCAGCGCCGCCGCATAATTGTTGGAGGCGATCCAGCCGCCAGAGCCGTCGTTATCGGGGGTTTCGTCGCGCTGGTTCGCTTGCGCGGCGGCACAAGCCTGATCCTCGAACTGCTGCGAGGTGACGGGCGGCATGTGATAACCCAGCTCTTGCGCCCAACTGCGGTTATAAAACAACACCTGAGCGGAACGCTGTACAGGAACACCCAGGCGACGCCCCTGAACAATGTCCTGTTCCCAAAAGATGGGGTAAAAATCCTCTCGCTGATCGGCGGGTATCCCCCAATAATTGTCTTCCACATAGGCATCCAGGCCGATCAAGGCTCGCTGTGCATCCCAGGCGAGCGCCTGCTGCACATAACCAACAACCAGGTCTGGCGGTTCACCATTCTGCAACGCCTGATTGACCGCCTCCTCCAGCCTGTCTAAACCCGCATAAGCGACAGGAACTGCCGTGATTTTCCATTCGTTATTCAGATTAAACTCTTCCACCAGAGCGCGCACCGTCTCGCTGGCCGCGCCGCTCCAGGGATGCCAGAAGCGGATGATTACGCCGCGCAGATCTTCCGGTTGCAAATCAATCTGGCTGACCGGGGGAGTCGCCTCGGTTGGGACGTCGGTCGGGCTCGGCGCAACCATAGAGGGCGTCGTTCGCGCTGTCTCTGTAGCAGGGCTAGGTGTGCGAGCAGTTTCGCCGCTGGAGACTTTCTGTGCGCAGGCGGCCAGGCTGCATATCATCCATACGCAAGCCAATATTTGAACGCAGCGCCCCGCGCGCGCTAAAACAACTCGCCGATCGGTCATTCGGAAATGTTTCATGGCAGTCTTCGCCATAGTTTATCATTTTCTTGGGTTTAATCCATCTTTGTTCAATCAACGCAATCAAAACAGATGATTTATATCACTTGCCATAATCAGCGGGCTGCATTATATTTATCAAAGCGGCAAGCAGATTACTTATTTCTGCCGCAACTTATCTCGGATACGATCAAGGAGGTGCGTGCTACGCCACAGATGTGTCCAATGTTTCCAAGCTATAACCTGAAAGTCCCCTATCACCAGAACAAGTAGTATTCTCAGCAAGATTTTACGGAGGAGAAAAACTCTCATGAACAAGAAGCTGTTATTTAACCTGATGGCGCTGCTGGTGGTTGCATCTATGCTGTTGACAGCCTGCCAACCGGCAGCCACGCCCACCCAGCCGCCGGCCCCGGCAGCCACCGAGCCGCCCGCCGCAGCCACGCAGCCGCCCGCGGCGGCTTTCAAAGCCTGCCAGGTGACCGACACCGGCGGCATTGATGACAAGTCCTTCAACGCCACCGCCTGGAAAGGCGTGTAGGACGCCATTGACCAACTGGGC
>JAGVAD010000030.1 GCA_020060465.1 Anaerolineales bacterium
ATGGTCTCATCGCCCACACCGGCAACCGGCGTAATGCCAAACAACGATAGAGGCAAGTAGCCAGCCGGAGAGGTTCCTGGGCCAACGTTGACAACAGGCGGTTCTGCACCAAAGAGTGACCCCTCAAAGGCAACCTTGCGATTGCCTACCTGCGTTCCGCCGGAGACGCTGCCGCGCACCAAAGTCAGATTTTTCGGCAACTGGTCAACAATGTTGATAGCTGCCTCTGAGAAGCTATTGTTCGTAGCCGTAATGGTGCAGGTGGTGTCCGCTTTCAGACCGATATCCGCCGGATCACATACCTTGCTCAGGCTCACCGCTGGTGAACGGCGCACGATCGTGATCGGGAAACGCACGGTGATGACGCCCTGCTTGCCGTAATTTGTCTGCAAGTAAAGCGTGGCATGGCGCACCTGACCCAACGGCACCTGGCTGGCGTCCACTGTGATGCTGAAAGTGTGCGTCTCGCCAGGCTTGATGCGGAACGGCAGCGGTCCAATGACTTTGACATCCGCCGGGCTTTCTGCCCAGGAGCGCCAGTTGGAATTCTTGTCCAACACGCTCTTCACTGTGCGTTGGACAGTGATCTTGCCTGGCATCACCGGCACGTACAGGCTGGGATAGTTGGAATTCCAAAGCTGCGATTCCAACGCCACATAGTTCGCGCCCGTCTCGTCGAAGGTCAAGCCTGGGTTGCCGGCCTTGGTCAGATCCACGCGGCCAGAGCCGTAATCAAACGGGGTAGCCGGGGTGACGCCGTCTTCCTTGACAACGGTGCTTTTCGCGCTGGTCATCAAGGCAGACTTGATCTGCCCTGGCGTCCAGTTGGGATGCAATGCCTTCAACAAAGCCGCGCTGCCTGCGATGTGCGGGCTGGACATCGAAGTGCCCTGGATCGCCTGGAACAATTCTCCCGGCAAGCCGCCGACTACCGTGGCTGGCATAGGCGTGTTGCCCGCCAGGATCTGCACGCCAGGGGCGGTGATGTCGGGCTTGCTGACGCCCAGGGTCTGCCCGGGGCCACCGCGCGAGCTAAAGGCCGCCATCATATCGCCTGGAACGGCTGTCGCAAGGCCATCGGTGAAGGTAGCCGTCACGCCAGTGTGACCAGACATAAAGCTCAGCAGTTGTGTACCTTCTGGGCCTTCCAAATGCACGCTGGGGATAAAGTGATTATCAGTCGCCAGACCTTGCACCGCTGGGTTATACAAGATCATCCCGCTGGCGCCGCCCACCATCACATTGTAACTCTTTTCGACGCGCGCATTAACGCCACGCCGACAGATGACAATCTCGCCGTTGAATGTCCCCGCGGCGAAGGGCGTCAGGCACAGTTCCTGTCCCACGGGTGGGAAAACCACCGGGGTGGGGGTGCTGATGCCAGCGGTAACCGTAGCGCCCTGCAATTGCAGCGTATCACCATTGTCCGCCGCCAACGACAGAGTGCTGATGAAATGGCGGTTGCTGGTGCTGGCAGCCACGGTGGTTGTCCAGGGTTCGCGGTGAGCGACCGTGTCTGCGCCGGGGCCGGAGTTGCCCGCCGAAGCAGCTACAAAGACGCCGTTCTCGTACGCGGCCAGGAACGCCAGGCTGACGACATCTCCATACGGATTGCTGCCGCCGCTGATCGAGAAGTTGATGGCGTTCACGCCGTCCAAAATAGCCTGCTCCACTGCGGCAGCCGAGTCGCTGGAGAAGCAGCCCTGATCGGCGCAGACGCGGTACATGATCACATGTGCGCGCGGCGCAATACCAGAGACAATCCCGCGGTTAACACCCAGCAAGGTCGCAGAGACATTTGCGTTCCCTGCTGCAGTTGAGCTGGTGTGTGTGCCGTGCCCATTGTCGTCACGCGCCGAGTCAAATTCTTCCGGCAGCAGCCCGATGACAGCTTTGTAGGTATCAATGAAGCTATACGCACCGATCAGCTTGTTGTTGCAAGTGAAAGGCGCATCATTCGGGTTGTATGCTGTGTTGCCGAAATCACATGTGCTGCGCGGCGCCCCGGCGAAACCGTTCGATCCGGGCGCAACCGGAGGCGGCGCATAAGGCTTGCCCGAGGGATCCGGATCGGAGAAGGATGGGTGCTCAGGCCAGATGCCGGTATCCAGGACGCCCACAATCACGCCCTCACCGGCGCTCTCCTGACCGCCCAAAGCATTCCAGACCGTGGGCGCGCCGATGAACGCCGGGCTGACTTCCGTATCCGGCTTCATTAGCTCATCCAGGTACACCGCCTTGACGCCCTTCATCGCAGCCAGCTCGCTGACGCTTTCACCAGGCAGGACAATCGCTGCGCCGTTGAACACCTTTGTAAAGCGATAAGTCACTTTACCGCCGGCCGAGGCAGCCAGGCTATTGGCGTCAACGGGGCCGTCGAAGGTCGCAATGACGCTGACCACCCGAAAGTTGCGCGGGTCAACCATCGCCCGGCTGGGTGAGACTTCTTTTATCGCATCAGATGAATAAGTTGATTCGGGGGAAAGGGCTGGCCCAGGCTGGAAACCGCCCTCTTGAGCAAAGCCAGCCGTCGAAAAGGCCAGCGATAGAACTAAAATAAGAAGGATATTCAAAAACTTGACTTTCATCGCGTTTCTCCTTGAGTGTACTGAATGGTTGCGAAAGAACGTTAGGACCCAAGACCCACTTGAAACAAGCAAGAAAGAATTTTCATCACCTCCTATTTTCGATCAAGATACATCGTCAGGCCAATTTGGATAACCTGGTTACCCCCAAGCGCGATAACAACACTTCTGCGCAGCCGAAGCGCTGTTTATCGTTCTTCGAAAACCGAAGCGTGGTGTCAGCATAAAGGATATAAAACGCAAAAGACTGCTGAAGGAGAACCTTCGGCAGTCTGGCGGTCTGCATATAGACAGATCCATGACTTTGCGTCCCCACCTCGCGGCGAGTTTGCCATTTCGGTTGTTCTCGCAACAATAATCCGGTTATTTTAGAGAATACGGATAATTAACAGCCTACAAATTATTTTAATGGATACCTAACAAAAACGCAAGGACTTCCAGGGGATTGAACCTTAAAGTTTTTGAAAAGCCGTACACAACTTCAGGCATCTCAGCGCCCAATGATCGGAAGAAAACTTAAGCGAGCATCAACCAACACCAATATAGGAATCTCCAGGAATGGCTGGTGACGCGGGTCGTTACTCCATAATCTCACCGCGCCGGGAAATGCGCCACGGCCTGTTGTGCTCATGTTCAGGTGAATGATCATTCCCTGCGCCGCACTGATCGGCAGCGTTCCCTGCGTGGTCGAGACGCTCAGCCAGGGAAGATCAACCGGATCGCAGGGCAATGAACCAGGTGCTTGGAAGCAAAGTGCTGTCTGGTTTGCCAGGTAAGTCTGGTTATAAGAAATTTGAAGATAGGCGTTGTTCCCACGAATCCCGACAGTGGCATCTCGTCCATTGTCATACCGGCTATCGCCAAAGACCACGTCTTGATACTGAAATTTAAGATTATTGCTCCCCTCATATAAAATCACCTCGAAGGTGCTGTTGCCGATATTCTGATAACGTGGTCGGTTGTGCCACTCAATGACAAAGCGCCGATTTGGGCTTTGTCCAACGGTCTTATAACTGAGAAAACCAGTATCCGAATCAAGATCGTCCCAGAAAGGCGCAATCATTGGAGTGGTCACGGATGCCAGATTAACATTGTTGTAATCAAGCTCGCCAGTTGCAACGTTCATCAGAATAGCGCCGTTATTCCCCACGCGCAGGTTTGTAATCGGTATCCCATAAAACGTGAATGGGAATGGCATCGGAACATTGGTCTCTTCGTCATCGCCTAAATTGAGCCGCGTCCCATCTGTCGCATCAATCCAGCTATAGGCTACGCCCGAAGTTGTCCGACTATCCAGATAGATATAGCCACCTAAATCCGGCCCACCGCTAATCGGGCGACCGTCGCTTTCATAAACCCTGAAATCCACCGGGAAATCACCGGCGTTCTGCAATTGCACGGACAAATCGAACTGTCCGCCCGGCGGAAGGATATACCAGTTTTGAGTTGGAGCGCTGACATTTAAAACGGGCGATGGCAGGATAAAATCTCTTTCAACCAGGTTGCTTTGCGGGATAGTTACCGTCTCGGCGATCGGTGCATAATTCGGAGCGGAAACCATGACGGAGTAATCGGCATGTGGCAATTGGATCTCAAATGAACCGTCGCTGCCAACCGCGGGTTGATAATCTCCCGGCGTGATGACCACCGAGGCTGAACCAACCCCAGTCCCAGCAGACGAAAGCACGCGTCCGAGTAGCAAGCCGTCGGTAGTTGTTGCAACCAGGGTAAAATTCCGCACTGTGTCCCCGCTGAGGGTCTGCACCACCTCCTGGGTTTGATGCAATCGGCTTTCCACTCGCAACGTGTAGCTGCCATCAGATAGATCTAATTGATAACAATGGTTCGCCAAGCTGGTTTGCGTTTGGGCAGCCAGATCGCCCAATGGGCTGAGCGCCTGCACCGTCGCCGCCAACCCCTGCCCGGTGATCTGGTCAGTAATGCATCCAGATAATGTGTGTACAGGAGCGCTGGAAAGCAAGAAATCACGCGTGGTGGTCTGGTTATTTTGAATGCTCACGCCGCTGACAGATTGTAGAGAATAACCAAACTTCCAGGCGCTCACCGTGTAGGTGTTCATCCCTAGTAGTAAGTTATACGAACCATCGGCTGCGGTCGTCGTTCGAAAAGCGACGCCGCCAGAGTTTTTAGCCTCCACTGTGGCGCCAGGGATCGGGTTATTGCCCGAAGCGGTACGCACAACCCCCTGGAGCGTCCCAGCCTGATTGCTGGCGTTATACACCACCAATGCGAAATCCTGGTCCGTCGGATCGCTGTTGCCTGGCACACCGTCTCCGGCGATATTCGTCGCCCGCACTCGCACTGTAATTGGGCCGCTCGCTCCTGCGGGTAAAAATACGCTTTCGACGTTGTTGCGCGCATCAGCAAGGCCGCCAGTGATCGAGTTTGCCCCGGAGAAGACATTGCCTCGATAGGTTTGACCGTTAACGATCACTTCCAGGTCCAGATTATTAACATAGGAGTCACCTACCGTAGATCCGGGGGCATCCGTCCAGGCCAGGGTGACGCGCAACGGTTTCTGCGAGTCTATGATTGCGCCGTTAAACTCATATATCTGCCCGGTAGAGGCAAAAGTGGTGGTTTGATCTACAAGAAAGCGCGGCGTTTGATCAAAGGCGCGACCCAAATCAACCCGCCCAAAGCCCTGGTTTGGGGAAGGTAAGGTATCATTGGCGCCCGAACCGGTCAAGTAGCGGGCAGAGTTCACCAGGTAAGCTTTCGCCATTGCCGGGCTGGGCGACTGTCCGCCAAAATTCGCACGATAGAAATAATCCAGCAGCGAGGCGGCGCCGGCGGCAGCCGGCGTGGAGTGGCTGGTGCCGCTCGACGCAGCATATAAGGTTTGACCGGCAGGGTAATATTGAATACACACGCCGCCACCGTTATAAGCCGCGGATTGCGAAGCCGCGCCCAGGATCATCGTCCCAGGAGCAACAATATCGGGCTTGACGCGCTGATCATCCGTGGGGCCGCGGCTGGAAAATGAGGCAATATCCTGAGCGCTATCTGCTCCACTGGTTGAGATGCCACACTGGTCATAAGAATATGTTTCAAAGGGCGTGCGGTAATTTTCTGAAGCGCCCACCGTGATTACATTTTTGGCGTTGCCAGGCGAGCCGATAGTGTTTGGCGAGGAGCCATCGTTGCCAGCGGCGAACAGGATGGTGATCGGCTGGTTGCCGGTAGTTGAGGGCGAGGCGTCGCGTACCAAAGCATCATACGCCTGGTCATCCTGTACATAATCCCCATAAGTGCTGCCCCCCCACGAGTTCGTGCTGATGCGCGCGCCCAGGTTATAGGAATTGCCAATCAAATCAGAATACAAGCCATTGAAACTCCACGAACCGTTGTTGGAAAAGACTTTCGAGCCAGCCACACGCCCAAAGGGATTAATGCCCAGACCGCGCTGGTATCCGAGCGGGTCGCGGTAGGTGTTGCCGGTCAAGTTGTTATATCCGGCCACGACCGCGGCGTTCAAGTTGCCATGTCCACCCCCGCCGTCTGCGCTGGGGTCGGAGGTCCAATTATAGTTATAGATCAATCGGTCGCCTTGGCTGATCGTACCCAGACGATAGAAATCTGCATGGATGGGCGTGGCGCTGCCATTGTCAATGCCGTCATCGGTGACATCCACAATTGGATAACTGCTTGGATCAGTGGGGAAACCCTTGCTGATCAACCAATTCAAATAACCCGGCGCGCTGGGCGCAGTTCCCCCTGCATTGAGGTTGCCAGCCATAATCTGCCCCTGGCGCTCATCCAGCAGCCTGAATTTCGGGCGCGGGGCAACGTCAACCACGCCGGGTAAACTCGCCAGCCAGGTCAGCCGTTGCGCGGCGATCTGGATGCTCAAGTTTTGGTAGGTCAATAGATGATACGGCGGTTGTAATAGAACGGCCTCTGCCAGAATCGCCTGACGAGTTGATTGCACAGCAGGCAGATCCACCATCTGAACATTAACTTGAATGCTTTCTATGGGTTTATCATCTTGTCCGCTTCCCCCAGCACCTAAAGCGGCGTCGAGCAGCGCCGGGTGTAAGGCATATGCTGGCAAGTAATCTCCTTGCCAGCGCAACGGTGCAACTTTCGCTAAACGCTCAACCGCCGCCTGATCGCCCCACACCAGGTAAGCATAATCCGGCATGTACGAAACGACAAACAACCCAGAATCCAACATGGCCTGATACCAGGCGTCCTCGATGGGAGCGGAGAATTGAACCAGGCGCAGACCAGCCTGATCCGGTTCGAGATTACTCTGAAGATCGGCAGGCGTCGGCGGCAGGCTACCTGTTGTGGGGTCAAACTCACCCCATCGTAGCCGCAGCATCGGGCCATCCGATGCAGGTTGACCGAGACCGCTGGAGGCTGAGACGCCGGTCAGCAACAGGAGAAGAACGAATAGGCCCAACAACTTGAAGCGTGTGGCGGCAGTGAAGTGCCAATTTTCGGCCATGGATGTTTATCCCTTCTGCTCGGTGAGTGGGAATAACGGATTGTACCACTACCTTTTTGACCAAAAACCATCAAATTTCATAGCTAACGGAAGACTTGGCCGTCCACTTACAACGGCATCAATCCAATAATTCGAATTCCATATGCAGGCTGCGCACCCAACAACCATACTGACGACAAATTTGCAACACAGACTGCCGACGCTCTGCGGTGATTTCAGGGCTAGCCAGGATAACTCCAGCAATTGGGCGGCGTTTAAGGATTGTGGGCAACTCCCGCGTCGCCCCCAGAATTTCGATCCCATGGATCTGGCGTCCCAATTTCAAAGGGTCATCGTCAATGAAACCCACTGGACGAAAGTTAATTTGAGGATTTGCTTGGATCCAACGCAAAGCCAGCTCGCCAGCGTCACCGGCGCCATAGATTAGTACCGGCAATTCATCCTGCCTGGGGCGTTGAAACGCTAACCGATCAAGCAATCGAAAAGAGGAGCGTGAGACCGCCAGACCCATAAAGAGAAACAAGGCGAATAACGCCAGGATAAGGTTTGAAAAATCATCTTGCCAGGGCGCCAGGTCGGTTGAACCCAGTATAAAAATCGAAGCCGCCAGCAATGTAGCGCTGCCTAATGCTGCCTGCACAAAACGCAGCAAATCGTCAAAGCTGACATAACGCCACACACCGCGATAAACGCCAAAGATATAAAAAGCCAGGTAGCTGCCGCCCAACGCCAGCGGCAAGGTTTGTAAGTAAAGCTCCAGGCGCGCCTCATTGAACACCAAACCAAAGCGCACCAGAAAAGCCAGATAATAAACCAGCCCTATTAAAATGAAATCCAGCAATACTTCCAACACCCGAGCGCGGTAAGTCAATTCAACCATCCAACGCGCGATCGCCTCTCTTTGGCGCGAGACTTCAGGAGCGCTGACCACCTTCACTCCGCCCAGATAAGCGGCCAATAAGGCCATTACCACCAACAAGAATGGGACGAGCGCCAGGCTCAACCAATAATTCACCGATTCAATCACTGCAGCCATTAATGCGGATAACAACGCCACGCCATATAATACAAACAGCGCCTGCCGCTCGCTCAAGCCAAAGGCAATCAAACGGTGTGAGGTATGGTCGCGCCCACCTTGCGCCGGAGATTGGCCGCGCAGCAAACGAGTGAACGTCACCAGGATCGTATCGAGAATAGGGAGCATAAACAGTAAAGTTGGCACACCCAGCACCGCCAACACGTCAGACGCCTGCTGCTTTTGATGAACGATGGCCAGAGTTGCCAGGGTGAAACCCAGGAACAGACTGCCGCTATCGCCCATAAAAATACGCGCTGGTGGGAAATTGAAGACTAAAAAGCCTAAGACACTGCCCGCCAAAGCCAACGAAATAATGAGCAAGCTACGATCGCCCGTACGCCAGAAAAAATAGCTCAACACTCCAGCAGTTATAAACGCAATACCCCCTGCCAGACCATCCATATTATCCAGTAAGTTAATTGCATTGGTGATGCCCACCAACCATATAAACGTCAGTAAGATATTGGGGATTTGGGCGATCAATGTGTTGGCGATTTTTGGCGTAAAAAACGCGCTGGTATAACCCAACAGAATGACCACGGCAGCCGCCAGAATTTGACCAACCAGTTTGGCGCTGGGCGACATGGGGCGAAATTCATCATACAACCCCAGGAGAAACATCATCGCCGCGCCGCTGAGAAAAGCCCAATTCGAACCGATACTCTCGCCGCCGGGGAGAAGCCGACTCGCCAACAGCGCCAATACAAAAGCAGCAAAGATGCCCAATCCCCCCAACGTAGGGGTCGGCTGGCGATGCCATCGGTCGGGGCGCGGCTGAGCGACGCGTCCAAGACGCAAACTCACCCGCCGAATCAACGGGATGAACAACAGATCGAGAATCAGCGCAATTGCGAAGGCGACCAATTTGCGCTCGCTTGATCCATTTTACGGTTGCCCACCATACTGGCGGACAAGCTCCTCCACCGTGGCGCGTTGATCCTGAGGCGTAATCGCCAAAGCGCTCTGAGCGTACCGCAAGGCAGTTTGCAAATCGCCAATTTGAGCATAAAGTTGCGCCAGAGCGGCCTCTATCCGCCAGCGGTCAGGGTTATCCGGCCACAATTGCACCGCCCGTTCGTAAGCCAGAATAGACTGGGGCAGGTTACCCAATTGCGTTTGCACGCCGGCGTAGGAAACCAGATAGCCGTAGCTTAGGCCAATGTTGTCCGGTTCAGCCAGACTCAAAGCCCGGGTGTAATATTCCGCCGCTTGAATTAAAGCTTCTTCCTTTTCCCCTTCAGAAGAGTTGGGGTCTTTACTAATGAAACGCCCATAATAGTCGCCGATCAGACCATACGTCCAATCGTAATAGGGATCTATTGCCAGCGCTTGCTGCAAACGCTGATAGGCCGTTTGCGGATCATGGAGATTATTCATCGTATGCGCCGCCCATTCGCCCCACAAGCGGGCGTTTTTCGGGCTCAGCGATACTGCTCGGGCAAAATATTCATCCGCCAGGCTGGCATATGTCGCTTGCTCTACTGGATCGTTGGGAAAGGTGGACCACAAACTATATAAACGCGCCAGGTTCGCTGTATGGTCAGTGTTGAGCGGATTGATACGCTGCGCTTCTTTTAAGTCCTCAGCAGCGGCGGCGATTAACGATTCGCGTTCCTGCTCATCCTGGATCGTCTTGGCGTGTTCGAGATAGGCGCGGCCAAGAAAAAGATAATAATAGTCTTCGTTAGGCGCTAAGTCGCGGGCGCGTTTATAGATTTCTATTGCCACCGGCCAGCTTCCCGGGCGAGCAAAAACCTCGCCAGTCTTAAAGGCAATATCTGCCTGGATCACCCTCAAATTGGTTACTGAAGACAAAACAATTGCCAGCAAGAAAAGCCCTGTTGCAATGGCGAGGCTGGCGCTCGGCCAGCGAAAACGGATGAGCGACCCGCCGTTCTGCAATAAACCAGCCAACCCCAAAAGCAAGATGAACAAATAAACATAGTATCGAGTGAGGATGTTTTCAGAACGTCTCACCTGAGCAAGAACAACGGCAATGGTATCCGCATTGACTCGGTTAAGGGTCGCCAAACCTTCTGCATGCCACAACCAGAACAAGAAAGCCAACGCAGCAGAACCGACCAGCGTTACGGTCGTCATTTTCAGCCAAACGGATTGATCCGTGGAACGATCTTCGGACGAATTCGCCCCAGTCTGGTTCTCCCGATAATGTTCCGAGATCAATAATACGCCGCCGATCAACCAGGTGGTGAACAACAAGGCGACCAGCCCAAATGAAGCGCCTCCATTAGAGAGACTGGTGAGCGAGTTGCCAATTAAAGTCAGCGCGTTGGGGCTACGGCTGGCGTTCGATATGAACTCAAAGCCCAGGGTCATCAATAGTACCGCGACCAGCGTCGAGGCGATCAACGCCCAACGTAACCATCCAGGAATCAAGTAACCTTGCGCTGTCGGACGCGCGGCCGCCCTCCTTTGCTTTCTTCGCGCGGAAGTGCTGATTGCTCCGCCGCGGATTTCGGTGGAGCGATCAACCTGCATTCCAGAGGATGGCATTGCTTCTGAGGAGGATAATCCGCCTTTCTCGCGATTTGTCTCAAGCGCCAAACGATATTCTCCCCGGCGAGGCAAGATCCAACCGACCAACAAAATTAGCGCAGTAAAAACCCAAAAATACACGCGCGTGGCAGCGATCGCAATGCCGAAATTGATCTCGACATAGTGCGCAGTGATCGCGCCCACCAGACCAAGCAACAGGTAAGCGCGCAGCCGGTCATCGCCGGTAACTTCGCTGGTGGAATGCGTGGTTAAAGCAGCGACGATCAGATAGACCAATACACCAAAAATCATACCGAAGGGCAGCGCCACCCCCAGATAAGCCACGCCTTTCCACGCCCAGAAAACTGCCGTCGCCAGGACACCGCCGCTCAAATACAACGCCAGGAAAAAATTCCGCTGCACCGGGCTGCTCACCAATCCCAGCCATTTCAGGCCATAGTAAACCACCGAGCCAAACAAAGCCAAATAGACGATCAACCCAAGCAGACCAGTGATTACCAAAGAGTCCCAGGTTTCATTGTGAGAGCGGTCGGGGGAAGCATTGCGCTTTTCAACCTGGGTCAGTTCCGGCTGATAAAAACGGTTATAGGCCACGTACATGCTTTCCGGCCCATAACCGATCAGCGGTCGCAGAAAATTGAAGATGTCCTTGCGCCCATCCGGGTATTCCAAAGGCTCATGCGGTTGCACCAATTCTGCTGCCCCTTGCCAGATGAGCGTTCGCACTCTGCCGGTGCGGCTTTCTGCATCCAGAAGTTGACCCAGGCGACCGAATTCGGGCCGATTGCGCAGGCTTTCTAATGGCCCACCAGGGATATTGAGCGTCACTAAAAAAGCGCCTGCCGCAAACGCTAAAATCACGCCCGCCATCGTCATCCAACGCTTACGCCAAATCAATGAAAGTCCCAGCCACAACAACACCAGGCTGGCGCCCCAGCCCAGCCAGGGGCCGCGGCTACCGCTGAAATACAGGGCTATCGCCTGCAAGGCGGCGATGAACGTGAACCCGGTGGCGCGGGCAAAATTAGCCAGCGCAGGACCGCGATCCTGCAACAGAGCTTCAAAGGATTCAATAAGGCGCATGGCGGTTAGCGGGAACACCATCACCAGATAAGCCGCGACGAAGATCGAGTTGCCCATATTGGCGGCAATGCGGACGGTGACATCGCCGCCCCACGGGATGGGGTCCGCCCGGTAGCGTTGCAAAATACCGTATAGGCTGACCGGTAAACTGGACAAGATCGCAACAATGATGAGGCGTTGCACTTGCGCCCGATGGCGCAAGTTTGCAACGAGCGCGCCGAACAGGATTAGATACGAGAGGGTTGTATAACTGCCCTGTAAACGCTGATACGATCCCCAAAAACTGGTATAGGGCGTCACTGAAAAAATGGTCGCCAGCAGATAAACCACCGCCAGCGCCAAGACCAGCCCGATGAGCGGTGTGCGCATCAGCACTTTCAGCCGCCCCCTGAAGCCACCCTGACTGGATGCAACAGTCTCCCAGCGTGTGCCGCCCTCTTCAACCAGCTTGACGATCCAGGCAGCTAATACCACCAGCGCCAATGAGCGCAACAGAGTGATCTTATCCGGCTCAAAGATGCGGCTTGAATACACATTAAAAAAGACCGGCGTAATGAGAACCGCCAACAGCCAGGCGGCTTCCATAACGCCTTCAGCGTAATGACTCAATTTGGTGGGCAAAGGTTTCCTCCAACAACTCCATGCACCCGTGTATTATATCCAAATGTAGTTTCCCCGTCGCGAGCAGAAATAAAACCTTCTCTATTTCCCTCGTCTCAGGTTACGCCGCGCCAATCTGGCTGCAGCCAACTGCCACCAACGTTTGTCGAACACAACGAAAAGATCGTTGTTCAAAGCATAAGAGAGCCAGCGCGCCGCTTTGAGCCACTCGCTTTGTTTGGCGTATCCATATACTGCATGCAAAGCAATACGCGCCTTTGCGCGGCGGGCCTGTTCATCCACTTGTCGCGAGCTGACGCCCAGGCGATCGGGCAAATCCGGGATTGCCAACAACTTCTCCAGAACCCCTAATTGCTCAACGGCCATGGCCGCCGTGCGGCTCACCGTTTTTGAGGCGTGGCTCAGGCGAAAGTACGCAACCGTCTCTGGCAGCCGGAAGAATTGCGCCCCATCCAACGCCAGCCGAATCCAGTATTCATAATCCAGAGCATAATGCAACCCTTCATCCAGCAAACCGCTGCGTTCCATTGCTCGTCTGCGCCAGAAGGACCCAGGTTGATTAACCACACATTCGCCAATCACCAGTGATTTGTTGAACAACACCCGATCCTTTGGCAATTCTGGCGTGGGGAGTAAATTTCCCTCTGCGTCAATGCGTTCCAGATGCCCATACACCACATCCACAGCAGGGTTTTGGTGAAATACCTGCACAGCGCGAAATATGGCCCCCGGCGCAAGCACATCATCCGCGTTCAACCAACCCAAGATTTCCCCTTGCGCCCGCTGCAAACCTTTGTTGATGGCGTGCGCCTGACCGCGGTCGGTCTCTGAAGTCCAATAAGCCAAACGATCTGCATAACGGCGGATGATGTCCAGGCTACCATCGGTTGAGCTGCCATCTATAATCAGATATTCCAGCCTGGGATAACCCTGGTCAAGCACGGATCGAATGGTTTCTTCCAGAAAAGCCCCTTGATTGAGACATGGCGTAATCAAAGAGACCAGGGGTAAATCACTCATAACAAGATAACCCTCTGTTGGAGGGCTTGCGCCTCCTGATAAACCGCGAGCATCGCACCGGCGCTGCGTTCCCAGGAGAATTGCGCCGCCCGCCGCTCGGCAGCCGCCAGACGCGCCGGGTCCTTTCCCTGAGCAAGGCACGCATCCAACGCCGCACACAGTTGGGTCGCATCGTCCGGCTCAAAGTAAAATGCTAAATCTCCAGCCACTTCGAGCGTCGAAGGAATGCGCGAAGCCACCAACGGACAACCACAAGCCATTGCCTCCAGCAGAGGAATGCCAAAACCCTCTGCCAAGGATGGATAAACCAAAGCCACAGCGCGGTTATACAACTGACAAAGTAGTTCATCATCCACGTTTTCGATCTGTTGGACCCGCCCAGCAATCCTCAGATCTTCCAGTCGGCGGTGCTCTTCTGGCTGCCACGGCTTGCCGATCACCAGTAAACGAACCCGTTCACGCTGTTCCCAGCCAGCATAGGCTTGTAGCAAGAGAGCAAAGTTCTTGTAGTGAACGCGGCTGCCCACATACAGCAAGAATGGTTCATGTATCTGGTCCAGCGTGGAGAAGGAATCAGCGCTCAGGCGGCGAAAGGTTTCGCTGTGCGCCAGGTAAATCACATGTTGGGGTTGCTTCAGCTTCCCGTAATAATTCTCCATCTCTTGGCGAGTGGTTTCGGAATTGCAAGCGATCACCGTGGCGCTCTGGATGCAGCGGCGTTTTTGATCTCGTCCCACCTCATCCATTGGGTCATTGAAGAATTGCGTGAACCGCTCTTGAATCATGTCATGCACCAGAACGACCTGCGCACCGCGCCAGCGCGCCGGCGTTGTATAGAAAGTCGAATGCCAGATTGCGCCGTCACCGCTTCCCACCCAGCCCTGGCGGACGACGTTCCACAACCGACCGGCGACGCGTCGAAATGGATAGAGCGCGAGACGCAGAGCACCTTTAGGGCGCAAAGTCCGTCGAATAGGCGGTAAAGCTTTCTTTTGAATTTGTGGATGTTGTGGTAGAGCCGCGCGCAGAGGGCCATCGGTGATTAAGGTAATACTTAAGTCGGGCGATTGTTCACACATGCGCGGCAACAGCTCGCGGTACACCCTGGCGATCCCCCCATGCGGGTCTTTTTGGAAGATAATCCCATCTACGACCACATGCATTTTTAACACCGCGCGCAGATTCATTCCATAGGCTACTTGAGGCCCAACAGGCGATTGAGCGCCTTTTGAAAGTTTGGGCCGAAGCGGTCATCCCCGTAAACACGCTGCGCCGTCTGTCGCGCCGCTTTAGAGCGTCTGGCGATTTCATCTTCGGGCAAGGCGGCTGCCTGCAAGACCAGAGAGCGAATATTTTCAATCGTTACAGGCTCAATGAAATAGCCAAGATCCTCCACATCCACCCCAGAGGAGCGGCTGACGATCGGAACAAGCCCCTGGTTCATGGCATCCACCACCGACTGAGACTGCCCCTCGCTGCAAGAGGGCAATATACACCAGGCGCAGCGCGACATAACCCGATAGTAAGCCGAGGAGCGCGGCTGAACCCAGCCCAACGAGTGGATATTCGCTCGACGATACAACTCAATCTCATAAACTCGACGAAACGCCGCCTCAATCGGCGCCACAATCCATAAATGTTGCTCCAGATCAGAGAAGGCTTCCAGCAGCAGATCCAGCCCTTTATGAACATTGCCTCTCGAGGCGTAAAACAAAAAATTCGACCGTGCGAGTCCGAAGTCTTTATCACACCATTCAGGAAAGTCGTCGTACAAAGCAGTGCCCGGGATCATCTCCACGTTGGAATAGATAGCGTAAGTTTGACGGGTGAATTCATTTCCAATGCCCAATATACCCTCAGCAATATGCAACGCATCTTCTTCAGAATGCGCAATCCACCGATCAGCCGGCAAGTCAACGCCGCGCCGCGAACGCAGCGCCTCGAAGCGTTTTTTCTCTTCCTGGTTGTGAAAACCCCAATAAGCTCCTGTAGAGAAATATATCTTGCGCGTTCTGACAGGCAGTTGTTTGACGATTGATATAAAGTTGATCCCGCCATGTCCGATAAATAAATCATATTCAGCGGTTGGTGTAAAGCTTTGATCACGGTAATCTATCGCATCTACCAAATAACCCATTCCATTCAGCGCGCGTACAATCTGGCGTGCATGCCAGATATTAATATGGCGCAATGAGCGTGAGTCATCGAGCGGAATTGAAAAAGGGTGCGTGATATAAGACAATAGCGCGCGACGTTCATAGGGCGGGTGCGGCTCATCGAGGAGATCGAGGGCAAAGCAGCGTTCAGGCTGCAACGCCAATCGGCGGCGTATTCCACTTGCAATGCGCCGAATTTTTCGGCGCGGCGCCCATTCTCTCATACGTAAAATCATGTCTCTTAATCGCAGCATATATTCGCAGTCTAACGCCGGCTGCTCAGGCCAGATCAAACCCTCAGGCAGACGTCTGACCACATTCTTGTTATGGAAAATTGCGTTTCGTAATCCTGCAAACCTTCCCGAATGAGTTCCTCCGCCCGTCAGCCCAATATTACGAACCAGACCTCGGCTGGCAATTAGATGATATTTACGCAAAAATAGACAAACCAGAGCAACTTGTATATCCCAGCTTGGCGATATATCTCCCCTGGCCATCCAACGCGCTGCCAACGGCAGATCATCCCCCGCAATCCAGGGGGCATGGCGCAAATAATCGAATAAGTGATGATAATCCGCCAGGTAAGGCAATGCTTCGCGCCAACGGTCCTGCCAGGTTGCCCAGCCCCAGCAGTTAAACCGCGCGCTGACGATCAGCGCCGCCTTCTGATTGGGCAGTTGATCCGCCCGCAAGGGTTGATAGGCACTGATCGAAAATATGGTCTTCATCTGGGAATATTTATCCAACGCGCAGCGCATGAACTCCACAAAACCTGGCGCAGGCAGGCAATCATCCTCCAAAAATATCGCTTGCGAATGCTGTTCAAAAACCTGGGTGATACAGTTGATCAGCCCGGCTAAACCATAATTTGTTCCAGAAAAGTGCAACTCAGTGTTCGCCCAATCTACGCTCTCGGCCAGGCGACGACAGGCTTCCACCTTCGGCAACTCTGAAGAATGACGCGCTCCGTCAATAAACAAAATCAGATTATGGACGTTCTGGTTGCGCAGCGCGGCCAGCACCCGACGTAGATGGCGCGGTCGGTTAAATGCAAAGAGGACGACTGGCGCGACATCCTCGCCAGCCAGATCAAAATTAACAACATCCTGTATCCTGCTCTCCATCGCCCAGCCCATAAGATGAGACGATTATAATTCTTTGCGCAGAAAAACAACACCGCCCAGGTTGGATCCTGAGCGGTGCTGCTTTCATAATGCTTTATCGGAACGAATGAAAAATCGCAGAGGATTACCGCAATTCTAGCGCCCCCGAGACCTCGCCGCCTGGGTACATCGTAGTATGTACATTAACATAGGTCAATCCGTCATCCAGCGCCTGTCTTAATTGCCCGCCAGAGATATGCAGCATTTGAGGAGTGACATTTGCCTCTAACTGGACTGAGTTGCCCCCCTCTGGAGCGGGGGTGCACAAGGGCACGCCAGCCGTCGGCGAGGCGCTGTTGCAGATGGTCACCAGGATAGAACCATCCACTGAAGAATGAATATGAGCAGCGGTCACGGGGCTGGAAAGGTTGATCGCCCTTAATGTGACATGGATGCTGCCATCAATATTTGTAGCAACAACTGAAGAACCTCTACCGCCGGTTGGACCCGACAACGACGCCCGAAACACCTTCTTGTTGGCCAGGGCTGCGGTTGGCAGGGCAAATATCATTGCCACAATCATCAAAACAAAGAGCAACCTGATCTTGCGTGTCATAACCTAATCCTCCGTGATTACTGTCTGATTATAGAGAAATTCGATCTAATTTACAAAGTTTATTGTAACTACTTTAATCAAGAGAGTCAAATGAGAAAATCATCGAACATTGGACGATTTTCTCATACGCGCCTGGTTGCTCTTATTTTTGGCGCGCCGATTTGATTTGACACCCCTTTCTCAGGCGGTTATACTAGCCGTCTGTATGGATTTTTCCTGCTACAGGAGCATGAATTATGACGACACAATCAACCTCGCGCATCGGCATCTTGACCAGCGGAGGCGACGCTCAAGGAATGAACGCCGCCGTCCGCGCTGTGGTGCGGACTGCCCTGGACCGCGGCGTTGAAGTGTATGCCATCTTTGAAGGCTATGAAGGCTTGGTGCAAGGCAGCGATTTTATTCGTCCGATGGATTGGGATTCCGTCGGCGGCATCATTCATCGCGGGGGAACTATCATCGGCACCGCCCGCAGCGAAGCGTTCCGCACCCGCGCCGGCCGCTTGCAGGCAGCTCGTAATCTCATCGAAAGGGATATTGACAGTCTGGTGATTATTGGCGGCGATGGCAGCCTCACCGGCGCGAATATCTTCCGTCAGGAGTGGAGCGGGCTGATCGCGGAACTGGTGGAAAAAGGCGAAATCACCCCGGAGAAAGCCCAGGCGCATCCCCATCTGCGTATTGTTGGCCTTGTAGGCTCCATTGACAACGATATGTTCGGCACCGACATGACAATTGGAGCCGACTCTGCCTTGCATCGCATCACCGAGGCCATTGACGCAATCAGCAGCACCGCCGCCAGCCACCAAAGGACCTTTGTCGTTAAAGTGATGGGGCGCAACTGCGGTTACCTGGCGTTGATGGGCGGTCTGGCCACCGGCGCAGATTGGGTGTTGATCCCTGAAAATCCTCCAGCGGTGGATAACTGGCGGGAGGTGATGTGCGCCCGTCTGAAAGCCGGACGGCAGGCCGGGCGGCGCGACTCGATCGTCGTGATTGCTGAGGGCGCCCGCGACCGGTATGGCAATTACATTGGCAGCACCGAGGTGGCGAATACCCTGGAGAAAACCCTCGGCGAAGAAGTGCGTGTGACCGTGTTGGGGCATGTGCAGCGCGGCGGCGCACCCAGCGCGTTTGACCGCAACCTGGGCACCTTACTGGGTCACGCGGCTGTTGAAACTCTACTCTCCGCGGATCCATTGAGCGAACCTCAATTGATCGGTTTGCGCGGCAACCGCATCACCCACTCGCCCCTGATGGAGTGCGTTGAAAAAACGCACGCTGTCGCTGAAGCAATCCAAAATCATGATTATGAAACAGCTATGAACCTGCGCGGCACCAGTTTTATCGAAGCCTTTCAGACGCTGCTCACCATGTTGCGCGTATTGCCGCATCCGCCTCAGGAGGGGCAAAGACGTCTGCGCCTGGCAGTTATTCACGCCGGAGCGCCGGCGCCCGGAATGAACGCAGCGGTGCGCGCCGCGGTGCGCATTGGGATAGACCGAGGGCATATCATGTTGGGTGTGCGGAATGGTTTCCCCGGTCTGGCGGAGGGCGCAATCCAGGAAATGGATTGGATGAGCGTCAACGGCTGGGCATCGCGCGGCGGCTGCGAGCTGGGCACAAGCCGCCGCGTCCCATCCGGCGCAGATTTTTACGCCATCGCCCGCGCCATCGAGGATCACCAAATTGAAGGGATATTGATGATTGGGGGATGGGCAGGTTACGAAACCGCTTACCAGATTCTCACTTTGCGGGACAATTATCCTGCCTTCAATATCCCAATTGTATGTCTTCCCGCCTCCATCAACAATAATCTTCCTGGCTCAGATCTCAGCATCGGCGCGGATACCGCGTTGAACAACATTGTCGAAGCGGTGGACAAGATTAAAGATTCCGCTGTCGCTCTGAGGCGAGTCTTCGTGGTAGAAGTGATGGGACGTCATTGCGGATACCTGGCGCTGATGAGCGGCTTAAGCACCGGTGCAGAGCGCGTTTACCTACACGAAGAAGGTGTAACCCTCAAAGATTTGCAAGCCGATGTGGAGGCATTAAACTACGGCTTCAAACACGGTAAACGTTTAGGGTTGATGATCCGCAACGAGAACGCCAACGATGTCTATGATACGCCTTTTATGTGCAAGCTCTTTGAAGAAGAGGGTCGCGACCTGTACGACGTGCGTCAATCCATCCTCGGTCACTTGCAACAAGGCGGTAATCCTTCGCCCTTCGACCGCATCCAGGCGACGCGTCTGGCAACGCGCTCTATCAATTATCTGATTGAACAGGTTGAATCCGGCAGCGGGCAAAGCGCGTTTATTGGGTTGCAAGGCAAAGAAATCAAATTCCATAATCTGGAAGACTTTCCTCGAATGGTGGACTTGAAATTTCAACGCCCGAAACAGCAATGGTGGATGGATTTACGACCGATTGCACGCCTTCTGGCTCAGCCGGGTCCCAAAAACCAGTTCGAAACACGCCAGTAATGTGTACAATGGTCTTCGCGTGGAACCCACCTGAAGTTATTCCCGTCTAATCATACAATGCGCCTCGTTCGAAAGACTGTTTTCGCCTTATTGATTCTTACGCTGGCAGCCGGTTCATTTGGCGCCGGTTATGTGTTCCGCTGGCGGCAAACACAAACGCGTTTGCCTCTTCTGGAGGAGGCTTATCAATTGCTCGCTGAGCATGGCCTCAAACCACTCCCTGCTGCGCCCGCCATGGAATATGGCATGATTCGCGGAATGCTTCAAGCCTATGATGATCCTTACACGACATTCCTCGAGCCGCCTCAAAACGAATTGGAAGGGAACCGTTTGGAAGGTCGCTATGGCGGCATTGGCGCCGATCTTGAGCAGGGCAGCGATGGTTTTTGGAGGTTGTTTCCCTTTCCAGACGGTCCCGCTCGAAAAGCCGGGGTGCTCGAAGGAGATCGCCTGCTGGCAGTGGATGACCTACAGTTAACGCCCGAAACACCAGCCGACACTGTGCAAGCCGCCCTGCGCGGTCCAGTCGGAGAGAAGGCGCGCCTTGAGATAGGCCGTCCGCCCGAATTCGCCCCCTTCGAGGTCATTGTTGAGTTTGCTGAATATCCCTTACCTTCTGTGACCTGGCGGCTGGCTACCGATGAACCACGCCTGGGTATCGCAAAAGTCAATCTGATCGCCGCCAGCACCGCAGAAGAAATTTTACACGCAATGCAGGATTTGACGCAACGCGGCGCAGTCTTTTATATCCTGGACTTGCGCGATAACCCAGGCGGTTTGCTGGACGCTGGTGTCAATATCGCCAGATTGTTCTTGAAAGAGGGGATTGTGATGGAACAACAATACCGCGGCCAGGAGGTTCGCACTTATAGGGTAGAAAAACCTGGCCCTCTATCCGAAATCCCCTTAGCCGTGCTGATCAACCACGGCAGCGCCAGCGCAGCCGAAATTACCGCCGGCGCCTTAAAAGCTCAACACCGCGCTCCGTTGATTGGCGCGCCGAGCTATGGCAAAGATTCCATTCAACTGGTATTCACCTTGCAGGACGGCTCCAGCTTGCATGTCACCTCCGCCCGCTGGTGGATTCCTGGGCTGCAACCCCCAATCGGCGAAGGTGGACTGCAGCCTGATATTCTTATCTCGGAGGAAGAGCTTCAGACGGGAGCAGATCCGTTTATGCAAGCCGCCCTGAGCTATTTCTTGAATACTCCTTAGAAACTTATGTTTTCCAAATCCAATCCATCCGATCAAACACAACCCAGTCGCCCCAGGCCGCCAACGCCTGGAGGAACGTTTCCCCATGCGCCAAATAATCTACCACCAGGAGGCCAGCCGACGTTCCAGCAGCCGTTGCGCCCGCCATCTCCACCAGCACCTGCGGGCGGAACGTATGTTCCACAACCACCACCTCCTCAACCCTCTCGTCCTGCGCCTGTTAAATACCCGGCAAGGCGTCAACGAATCCAGCCAAAACACCGCAGCCCCATCAGCCCCGGTTGTATCCTGCCGCTACTGGCGTTGATCGCCTTGCTTCTGCCTGTTGGGATGTATTTGCTCGCGCCGGCGCGCACCAACCTCCTGTTGATTGGCATTGATTATGTAGATCCCGGCAGCAGCCTGGCGCGCAGCGATACGATTATGCTGGCCACCATTGTCCCGCTAAAACCATATATCGGGCTACTCTCCATCCCGCGTGATTTATGGGTAACCATCCCCGGCTATGGCGAAAACCGCATCAACACGGCGCACTTTTTCGCAGAAGGAGAGAAACCCGGCAGCGGGCCGCAAGCTCTGCGGAAAACCATTGCCTTGAACTTCGGCGTTGACGCACCTTATTACGTGCGGATTCGTTTCGAAGGCTTTCGCGAAATCGTAGATGCTATGGGAGGAGTGGATATTGTTCTCAACGAAACCACCGCCGGCTACCCGCCAGGAAAACACCATCTCAACGGACAGAAAGCATTGGCATTCGTACGACATCGCGCCGATTCGGACGACTTCTTTCGCATGGCGCATGGGCAATTGATGATCAAGGCCCTATTCAAAAACCTGCTCAGCCCCACGAAATGGCCGCGTCTGCCCGCGGTTCTCCGCGCATTCTTTCATTCGGTTGACACGAACCTTCCTGTTTGGCTGTGGCCGCGCATTGGATTTGCCCTTCTGCGCGCCGGCCCGGATGGAATAGACAGTCACGTTATCAGTCGTGAGATGACCACTCCTTTTATAACCTCAGAAGGCGCTAACGTACTGGCTCCCAAATGGCCGCAGATACATCAACTGGTTCAACAGATTTTCCAAAATTATTGATATTCACCACTAGCAACAAAATTCGATCTCTCGAAATTATTGCGCGGCGCGTCATTACGTATGTTAAAATAAGACGAATGGAATCGAACATTAAGGTTGTTGCAACCAATCGAAAAGCCAGCCACGAGTATTTTCTTTTGGAGCGACTCGAAGCCGGCATTGCGCTGCAAGGCAGCGAAATTAAATCCATCCGTGCAGGGCAGATCAGTCTGGCAGAGGCTTATGTGCGAGTAGATGGGCGCGAAGCCTGGTTGGAGGATGCGCATATCGCCCCTTATGAACAGGCCGGGCGTTATAACCATGAACCACGCCGCCCGCGACGTTTGTTACTGCATCGCAAAGAGATCCGCCAGCTCTGGGATCAGGTGCGGCAAAAGGGCGTCACCATCGTACCCGTGCGCGTCTATTTGAAAAACGGACGGGCAAAGGTCGAAATTGCAGTAGCGAAAGGCAAAAAACTATATGATAAACGGGAAGCCATCGCGAAACGGGATGTCCAGCGTGAAATGGAAAGAGAATTTCAGCGGCGAGCGGATCGCTAATTCGGACGGCTCCACACCGTTTCGGCAGAAAGGAGCCTCCATAATATCTGTTTGCGTTTCTGGGCAATCCACAACGGATTGCTCGCTTTTTCAACTATAGACGTCGCAATGGAGAAAGATCATGTTAGGCAATGATCTTTTGGCGCTGACGCTCACATTTGCAACCTCACTGGTTTGGCTGCGTCTGAACGACTTTTTCGCCCACCGTGGCTGGGTTAACAGCGCCCTTAGCCGCAAAATCATCCATATCGGCACAGGACCGCTGTTCGTCCTGTGTTGGTTGCTTTTCCACAACCTGCCAGCTTCGCGTTTCCTGGCAGCTCTGGTTCCTCTCGCCATCACCCTGCAATTCGTTTTCGTCGGTCTGGGGATCATCCAGGATCAAGCAGCGGTGGCTGCCATGTCACGGACTGGGGATCGGCGGGAAATTTTACGCGGCCCCTTGTACTATGGCATTGTATTCGTCGTGCTGACCATTCTCTATTGGCGCAATTCGCCCATTGGCATCGTCGCCCTGATGCTGGTTTGTGGTGGAGATGGTTTGGCGGATATTTTGGGCCGTCGCTTTGGCATCAGAAAGCTTCCCTGGAGCTCCCAAAAAACCTGGATGGGAAGTCTGGGATTTTTCATCGGTGGGTTTGTCCTCACAACAATCGTCATCGAAGTGTTTGTACTGGCTAGGGTCTTCCCGGCGCCGATTACAGACTATCTTATTCCCATCGGCGCGATCACCCTGATTGTCGCTTTCGTTGAGGCGATTTCTCCACCGGATATAGACAACCTCACCATAGCCCTTACAGCGGCATTGTTGGGACATTTTTGGTGGTAACGATAGCCCAATTTATGCGCCCATATCAGAATTTGACGCCTGCTAAAGATTATGATAAACTCTGTCCTGTTCTAAGAAGTCGTTATTCAAACCCTTACAGAGAGGTGAACATCATGTTGGCAGATCAAACTCAAACAGAATTGATTACATTAACTCCTGCGGCTGTAGAAGCGGTGCGCGATTTGTTGCAAAAACGCAATCTGGAAGGATATGCGTTGCGGGTATTTGTATCCGGCGGCGGTTGCTCTGGTTTTCAATATGGCATGGCATTAGAAGGTAACATTCGCGAACAGGATCTGACCGCAGAATTTGACGGCGTAAAAGTAGTGGTGGACGAAATCTCAATTGACTATTTGCGCGGCGCGACGGTGGATTATATTGAGAGCGTGATGGGCAGCGGGTTTAAAATCGAGAATCCCAATGCAGTTGCTTCCTGCGGCTGCGGTAGCTCATTCCGCACCAAAGATTCTTCCGCAAGCGAGGGCGGTTGCAATTGTCATTGATGATCCTGACAACAGGGGGCGACTAAAAGGAATAGTAACAATTGATTATTTCCTGGCGACCTGGCAGTTTGCAAAATGTCATTGCGAAGGAGCGCAGCGACTGAAGCAATCCCCTGCCAAAGTCGTTCTCTAGTTGCCGGAAGATTGCTTCCGGGCAAGAAACACGAGACCATTATTCAGCCGTTTCGTGCTTCTTTATTATTGCGCGAAAATAATCGCGATAAATCCCCGTTCAACGGCCACTCAAGAACGAAATCAGCATACCAACAATCCCAACAATCGCCAGACCGATAATAATCAACCCCATCGGCACTCGGCCTGAGGAAGCAATGGGAGCATCCGCTGGCAAGGTTGGGGTGACAAAAGACGCTGGCTCAGTAAACGTAGGCAATCGAGTTGGTGGAATCTCCACCAAAAACTGCGCGGCCAGGGTTGGATCAATCGTGGCTGTGATCTGTCGAGTAGGAGTAGGCGGCGGCTCCACCACCGGTAAATTACCCTTGACCAGCACCAGATCGCTATACACCCAGGCGACCCCACCGGGAACACCGGGATAGGCTACCTGGATCCAATCGCCGCCAGGGGAGCGGCCTAAAGCCGGCGCTTGTTGCCCGGAAACCAATATCCCCACAATTTCATACGCAACCGTCGAAGGCCCTGCACGTAGATTAACATAACCTTGTTCATTATCAAGGACGGTGATGATTGCCCTGACCGGCGTACCCGTAACCGTGGGTATTGATCCGGTGGGTATTTGCGCTGG
Organism: Anaerolineales bacterium; assembly: GCA_020060465.1. GTDB lineage: Bacteria > Chloroflexota > Anaerolineae > Anaerolineales > UBA4823 > RBG-16-57-11. The sequence goes on from JAGVAD010000030.1 coordinate 24,684, forward strand.
ATCGCTTGCATAACCGGTCATCGGCAACCACAACAAAGCCATTGCAGTGACTATGGCTACGACAAGCGCTAACCGTTTTTGGGAAGACCATTGCATCATTAACATGTGAATATCCAAAAATTTGATCATCTTTCGAAACAACAGCGATTATAATCTACTCAACCAGCAGTATGAGGCGTAAGCAATGACGGAACAGCGCATTTTTCATGGAGAAATCAGCCCTGGAGACATCGCCCGGGCGTTATATGCCGAATTCCATCGCGGAAATTATCAGGTTCAGCAATTCGGCGACTCGGAAGAAGTGGCAGTACAAATTGCCAGCCGCCAGTTCACTCGATCTGGCGGAAAAACCGCCTTGACCATCGCGCTGCGTAAAGTGGAAGATGGCGTGGCGGTCCAAATTGGAGAGCAAAACTGGCTTGGCGTAGCCGCCAGCCTTGGCCAGACGGTGCTGGAAACCATGCGCAACCCATGGGGGCTATTAGGACGATTGGACGACCTGGCACAGGATGTTGAAAGTTTACAGCTCACCGATAAAGTCTGGATGACCATCGAAAACGTTGCTCGCGGCATGGGAGCAACCTTCGAGATCTCGGAAAGACTGCGCCGATTGGTCTGCGAATATTGCCTGACGGCCAATCCGGTTGGAGAAGCCTCCTGCCTGGCTTGCGGCGCCCCATTAGGGCGCGTCCAACCGCGCACATGCAAAAACTGCGGTTTCGTAATCCGCTCAAACGAAAGCATTTGCCCGAATTGCAGTCGCCCATTATAGTCTCCCTCTTGAGCGTTGGTGATTGAATCTCAGCATGGGGTTGTCAAGAACAACAATTCGCCCCAAAAGATGAAAATGTCGCCACCGCGCTCACAGAGAGTTTATTTTCAAAGCAGGCCTGGAGTACACGGAGATTTTTTTAACCCTTCTCTGTGCGCTCTGTGGCTTAGTTACAAATCCTATCGTTCCTCAACACCGAATAGGGAGACGGTCCTATAATAAAAGCCGCACAAAATGACGCCCGGCGCGCTTCGAGAAACTCTGCACCGCCTGAAGCATCAGAATCAAAAAAAAACCCCTGGCAAAAGTCAGGGGCAAACTTCATTTGCTCATAAGGCGGTCAGGTTTTCCAGGGCGCTGCGGATCATAGGCAGCAGGCTACACTCATCGTCCTGGATCGATTCGCCGTACTCTTCTCTCCCATTGCGCCGCTGCGTCAGGCGCGCTTCCAAACGCTCCAACACGGGTAAAGCATCCAAATAGCCCATGCGATCAATAAAGTGGATCGCCTGTTTACGTATGGAAAGCGGCGTATGACGATCTGCCAGGATTTCGGCCAAATGTTCGCCAGCATATGAGCAATGCTCCAGCAAGCTGGCTACTTTAGCCTCGGCAGAGTGGTCAAAATCAACCACTTGTAGCAAACTATATATCTGCCGGGTGCGCATTTGGGAGAGGTAATACGTCAGCCCTGGATATACATTCAACTCCTGGGAAACGCTGTTTCCATTGACGGCGAAAACCGAAGATAATGCATCTACGATGCGAGTGCGCAGCTCAATATCTGGTTCGTTCAGGCGGGTGTACAACAAATAAGCGATCAGTGGATAATATCGCACTGCATCGCTCTCTACCAGACGCTTTAATCCAAAAGATCTGATCTCCAGATCCGGAGATGTCAATGCTTCTGCTGCGTCCCAAACTTCTGGTAAGAATTCAACTTTGCCTGGCTTCGATCTATCCAGGCCTATCAGGTCGGTCTGTTGAATATTTACCGTAAATGGGTCGTCGTCCATAGATTGATTCACCTCAAAGGGAGGTGTTTTGCATCTCCTATAACTCTGGGATAATACGCTAAATTTTAGTATACACGATTTGAGGTTAAGGATTATACGCAGGTTGATTAAGACTTACAAAACATTTTATTCATAATTTCTTAAATATCCACAGAAATTGATAAACTTTCCCCAATTTCGGGGCACCCGTCCAGATGACACAACAAAATGGCGGCCGCTAGAATTTCTTCAGCCGCAGGATGGTGCCGATCACGAAGGCGCATGGACCAGTTAATGATGGCCCAGCATTTCCATCGCGGACTCGATGACGTGTTCAACTGTCAAGCCATATTTTTCGAACAAGACCTTGTACGGCGCAGAAGCCCCAAACCGCTCAACGCCGATCACTCGGCCATAATCGCCTACCCAGCGTTCCCACCCTTGCGAAACGCCGGCCTCTACCGCCAGGCGGTGCTTCAAGGTTGGGGGCAAAACCGCCGCGCGATACTCGGCGGCTTGAGCAGAAAACAACTCCCAGCTCGGGAAGGAAATCAATCGAACATTTATCCCCTCCATTGTCAGGCGAATGCCCGCTTCGACAATCAGGCTGACTTCCGTACCGCTGGCCATGAGGATCAGTTCTGGTTGACCTTCGCCCATATCCGCCAGCACATAAGCGCCCATGCCCAATCCAGCGGCAGGCGCATAGATGCGTCGGTCAAGGGTCGGCGTGGCCTGGCGGCTCAGAATCAACGCCGTGGGGCCTTCCCTACGGGAAACAGCGATCTTCCAGGCTTCGGTCACTTCGTTAGCGTCCGCCGGACGGATGACCACCAAATTCGGAATGGCGCGTAACGCCGCCAGATGTTCAACCGGTTGATGGGTGGGGCCATCTTCTCCTAACCCAATGCTATCGTGCGTGAAGACCCAAATACTCGGATAATGGGATAACGCCGAAAGGCGTATGGCTGGGCGCATATAATCCGAAAAAACCAGGAAGGTGCCCCCGTAAGGGATCACGCCCCCATACACCGCCATCCCGTTCACCGCCGCCCCCATGGCATGTTCGCGCACGCCGAAATGAAGGTTGCGCCCTTGTGGGCAATCAGCCTGAAAACTCGGCGATCCGTTGATCCAGGTTAAGTTAGAAGGCGTGAGATCGGCAGATCCGCCCATCAGCTCAGGAATGCGAGCCGCCAGTGCATTCAAAACCTTGCCGGAGGCAGCGCGAGTGGCCATCCCCTTAGCATCCGCAGGGAACTCCGGCAGATCTTGATCCCAGTTGGCAGGCAGAACAGCGTTCAGCCGCCGCTCCAGTTCAGCAGCCAGCTCAGGATAGGAGGCGCGATAATGCTCCAGCTTTGCTTTCCATTCGGATTCGAGCTGCTCGCCGCGCGCAACTGCCTGGCGGAAAAAGTTCAACACATCCTGTGGGACATAGAAGCGCGGTTCAAGCGGCCAACCCAGGTTTTGTTTTGCCTTGTTTAGCTCTTCATCACCCGGCGGCTCGCCGTGTGCCTTTTCTGTGCCCTGGCGCGTCGGCAAACCATAACCGATCACCGTTCGCACGGCAATCAACGATGGACGCGGATCGGCCTTGGCTTGCTGGATCGCCCAATCAATCGCCTCCACATCATGCCCATCTGCCACAGACAGGGTGTGCCAGCCGTAAGCAGCAAACCGCGCCAGGCGATCCTCAGTGAAGGCTAAATCCGTGCTGCCGTCAATCGAAATACGATTATCATCGTACAGATAAATCAGCCTCCCCAACTTCAAGTGGCCGGCCAAAGAAGCTGCCTCAGATGCCACCCCCTCCATAAGGTCTCCATCTGTGACCAGGGCGTAAATAAAATGCGAAATGATTTCATGTCCGGGGCGATTAAACTCAGCCGCCAGGTGAGCGGCTGCAATTGCCATCCCTACCCCATTGGCGAAACCCTGGCCTAAAGGCCCGGTCGTTACCTCCACTCCTGGCGTCTGACCATACTCTGGATGCCCAGGCGTGCGGCTTTCCCATTGCCGAAAATGCTGCAATTCTTCCAGCGACAGATCGTAACCCGTCAGATACAGAAGACTATACAAAAGCATCGAGCCATGACCACCGGAAAGAATAAAGCGATCCCGATCCGGCCAGGTTGGGTTGCGTGGATTAAATCGCAAGTGACGGGTGAACAATGTAAAAGCAATTGGAGCTGCCCCCATGGGCAGCCCTGGATGTCCCGAAACGGCTTTCTGCACGCCATCGGCGGAAAGGAAACGAATTGTCTGAATGGCGCGCGTTTGGAGATCGTTGGAAATGTTCATGGGTTTCTCCATCGTTCTGAGCAATGTTTCGGGTAATTGTACCGCGTCTGGAAAATCCGAAGGGAAAAATAACTGGTCTGACCAGTTTGTGTTTGTGTCGAATTTGTGAATAAATCTACAATAGCTTGTACCTTACAAGTTACATTTATCACAGTTTATATGTGATTTTTGTCACTATATCTTTCAGTTGGAATTTTCAATACTGAATATGGCATCCTCATCATCTGGCTGTTCTATTAAATTGGAGGCGCAAGAGGTCAGACCAGTTTATTAATCTCCACTCACTCTATCAGAAGGCGCGTTTGCGCCTGTCTTCTCTCCCATTGGTCTTTTTTGCCAGCAGGAGGTGGCTCTTGACCACACTAGCTCATAAATTCAACGACACTGACCCAAATGTCCGCTTTTTGGAAGAAGTCAGTGAACGAACCGCCGGCGTGTCTCGCCTGGAGATGTGCATCCAATGCGGCACCTGTGGGGGTTCCTGTCCATCTGCGGCAGACATGGATCATACGCCGCGCATGCTTTTTGCTCTCATCCGCGCTGGAATGCGTGAAGAGGCGCTGAGCAGCAACACCCCATGGATCTGCGTCTCGTGTTATCACTGCGTGGTGCGCTGCCCGCAGGATGTTCACATCGCGGATGTGATGTACACTTTGAAGAGCATGGCTATTCAAGCCAAATTATACAAAGACTCCACCGCGCCGGATTTCTCGCAAACCTTTGTGGACATGGTGGAGACCTATGGCCGCAGCTATGAATTCGGCCTGGCAACACGCCATTACTTGAAGCATTTCCCCCTGCGCATGCCCAGCATGGCGCCCATGGGTCTGGGCATGCTCACCAAAAAACGAATGGATATTACCCCCAAACGGATTGAAGGAATAGAACAACTAAAAGCCATCCTCGCACGCGCCAAGCAACTGGAGGTGGTCTCATGAACAAATATCTCTTTTACCCGGGCTGCTCCATGGATACCAGCGCACGCGCCTACAACGAGTCGCTGATGGCTATCCTCGATGTCCTGGAGATTAACCTGGCAGAAATCAACGACTGGAACTGCTGCGGGGCCACCGAATATTTAGGGATCAACCTGATACCGGCATATGCTTTGATTGCCCGCAATCTGGCGCTGGCTGCAAAACAAGCCAACGGCGTTCATACGGTTGTCGCCTCTTGCAGCGCGTGCTACCTGAATCTGGCTAAAGCCGACCATTATATGGGGGAGCGGGAGGCGCTCAATATCCATGTAAACGACGCTCTGGCAGCCGGCGGATTAAGCTATAAGCCGGGTTCGTTGGAAATCCGGCATCTGCTGGATGTCATCATCAATGACATCGGTCTGGATTTCGTCCGCAGCAAGGTGGTCAAACCACTGAAAGGGCTGCGCGTCGCCCCCTATTTGGGTTGTATGGTGCCGCGACCGGACTATAAAAAACGTTGGTCGGATCATGAGCATCCGAACGAATTGGATCGCCTGCTAAAGGCGTTAGGCGCAGAAGTCATTGATTTTCCGCTCAAAACACATTGCTGCGGTGGGCACATGACGCAGATCAGCCCCTCCACCGCGTTCGAATTAATCCGCCGCTTGCTCCAATCGGCGGATCAATACCATGCGGATGTGATGGTCACTGTTTGCCCGATGTGCCAGATGAACCTGGATGCCTATCAGCGAGAAACGAATCAATATTTCCACACCAATTACCACATCCCCATTCTGTTCTTCACCCAACTGATGGGGGTTGCGTTTGGAAAAGACCCCAAAGAGCTTGGTTTTGGACGGGAGCTGGTCAAGGCAAATCAGGCAATGAACCGCATCGGCGTTGAAACCCCCACCGAAGAACCCAAAGCTCAACCCAGGCGAAAGAAGCCAACCGGACTGCCTATGCCCGCCATGCCTGGTGAGGTTGGAGAGGAGGAATAAGCGATGACGAACAACGCCACAAACCAAGAACCGAAAGAACGCATCGGTGTGTATGTTTGCCATTGCGGCAGCAACATCGCCGGCATGGTAGATGTGGAGGAGGTTGCCCAATGGGCTGCCGAACAGCTTAAAGACCGCGGAGTAGTCATCGCCCGCGATTACAAATTTATGTGCTCCAGCCTGGGTCAGGAACTGATCGAAAAGGACATTCAGGAAGAAGGGCTGACGCGAGTGGTAGTGGCTGCCTGTTCTCCGCATCTGCATGAGAACACATTCCGCACTGCGTGCAGTCGCGCTGGTCTCAACCCCTATCTATGCGAATTAGTTTCGATCCGCGAACAGGTCTCCTGGGTGCACACCGACCGTGCCGCCGCCACCGAGAAATCCAAAGCCGTTCTGTCTGGCGGCGTAGAGAGAGTCATCCATAACGAGCCCCTGGAGCCGCTGCATGTGCCAATCCATCCCGCGACGCTGGTGGTGGGCGGGGGCATCGCCGGCATCCAGGCAGCGCTGGAGATCGCCGACGCCGGCTTCCCGGTCATCCTAGTCGAACGCGAACCGTCCATCGGCGGGCACATGTCTCAATTCGATAAGACCTTCCCCACCCTGGATTGCGCCGCCTGTATTCTCACCCCGAAGATGGTCTCGGTGGGTGGTCATCCAAATATCCAGATGTTCACCTGGAGCGAGGTTGAGAAGGTGGATGGATATGTGGGCAACTTTACCGTGACGATCCGCAAAAAGGCGCGTTTTATCAATGAAGAACTATGCACCGGCTGTGCGATCTGCCAGGAAAAATGCCCCAAGAAAGTGATTGACGATGTGTACGAAGCTGGCCTGGGGTATCGCAAGGCAATTTATACCCCCTTCCCCCAGGCGGTGCCCAAGTTCCCCGTAATAGATAAACCCAACTGCACATATTTCCAGAAGGGCACCTGCAAAGCGTGCCAGAAATTCTGCCCGACCGGAGCAATTGACTTCGAGCAGCAGGATGAATGGATTACCGTCCAGGTGGGCAACATCGTACTCGCCACCGGCTACGACCTTTTCGACCCACGCAAGGTCACGCAGTATGGCTATGGCAGGCTGGCGAATGTGTTCACCAGCCTGGAATTTGAGCGCCTCACCAACGCTGCGGGCCCCACGAACGGAAACATCGTTTTACGAGATGGCGTAACGGTGCCCAAGACGGTTGGCATCATCCACTGCGTTGGCAGCCGAGACCGGAACTTCAACAATTACTGTTCGGTGATCTGCTGTATGCAGAGCCTGAAATTCGCTCACCTGGTGCATGAACGCACTGGCGCTACGGTCTATAACTTCTATATTGACATGCGCACCGCCTACAAAGAATACGATGAATTCTATCAACGGGTGCTGGAAGAAGGCACACTGTTTGTGCGCGGAAAAGTAGCTGAAGTGACCGATGCTGCCAGATTGCCCGGCGAAGAAGGCAAGCTGATTGTCCAGGTGGAAGACACACTGGCTGGTAAACAACGCCGCATTCCGGTGGATATGGTCGTGTTATCCGCCGCCATGATGCCGCGTAAAGACGCCAAAGAAGTCGCCCATAAGTTTGGCATCTCTTGCAGCGCAAACGGCTGGTTCATCGAAAAGCACCCCAAACTGGATCCGGTAGCCACCATGACCGAAGGCATCTTCATCGCCGGCTGCGTGCAGGGGCCGAAAGACATCCCCTCCAGCGTGGCGCAAGGCGCCGCGGCGGCTGCACGTGTGCTGGGGCGCATCCAGCAAGGCGAAATCGCCCTGGAACCGGTGCGCGCCTCGGTGGATCAAGACAAATGCTCCGGCTGCCGTATCTGCAATAACCTTTGCCCGTTCAACGCCATCATCTTCCACGAAGACCGTATGGTAACCGAGATCAACCCGGCGCTTTGCCAGGGCTGCGGGACTTGCGTTGCCGCCTGTCCGGCGGGTGCGATTTCTGGCACGGTCTTCAGCAATGAACAGATCTTTGCTCAAATCGAGGGTTTGATGCGGGTGAATTTCTTTCCCGAACGCCAGTCGGCTGTTGCGTGACTGATCAGGAGGCTGCTATGACAGAAAATTTCGAACCCACAATCATTGGCTTCACCTGTAACTGGTGCAGCTATCGCGCTGCTGATCTGGCTGGCACAGCCCGGGTGAAATACCCACCCAATGTCCGCTTGATCCGTTTGATGTGCTCCGGCCGGCTCGACCCCGCCTTTGTCATGAAAGCGCTGGCTGAAGGCGCCGACGGAGTGTTGATCACCGGCTGTCACCCTGGCGAATGCCATTACCTGGAACAGAACTATAAGGCGTTGCGCCGTTTCCTGCTTCTGCGGCGAACGTTGGCTGGGATGGGGGTGGAACCCGGGCGGGTGAAGCTGGTTTGGGCCAGCGCCGCCGAGGGCGTCCGCCTGGCCAACGAAATTGCCACCATGGTAGAAGAGATCCGCGCCCTGGGCCCGCTTCGCTGGCCTCGCTGGCATACAATGAATGGTCTCTTTACCGAGGAAAAGTCTCGCGCCGAAGAGGTGCCCGCATGACCACACAATCACCTTCAACCAATGGAAAGCCAAAATTCGCCATGTATTGGGCGGCGTCCTGCGGCGGTTGCGAAATCGCCGTGCTGAACATCGGCGAAAAAATCCTGGATGTTGACGCCAACTTCGAGGTCGCCTTCTGGCCGGTGGCGATGGACGCCAAATACAAAGATGTCGAAGCGATGCCAGATGGCTCCATCCTGTTGACGTTGTTCAACGGCGGCATCCGCAACTCCGAAAACGAAGAGATCGCAAAGCTAATGCGCCGGAAATCGCAAATTTTGGTGGCTTTCGGCTCTTGCGCCTCGGAGGGCTGCATCCCGGGGTTGGCAAATCTATCCAGCCCCAATCAGATCCTGGATACGGTCTATTCCACGGTCTCCACGGACAATCCGCAAGGGATTCGGCCTCAGTATAACTATGCCATGCCCGAAGGTGAAATCCACATCCCCAGATTTTACCCCGTGCTGCGCACGCTTGATCAGGTCGTGCCGGTGGATTATTACATGCCCGGTTGTCCACCGGAGTCGCACCAAATCGCGGCAGTGATTGATCTGGTCATCAAAGTCTTGCACGGCGAAGCGCAACTTCCCCCTAAGGGCACGGTGATCGGCGCGGGAGGTTCCACCGTTTGCGACGACTGCCCGCGCAAGCGCAACGTGAAGCTGATCAAGAAGTTCGTCCGCATCCAGGATGTGGAACACATTGACCCAGAACTATGCCTGTTAGAGCAAGGCATCCCGTGCAACGGGCCGGCTACCCGCAGCGGCTGCGGCGCGCTGTGCCCACAGGCTTCCGCACAATGCATTGGATGTTATGGCCCTGCAGAAGGCGTGGTGGACTATGGCGCTCGCCTGGTGGCGGCCTTCGCCTCGGTGATAGATAGCAATGATCCCGAGGAAATCGAACAGATATTGGATGGTTTACCCGATCCTACCGGGCAATTCTATCGTTTCAATCTGGCTGGCTCGCTGCTACGCGCCGCCAAACCAGCCTGGGATCGCTAAGACGAGGAGGCTCTGATGCAACGAATCACCATCGACCCTATTACCCGGCTCGAAGGTCACGGAAAAATCGAGATCTTCCTCAACTCGGACGGCGAGGTCGCCAATACTTATTTTCAAATTCCAGAGTTGCGCGGCTTTGAGCGATTTTGCGTGGGTCGTCCGGTGGAAGAGATGCCGCTGCTCACCAATCGCATTTGCGGCGTTTGCCCCGAAGCGCACCACATGGCCGCAGCCAAAGCCGCCGACGCAGTCTATAAGGTGGACCCACCGCCCACGGCGAAAAAACTGCGCGAGCTGCTCTATTCGGGCTTCTATTTCACCGATCACACCACCCATTTCTACGCCCTGGCTGGGCCAGACTTCGTCATGGGACCCGACGCGCCAGTGGCGCAGCGCAACATCCTGGGCGTCATCCACAAAGTGGGCCTGGAAATCGGCGGCAAGGTCATTCAAGCGCGCAAGTATGGACACCGCATTGTGGAAATCATCGGCGGGAGGAAGGTTCACCCCTGCACCTCCATCCCTGGCGGGCTGACCAAGGGCATCACCGAAGAGCAGCGCCAGGAGATCGAGGAGATCGGCCATTGGGCGATTGAGTTTGCCCAATTCAGTCTGAAACTGTTCAACGACATCGTGTTGGGCAATTCGCAATACGTGGACCTGGTGCTGAATGACATCTACACGCATCGCACCTATTCCATCGGCCTGGTAGATGAGAACAACCGCGTCAATTTCTACGACGGCAAGGTCAGCGTGGTGGCGCCCGACGGCGAGCGCATCGGCAAATACGCCCCGCATGAATACACCGATTGGATTGCCGAACGCGTTGAGCCGTGGACTTACCTGAAATTCCCCTACCTGAAAAAGGTGGGATGGAAGGGCTTTGTGGACGGCAAGGATTCCGGCGTCTATTTCGCCACCCCTCTCTCTCGCCTGAACGCCGCCGACAGCATGGCCACTCCGCGCGCGCAGGAAGAATATCTCAAGTTCTACGAAACCCTGGGCGGTAAACCGGTGCATCAACGCCTGGCGACGCACTGGGCGCGGTTGATCGAGCTGCTATACGCAGCAGAGCGCATCGTGGAGCTGGCGACGGATCCTGAAATCACCTCGCCCAATTTTCATACGACGCCAACGGAGAAGCCCACCGAAGGGGTGGGCATCGTCGAAGCGCCGCGCGGCACACTGACCCATCACTATAAGACCGACGAGCGCGGCATCCTCACCGAGGTAAACCTGATCGTTGGCACCACCAATAATTACGCCCCAATCAGCATGTCCATTGATAAAGCCGCTCGCTCGCTGATCCGCAAAGGCAGTGTGGTTACCGAAGGCATGTTGAACATGGTCGAGATGGCATTCCGAGCTTACGACCCCTGCTTCGGCTGCGCTACCCACTCCTTGCCCGGCCAGATGCCGTTGGAAGTGACCATTCGGGATGCCGATGGCAACCCGATTGAGGTCTTGAAACAATTTTGCGAATGATGCAAAGCCCAGAGTTGGGGTGGAATTTGTCGCCCTCGCCAAATTCCACCCCCCGTCCCTGGATTGTGATCGGTTTGGGCAACCCGCTTTTGGGCGATGACGGCGTAGGATGGAGGATCGTCGAGCGGGTAGCGCAGCATTATCGCGCCTCGCCAGATAATCTTCCACAGGTGGATTTCGAATGCCTGAGCCTGGGTGGTTTGAGTTTGATGGAACGGTTGGTTGGCTATCGCAAGGCGCTTGTCATCGACTCCATCGTCACCGGCAAGCACCCAGAAGGCGCACTGCTGTGGTTCAATCTGGAGGATTTGCCCGCCTTTGCATCTACTTATACCCGATCCACTCACGATACAACGCTCCCCGAGGCAATCCAGATCGGGAAAATGATGGGCGCGCCGTTGCCGGAATCCATCATCATCCTCGCGGTGGAAGCCCGCCGGGTGTATGAGTTTTCAGAAGAATTGTCGCCTGCCGTCGCCGCCGCAATCCCACGGGCGGAAAAAATGATATTGGATCTCATAGCTGAGGAGGCTGCTCATGATCTCGCCTGAACTGCTGCGCCGCTATCCAAGTTTTGGTCTGTTCAACGAAACTCAACTAAAAGCCATTGCCATGATCGCCGAGGAAGATTCCGCCCCCGCAGGGACGGTCCTCTTCGAGGAACGCCAGCCTGCCACTCATCTCTATCTATTGCTCGAGGGAGGCGTTGACCTATCGTATAGATCCGAAGAGGAATATCATCCGAAAACGCGCAAGGAGTTCGCTGTGGGCGAGATCAACCCCGGCGAATTATTTTCGATCAGCGCCCTCATCGAGCCGTATGTGCTGAACGCCACAGCCCGTCTGTCGCAAGACTCGAAATTTGTCAAAATTGAGGCCGCCAGCCTGCGCGAACTGATGGAGCAGGACTGCTCGATGGGATATCTGGCGATGAAACAGATCACCAAGGCGCTTATGGAGCGCTTGATTTATACCCGCGTGCAACTCGCCGCCTGCTGGTCGTCGTCGTAAACTCAGCCGAGGCAAATACCTGGCTGTTATAATGCGAGATTGGTCTCGCAGATACGTCCTTGCCCGCCCCTTGGGCACGCCCACCGGACGGGCTTATTGTTATCCGCGGCGTTGGTTTCTCCATCCCATGCTATTCGCCAGCCGTCATCAGATATATCCGAAGGCTGGATGCATCAGAATCGTTCGGAAGACGGCGGCTAACCAGAGCCACGCGAGATTTATCTCGTGAAGGCTTAAATCATCCTTGCCAGATGGAGGTTGTATCCTCCCCACGAGCCAAATCATCCACGCCCAACATTTTCCCCGCGTTCTCTGTGAACTCAGTGACGATATTTTCATTTTTCGAGGCGAATGGATGTGCTTGACACTCCCGCTGTGAAATTCGATCGCCAACGCTCACGAGGGTGACGATCCACCGGCGCAATCGCAACCATTTGACTATACAACAGATGATATGTTCATAATCTTTTAAGGTATAATTATTCAAAGCTGGCGCAAACGGGAGGCAAACCATGGTCATCCGAGAAGATCTGGTCTATCGGCAGGTCATTACCATGCGGGATGGCGCGCGCGTGCTGCTCCGCCCACTCGTCCCTTCAGACCGTCAGGCCCTGCTGGATTTCTTCCTACCGGTCACCCAGGAAGAGCGCCGCTACATGCGCCATAATGTGAACGACCCAGAACTGATCGCTTCCTGGGCAGAAAATGTTGACCTGGAGCGCGTTTTTCCATTGGTCGCTGTGGTGGGCGAGCGCATCGTGGGCGAGGCGACGCTGCACTTCAACGAAGGCCCGGCGCGCCACCGCGCCGAGATGCGCATCTTTCTGGCAAAAGACTTCAAACGGCGCGGCCTGGGCAGCAAGCTCATTCAGGCCATGATTGACATCGCCCGCAAGCGCAACATCCACCTGGTAGAAGTCCAGGTGGTCAGCGAACAGATGGAAGTGGTCAAAGCGCTGCGCCGGGCAGGGTTCGAGGCGGTCTGCACCTTCGAGGATTACTTCATGCTGCCTGACGGCGAGCTGCGCGACGTAACGCACCTGATTTTGCGCCTGCACAAAGCGGAGGACGAGTTTTAAGGGGAAAGACAGGGGAATTTGAGCTGGATTAACATTTTGCGGCAACAAGGCCATCTTCTATCTGAAGAACCGGTAGAAAGCCGATCAAGCCCTGGCTGCTTTCATCGAGAAGTATGCCAATATCTACCCATTGGCGCAGAGCGCTCCGATGATACGCCCGAACGCAGCGCCGCCGAGATTGTGACCATCCTCAACCAGGTGGTTGACCTGGCGCATACTGCCGCTCAAGACCTCCTCGCCGGCCCGTCACGATTTTCAATGTTGGAAGTGTGAGTTCGTTAGGAACCAGGGGTTGCAGTACAGTTTGAACGGCGCGCATCAGTAATTCGATATAGCGTCGTATGTTCACGCTTTTCACTTCGGGCGGATTTGGCAAATCCCAGGCATAGACTCCCGGATGTCCCAGTGTGTAAAGGAAAGACACTGTTTGCCCAGGCCGGGTGGTTTTACCGACCTTTGCCAGTTGCGCCGCTGCAATCGCCGCATAAGACGGGCAACGATATTCTTCCAGTTCTCGGCTCAGTTTTTGCCTGACCAGCAGCGCCTCCAGCGGCACGCGCCAGTTGCGCAGATTGTCAATCTGCCTACGCACATAATCCATCACCTGCGGCAGGTAATTGGGTAGCTGCTCTACCTCCGGCGCTTGCGCCAGGATTTCGAGGATGCGCATTTGGGTTTCAGCAATGTGAAGGGGAGTATCTTGACGGCGCGCCTCAATGCCGCGGGCTTTGATCGTTCCATCCTGATAGACGCCAAAATAGCGATTGGCAACCGAAGCGCGTTCGTCCACCCGCGATGGCAGAAAGACAATCCAGCGATAAATTCCCTCCAAACCGACCGGCAAATGGGTGCGTCTGGCGATCTCATCCAGGATAGGCTGGAAGTCGCGCACGGATGTGCAGCCCGGCTTTTGCGCCCACAAACCGTCCACATATAGATGCAAAACATTGCCCCCCGCGTCTTCGATGGCTTCCTTTGCCCTCAGCAGACATTCGCGGCTGTAAGCGGTCACTGCCTGGTGCGCCTCGATGCGTCCAAAGCGAGCATTCTTGTAACCCAAATATCCGAAGCAGGTCACCAATAGCCATTTATGCGCCGCAGAGCGCGCTTTGTATATTTTACGCCGCGGATCCCAATGAGGTAATTCGGCGATCTTGCTCTTCAAGAGAATGCGTTTCTCCAACAATGGTTTCAAGGTGAGGGGGATCAGGCCGGGCGTTTGTTGACAAATCCATAAGTTCAACTCAGGCGTCTTTTCCGCCTGCGGTATATCTTGCCCCACTGTCTCCGGCGAGATGTTGAAACGCGCCATGATGCTGGGATACATAGAGATGAAGTCAATCTCAGCCACGTCGCGATGTAAGCCGATGGAAGGCTGATAGACCAACCCGCCTTGATCGGCGTGTAGAAAATCCAGGGCGGTTTTGGGCATCTCGGCCTGTTGTTTGTGCCAGGGAACCAGCACGCCTTGGCGTAGGGCAGTGACGATCTGCATGGCGGAAATTCCACTGCCAGGCGAGAGCCGCGCTGCATCTTGCATGGGCATCGCGGATACCCGCGCCGACTCGAAGACGCCCTCCAGACCGTAATCATGAAACATCATGGCGTTATACATATCAATGTGCCAGCGACCGTAGAGCTGCACCTGCTCGCCCCGATAAACGATTTGACCGTAGGTGAAATACGAACGTTCCGTCTTGCGCAACGCCTCACAGTTTACCTCTCGGTTGAGCGGTAGAGGCAGGTTGAGTTCATCCGACCATTTCAACAGGCGCGGCAGCAACCAGGTATCGCCCCAGGCGGTGAGCAGCAGATCGGGATCATAGCGCTTGAGGAGGCTCGCCAGATTGATCAACAACGGGCGCCGCGCCCTGAGTTCCAGGCTACAGTGGTAACGCTGAAAGCGAACATCCAGTCGTTGCGGCTCTGCATGACGCGGGTCGCAATCGGGCTCCAGGCTCATGACGCGCAACGGAGGAGGCTGTGTATCCACATCCCAGGGAGAGTCGAGCGTCTGGATGTGTCGTATCTTGTTGCGCTCATCGTATTCCACCCTGAGGCGCGCCAGCGGAAAGCTCCCATGCGCAGCCGCGTGTCGCAAAGGTAAGGCAATGTCTGCATCATAGTAGGTCAGGTCAGGATATTTTCGGCTGACGCAGGCAAATAAGCGCGGCTGATCAACGGGGTTGAGCGTTTGAACTGCCAATACGGGGATGGGGTTGGGTTGGAACAAATCGCGTCGCTCCTGACGCGAGAGTCGAATGGGAACATCCTGCTCTTGAAGGAACTTCCATAGAGAGCGCAGTTGCATTGCGGGGCCAGCGACGTAAAAGGTTACGGGGAAATCCTGCGTCAGTCGGCGACGGTCGCCTTCGCATTGCGCCTCACCAGTCGCCCCTTGGTCTACCAATAGCCAGAGCGCCAGGCCGTCTCGCGGGTGACCATAAACATCCAACAGCCAACCGGTTACTTCAGCCATCGCGTCTCTGCTCGAGCAATTGCCGCAGCCGCATCACCTCTTTATGTTCTTCCAGCAACATGGCCAGCAAGAATACCTCGAAGGGCAAGGCATGCGAGGCATAGGCGGCCGCGGCCAGATGTTGCCGTGCGGCGGCGAACAGATCGTCCAACGCCAGTTGATCGCTGCGCCGCAGGGCGCGCCGGAAACGGGCAAAGGCTTCTTGCTCCTGGAGAAAGACCTGTGTAATGGAGGGAACTGTACGACCCATCTTGAACCTATAGCAATCTGAGTTGCGCCGACGCGGGCGGCGCAACTGCCTCGAAACGCCAGATATGATCGGCGCAGCCTTGTAATTTGCTCATTAATGGCTCTATGTCTTTGGCCTTGTGCAACGCAGCGCTGACCACCACCGGCACAGAACGGCTTGTTTGGTACAGCCGTTCCAGACAGCGCTCCAGCAGGCGCAATCGTTCGCCCAGCGGCGCGGTTTCGTCGCAGAAAGTCGCCGGTAAATCCAACACCATGATAGGGACGCCAGACGCCGTGATTGGTTCAATCTGTGCAGCGACCTGGTAGTAAGTGAAGGCACGGGCGACATGGATGTTGTTCAAGCATGTTCCCAGGTGAGGTGACTGCCGCTGTGCCAGGCGCGCAATACGATACACGTCGAAGAGGTTTCCGGCATCTAGTACCTGCACCGCGCCGGCAAGCGCCAGGCGAGCAATGAGGGCATTCATCAACGCGCTTACTGCCGGGCGCGAAGCAATTACCAGGTGCAACTGAGGGGAATTCAGACGAGATAGTGTGTTCATGCCCAAAGCTTAGCAAACGTCTAAGCGCAGGGCAATTATCCTGGGATTGAATTCGAGTCGGAATTTGGATCTAGATCTGAGATCGAGGGCGTATTCCCCCCTCTGAAACCCGCCGCTCAGCGTTTGGATTCGAACCAAGAAGTGAAGTCAAAGCCAGATAGCATGGCTTTCACATCGCTGCGGTTCTGGCTGTTGAACTTAACCAGGATGTTATGCACATGCGCCTTAACCGTTGAGAGTGAAATGCTGAGTAATTGGGCAATTTCAGCGTTCGAGTAATTCAGGCAGATCAATGCAGCCACCTCCTGTTCGCGCCGAGTCAGGCTTTGCCAACAGCGATAAGAAGCTTCATTGACTGCCAACTGATCAAGGGCAATTGCTAGCAGATCATCCGCCACGTCTGCCACAGGGCGTTGTTCCTGATAAGCCAGTCCCTCGATCGTCTCTAAAAACATCCGTCTGACGGGAATGGCTTTGCCTGGGCGATAAAAACCGAGGCGGCGCAGGAGTCGTTTGAACACGGCAATTAACATCTTCGGCGATTTATTGTTAGATCGTTTGTTCTATTATAATAGAAGTAAAGGGGAAAATGCAACTCGGCGATAAATGTTTTACGCAAATTTTACGAGGTGGGGCGACTCGCCTGCCAAATCTGTAAGGAATGTCGCAAAAGATCATAAAGGCTTATCAACATAACTCCATATATTGTATAATCCCATCTGTAAACCAGCCAGGGAGTGAACTATGTCACCAGCCATTTTGTGGAGTTATCTTCCCTTCTTATCCCCGTGCGAACATCTAATAAGCTTTGAATGTTCCCGCCTCGCCACTTGCTTGTGTTCCGCCGCGTGGTCACCTTTGTGTGCCCAAATTTGGAAAAAGAGCTTCGCCATTCGCGGCTTCGAAGGGTAGATTGCCCATGATTAAAGCGCGCAGCAATAATCTAGGGTAGTGTGGCAAGAGTTTGTAAAAGTTCTGGTTGGGATTTAATATGGATTCTTTATCTTTTTGGACGAATTTAGTAGTTTCAGTTATTTCGTTAATAATAGCAGTGCTTGCGCTGATTATGAGTTATCGCTCGCAAAAGAAATCTAATTATCTTCAGGAACAGATCACTAAAATCGAAGTCCAACGCGAAAAGGAGAGACAACAAAAAGCGCGTAAAGCTTCTCTAAGACCGCGATTACAGAAATCAGACAATTTATCTCATCGACTCTTTATTATCAATGATGGGGAGGCAGAGGCGCGCAACATCCGCGTCATAATAGATGGAAAACCATTAGAACAACATTGTGCCGCAATTCAAATGGTTAAATTACCGCCAAACATTGGACCAGGGGCAGAATGGAGTTGTCTATTAGCTATCACGATGGATTGCCACCCACCCTTCGACATAGAAATTTGGTGGGATGATGCCCATAATAAAAATCGATCATATCGCACCTCGCTAAATTGATAATAGATATGTGAACCAAACCGAATATTGTCAAGGATGGTCAAAGGAAAATGTGATCGAACATATCAAATCACTTTCGGGAACACATTTTGACCCAAAGGCAGTGGAACTATTTTTGAAAATGATGAGTGAAAATGAACAGAATGCGGGCTAACAATGGGTTGCAGCCAACTTTGCTCCGCTGCGCTCCGCAAAGCGGCTGAACCCAACCGTTAGGCAGCATAATTGCATTGCTAGAAATAGGATGCTTTACTATTCAATGAAGGTAGAATCCATCATAAAACCCGTATAATATCCGAACTCAATTGGGCAATTCTACGGAAGTGGTCTATAAGGGATTAAGCCGTGGCAGTCTAAACGTAGTTATGCCGCCAATCCGCAACGGCACTCAACACAGTCCATAAGGAATAACAATGACATAAGAAGCGATTACACTAATTCCGCCGGGTAAATTACAGTGCGTCGTAACGGGCAAACTTCGCCCCGATACTCCCGAGGAACATGTCCGCCAGCGGATAGCGCGCAGTCTGTTGGAAGACTATGGCTACGATAAGGCGGACATTGAAATCGAGTTTACCGTCAATCTCGGCAGTAGCAAGAAACGGGTGGATATTGCCATCTTCCCGCCCCGCGTTGAGCATAAGCAGAAAAACATCAAAATTATAGTGGAGTGCAAGCGTGAAGATGTTCGCCCCACCGACCATGATAGCGATGTAGAGCATCAGAGGAGTGGGCAATGTAAAATCAGGAGAGCAACATTCTTGTAACACCTGAGGTCTATATGGACAAAAAATTCAAACTCTGGCAGGCATTTTTACTCGGTGGATGTGGAATATTTACTACATGTCTGGTGTGTACAGCTTCCGCCTTGATGTTTTCGCTTTTGGTCTTTATACCCACATCAGCCCCAACCCAAAGTGAGCAAATAAGCTCTTTACCTGGTAACACTCCAATTATTGTTTCGTCCCCCTCACCAACCCCATCATTAACGTATACCCCTATTCCGTCGCCAACAATAACTCATACAAGCATCCCAACAAATACTCCGACAAATGTCCCAACAGCAACTCAATTCGCCTTTCAACGCCTTGGAGTATTAAGTTGCATTCCCGCTAACACGCAATTTGATAATGCCCTTGTCGTGCATGTTGTTGATGGCGACACAATTGATGTTGAAATAGACCATATTCGCTATCCGGTCCGATACATTGGTATTGATACGCCGGAGATTGCATTCACCGAGGAGCCATTCGGCTCAGAGGCATCCATCATGAACTCATCCCTGGTCGGCGGAAAAGTGGTTACTTTAGTAAAAGACGTCAGCGAGGTTGATAAGTACGGTCGTCTGCTTCGCTACGTGATCGTTGATGATCTTTTCGTAAACTATGAAATGGTGAGGCGCGGTTATGCCTCTGCTGTTACTTATCCACCTGATGTTTCCTGTGCTGAAACATTTAGACAAGCTGAGCAACAGGCACGAAACGAGCACCTAGGTCTATGGGCGATTTCTGTACCTACTACAATTCCTACTCTCACGCCCCGTGTTGCTCCACCACCCTCTAATTGCGATCCAGCATACCCGGATGTATGCATCGCCTCGCCCCCTCCCGATCTGGACTGCAAGGATATTCCTTACCGGCGTTTCCGCGTTTTACCGCCTGACCCTCATAACTTCGACGGCGATCATGATGGGATTGGATGCGAAAGTTAGTTTGTGCAAAACTGATTTCTGGCTGAAGTATTTGGAACGCGCCAAATCCTGCTAAACTTTCTCCCTTCTCGCTGGTTTTTCCACCACACCATCCATTGCGATCCGGTAGCGATACAGGAGACTCTACTCATGACCATCCAAAAACTTCGCCCCACCATCACTTTTACAGAAGACCGCCTGCGCGAACTGCAGCAGGTCGTCCCGGAAGCCTTTGCCGATGGCAAAATCAACTGAGGGACGCTGCGCGAGGCGCTTCTTTTCGGATGTGACAGTATTTCAACTACAATCTCAAAGCCAACGGAAATAACTATGGCATCTATGCAAGTCACCTTAGATACTTTACGACAACTTCTGAACACAGCTTCCTATAAGGCGAACGGAGACCCCTACGAACAACAGTTTGGAGATTTACTGTTAGGGCATTTTCCCAACTGCGAGCGATTCTGGAAGATGTTTGTGATACCGTTGACTGAACGAATGGCAGGCTACCCAATAGCTCTGCTCAATAACATTCGATTCAGGCAAGGAATGAATGCTGACCTGGAAGACATCGCGGCTATCCACTATTCAATGTTCCTGAATCTAGTTTATGCACATGTTCATCTTCAAAGCCCCATTCTGTCTTCGCTTGAAGATTTCTATGTACACCTTGCTTCCGCATGTGATCTGGTCGATACCTTTCTTGAGAAAAGTTATATACTGCTGCTGAAATGCCGGGGTGGTCAGACCAAGATACTCCAAGCGCTCACCCGTGATGAATTTCTGTGCATGGCAGGCGAATGGTACGATGAAAAGTATCGAACTGTATACGATTATTACCTATCCAGGGGCAAGTTCGCACAGATGAAACTTCCTTCGCGCGATGATCTTGTCAAGGAGTTTGTGAAGGATTACCTTGACCAAAACTCACTGTGGAAAGATTACGCTGGACATTCCAAATCTGTTAGAGAATTCAGAAACGTCATCGTTCATGATGTTCAAGTGGGCAAGTTCATGTGTAATGGAGTGGTATTCATTCCCAAACCTAGGGCGATTCAAAGCTATCGAACATGGCGTCAGGTATTCTCGGTCAAAGACCCAAATGTTTTCCGTCGTGATTTCGCGGCGTTGGATCAACAATTGAAAGAAGACCTTGATTTATTGAAGTCTACGCTAAACCAATTATGGGAGTTAGTAATACACGAACTCGAATTGGAATTCTATCAAAAAGACAAGACGGTTTTACGACACCTATATCAACTACAGATCTAAAGCTGGGTCGCGCTTAACATCATATTCCTGGGAA
This sequence comes from Anaerolineales bacterium, assembly GCA_020060465.1. Lineage (GTDB taxonomy): Bacteria > Chloroflexota > Anaerolineae > Anaerolineales > UBA4823 > RBG-16-57-11. The sequence continues at coordinate 45,511 of JAGVAD010000030.1, forward strand.
CGTGAGCTAATGCGTCCGTTCCTCCAGGAAAAATGATGACCCCGCCATCATGACAGAGCACACCCGACTGGTGGGATTTTGCGGCATTTTCGGACATTTTTCTGGCTTTGAATTTTTCCAGATTTCAAGTATTTTCCTAGACGCCAGCAGGTAACGCAAACCGTTACATGGTAATGCAGTGTTACCACAAACAAGTACACCCTTTCAACAGAAAAATTTCGCCCCATCGAAAGGGCGAATGAGAGAACCCCTTAAACCCAAACAGGCGACGGTCACCCACAGGACAACCGTCGCCTGTCTGTCGCTGCGAAAAACTACAACCTGGGCAGCAGGTATTCGTAGGCGCTCAATGCTGCTTTAGCGCCCTCGCCAATGGCGATCAACACCTGCTCGGCGAAGCCGCTGGTCACGTCGCCGGCGGCAAAGACGCCCGGTACATTGGTGCGATTGGCGCAATCTACCTTGATGCGCCCTTGCTCATCCAGCTCCACCAACCCTTCCACAAATTGCGAATTCGGCTTCAGCGCCATTTCGACGAAGAAGGCGTCGGCGCTCAGCTCCTGTACGCCGCCGTCAGGCGCTTTCAACAGAATGCTGCGGGCGAACTGGTCGCCTTTGACCTCTACCACCTGGCGGTTCATCAGGATTTCCACGTTTGGCGAGGTTTGCAGCTTCTGCGTCAGCGCGCTTTCCGGCAGCGAAGCCCCAGGCGCCACCAAATACACCTTCTGCGCGATCGTAGATAGTTCAGCCGCGGAGCGCAGCGCCAGCTCCTGGTCGCCGATCACCACGGTGGTGCGCTCCGGGAACAGAGGCGCGTAGCTCAGCGCCGAATAGCACAGTCCCTTCATCATGAATTCTTTTTCGCCGGGCACCTTCATGGTGACTTGCTTGGAACCGCTGGCAACGATCACCGCCCGCGCCTTCAGCTCGCCGCCGCCGCGCGTGCGCACAATGAAATTTTCGCCGTCTCGCTCTACCTTCTCCACTGCTTCCATGTGGCGGGCGAAGTCCAGGTATTCCAATTCGCTCTTGAACTTATTGACCAGCTCCAGACCGTTGATCACCTGATATTCCTCGATCCAAGGCAGAGCCAGCCGCCATTGTGTCTTGCCGCCCAGATCGCGGCTAACCAGCAACATATTCAGGCGCTTGCGGATGGCGTAGATGGCTGCGGTCAGCCCCGCCGGGCCGCCGCCGATAATAATCAAGTCATACATACGTCACTCCTCCTCCGGTATTTCGATGAACCCTTCTTGCATCATCATCCTCGTCAACTCGCGCGAGCGCTTGATGATTTTATGCGCGTGGTTGTACGCCTCTTCATACGTCATGCTGATACGCGCTAAGCCCTGCTCCACTGCTTTCATCGCCACAGCCGCCGCCTCGCGAGGGAAGACCTCCCAATCATCCATGGTGGGCAGGATATGCCGGTCGCTGAGTTTATCGCCCACGTGATCGGCCAACGCCTGCGCCGCAGCGTAACACATCTCGTCAGTGATGGTGCGGGCGCGCACATCCAGCGTACCACGGAAGATGCCCGGAAAGCCCAACGAATTGTTCACCTGGTTGTCGAAGTCCGAGCGTCCGGTAGCTACCACCACCGCGCCGGCTTCTTTAGCGTCCCAGGGCCAGATTTCCGGCACCGGGTTGGCGCAAGCAAAAACGATGGCGTCTTTCGCCATGGTGCGCACCCATTCGGGTAGAATAACGCCCGGCCCCGACTGCGATAGGGCGATGACCACATCCACGCCGCGCATCGCCTCCGGGATGCCGCCTTCCCGCCCTTCGGCGTTAGTGATGTTGCACAGCCGCCACTTGTCCACATACTCCATCTTGCGCTGTTCGAGGTCTTTGCGGTGTTTGCCCAGGATGCCCTTGCTATCCACCATATAGCAATTCGCCGGATTGACGCCCCAGCCGAAGATCAACCGCGAACAAGCCACGTTCGAAGCGCCAGAGCCGACAAAAGCAATACTCACATCTTCCTTCTTCTTCCCCACCACTTTCAAAGCGTTGATCAACCCCGCCAAAGTGACTGTAGCGGTTCCCTGCTGATCGTCGTGCCAGATGGGGATCTCAGCCTTTTCGCGCAGCGTGTCCAGGATGCGGAAACATTTGGGTTGGGAGATGTCTTCCAGATTCACCCCGCCCCAACCGGGTTGTAAAGTTAGCACTGTGTTGATGATGACATCTGGATCCTTACTGCCCACCATCACAGCAATGCCATCTATCCCGCCCAGATATTTATACAGCAGCGCTTTGCCTTCCATCACTGGCATACCCGCTTTGGGGCCAATGTCGCCCAGACCCAGCACGCGCGTGCCGTCGCTGACCACTGCCACGGTGTTCCACTTGTTGGTGTATTCATACACCAAATCGGGGTCTTTTTCGATTGCCCGGCAAGGCGCAGCCACGCCAGGGGTGTACCAGATGGCAAAGTCTTCGAAGGTGCGCACGCAGCATTTAAGCGCCGTTTCTACTTTTCCTCGGTAGAAGGGATGTAGCTTCATGGCGTCGGCGGAAGGTTTTTTCGCCTTAGCCAGAAGCTCCTCAACGCTGAAGGTTTTTTGTTCGGTCATTTGGCCTCCTTTAGTGAAAATAGAACCGCCCAACCTGCAAAGCAGATCGAGCGGTCATCATTACCGAATGATTTTCTCCTGCTTACGATTGAGACGTTGCGCCATATCTCAATTCTACCTCCGCCAGGTCAGACTGTCATGTAACAAACATCGGTAGAAGTTGGGGATGGTTGTCATATTTTCATAGCCCCCATAACAAAGCGCTAAGCACCGCATTCTTATTCAGAGATAATAATCGCCGGAAATGATGATAAGCAACAGGGCAACTCCGCATTTAAAAGCAAAATGATCCACAACTCTTGTTTCTCTGTGCTTGGTGCTCTCTGTGGCTGATTATTCTCTGTAATGTTGTTCTTGACGACCTCGTAGTGAAACTCGATCGCTAATGCCCATGAGGAAGATGATCCTCATCTCGTTAATTCTTTTAAGGCAAAACTCAAGACATTTACCGCTCTGCGATACTCATCCAGGGAAATATGTTCATTCGGCGTATGATCCAGCGCCGAATCGCCCGGGCCATACACCAACGCCGGACATTGCCAGGCTGGAGCGACGATATTCACATCGCAGGTGCCGGTTTTATGCACAAAAGACGGCGCGCCGCCCTGGCTGCGGATGGCGCTTAAAAAGGCGCGCGTCAGCCGATGATTCTTCTCGCCCACCCAGGCAGGAATTGCATACCCTGTTTGCTGCACATCAGCTTCTGGGATCATAGCGCTCAATCGAGCGTACCAATCGTCCGGCGGCATTTCTACCGGCAGCCGCACCCCCAGCCGGATGCGCGCCCACTGCTCAAACCCATCGCCCCCTGATTCTAACTCGCAGAGCGTGGGCAAAAGATGGTCGAAGATGTGCGGCTTTTCCGCATTAAACGCCTCGACAAAAGCTTTTACCTCCAGCCACGCCTGCACAGCCGCTTCAGCCGCCGTCTGTCGCCCACTGGCGGTATGTGTTTGGGGGCGTCGTACAATTACATCCACATAAGCCGCGCCTTTATACCCCAGCGCAACCCGATCCCATCGGTTTGGCTCGCCAACCACGACAAACTCTGGCTGGTAGCGCTCGACAATGAACCGCGCCCCTGCCGAGTTACGCTCCTCTTCCACCGCCCCAATCACCACCATCTGCCAGCCTGCTCGCCTCCCCACCTGCGCCGCTGCATCCACAAAACACGCCAGCGGCCCCTTTGCATCTACCGCTCCGCGCCCATACAACACGCCGCCCTCTTCAGAACTGGAAGTTTCCACACGCGTCGAAATCTCCCCAGGGACGGTATCAATATGCCCCAACAGAACTACCTGACGCGTCCCATTCCCCATCACGCCGACGGCGTTGCCAGCCGCATCCACAAATGCTTGATCGAAACCCAATGCTTGCATCCGCGCTGTCAACCACTCTGCCGCTTCCTGTTCCTGCCCGGATGGGCTGTAACGCGAAACAAGCCCAATCAACGTCTCAGTCATGGGGCCCCATCCATAATTTCGAAAGACCGCTTTGACATGTTTCTATTCTTCACCCAAATCCATCAGGAGCGACTCCTGCAGCGCTGCGGCCACGCGATCCAACTGCTCATACGTGATCACCAATGGTGGCAAAAAGCGGATCACTGTCATCCCTGCGTTCAGCGCCAGTATGTGACGATCATGCAACGCTTTGAGATACGGCGCGACCTTTTGCTTCAATTCAACGCCGATCATCAACCCCAAACCACGCACTTCGCGAAGAAGCGGTGAACGAATGGCTTTCAGTTTCTCCACAAAATATTCGCCCTTTTCTGCCGCCTGCGTCGCAAGATCCTCTTCCTCGATGACGGCTAAGGCAGCCAGCGCCGCGGCGCACGCGAGCGGATTGCCGCCAAAGGTTGAACCATGAGCGCCGGGCGCGATATGGCTCACCCTCTTGCCAATCAATGTAGCGCCCATGGGAACGCCCCCCGCCAGGGATTTGGCGCAGCACACCATATCCGGCGTGACCCCGCTGTGCTGGAAGGCGAACATCTTTCCGGTGCGCCCAAACCCGCTCTGGACTTCATCTACAATGAAGAGCGCGCCGCGCTCCTGGCAGATGCGCTGCGCGGCTTGCAAATATTCCTCGCTCGCCGGATATACCCCTCCTTCGCCCTGCACCGCTTCTAAAATCACCGCTGCGGTCCTGTCGGTGACCGCTCTGTCCAGCGCTTCGATATTGTTAAAAGACGTGTGGCTGAAACCTGGCAGCAACGGCTCAAAGCCCTGACGGTATCTTTTGTTGAACGTCGCCGATAGCGCCCCAAAAGTTCGACCGTGAAAAGCGCGCATGGCAGCGACAATTTCTGAGCGACCGGTGGAAAGTCGCGCAAACTTGAGCGCCGCCTCGACGCTCTCCGTGCCGGAATTACAGAAGAAGACCCGCTCCAGACCAGGCACGAGGGTAGCCATTTTTTGCATCAATGCCGCGCGCTGATCGTTCGGGTATGTCTCAAATAGCGTAATCAAGCGCGATGCTTGTTCGGAGAGAGCCGCCGCCACCTTTGGATGAGCATGACCCAGATTAGCCGCGCCATGTCCAGAAGTACAGTCAATATACGCAATGCCGTCCGTGTCCCACAACGTCGCCCCTTGTCCGCGCACGAACGCCGTAGGTTGTTTGAGATATACGCCTGCGCCGTATTGGGTCTCGATCTCGTACAACGTCGCCATGATAGACCCTTTCAAATATTTAATTTATTGAATGGTGGTCCCATTCCCGCTTAGCGCCGCGGAGATGGGAGAGGATACGCGACCATCGGCGATCACGACGCGCCTAACCCCGCCTTTCAAGGCTTCCTCCGCGCCCAGAACCTTCTTCTTCATCCGACCCTGAGCCGCCTCCAGCGCCACAGATAAACGATTTTGCGGCAGCGTCCGAATGAGCGTCGTCTCGTCCGGAAAGCTCCTCAACAGGCCAGGAGCAGCCGTCAGCAAGATGAGTGTTTCCACCTTCAACGCCGCCGCGATCATTGCTGCGGCGCGATCGGCGTCAACATTCAACGCCTCACCTTTCTCGCTGATCGCCAACGGCGCAACGACCGGTAAATAGCCGGCATCCAACAACAGGTTCAGCAACGCCGCGTTCACCCGCTCAATTTTGCCAGTGTAATCATCGCGGATCACTTTGCGCTTACCGTTTTCCATGCTTTGGATGGCGTCTTTGCGTGTGGCTTGCAACAGGCCGCCGTCCATGCCGCTCAGCCCAAAAGCGGGAACTCCTAGCCTCTGCAATTGTTCCACTAACAGCGAGTTGAGCTTGCCATTCACCGCCATCAAGAAAATCTCCAGCGTCCGGCGATCGGTGTAACGGGAGGTATATCCCGAAGGCGAGGTAATAAATTTCGGCGGCGCGCCTAACGCCTCACCCAAAGCATTGGCCTCAGCCGACCCACCATGCACAAAGACCAATCGAACTTCGCTTTTCAACAACTCCATCGCGTCCAAACAAATAGCAGAAAAATCCACCCCTTGCGCGCCGCCTAATTTGACTACGATCTCCGGTTCAGTCATTGTTCCTCCAAAGAGCTGCTCCACCTCACAGCGGATGCAACCCCATAAACTCCAAAGCGGTGGTTTCTTGCCAGCCCATCATTAAATTCAAGCACTGCACTGCCGAACCTGCTGCGCCTTTCATCAGGTTATCTATGGCGCAAATCGAAACCACGTGACCATTCGACTCATCCAGCTCAAAGCCCAGGTCAGCGTAATTGGAGCCCACCAACACTTTCGGCTCCGGAGCGCGATAAACGCCTCGTTGTTCTTTCACGACGCGTATAAATAGATTGTCATTTGCCGCAGCGCGATATGCTTTCCACAAATCTTTTGCAGTTGTTCCCGGCTTAACTTTCCCATGCACGGTCGCCAACACGCCGCGTACCACATCTACAGCGGTCATGGTCAAAGAAACATCTTGCACGCCCATTTCCTGGATCACCTCCGCCGTATGCCGATGCCCAAATGCCGAAAAAGTGCGTATCACGTTGGCGCGTTCTGCGTGATGTGAACCGAGGTTCCCTTCCGCGCCCGCTTCTGAAGAGCCTACTTTGATCTCGATGATGACAGGCGTCGAACGATCCAGTATATCCGCCTTAACCAATGGCAACAGTGCCAGGTTGCTTGCGGTCGCATTACACCCCACCCCGCTGACATAATCCGCCGCCGCGATTTCAGCTCGGTGCAGCTCCGGCAGACCATAGACGAACTTGTCCAACCACTCTGGCGCAGCGTGCGCCTCTCCATACCATCGCTCGTACAATGTTGCATCTCTCAAGCGAAAATCCGCCGATAAATCTATAATCTTTCCAGCCAACGCGGCATACTCGCCGATCCTGGTCTGCGCCTGCCCATGCGGCAAAGCCAGAAACAGAACATCCACCGCCTCGATTTGGGCCGGCTCCACAAACTTCAACTGGGTGCGTTTGCGCAGATTTGGATGAACCTGATAGACATATTCGCCCACATGTGAACGCGAAGTAACCTGCTTTACCGTCACATAAGGGTGAGCAATGAGAAGGCGCAATAACTCTCCGCCGCTATATCCAGAACCTCCAACAATCGAAACGCTGATGCTCATTTCAATCCCTTTCATCATGCGGCATATACGCCGCCGCTTGCTCGCTGTTGGGCGTTTTTGGCTGTTTCTATCGTGTAATTTACGATCTCCTCAGCGATATCCACGCCGCTGATCGGCTGAGCCATGTGGAACTCCATCGTATGGTTCACCTCGTTTACCAGTAATCCTCTCTGAGGGTGTTCAACCAGATCCACCGCCAAAAGCCCGCCGCCCACGGCTTGCGCCGCAGCCATGCACAGCGCCTCGATCTCTGGCGTGAGCGGGCAAACTTCTCCCTCGCCGCCACGCGCAGTATTCGTGATCCAATGCTCCGACTTGCGATAGATAGCCGTCAGCACACGATTGCCGACAACGATGGCGCGAATATCGCGGCCGGGTTTGTGGATGTACTCCTGAATGTAAAAAACCGAATGCTGCACGGAACCCAGCGTCGCTTTATGTTCCAGGATCGCTTCGGCTGCATCGCGGTCGTTGATCTTCGCCAATAACCGCCCCCAAGAACCCACTACAGGCTTTAAAACGACCGGATACCCCATCGTCTCGATTGCTTCCAATGCCGCTTCTGGCGTGAATGCGATCACCGTATGCGGTTGAGGTAAACCTGCGCGCGCCAACGCCGCGCCGGTCATCAGTTTATCTCCGCAGACCTGCGCCACAGCGGCAGTATTGACCGTGGGGATGCCGAAGGCGTTCAAGATTCGCAGAGCATTCAACCCGCTTGTATAGCTGATGCTACGTTCCAGCACGACGTCAAATTCACGCCAGGGAGCGGGGTTTTCCAAATCGAAGGATATCGCGCGGTCATCCAGGCGCTCATAATCCAGGCCGCGCCTTTCCATCGCCCAAAAGATCCATTTCTCTTCCACCCGCACCCGCGAGTAAAGCACACCAATCCGTAATCGTCTGTGCATGTTAACGCTACCTGCCAGCCGCAGATCGTCGGAGACAGTCGCTGCTCAACGATCTGCAGCCAGTTCCCTGCAAGGTCACTCCCCCCAATCTTCCTGCACCATTGGAGCAAGTTCCAGAGCGGCAGGGTTGAGAGCGGTCACTTCCAAATCCACGCCGCACTCTGGGCAGACCAGTATTTCGCCTAATTCTACATCTGCATCCAACAAAACCTGGGCTTCGCATTCAGGACAAGAAACAGTAGTCATTTGGCTTCTCCTTATAAAAGAATCTGAACCGATTAACAAAAAACAGCCCTTCGAGAAGAAGGGCTGTTGGGCTGAACGGTGTGCAATTACTTTCTCAAGCGCTTAATCCAACGTCCAAGACACCCGATCTTCTCGAACAGAAGTGGGCAGCGGACGACGGGAACGCAAGGAAAGCTGCTTTGTGAACATTGGGCTCTATTCTACATAACTTTTAGGATCTGTCAATGGTCTGGCAAAGGAATTTTCGCCCGCGCGCTTTTCCTGCAGCGCCAGCCACACCTTCTCCGGCGTCAGCGGCAGGTCGTGGATGGTTACCCCGATCGCTTCACGGATTGCCGAACCCACCGCCGGAGAGACAGCCAGAATGCCGCTCTCGCCGGCGCCTTTTGAGCCGTAGGGCCCAGGGCCATCGCCGTTCTCTTGCAAAATGGTCTCCATCTCCAACGGAATGTCTTTGATGGTCGGGATGCGATAATCCAGCGCCCCCAGGTTCTGGATGCGCCCAGCCTCATCTAAGATGAGATGTTCCATCAGCGTGTGTCCCAGCCCCATGATGGCTGCGCCTTCGTCCTGCGCCTCCGCCTGGCGTGGGTTGAGCGCCTTGCCAATGTCGGTGACGGTGACCAGTTTGTGTATCGTGATTTCGCCAGTCTCCTCGTCCACTTCCACTTCGCAACCTACTGCGGCAACTTCCCAAAAGGCTGCCTGGCCGCCCAGCGGATGATTGGGAAGGTATTTACCACGCGCTGTGCCCACAGCGATCACCTCGCCTCGCACCGCGCCGTAATAATCACGGATCAGGCGATCATAGGCAACGGCGCGCTCGCCGCAGATCACCTTCCCCTCTTGCAAACGGATGCAGTCCTCAGCCATGTCGTAAGCCTCGGCAGCCATTTGCCTGAGCTGCGTCTTGATCTGGCGGCATGCGGAAATGATGGCGTTGCCCATGAATACGCTGGAACGGCTGGCGGATGTGGAAGCGTCAAATGGCGCCAGGGCTGTATCGCCCATCACAATCGAGATGCGATCCAGCGGGATGCCCAGCTCATCAGCGGCAAGTTGGGAAAAGACCGTACGCGCCCCTTGACCCATATCCGATGTGGAAGACAAGATCAGCAAACTGCCGTCTTGCAGCAGTCGCGCGATGGCGAACGATGCCGAAGCCGAGGCAGAGTTCTTCATTCCAATTGCCAGACCGCGCCCGTGGTTTTTACCCAATGGTTGCCCCCAGCCAATTGCGTTAGCGGCGCGCTGTAAGAGCATGCGCCAATCGCCATCCACCGGCTTATCGCCGGGGATGACCGTTTCACCTTTCGCCGGAATATTGCGCAAGCGGATCTCCAGTCGGTCTAACCCCAACTGGCGGGCAGCCGCATCCATCTGCGATTCAAGCGCCCAGGAAAGCTGAGGAATACCAAATCCGCGAAAGGCGGTGCTGGGCGTGGTGTGAGTCAGTACCGCGCGCCCCACGATGCGCACATTCGGGGCATGATATGGCCCGGCAGCCACATAACTACCCTTGCTCACCACGCGGCTGCCGATGTCAGCATACGCGCCCAACTGATAATTGGCTTCGATATCCTGGAAGACCAGCCTGCCATCGGCGGTAAAACCACTGCGCAGGCGGATTTGCGACGCGGCGCGGCGAATGGCCTGGAAAGTTTCCTCCAGGGTGAGCGCCAGGCGCACCGGTCGCCCAGTCTTAAGCGCCAGGAAAGCCAGCAACGGCTCGTACTTGGGATAGCCCTTGCCACCGAAGCCACCGCCAGGGTCGGGGGCGATAATGCGCACTTTCGAGGCCGGCAGGTTCAAAGCGGTCACAATCGCTCGTTGCAGCACATAAGGATGCTGGATCGAACTCCATACCGACACGCCATCCTTTTCCGGCGCCGCCTGGTAAGCCAGATTTTCGATGGGGAAGTGTGTGACCAATGGAAAGCGATATACATTTTCGATTACCATGTCAGCCTGCGCTTGGTCAACATCGCCCCAACCGAAACACCACTCATTCAGAATATTGCTCTGGCGGAAAGGGTCATCCGCAGCGCGGATGGAAGGGTGCTGAACCAGCGGCGCGCCCGGGCGCAAAGCCTCGTCAATTGTATAAACGCCAGGAAGCTCCTCATATTCTATGCGCAGCAGTTTCACCGCCTCCAGGGCAGTATCTTCATCTTCAGCAGCCACCGCAGCCACCGGTTCGCCAAAATATTTCACCTCGTCGTCAGCGATTACTGGACGGTCGTTATATACCGGTCCGAAGCGCGGCATAGGCTTGGGCAGGTCGTCCGCAGTAAGCACGGCGACCACCCCTTTCAGCCGCAGCGCCTGGCTGGCATCCACGTTCAAAATGCGAGCATGGCCGCAATTCAAATGCGCCAGCTTGACATGCAGCGCGCCTGGCAGACGGATATCGCCGGTGTAGCGCTGCGCGCCAGTCACCCGCTCGCGCCCACCCACGCGCTCCGGTGACATCCCTACCCATTGAGCCATACCCTGATTCTCAGCAGAAGCGCTCATGCAGCCTCCTTCTCACTCGCTGCCAACTGCACCGCGGCGATAATGCGGTTATAGCCGGCGCAGCGGCACAGGTTGCCGGCCAGCCCCTGGCGCACTTCGTCCTCACTGGGATGCGGGTTTTTCATCAATAAATACTTGGCCGACATAACCATGCCGGGAATGCAGTAGCCGCATTGCACTGCTCCCGCCTTCAGGAAAGCTTCTTGCAGTGGGTCAAGGCGTTCGTCCTCCGCCAGGCCTTCGATGGTGACGATTTCCCAGCCGTCAGCCTCCACCGCCAGGACAAGGCAGGAATTGATCGCCCGCCCATTGGCGAGGATGGTGCACGCGCCGCACTCGCCCTCGCCGCAACACTCTTTGGAGCCGATCAGATCAAGCTGATTTTGCAATACCTTCAACAAAGTGTGCTGCGGCTGCACTTCCAGTTCCACGCGGCGCCCGTTGACGGTTATCGAAATGGGAATCAAGTTCTTCTCCATAGGTTATCGCTCAAGCTACAGGGGATAATTGTGCTTCGGCGGCAGTCAAACGCTGCAAAGCAACCTCCAGCGCCCGCTTTGCCATCACTTTGACCATCGCCAGGCGATATTCGCGGCTGGCGCGCACATCGCTGATGGGGCTGGTATGGGCGGCGACCTCATCCAGAATCGCCCGACGGATGGCCGCGTCCAGGCTGGTAACCAACAGACGGTTATCTGAGACAGGCACCAGGATAGGCGTCGGCGCCACCGCGCCAAAGGCAAAGAGCACGCCGTCGGAGCGCCGCGCCAGGCAGGCTGCGTTCACCGTAGCCAGATCCACGCCACGGCGGCGCGTGAGGCGAGTGAAAGCCGCGCCGCTCGCTTCTCGCGGCAGCGGCAGGTCAATTGCCTCAACCAGCTCGCCTTGTTGCAAGACCGTTTTACGCGGTCCCAAGAAGAAACGGCGTAGCGCAACCGTGCGCCGTCCATCCGGCCCGATCAAATTGACCTGCGCGTCATAAATTAGCAACGCCGGTGCAGTATCTGCCGCCGGCGAGGCGTTGCAGATGTTGCCTGACAACGTGGCGCGGTTGCGGATCTGCACCGACCCGACTACGCTGGCAGCTTCTACCAGAGCGGGGAAATACTGTTGTACGCGTGCGTCCTCGATCAAATCGGAGAGCACCGTCAGCGCGCCGATACGCAACGCGCCGTCCAGCAGTTGAACATCGGCGCGCAGCTCAGCCACCCGTTTGAGGTCAATCACCACTTGCGGCGCAATGAGGTCATGGCGCATCTGCACCAACAGATCGGTGCCGCCAGCCAACAACCTGGCCTCGCGCCCATAGCGAACCAGCAAGGTAATGACTTCATCCAGCGATTGTGGACGGAAGTAGAGAAAAGCGTTCATGAGTTTTGGCGGTTCAATTCTTCAAATGCCAGCAAATAACAGGAGCGTGAATACTGCTTGTGCGCCTCCAATAGCACGGCGGCTTGGTCGGTTTGCCCGGCTGCGATCAACTCCAACAGACGAGCATGGTCACTCTGGGCGCGCCCGGCCATCTCTGGTGCCAGGTCGAACATGGCGCGATAGCGGTGAATGTCCGCCATGTTCCACAGGTCGCGGATCATCTGGCGCAGCCGCGGCAGCGGGGCATGGGCATAGATTGCCATGTGGAAGTCGCGATTCAAATAGCCAAATTCCTCCATGCGACCCTGCTCCACGGCAGTGTCCATCTCGGTCAGCAGTTGGCGCAACGGCGGCAGATCCTCTGGCGTGATGAGCGGCGCGGCTTGGCGCAGCGCCAGAATTTCAAGCTGCATTCCGATCAACAGCACCTCCTCCAGTTCCGTCCTTGTCAATGCAGAGACCTTTGGCGAATGGTACGCGTCCTGAGAGAGGAGACCCTCCGCCGCCAGGCGCGAGATGGCGCTGCGTACCGGGATGACGCTCACCCCTAACTGACGTGCGATGTCAGCCTGGTTGAGCGCATCATTGGGCTTGAAATCGCCGCGCAGAATGCCATCCTTAATAGCTTGATAGACCAGTTCTTCGCGCGAAGCAACGATCATCTTCGATTGCAGCATCCTCGTCCTCACATTTTCCTAAGATATTATAAATTATAACTTATAATTTATAATATCAGCGCTTATTGTAACCCGGTTTTGAATTTTGTCAATAATTAAGCAAGGTCACGTTTGAAACGTGACCTGCTTCTGTTCGGAGAACCCATACATTAAGAAAGCCAAACTGAGCGACGCACCTGATGCGGTTCAGTCAGGCTATCAAATAGATGGGTGGATTCAATGGCTCGAATCTACGATTCCTTACCCAACGCCTTTCCGGCGAGGGCGCCAGCCAGTATTTTTGCAACGTCTTCAGCCGACATTTGCCCTGAAAGCATGGCGTATAACAGAATGATAACTAATGCCAGGGCCAGGATGTCAGTCCAATCCATTTCCACAGGTCCAATATTTAACAAAGGTTCGATGCCTGGAAAGATGCCACTTGCGGGGAATTTAGGCTTAATTAGATAGAGAATTAACAAAGCGATTGCAATTATCCAAGCCCACATTGTTTCCTCCCAATTACAACCACAGCAGGTAATCTTGTCCTCGCGCCAATGGTTTTATCTCACCGTTCGGAGCGATGCAAAAACACTCATTGTTATCATAGCATAAAATTGCATAGAAGTGCATCGGCTTGGGTGCACTAAAAAGCTATTGGTTGTGCTCGCCCCGGCATCGGTTGGAAACCGACGCCTCAGGTTACGAAGCCTGCTTGAAGCGGGCTGGGAGTCGGCGTAGCCGACTTTATGTGCCTTCAGGCGGTGACTTCCAGTCGCTGCCATCGCGGCAGATAACAACCTTTGAGCGCTCCCACCATAACCGTGCGCTCCCCTGTCACCACACGGTTTGGGCAGGGGCATCTTGAACAGATATTACCACCCGCCCCGACAACGACTCACCGGGATATAGGCGAGGGTTAATAACCTCGGGATGCAAAAAGCTCTGGCGGCTGGTTTAGCCGCCGAAAGGCGACAACCCACTCACGCAACGATAGATTATCGGTTGCCTTGCTCTTTAGCGGGTGCAGACTGTAAATACAGCCAGAGCGCCCTCAGTTCGTCGTCGGTCATTTGGCCCAGGACTTTCCAGGGCATAAATTCGTTGCGGAGTTGACGGCCAGCCGGCGTGACGCCTGTGCGCATGGCAGCGATGAAGTCGGGCTCGGACCAGCCAATCAGTTCGCCGCCGGGTGTGAGGTTCAGGGCCTCCGGCCAGCCAGGGGGAGCGCCAGGAATGGGACCGCCGGATAGTCCCTTCCCATGACATCCCGTGCAGGTAACTGCCAGATATTCGCCATAAGCGGCGGTTACCCCCACTTCTGGCGCGATCGGCGGTGGCGATTCGTGATCAATTACCTCAGCCGATAACATCCCCACTTCGCCGGAGAACAAGTAGATAGCTCGCAGGGGTAAAGCCACTTGATTACGGGGCAAGTCGCTATCTACCGGCGGTACGCTTTTCACGTAAGCGATCACTGCTCCCAGGTCAGCGTCGCTGAGATAGTAAAATTCAAGCGAAGGCATCAGCAATAACGGCTTGCCATCTGACCCCACGCCGTGACGAATAGCCCGCACATAGTCAGCATCGGTGTAACTGCTGCCAATACCGTTCTTCCCCGCCGTCAGGTTGCTGGTTACCAGGCGACCTACGGCAGGATCCTCGATATAAATCTTTCCGCCCAAGTCTTCGCCATGACACTCAATACAAGCGCGGATCGTTGCCACATGCTTGCCGTATTCAATAGCGGCGGCATCTGTTGGAATCGCGACGGTTTCGACTTGAATATCATAGGTTTTGTTGATACGTGATTCAGTAATGAAATAGATGGCCCCAATGGTCAGGACGATCAAGCCAACCAGGACGCCGAATACAATTCCTACCCACCTGAATACGGTTTTCATCGAGTAATCTCCTAAAAATAAGTTGATATAGGTCTACAGCGACCAAGGTTACATCCGCGTTATAGCCGCCCTGAAGCGCAAAGTCTTATCATACACGTCATGCGTCGTTGGGTGGAAGCGATTGGCTGGAATATAAACCCGCTATATGAACTTTTCGTTGCACGGCGGGTCAGGGTTTTTGTATCAAAGGCAGGTGGATTTTAATCTCATCCGCCGGACAAACAACCGCGCCGGTATTCGAAGTAACCCCACCGCCTGTTTCGCGGGCGCGGATGGTATAGGCGTAGGTTCTACCCATCCCAGGGACGCCGCCGCTCCCCGGAATGCCACAGGTCACCTTGAAACCTGTTCCATAAAAATCTGAAGGGACATACATCGCGGTTTGGAAAAAACCGGCGTGATATGCCCGCAAGCGATCATCAATCGTGACGGTCATGCTGATAATGTAGGATCCAGAGCTGGCTGATGTATACAGATAGCTCCACTCGATATAACAGACCCCGCTTCCCGCCGCTTGTCGGTAACAGGTTGGGCTGTTGCTGAAAGAAGAAACAGCCGGCGCTTCAACGTCCGCGGGAGATTGAATTTGCGTGACAACCCCCAATGGCGTGGAGGTGACCAGCCCTGAGGCTTGCGAATCGGATGCGCCAAAGACTGCAAGAATCGCTCCCAACAGCACAACCGTCAAAGCCCCTGCCAGAATTGCCCGCGGATTCCCAATCATCAGCTTTATTTTCTACGCCATCAGCTACGGTGTATAAGCGGGACAATACACCGTGCCGTAATTTGCCGATTTGAGATTCGCGCTGTCTCGCGCATTAATCGTCCAGGGATATGCCATACCCAATGTCGGGCTGCCGCCTGAACCCAACGCTCCACAGGCTACTTTGAAGCCACGGTCAAACAGACTGTAAGGCGCATACATCGAGGTTTGAAAGAATCCATGCAGCCTTGCCACAACGCCGATGGCATTCAACGTGACCGTCATGGCAATCATATAGTTTGGATCGGCGTTCACCGATAGATAATACCAGTTGATGTAGCAAGCGTCTTGCGTTGAGTCTGGCTGATAACATGTTGCGGTTGGCGAATCGATGAAGCCAATATTCGGTTGCTGGGGGCTTTCGATCTGAAGGGGAGCGTAAATTTCACGCACATTTTCCCCCTGCGTCTCGCGGCTGATAACATCCGGCTCATCTGGCCCCTGTCCATAGGCAACGCGGATCAAGCTGAGGAGCGCCGCCATGAGCAGAAACGCAAGAGCAAGGGAAAGGAAGATTTTGCGCATCTTGACCTCCTGATCAATGGATAAGCACGAACAGTTTCTACTGGACGCCTTTATTGTAAAGAGGCGAAGTGGATTTACGTCACCCCGCAGGGAAGTAATCACATCCAGAGCAGGGTTAACAGCAATGAAAAAAGAAGGTCAAGATGAACCGCTGTGGGCGCGTGAAATTAGATAATTAAGATGGTAATAATAGTAATATAATTATACAGACGTGTCAATAGGGTAAAAATTAAGAAGCTCCTGCCTCTGGAACTTGCCCCCAGTTGGTTACGCTTGAAGCCTAGCCCGATGACCCTCTTAAGGAAAGTATATGTGTCGAAATATCAAACCCTTGTTCAATTTCGAACCTCCGGCGAGCGAAGAAGAAATTCGCCAGGCGGCTATGCAATTCGTGCGCAAAATTAGCGGATTCAATAAACCTTCCAAAGCCAATGAAGCCGCCTTTCTCGCCGCGGTGGACGAGATCGCCGCCGCCTCTGCCAGGCTGCTGCGCTCGTTAGAGACGCACACCGCGCCCAAAGATCGCGCAGAAGAAGCTGCCAGGAAGCGAGCGCGCTCGGCACAGAGGTTTGTTTCACATTAAGTCTCCCTCTTACTTTGCTAGCGCAAACCCAGCCACGAACGCTGCCGTCATCAAGAGCAACAGGGCAGGCAGCAACTTCAATATCATCTCTCTTGACAGAATGGGCTTGCCCGCCTTCAAGAACGAGAGCAACAATCCGCCGATGCCAATCAATGCCCCGCCCACGCCGACCAGCGCATAGCCGCGTGGGACGCTGCCCTGCGCTGCCAACAGGATGGGCAACAGGAAGATTACCATGCCGGCGACGCCGTGGACAACCGCCAGCACGACGACCGGTAGTTTACCCGGTAGGGGGAAGGAACGGGTGACAACCACTGCCAGAAATCCCGCCACGCTGAAAAACAAATAGACGCCCCGATACGCAGCAAGATGCTCCCAGACCAACCCCAAAGACAGGCTCAGCGGGATGATGGTAGATACAATGACCACCAGCGGGCTATCCAGTGCTTCAAATCCCAGAATGATGAGCAAGAGACCAGCCACTAACAGGACGCCGAAGGCAATAGTATAAGCGATCATGGGCAGCGCACTGAAGCCATCTACCCCCACCGCGACCTGGTAAGCAGCTAACAGCCCCGTCGCCAGGAGTAAGAGGCGGTCGAGCGGCGTCATCTTGTCCATCAATCCCATCTCCCATTAGATCATCATCAGCAGCATGGCGCTGAGCATATAAAGCGAAGCGTACTTGAACAGACCAAAATTGACGCGTTCCGAGGGGCGCAGCAGAACTGCCGCCGCCAGCGCCAACAGCCCACCGGAAAGGACGATCAACAAGCGCAGGTAGCCCACAGTCATACCGATGCCCCAGGCAGCAACGCCCATCGAAATTGCCGCCAGCACGCTGGAAACAGCGATGACGGCGCGGGTGAAATCGAACCCATACGTGGATGGGAATGTAGGCACGCCCGCTGCCTGATAATCCGCGTAGAACTTCATGCTAAACGTCAGGATATGGGTAGGAATCCAGAACAAGACGCCCAGGGCGAGCGCCACGCCAATCCAATCCAGTGCGCCCAAGCCGAGGGCGCGCCCGGCTAGAATGGGCATGGCGCCCGAAATCCCACCCCAAACGATGCTCCAGCAAGTGCGGCGCTTCAGCCAGATGGAGTAAACCACCACGTCGAAGAACAGCCCGGCAAAGATGATCAAGCCATAAAGTGCATCCATCGCTGCCGCCATTCCCACCCCCAGAGTCGAAAGAACCAGTCCAAGCCGCAGCGCCTCAACCGGCGCAATCTGTCCCGAGGCCAACGGTCGTTTCTGGGTGCGTCGCATTTTGGCGTCTATGTCGCGATCCCACCACATGTTCAGGATGGTGCTACCGCTGATGGACAAGAACAAGCTGGCGGTCAACGCAGCAATCGTCCCCAGGTTGAACACCGGACAGCGGGCGCTCATGTAGCCAGCCAGGCCAGTAGAGAGCAACAGACCGGTTTGCAGGCTTTTGATCAACGGCCAATACAACCGAACCTTTGATTTTAGACGGGTTATGGATAACGGGGCGGTTTCAATTATCATTTTACGCTCCTGTTTTACCTTTATCGCGCACAGCGGAATCCGACCTGCGGACTGTAATAAGAGGGGTGGGCGCTATTGTTCTTCCACACACGCAAATCCACTGCATAGGAGTAAAAACTCCCGCCGCGCATGTAGCGGTAATGCTGGTCGGGGTAATCGTCGCCCGTCCATTGCCAGACATTGCCAGCCATATCGTATAGACCATAAGGGCTGGCCGAGTTAAGTGTTTGGTAGCCGTCGTAGGTTTTGCCGTTATAAAAACCGACCGGCGTGGTATTGCCAAGTTTACCAAACATTTTTTCGAACAAGTCGAAGGAGGAATAAAAATTGGCGTTATTGCCCTCGATTTCCGTTCCCCACGGGAAAGGCAAGCCGCGCCCATTCACAAGCTCAACGCCACGAGCGGCTTTCTCCCACTCGACCTCGGTTGGCAGCCGCCAACCGTAATACTGGCAGTAGCCGTTGGCGCCAAACCAGGTAACCATCGTCATCGGGTGGTTGGCGTATTCGGGAATGGCGGCGAAGGTCTCTGTTTCCTGATCGAACGTCAGACGCAAACCCTCCTCGAATGAGACGTACAGTTTATCGCCAGCCTTAATCTCTTCTTCGTGTTCATAGCCGTGGAAAGGATCGCCAGGGTAGTAGGCGTACACCCCTTCGTGAAGGCTGACGTTTTCGCCAGCTTCGACTTCCACCGCGCCGATGTGCAACGTTCCATCCGCCAGAGCCTCGTTCAGAAAACGGGCGAATTGAGCGTTGGTCACATCCGTGATCATGATTTCATAATCATAATCCAGCAGCGTCATGTGATCGTGCTGACCGTAAGGTAATTCACCCGCCGGTACCACCGTCCAGGATTCGGGGTCCACTCCTGTATCTATATATGGCGGCGTGACAGCGCCGACGCGAGATGCCGGCGAGCAGGCAGCAAGCAACAACATTGTCACAGCGAGGATGGCAGCCCAAAGCTTTCCTCCATCAACCAGGTGTTGCATTCTTTGCAGCAACAATATAGGCAACAGCATCGGCTTCATTTCAATACCTCCTTCAGAGCAGTGTTCAACTCCTCCAGCCGATGTTTTTGCTCTGCGATCTCGGTTTCGGCGGCTTTCTTTCTCTCCGCCTTCAGTTCCTGCGTCCAATAGCCTTTCGCCTGGAACAGATCGTAAAGCCGCCAGAGCATGAAAATCGCCAACACTACCAGCACTGCCGCCAGGCCGAGATCGGTCAGCAACATCGTCCAATTGACGAGGGGCTGTTGCTCCACCTCAGAGACAAACAGTCGCTTCATAGAAAAGACCGTGACCGAGGCAAAAGCCAAATCGGACATGATGATGAGCAGCCAGCCAAACCATTGGCGCGCTTTGCCCTTCAAACCAGAAAGATCGGCGAAATACATCAGGATGATGGTAGCGATCAGGCCAGAGAGGATGTGCCAGTGTCCGGTGAGAGTGATGCGCTCTTCGCGGTGCGGCCAAACGCGGAAAATCTCTTCCAGTTTAACCGCCATGAAGATGCCCACTCCGCTGACGGTGAAGTTCATAAAGACCATTTGCCAGCCAGGGCCAAAGCGGAGCGGATCGCGCAGCAAAGCCCGAATCTTTTGCCACGCGTTCGGATTATTGAGACCTTGCACAGCCACGCCCTCTTTGATCAGCATATCCCAGGCGTAGATGACGTACATCAGCGCCGCCAGCATCACAAAGACTGAGCCAAAGTAAATAATGGTATGCGCCCACTCCACCCAAACGACCGAGAGCGCGCCGGCGGTGATGATGATGGTGCCGGAGATCATCAACGGCATGGCAATTTTGTGCAGAACGCCCTTAAAGTCCTTCCAGCGCCCGACGATGAGGGTGATGGCGACGGCAATGAGCGTCAACATGATGTGCAGGTGACCGATGATAGACTTCTGCAATTCGGTCTTGTGCGGGACGCGGATCAGGTCTTCGGCCAGGAAGGTCTCGTGCCCGTTGCCCCAATAAGAGCCGGTCACTGCGCCGAAGGAAGCTGAGACAAGCGTGGCGACCGCCATCACGAAGAACGCCAGGCGCTCCAGATCCAGCCCGCCTCTGGTATGGGCGTAGGGCGAATCCTTTGGCAGGCGATATTCCTTCTTCCATGGCCACAGCGCCGCCGACAACAGGAGTCCGGCGAAGAAGACCAACGATTGCCCCAACAGAAACAGCCCATGAAAGATGAAGTTATGCCCCCAATAGGCGAACAACAAGCCGAAGATGCCCGCTGTCAGATAACCAATGGTGATCGTCCCATTGATGGTCGTCTGCTCATGGCGTTTCATAGGCAGCAGCTCTGTGATGAAATACACCTCGATGGCGATGACGGTCATCGCAATGGTGTGATAGAGCATGATGATGCGCCCTTCGCGCTCCGCCTCCACCAATTTCATGCCCAAGCCACGAACCACCACCTCCTTAACGCCCCACTCCACCATAGGTCCAGACAACATGCCAAAAACCGCGGTAATTACCGACACTACCGCAATAGCCACCAGGGTTAGCCCTCTGGTGGAACGAAAGAGGTAATCCAGCCGTTTTGAAAGAGATTGCATCATGTATATCTCCACAATTTAGGTGCGCGGCCCAGCCAGCCACCTCTCTATGCATCCTATCACCAAGCGCAGCAGCAGACCTTATTAAAAGTCAAATTGTCACCTCATCTAATCTGGCCTATGCCTGGATGTCCTTCACAAAACCCCAGGCAAAAGCCAGGCTCATCAGCAGCAACAAGGGCGCCAGGATCGCCAGTACGAACGACTGGCTAAAAAACAACAATTGCGAGCCAGCCGAAAGGAACGCCAGGGCAATGCCGCCCAGCCCAATCAATGCGCCGCCGACTCCAGCCCAATAAAAGCCCTTCGGCGCGCCTTTTGCCAAAAACGGGCCGAGGAAGATGACCAGCCCGGCAACGCTGTGAAAGAGCGGCACAGCAATCTTGCGCAGCAATTCCAGACCGCCGAAGCTGGTGGCGGCGATCGCCAGAAAACCGAGCAGGGCGAACCATTGATAGGCTTTCTTCCAGGATGGGAAATACTGTTCGACGATGCCCATCGAAAGACCCAATGGAATCAGGCTGGCCACAGTTAGAACGAAAGGCGTCCCCAGGATGCCATAGCCCAGGAAGATGAGCAACAATCCAGAGACCAGCAAGACGAGGAAGGCCATCATGTAATACACATCATAGACACCTTTTCTGGCGCTGTAGCGCCCCCAAAAGCGCCAAAGCAAATAAATGGCTACCAAGCCGGTGAGCAAGAGGAACAGATTATCGAGCGTGAGCAGGTTCATAGCATTTCCCTTTCTGTAATCAAGAGTGATGAAAAACGGTCAGACTTTCTGTATCATTATTGTCAATCTTGCTGCAAAAGTCTGTGATATTCATCACATTTCGCGGGAAACGTTTATTGACCTTCAGATTGGTTATGAACATTCTCACGCGGCTCACCTGCCTCTATGTCTCTTCGATCAAACGCCGAGTTCCTGGACGCAGGAGGTAGATCAGCAAAAGCGTGCTGAGAATCGGCGCCGGCAGGAACATGGAAAAGCGATGCACCTCAAAAAGGGCGTTATAGATCCCCAATGGGTAGCCGCCTATTATAGACATCGTTGCAGCAAAAATGCCCACCGGAATCGCCCAGGATTTCCGCTTGAATGCAGCAAAAATAAAAATTGCCCAGGCTGCTGCCCCCCACCAATTGACCTGTTGCAGGATCACATACATCCCATTCCAGAAAGCGTTGGGGCTTTGTACAAATGCCGCAGGCATCTGGAAAGTGCGCTGGAATTTGGAGATCGGCGCCACGCCGTCAATGAAGGTCAACACGTAGGCCAACCCTGCAACGAAGGTGAGCGTAATGATCTTTCCGCTCACCCCGCCAATGAAGAGCATGCCAAACCACATAATCGCTGCCAGGAGGAAGACCCACATCGTGGGAACAGGCAGGCTGCTGTCCGCGGCGGGGATCATAGGAAAGAATCCAGCCAACAGGAGGATGGTCGCTGCCACCGCGCCCCAAAACCACGCCCAATCCAGCTTGTTCAGAAAGCCCCACAAAACAGCGACAGAGAGCGCACCCGCGGCGGTTCCCAGCCAGCCCAACACCGCGTAGACGATTCGCACGGTGTTACTCTCTTCCCATTCGCCGGCGGCATAGTGGGTATGGATGACCGTATTATAGGTGTCTGCCACAAAGTACAGACACAGAATTCCAGCCAGAATTCCGACGACTGCCAGAACAGCTCCAAATTTGGTGTTGTTTTTCACTTTCAGGTTCTCCTTTCTTTTTTCAATTTATCCGCCTACAATTGGCCTGGCGAGCGCAACTGCGAAGCTGCTGATCGCCAGCAAGACCACAGCCAGGGCGGCATTGACCAACAACAGTTGTATCCCTCAAATTCACATACGGCGGCGCGCTTGGGCTAATCGGTTGTAGGTCAACAAAGCCAGGATCGCCAGCCAGGTTGCCAAACGTGCGGTCATTGCAGCGACGCTATCTGGCGCAACCACATGACGATAGGCCGTCTGCAGGATCAACATAACGACAGCATGGGAGCTAAAGATTGCCAGGGCGAAGGGCATCGCAAAGGGGTGATTTTTCCAGATGAGCGCAGCAGCAAAGAAAGCCGAAATAACGCCCAATAAAAAGTTATAAGGCGGCAACCAACTGATTACGTAGTAGTCTGGCAGTACGCCCAACAGCACTTTGCCGCCGGCAAATATAGCCATGGCGCCAATGATGAAAGCCAACACGGCCGCGATTTTGTTGAGCAGGAATTTCATTCCTCGCCTCCTGAATCAATGATCGTATTGCTTTGTAAGCCCAGATTCACCGTTCGGCCCGGGCTGGGCGCGCCGGGCGCCTCGATGCGGTTGACCACGCCGCGCACCCCCGGCGTGCGCGCCACAATCGTCTCCACCAGCTTCCATAGCTCCAGCGAAGTCGCTTGCCCCGCCAGATGGGCGATGCCATTGGAAACACCCACTCGCAGTTCAAGCGAGGCAGTGCGCGCATCTTCACTGAGCGCCTGAAGTATGGCAGCGCGCAAACGTTCATCTGGAAGGGAATTCGAATCTTGTAAGGTCATCGCTTAAAAACCAGGACAGTCTGCCAATGAATATACAGACCGTCCTGGTTTTTGTATACGACTTATGTCGGATGAAACGTTACAAGTTGCCGCGCCGCGCCAGCCCTTCCCGGTCGAGCAAGATAATCTGGCGTCGCTCCACCTTGAGCAAGCCCTCTGCTTCAAGCGTTTTCAATGCTCGGCTAAGCACATCTCGCACCGTGCCCAGGCGGACGGCCATTTCATCGTATGTCGTCCAGGCGCGGCGAGGGATGATCAGCCGACCTTCGTGCAACTCGGCGTGCTGCAATAATGTGTTCGCCAACCGCGCCTCTACGCTCCTCAGAGAGAGATCTTCTACCAGACTAATGTAATGAAGCACCCGCTCCCCCAGCCGCTGGATTACCGCCATCGCTAATTCGGGGTAGCGCCGCACCAGATCCAGCAATGTCTGTGCAGGGATCGCCCATACATCCACCTCTTCCAACGTTGTGACCGTGCCTGGGTAGGGCATTCCGGTGAATACAGCAATGTCGCCAAAGATTTCCACCGGACGTAGAAAGAGCATAGCCTGCTCGCGGCCATCGCTGGACATGCGCGTCGCCTTGACCCAGCCTTTTTCCAGGATATAGACCGCCTCGGCGGGCTCGCCTTCCAGGTAAATTACCTGACCGGCTTCGTAATGGCGCGGGCGCGCCGCTGCGGCGATCGCCTCCTGGGCTTCCGGCGGCAGGTCGTTGAAGCGGCGGATGCGAGAGAGCAGCGCCTTCAGGCGCACGCGTTGCCTGATTTCGTTGGACAGGCTGTCAGTCATGGGTGATTGCTCAGTCAGATTCCTACGCCCGATTTTACACCAAACCTGTAAGGACCCCCTCCTGACCTCCCCCAAAATCCAAGAACGATTTTGGGGGAGGAAAGGGACTGACAACGATCGAAATAACCTCTGTCATCCGCGCTCTTCGAATGAGAAGCGCCGAGATATATGACCCCTCCCCATTCGTGTTTTTCGAATGAGAAGCGCCGAGATATATGACCCCTCCCCATTCGTGTTTTCCGAATGAGAAGCGCCGAGATATATGACCCCTCCCCCATTCGTGTTTTTCGAATGAGAAGCGCCGAGATATATGACCCCTCCCCCATTCGAAAAACACGAATGGGGGAGGGGGTCCTCACCGTTTTATTTTTCTCTCAACGCCAGATCTATAACTCGTAAGACTCCTTCTATATCATTGATTACTTCGTGATTCCAGAAGCGCAAAACGCGATAACCCTTGGCCTCAAGAAACGCCGTTCGTTCCGCGTCGTATTCTTGCTGGGCAAGATGTTGACCGCCATCCAGTTCAATGATTAACTTCCGGCGCGGAGCGCAAAAATCAACCACGTAATTGCCGATAGCGTGTTGATTGCGAAAATGCACGCCGGTCAAGCGGTGCGCTCTCAGGCGTGTCCACAGTTTAGCTTCCGCGGGCGTCATGTTTCGGTGCAGTTGTTTAGAACGGGCGAAGATTTTTGGAGTAGTGCGTTTATGCATTAGGCCCCCACCTTTCCTCCCCCAAAATCCAAGAACGATTTTGGGGGAGGAATTATAGCTATCAGATAAATGTATTTGACTTCATCGCCGCCTCAATCAGCCTCCCCCCATTGTACTATTCGAATGGAGATGGGCTTAACCGCAGCCGCCGCCGCTTTTATCACGCTTCAGTTGCAATTGAATCTTAGGGGTGTACTCCAGTTTCCAGTGATGCGGATCAGGGAAAGCAGCTTCATAGCGCGAGCCCAGCGCAGCAGGGAATATATAGCCGAGCTGGTCTTGCCCGGGCGGGGCAGGGGTGGGGGTGATGTCGCTTTCGTCTGCGGCAAAGACGCGCAGCCAGTTGTTGATTCCACCCTCCAGGATATACACGTTCGGCACGCTCTCAGCCACCAGGACGCGCCAGGCTTCCGTAGCCGCAGCCTCGTCATTGCTCATCAACACATAGACTACATTGGGGGCGTATTGCGCCTGCGCCTGTTTAGCGAAGGTAGTAAGTTGGTGAAACTCAATGCGCCGCGCGCCCTGAATGTGAAACAGGTTATAGTCGCTTTCAGAGCGCACGTCCAACATCACCACCCGTAGCCGATCATCAGCCAGGCTGGCTAACAGTTCTCCCGGCTCAATCTGCACCTTGCGTTCAGCCAGCAGGGTTTCCTTCTCCGGGGCGATGCGCGCCCACTTCTCAGTCACGTCTGGCGTTCCCATAAACAACACCGCCAGCGCACCGACGAACAGCATCGCCGCGCCCGCCACACGCAGCCGAGGTTCTTTCTTCAGGTCGCGCTTGCCAAAGATTCTCTCCAGTTGCTCCGAACCCCAGAACATGAACAGCGCCATCAAGACGACCAACACGACCACCGCCCCATTAGACAAATGGAATAAGTCCATCAGGGTGACGCGGCCATAGTAGCTGCTGTTCCACCAGTCCTCGTAGAACACCACCGTCTCGCCGAACAGGAAGATGCCGGTTAATCCCCCCAGCACGAAGAAAAGACCGTCCAGTTTGAAAGTAGCCATGGAGACCAGCGATGTGCCCGGACAGAAACCGCCGATGATAAAGCCAACTCCCATAATCAGCCCACCGACAATACCCGGCCATAAATAAGTGGGGTTGACCCAGATCTGGTTGTAATCCAGCAGCCCCAGACCTACAGCGGCGAAGATCAGCACCATGGCAACCACGATGGCAGTGAACATGACCTTGAGCACGGTCATTTCTTTGAAGTAAAACTGCGCCGCCAGTTTCTTGGAGTTGCCAAAGCCGGAAATTTCCAGCACATAGCCGAAGGCAAAACCTAACAAGCCGAAAACCACGTACATCAAAGGTTTGCCAAGCAGCGTTTCAAGAGGCAGAGGAAACGGCATCATGACCTCCCTAGTTCCATAATTTGCGAACGAAATAAGCCAGCGCGTAGGCGCCAGCGAAGACAGCGAACATGAACGCCCACGAACCGGCTGAGAGCGTCGCCCCGCCGGAGAGCGCCTGGCCAGAGGTGCAACCGCGCGCCATGCGCGCCCCATAGCCCATAATCGCCCCGCCGGTGAAAGCCATGAACCAACGCGTGCGCGTCGAAATCTGTGGCCCCTTGTTGGTCTCCACTTTTAAGCGTCCGTTCAACCAGCCGGATACGAAACCGCCGACGATCGCGCCAAAGATCATCGGTACAATCCAATCATCCAGTGGGTTTTTGTCACCGCCGGCCATCTTGAGCAGATAGGCGTTGCGGTCCACATGCTCCGGGACGAACTGATCTTCCACGTAAACAACCACGCGGTTCAAGCCGCCGGAAGCGCCCAGGCCATTGCCGGTGAGGAAAAAAGCCAGGAACAGCACCACACCCAGCAGCGCCCCGCCCAGGTATGGGTGGACATAGGGCTTCTCCGGGCGCTGAAAAATGGCCTTCCAGTTAAAATTCTTCTTGGGTCTTGCGCTCACTGCGCTCGTCATACCGTCCTCCTAAGAATGTAAAACAACTCAGTCGGTGGGGGCAGGCTCTGGCTGCCTGCATCCCGTCTCCAGGTCTTCGTCGCCCCGGCCAGCGAGTTCCCCAGGTACACGCTCCTCTTGGGCTTTGGCAGCCGAAGCCTCCACTTCCTCCCAACCGATCATCATCGCCTTGATACCCGCCAGCGGCTCGTGGCCGGTGGTGGTGAGATAGACATGCCCGACGATGAACGCAGCAAACGTCCAGGCGATCAGGCTGTGGAACGGCGCCAGGAAGGGCAGCCCGCCGAACAAATTGGCGATCTGCGGCCAGCGCTGCACTCCCCACATTAACGCGCCGGTGACGATTTGTAGCGGCAGCAGCACGTTCAAAATGCCAAAGTAGGTGGCCTGCTGCAAGGGGTTCATCTTCTTGCGCGGGTTCTTCTCAAAGGGGTGCGGTTCGTTGCGGAAGATACCTTTGAGATAATATTTCGCCTGCACAATTGCCTGATCGAAGAAGCCATACGGTCGTGGGATGAATTGCTGGATCTCGCCGCTGGCCAGGTGGTAGAACAGCGACAATGCAGCGTTGATCACCAGGATCGCCGCGGCGACGTTGTGTACTGTGACCATGTGAGGGAAGCTAAGGAAGCCCAACACGTCCGGGCGGTGGATTACCAGACCGGTGAACAGCAAAATCACGATAGTGAAGGTTTGCAGCCAATGCCAGAAACGTTCATACACCTGATACATATAGACGCGTTGCAACTCCGGCGTGTGGCGCGGCTGTCGCATGGCTTTGTAAAAGCGCAGGCTGCCATGCCCGGCTACGCCCAACAGCACCCCAACGAAGAACAAAGCGCCAAAGGCGTCAATCCAACCCACGCGGTTGTGGCCGAAAACATACAGCCCCACGTCATTGGTATCCGGCTGATAATAGAGCGCCTCGCCTTGCATCCTCAAACGATCCTTGCTGACCGCCGTGTTGGCATCCTGAACGAAGGCCGGGATTGCCCCGCCCGGCAGGTAATCGCTCAGCTTGATGGGCGCGGCCAGCAAAGAGTTATTGCTGTGACAGGTCTGGCAATCGCGCAACGCCCACTCGCCGCGAGTCACATCGTGATTGATGCTATAAGGTTGCACCTCGCCCTGAATGCGTGGGTTCCTCAACCCTAACGCAGCCAACCGATTGGCGATGACAAGCTGCTTTTCTGGTTTATCTAAGCGCAATTCACTCTGGCTGAGCTGACCATCGCCGTCAGCGTCCAGCGCTTGCAGCACCTCTGGAGCGTATCCGCCGTCGGCAGAACCGTCTTTGAAGAACGCGGCGCGCAGGTCGGCTTCGCGCACCGGGCGGACGCCAGCTACGTCGTCGTACACCCAATACCAGACAGCGATCAGGTTATATGGAGCGAGCAACTTGCCGCCGTCTATGTTGGCGCGTTGCAATAAAACGGGCTGAAAACCGGTCACCAGATCGCTAAGTGTACCGCTCTCCCCCTCCACGCCGCGGCAGGCGCTCAGCGGCTGACCGTCGGCTTGCAACACAGTCCAATCATAGGATTGCACCGCAGGCGCATAAAGCCGCGGGATATGGCAGGTTTCGCAGGCCACTTCCTGCATGTGTCGCTCAGTGTAGGGCAGCCAGTCTGTATGTGTATCGGCGTTATGGCAGGATTCGCAGCGCCGCATTGCGCCCTTCAACTCTGGAGCGACAGTGAACTGAGCGCTCTGGCCGCGCGCCAGGTTGTGATCCGGTTTTTGCAAATATTCACCGATCTCCAGGCGGCGCGGGTCGTACTCCAGATGGCCGGGGCGGCTCTCAGCGCTGGGTTGATCATGCGCCGGGTTGTTCAACGAGTAGTGACAATCGGTGCATTGCAAGCCGCGCTCGGCGTGGATGTCCCAGGAACGGTTCAGATCGGCTTTGTTCGCCAGGTTCATGCCGGAGAGCGAAATCTTCTGCCCAGCGATGACCTGTCCGGTGGTAGCCGTCTGCCAGTACTCCGTCGAACAGCCGGTCAAGGTCAGAGGCTGTTGGGGATCGGTATGCACCAGGCCATGACACTGGGCGCAGTTTTCATTGGTTGGGTCCTGGATGGAAACATAACGGGCGAGGATCTCCCCATTTTCATCGAACGCAGACGAGTTCCAGCGATAACCGCCGCTGCTGGTGCGCCAGACCACGCCGCTGCCCAGCAACGTCGCCGTGGCAGCCCACTGCCCTTCTCCGTTTTGAATGGCGGCGACGCGGGCTTCGTTATTCGGCTGCTCCAGGTGGCACAGAAAGCAGTTCATCTCCACACCGCTGGCTTCCGCCGGGCCGCCGCCGGAGATGCGCCGGGCAAAAAACGCCGTCCATCCCTGCTCATCCAGGTCAGGGCGACGATCGCCCGAGGGAGAGAGATAACGATAGCTTAACGGATCCCACTTCCCATACAGACCGGCGCTGGTATCCCACGGGCGACCGCTAGGCGCTGTTCCGGGAGTGTAGGTCTGACTGGAACCCAGGTCAGTATGGAAGCTATGGCTGGCGATGAACTGCGTGTCGTGACACTGACCGCAGGTTTGTATGGTAGAGAGGGGCTTGCCGCTCTCCTGTACCGGGTTGCCGTCAGCGTCCAGCAATTTGAAGGTTGGGTGCAGCGGCGAGACCTGCGTAGCAGGCTGCGCCGGCGCTCCCGCCAGCGCTCGACCGACGACAAAACCAATCGCCGAAAGAATGAGGAGGAATACCAGGAGAGAGGCGGCGAGTTTGATCGAAGATTTTGCGTGCATCATGTTGGGTCTCCTGCTTAGCGAGGTGCACCGGCGGGGCTTCCGAAGCGCCCGCCCCATTGCATGGGGTCGCCCGGATAACCCAGCGCTTGCCAGTCGAGGCGACCTTCGGCGCTATGACAGGCATCGCACTGCAAGGCATTTTCTTTGGGCTGCACCATATGGGTGGAAGGCCAATACATCCAGGTTTCGGCGAAGCCGTATTGTCCACTATATTTCAAACCGGTGATGGCTTCCGCCAGACGGAAAGCGTTATCCCAATCGAAGTTTGTCCAATAGCCGTTATCGCCAGCCGTAATCGGCGCCAGCAGATATTGGTTGACGACATCATAGGGCTGCTTGGCAATATGCAGCTTGAAGGGGAAGATCTTGGCATTGGGGTCGCGGATGTCGCCGGCGGGCAGATTGATGTAGGTGGGGCGAGTGGGGTCAATTGTATCGCCCAGGATGTAGCGGTACGCCAGATTGCCGTTAAACCACAAGTAGTTGGGCCTGACGTTTTTATCGTAGATAAAGGTGCCTTTGATCTTCAGGTAAGTGTAGTGATCTTCGGGGCGATCCTGCCCAGAGGTGGACCAGTCCCAATAAGTCTTGGTAGGGTCTTTGAGCGCCAGGGATGGCACATGGCAGGTCTGGCAGGCGACGGAGGCAGTGTGGATATTGATGCGCTCGTCGTCGTGCGGCTGAGCGACATGGCAGTTGGTGCAGGCGACCTGCTCTTCTGGATTCACTTCCACGTTATCCGCGATGATGCGCCCCTGGATGACGTGATTCTGCGTGCGATGGCAGTCGGTGCAGAGGAAATTCTCGCGCCCCATGTGCACGTCGAGGTTCTCGCTGGGGAAGTACAGGCTCTCGTCCAGATCGCCGTGTTTGACGCCATTGCCGCCGCCGCCGTCGAAGTGACATTTGCCGCAATTATCCCGCGTGGGGTTGCGCACCGATTGCGCCGCGGCAGCCAGATCAATGCCTTCCAGCGGTTCGCCGTAATCGCCTTTGGCGTAGGCGCTGGTATCTGCATGACAGGCCAGACAGTCCACATTGAGCGGGTTGCTGAAGTCATAGGCGGCGTTCTCCTGCCAACCATAGCCAACATGGCACGACATACATTTCTTCTGGTTGCCCTGCGAACTGATGCAGAAATTGTTGAGCTGATTCTTCTTACCGATGGTCACCGGCTCATCGCGCCAGGAGACGTTAAACGGGCGGCTTTCCCAGGTCCAATGGGTGGTTTGCATGATCTGAGAGGCGGCATCGGGATGACATTCCAGACAGGCGCGGGTGACCTCCTGTCCGCTGGCATAGGGACCCTTCATCAGGTCAACGTGTTCGGTGTGAACTTTATGCGTCGGAATGAAAGCCTGCGGGTTATCTTTCGGCTTTTCCGCCCTCGGCCAAAAAATCCACACCGGCACCAGGATCACCGCCAAGGTGGCGGCCAGACCGGCGATCCAGACGCGAAAGTGTTTCTTCATAAATTCTCCTCGCTGCAATGGGATTAGACGATAGCATCTTCCGAGACCAGGTTGGCGCGTTGCGCCAGGTTATCGCGCAACACCGCCCGCAGCAAATCCAGGGCGGTGATGACGCGCGCATCGTTGAGCGTATAAACAACGCTCTGCCCCTGGCGCTCGGCGCGCACCAGGCCGCGCTCGCGCAACACTTTCAGGTGGCGCGAGACGGTTGGCTGAGGCGTATTCAATCGGCTGGTCAATTCAGTCACCGTGTATGCGCTCTCCGAGAGCAGATATAAGATGAGGATGCGGGTGGGGTCGGCCAATGCTGAGCAGATGTCAGCGTGCAAAATGCTGACTTCCTGAGAGAGGGAGGGGAGATTTTCAGCAAAATTGGACATGGTTTATGGAATTTGATATATGCGGATATTAGAATATCTTGATGAATTAATTATAGAAGCCGAGGGCAAGTTTGGTTAGTGACGAATGTCACATTAAGTGGATGATTTTCTGTGACGAACAGCCAGTTTGTCGCGCTTTAATGGACAGCAAGACGTGGGCAAGATCGGTAACCCGAAAGGTTTCCAAAACCTTTTGGGGCATGCGGTTTATCGGGATGGAGATTGTCTTCTGCCTGGGCTGTTGTTTTGGGTTTGGCTTTTGTCCAATTCCAGGTAAAATGAGCGTAACCCCCACATCGAGGAGCTTTATAAAAATGGAATTTGACCCCGAATTCACCCACATCCGCCGCCAGGACCGCCGCGTGGACGACGAAGCCTGGATCGTGGCTTTCCTGCAACGCGCCGCTTTTGGCGTGTTGGCAACCAGCGTGCAGGATCAGCCTTTTGTGAACATCAACCTGTTCGCCTATGATCCTGAACGGCGGGCGGTGTACCTGCACCACGCCAGCCGTGGGCGCACGATGGAAAACTTGCGCTGCAATCGTCGGGTATGCTTCACCGCCGCCGAGATGGGACGCCTGCTGCCCGCAGCGCAGGCGCGCGAGTTCAGCCTGGAATACGCCAGCGTGGTGATCTTTGGACAGGCAAATGTGGTGGAGGAGCAAGATGAGGTGCTGTATGGCTTGCGCCTGCTGATGGCAAAATACGCCCCTCATCTGCAGCCCGGCGTGGATTATCCTGTGATTGGTGAAGAAGAATTGGTCGGCGTGGCAGTGATCCGCATTGATGTGACTGACTGGAGCGCCAAGCGCAAGCAAGTCGCAGCAGATTTCCCTGGAGCCTATCGCTGGGAACAGGTTATAAAAGGCAATTTCAATGGGGAAATTTCCTAATAATGCGGCAGTAGCACAGGCAGTGTTGTAGCACAGGCATTGTAGCACAGGCTTAAGCCTGTGCTACGGGCTTGTTCTATTTACCAATCACCCATCTCCTGTGAAAGATAGGTAAATGGCCAGTCTTGCCAGTTCTTAGCCAGCCCAGCCACGACCGGGTTATATAGAATATAACGTATGATATTCTCCAATTCATGCTCATCACGGACGAAGTGATCATAGCTTTCATCTTGCCAGAATCTGCCGCTACGTTGCAAAATCCGGTTTGCAGATCGAGCAGAACGGCCTTTAATTAGGCGCATTGTCTCCCTAAGTGAAGATTGTCCAGGTTTTTCAGGCTGGTCAGACAGTATAACATCGCCAAAATCTGCTGTATCTACTAAAAGATGAACATGATTGGGCATAATACAATAACTGAACAGACAATAGCGTTCGCCATGCAGGCGTTTGATCTCTTTTGTTACCTCGTTTGCGACGCGAGCATCCCTAAGCCAAACAGGTCCATGTGCACCGCTATCCAGCCATTTGTCATACCGCGCGAAGTGTCTCTTTTGCGCTTTATACAATTCAGCATGGAGAGCAGTTCCCTGGTATCGTCTCGCCAGACTTTTTTCCTCCAAAAGGCGTTCTGAACGCATCTTTTCTAGAGCATTCAAGGGAATTGACCCTGCCAGGCGAAATGTTAGAAAGAAAACGGCGCCTTGCGGGTGGATGTGAGGTAAGTTCCGGCGATAGTGAAAGACATTTACGCTCACAGTTGGCTATTGTAGCATAGGTTATTGCCTATAACAGCATCTAAGAGCACAGGCAGTAGCGCAGGCTTAAGCCTGCGACAAATAAGCCAGACACCCAGTAGCCAGGCAGTAGCACAGGCTTAAGCCTGTGACCAATAAGCCAGACACCCAGTAGCCAGACAGTAGCGCAGGCTTAAGCCTGCGACCAATAAGCCAGACACCCAGTAGCACAGGCTGTGTTGTAGCACAGGCTTAAGCCTGTGCTACGATGGCCTCGCGGTAAGCCAGCGTCCAGGCGGTGGAGTAATAGGTCTGGCGCAAACCTTCCAGAAAAGTCAGTGGGATAGCCAGGATGGCGATAAAAGGCGCCAGGCCAAAGAAGATAGCGAACAGAATGGCGCTTGTCGAAGCAGCCAGACCGCGCAGCAAGAAATACACCGCCGCGCCCACGCCGGCGCCCACCAGTGCGCCTACCCCCATCAACAAAAACACCAGCGGGATCAGAAGGATAGAATAGCCGATCATCAGGCCAATCAGGATCAGCCACATGATGACCAAATCGCTAAAGCGCTGGCGCAGCAGAGCCACGCCCAGGCGCAAAGATTCCACCACCCCCTTCTCACCTAAAACGCACTGCCGTCGCGCCAGGTTCATCACCAGCGAAACCGCGGCGCTGACAATGACCGCCAACAAGATGAGCGGCAAGATCAAGACAATGGCGCCGAACACCGCCGCACCCGAGGGCTCGCCGCGCGCCGCCGCGCTGACGATCAGCGGCAACAGAGCGCAGCCAAACAACCCGATAAACACAATGCCCAATGGCAGGTACACCAGCACATCCAGCAGGAACAAGCGCCAGGCGGCACGCGACCAACCCAGGCGAAAGCCCTCCCGCCAGGAGACTTTTTCTCCGCGCGCCTCCAGACCATCCACCATACGCATCAGCGCCGTCTGACTGACGTAATTCACGACCCTGGACAGGATCGTCAAAATCAAGACCAGGCACAATAGAACAACGCCCAGACCGATGAACGCGCCCACATCCGCCCTGGAAAACCAGTCCTGCATGCCGCGCCCCAGCATACGCAAATCGCGCATCACATCCGGAGGCAGATTGAAAGTTGGCGCATTTCCACCGCCTCGGTAGCTGAAACCGTTACCGCCGCTTCCACCTCCGCTGGTCAACGCCAGCAGAATACCAAAGATCCACAGCACGCGATAACTCCACAGGATGTCCCAGGCGCGCTTTAAAATCCGGGTGTGATTCATTTTCGTTCGCTCCTTACATAAGACGAGAATATTCGAAAACCATCTT
Source organism: Anaerolineales bacterium (assembly GCA_020060465.1). Lineage (GTDB taxonomy): Bacteria > Chloroflexota > Anaerolineae > Anaerolineales > UBA4823 > RBG-16-57-11. The sequence continues at coordinate 79,788 of JAGVAD010000030.1, forward strand.
TAAGACCCTTGAAGCCAAAACATCTTCCCTGCTCATCATTATATACGGCAATCCAGGGTTTTGGTTGCAGCCGCGGGAGTGCTCCAAGTTTGGTATCGGCTGCGCCGCCTCGGCAGCGCCGACCCACGCTCATTCTGCAGGCTTGACACAACATGCCGTCGGATCTCGTCCGATGGCAGCGCTATCAAAATCGTTAAGTTACCTCCAAAGGAGGGATTTTTTACACCCATTTGGTCGAAAAAGAGATACAATAAGCCGCCTGGTTCGCCTGCCAGAGATGCAGTTGAGCAAAACCCGTTTTTGGAATATCAACATTTGAAAATCGGCACGAATATCAAAGCATGCCGGAGACCGCCAGTCAACCTCGGGGCATCAAGCGGGCAAATAATTGGATGGATCTCCAATATTGACTGCTCTGCTTCAACGCTTGTCTTGGCTGTATTCTACGGGATAAGTGAATGAGCGAAAACGTCGAGAATATTGACCCCGAAAACAACGCTTCCCAACCCTCAGCGCGTTTGCTGATTGGAGAGCGCGATCCTTTCATGCGCCGCGCCCTGGAAAAGACGCTTGCGCCGCGCTTTTCTGTGACCTTCGCCGAGGATGGCGTTGACCTGTTGCAGCGCGCCCAACAAGATCCACCGCATCTGATCTTGCTGGAGGCGCTTCTGCCAGTCAAAGATGGTTTTCAGATTTGTCGCGAGTTGAAGAGCAATCCCCTGACGCAGCACATTCCGGTCGTGTTTTTCACCCTGCTATCGGCAGAAGAGCGCGCCCGCCTGGCAGGCGGCGACGCTTTCCTGCTCAAACCGCTGCGCGAAACAAAACTGATCGAGACCCTTCACCGCTTGCTTCAATCAATTGGTTCAGAGGCTTCTCATGGAACGCATTCGAACGAATATCCCAGGTCTGGATGAAATCCTGCACGGCGGTTTGCCGGCGTATAACACCGTGCTGATCAGCGGCGGCCCGGGCAGCGGTAAGACCGTGCTGGCAAACCAAATCGTCTTTAACAGCATCTCGCCGCAGCACAAGGCGATCATCGTCACCACTGTCTCCGAACCGCTGCCGCGCATGTTGCGCTTCATGCAAGAGTTCGCTTTCTTCAAGCCCGACCTC
>JAGVAD010000057.1 GCA_020060465.1 Anaerolineales bacterium
CTCGTGGCACCAGATAACCATCCGACGTCTGTGCTGGAACTCCCTGAGTCTACTCATTTTCATCCGCCGACGGTGAGCTTTCGCTCATCTATAACTCCTATGAAAATGCAAACCACTGAACCCTCGATTAACAACCGGCTATAGGGGGGAAAACAATGTCTGAAGATATTATATCATAAATATTACAATTTTTATTGAATCGAAATCACCACACCTACGCGAGGGCATCTAAGACCCAATCAACCCCATTTCTCGGCCCACCCGACCAAAGACATCCAACACTTTTTCGAGTTGTTCTTCGGTATGTGTGGCCATATAACTGGTACGCAGCAATTCCTGACCGGCCGGCACCGCCGGGCTGAGCACCGGATTCACAAAAACGCCCGCGTCGAAAAGGGCTTTCCACACAAAAATGGTGCGCATTGTGTCGCCGATCAAAATGGGAATAATAGGCGACTGCGAATTGCCGGTGTTGAAACCCATCGCCTGATACGCCTGGCGCATTCTCTCGCCAATCTGGTTGACACGGGCGATGCGTTCAGGTTCATCCCGCATTACTTCCAGCGCCGCCAAAGCAGCGGCAGCGTTCGCCGGTGGAATACTGGCGCTGAAGATCAGCGCACGTGCGAAATGCTTAATATAGTGAATAACATCGGCGGAACCGGCGATAAAACCGCCCAGCGAGGCAAATGACTTGCTGAAAGTGGACATAATGAGATCCACTTCTTCCGTCACGCCAAAATGCGCCGCCGTGCCCCTTCCGCCGCCAAGCACCCCCATGGCGTGAGCGTCATCCACCATCAGGCGAGCGCCGTACTTCTTGCACAAGGCAAGAATCTCCGGCAGCGGGGCAATGTCGCCGCCCATGCTGTACAATCCATCTACGACCACCAGCTTCCCCTTACTATCGGGGATATTGGACAGGACGCGCTCCAGATCCGCCATATCGTTGTGGCGAAAGCGCCTGGTCTCTCCCCAGCTCAGACGGGCGCCGTCCACAATGCTGGCATGATCGTCTTTATCCAGGATCACCACATCGCCGCGACCCACAATGGCACTGATCGTCCCCAGGTTGGTCTGCATGCCGGTCGAAAATACCAGGGCAGCCTCCTTACCCACCCATTTTGCCAGCTCTTGTTCCAGTTGTTCGTGCATTTCCAACGTGCCGTTCAAAAACCGTGAACCGGTGCAGCTCGTGCCGTACTTGCGAATGGCATCCTCCGCCGCCTGACGGACTTTGGGATGCGTGGTCAATCCCAGGTAGTTGTTGGAGCCGCACATGATCAGGCGGTGACCGCGATAATCCGCCTCGTTGCCTTCGTTGCCTGTCAAGGGGATAAAATATGGGTAGATTCCGGCTGCCTGGGCATCCTTTGCGGCAGTAAACTGAGAACATTTTTCAAAGATATCCATCATGATTTCGCTCCTTTGAACCGTATAGAGAAAGCCTGGCAACGATTAATGCGATTGCCGGATTTGTCGCTGCGCCCGTGCTAACAACATGTCCAGTATTGGATATTGAAGATTTCCCGTCAGGCGCAGCGCCCAAAAAATAATGCGCGAGCCAAAGTCGGGCAAGATATGATATTGCTCCCGCTCAATGCCGCGCACCACCGCTTGCGCTACCTTCTCAGCAGAGATAACCCCTAACTCTGGGAGCAGATACTTGAGTTCTGGCGGTTTATATTGATTCTCATAAGCCAGTTGAGGGGTATCTGTATCCGGGGGAAGGACGATAGAAACCCGGATTCCCAACGGCTTCAATTCCATGCGCAGCGCGTCCGAGAAGCCGCGCAGAGCGAATTTCGAACCACTGTAGGCGGTATAGCCAAACACCCCCACCTCCGAAGCCAGCGAACCGAAATTGACAATTGTTCCCGAACCTCGCTGGATCATTCCGGGCAATAGCGACTTGATGACATGCACCGTACCAAAATAATTGACTTCCATCATCCAGCGAAAAATTGACAGATCCAATTCTTGCACATAACCAGGATGCGCAGCCCCAGCGGCGTTGATCAAAATATCTGGCAAACCAACGTGGGCGACCAGCCACTCCGCCATCGCCTGCACCTGGACAGCATCACAGACATCCACGCAGTAATAGCGATGAGCGGCGTTGTCAACTGCTGGCAACGATTCCAAAGCCCGTTTTAGTTTCTGTTCATCCCTCGCCGCCAATACGACAACAGCATTACGGGCGGCAAGCGCCTTCGCCAAAGCCAACCCAATGCCGCTGGATCCGCCCGTGAGCAAAACAATTTTCTGTTCAATTTTCACCATCACACCTCAACGGTAAGGGATGCAGAGTAAATTATAATAGAAAAAGCCGTGCGGATATGCTTCAGGAGGCTAATCACATGTCCCTGGGAATCGCCATCGTTGGATTACCCAATGTGGGCAAGAGCACCGTATTCAACGCCCTCACCGGCGCGCAGAATGCGGCGGTTGCGAACTATCCTTTCTGCACCATCCAGCCCAACCGCGCCATCGTGCCTCTGCCAGACGAACGTCTGGATCAGTTGGCGAAGCTGGTCAAAGTCCCTAACGTTATTCATGCAACGGTGGAATTCGTAGATGTGGCTGGTCTGGTCAAGGGCGCCAGCCGCGGCGAAGGGCTGGGCAACCAGTTCCTGAGCCAGATTCGTGAAACCGCTGCTATCCTGCACATTGTACGCTGCTTCGATGATCCGAACGTGGTGCATGTCAACGCCCTCCCCAGCCCGCGCCAGGATATCGAAGTGATCAATCTGGAACTGGCGCTGGCTGATTTGCAACACCTGGAAAGGAAGATCGAACGCTTACAAAGCGCGGTCAAAGGCGACAAAAAGCTGGCGCCTGTGCTGGAAATGTGCGAGCGCCTGCGAGATCACCTCGGGCGCGGACTGCCGGCGTCTCGTTTCCCTGAAGCCAGCGATGACAAATTTCTCGAATTAAACCACGAATTGCGCCTGCTAACGGCCAAACCCATGATCTATGTGGCAAACGTGGACGAGAACTGCCTCAGCGAAGCCAATCCTTATCTGCTAGAAACCCGTCAGGTGGCCGCCGAACAAGGCGTGGAGTTGGTTGTGCTTTGCGCAAAGCTCGAACAAGAATTGCAAGAGATGGAGCCTCAGGAACGGCAGGAATATCTGGCTTTGGCGGGCATTGAAACCAGCGGGCTGGAACAAGTGATCCGCAAAAGTTTTGAACTGCTCGATTTAATCAGTTTCTTCACCTTCAACCAGAACGAGGCGCGCGCCTGGAACGCCCCACGCGGCGTGACCGCGCCCAAAGCCGCCGGGATCATCCACACGGATTTCGAGCGTGGGTTCATCCGCGCCGAGGTTATCCCTTTCGATGTATTTGTTAAATTTGGCAGCTCGGCGGCCGTCAAAGCCGCCGGTCAAATGCGCCTGGAAGGCAAAGAATATATCGTCCAGGATGGCGATGTGATCTATTTCCGCTTCAATGTGTGAAGTCTGATTTACCCACTTTCAGACTCTCCCACTTGATACGGCACTTCAACGATAACAATTCCCGGTCGGAAGAGCAGGGCTTTGCGCAACCACTCGGCGGTGTTGGCATGTAAGATGCTGCTAACCGTATGGGGCGAGACAAAATGCGGCACGACCACGGTGATGATCTCGCCAGGCTGCCGTTGTTCGGCGAGGTTCTCGATATATTCCAGTAAAGGTTCAACCAACAACCGATAAGGCGAATCCAGAATTACCAGGCGCGTGCCATCTCCCCACGACTCCCATTTTGAACGCACCTTTTCCGCATCTTCGGGTTCAATGGCAACATGCACTGCGGTGACATCATCGGAGAGTGAGCGAGCGTAGTTTAAGGCGTGCAACGCGCCGCGATGCACTGTGGAGATCAGCAAAATCACCCGGTGTCTCTGAATGGTGCGCGGGCTGCCGAAATCTTCTAACGTAAGTTTGCTGGCTAGGTCTTTATAATGGCGATGCACCGCTGTGAATGCGCTGACCAACGTGGGGATAATCAGCAGAACGATCCAGGCGCCATCTCGAAACTTGGTCACCGCAAAGACCATCATGACTATCGCGGTGCAAACAGCGCCAAACCCGTTGACCACCATCTTCAATAACCAGCGCGGGTCGTGATGCACAGAAGAGCCTGCCTCTTTGAGGCTTTGCCCGAGCTGGAGGCGTCCCGACTTCCACCAGCGCCGCGCCATACCGAACTGGGAGAGGGTGAATGAGAGGAACACGCCTATTGCATACAGCGGAATGAGCGCCGTTACGCTGGCTTGAAAGATCAGGATCAGCAGGCTGGCGATCACCGCCAATGTAACAATACCCCGCGAATACACCAGACGGCTGCCGCGGAAGGTCAATTGACGAGGTAAATACCCGTCACGCGCCACCAGGGCGCTTAAGCGTGGAAAATCGGCAAATGCCGTGTTTGCCGCCATGATTAAAATAACGGTTGTCGCGCCAATGGTCATCAAATAGATCGTGTTGCGGCCATTAAAAACGGTGCGCGCCAACTGCGAGATGACCGTCTCGAACTCTGAAGGTACTGCGCCGATCTGTCCGCTTAAAAAGGTAATGCTCAAAAACAAAGTACTCAGAATGAACGCCATGGCGATCAGAGTGACGCCGGCGTTATGGCTGCGTGGTTCGCGAAAAGCGGTGATGCCATTCGAAATCGCCTCGATGCCGGTCAAGGCGGTCGTCCCGCTCGAAAAAGCGTGCAAGATCAAAAACAGTGTAATCGGTTGGAGCGCGTGGATCATCTCGATTTCTGGCGGATCCACCACTTTGCCCAGACCGCCGGTGAAATAGCGGAACAAGCCAAAGATCACCGTAGAAAACATCATTACCAGAAAGAAATAAGTTGGGATGGCGAAAGTGATGCCCGATTCTCGGACGCCGCGCAGATTGATCAACATGACGAAGAAAACCATGCCTACGGCAATCCATACTCGAAGATCGGTTAAAGCCGGGAACGCCGACACCAATTGCGCCACACCCGAAGAGATAGATACGGATACAGTAAGGATATAATCGGTCAACAAAGCTGCCGCGGCGACCTGAGCCGGTAAATCCCCCAGGTTATCTCGCGAGACAATGTAGGAACCGCCGCCGTTGGGGTAAGCATGGATCGTCTGCTCATAGGAAATTGTCACGATGGCTAATAAAGCGACAATCGCAATCGAGATCGGAAAGGCATAACCAAGCGCAGCGGTTCCAGCAACAGCCAGAATAACCAGAATTTCCTGTGTGGCGTAAGCCGTCGAAGATAGAGCATCGGAAGCAAAAACAGCCAGACCAATGGCTTTGCCAATCGTCTGGTGCGGCGCATCTGCGGTGGACAAAGGGCGTCCAATCAACCAGGTGCGCCAGGATTTAGGCGGCTGATATTCCGAGCCGCGATATAAGACTCCCGTTTCCAGGAGATAATCGTCGCCAGGGTTCGTTTCTATACCCATAATCGTTTTCATCCATTCTACGCCGATGTAATCTTGTTCGCCCAGGTTTTAACGACGCAGGCTGAAAGTAATATCGGCGGCAAATATAGTTTGATCTTTAGATCGGTTCAGCTCGCTCACGAACGCACTCCTGATAAGCCTGCATCAATTTTCGCGTAAGTTTGCCCGGTTGTCCATTACCAACCACGTATTGATCAATCTGACGCACTGGCAGCACACCGCGGCTGGAGCTAGAGATGAAGGCTTCCTCCAGTGCAGGCAAATCAGCGAGCCGCGCTGCCTCGCCTCTTAAAACGATGCCCAATCGTTGAGCGCATTCCAACACCAACGAACGGGTGACACCGGCCAACACACCCTCTTGGGCAGTCCACAATTCGCCGTTTTTGACGGCGTAAAAATTACTGCTCAATCCCTCCAATAATCGGCCATCCGGCGCGACCATGATCGCCTCATGAACTCCCGCTGGAAGAGAGCGACGCACAGGTTCAGCGCGGGCGATAAAGCGGGTCAGTTTGGCTTGCGGAAGCTGGCGCTGTAAATCGCTGGTGATCACCCGCACGCCTTCCTGATAAGCAGATGGGGGCAGGCTCATCAAGGGTTCGCTGGCAATATACACCACGCCCGGGCAATCTTCCAGATCCAGCGTGAGGCGGAAACGCCGATCTGAGGAGGGAGAAGACTCCGCCAGAATGCGGCGCAATGCTGCCCTCAGCGCCCCCTCGTCTAAATAGACGGGTTTGCCCGCCAGTCTTGCGGTCTCTTCCAGGCGGCGGAAGTGATCGCTCAGGCATAACACCTTCGCGCCTTCGTAAGTGCGGAAAGTCGTGTACGCGCCGCCGGGGAGGAGACGGGAAGATTCATCCAATGTCTCGGCTGGATGCGGCAAAGTCGCTGGTTCCAAATTGGAGCCAGCATCATCAGGGATGAGTTTCCAAACCAGAACAGACATAGCGCGCCGGCTTCAAGGTTGATTACAACGCCCTGCAGCATTGTTCGCATACAGGACTTCAGTTCGTGAACGGGTTTTCTTCATCAGGACGTTTGACAGGGCTGAGGATAGGTGACCGGATGATAGTGAACATAAACGCGTCGCACCAGGTCTAAATGTTCGTAGATTAAATTCTCTACTTCAGTGGAAATGCAGTCTCCAGCAGCCACCGATAATCCACCTTCTACGCCGATCGTCAGGTTGACGACAATATAAGGCCCGAAGCGATGAGCGTGCACTTCCTCGACGCTCTTGACGTCTTCGATCGTCGTTGCCAATTGGGTAATTTGCTGCGCCAGTTCTTCGCTGGGTACAGCGTCCATTAATTCCGCGGAAGACTGACGCAACACTTCCACGCCGGTGCGCAAGATCAACAACGCCACCAGCGCTCCAACCAGCGGATCCACCCAGGGCAACCCCTCCCGCCCCAAAAAGATGCCCACCGAGGCGGCAGAGGCGGAAAACACATCATTGCGGTGATCATACGCAAGGGCGCTAACCGCTGGATTATTCGTCTGGCTGCCTAAACGACGCGTGTAACCATAAAGGACGATTTTTGCCCCAACCGTTATCAGGGCAATCCATAACGCCAGAAGAGAGGCGCCTGTTGAAGCGGCCTGGCCGGAAACTAGATCGAAAACGTTATTGATCGAGTCCCAGAAGACCGCGATACCGGTGGTCAGAATGAAAGCGCCCACCACCAAAGAGGCGATGCTCTCCAATTGGCTATGCCCGTAAGGGTGACTTTCATCCGCAGGTTTGATAGACAGGCGCATAAACACAGCGACGACCAAATAGTAAGCCACATCTGAGGAAGAGTTCACCCCTTCTGCCAGCAGCGCCGGGCTGTGACCAAGAATCCCCACGCTGGTCTTTAACAGCGCTAAGATAATATTAGCCGCCAACCCCAGGTTGACGGCTCGCTGACTTCTTGCCTGTCGTAGAGAAGAGGCGCGTCGTTGATCGGGCCTTTCGCGAAGCGTCGCACCATTGTTGACTGCATCCGGATGGATTTCTACCGATCGAACGACTGCCGGTTCCTGACTGGAAAATGAATCTGGCATGCCGTTGATACCTCAGCGGCATATTATAATCGAAAAGAATACGACCTTCCGCTTCGAAGACGTGGAAGGTCGCTCTATGACGAACACGCCTTCAAAAGGCTGCGCTTCTCTAGCAGCAACGCTTCATCCGATGGCGGCGCAGGCAGCTTTTAGATTGCGCTCTTAATATGTGATTTGACGGGGCAGACTCTTTGCCTGTTCAACCCAGCTTTGCACCTGCGATAGCACCGGCAGGCGACGCACCAGCTTTTTCTCGGCGTTGACGGCGGTCATCTTTTCCAGCAGATGTTCTGGGTTGCGCTGAGCCAGCTCCATCACGGTATCCACCCCCGCCGCCTCCAGCAGGTCGGAATATTCCGAACCCACACCGCGAATACGGAAGAGGTCCACATGGTTAACCCATTCCAGGATCAGTTTTTCACTCACTCCAGTTTTTTCTGCCAGTTCCTGACGACCCTTGGGCGTAGCGCCCATTTTTAGCAAGGCTTCTGTGCTGCCCACTCCTGCAGCCTTGAGTTTCTGCGCATAAACTTCGCCAATGCCTTCAACATCTATCAGCTTTGCCATCATGTCCTCCTGGAAATTTTATTTGCTTATCTTTGATAGAATCGGCTCCGATTTTCAGGTGAGATTATACCAGAATCTACTCCTTTGCAAAACAACTTGCACTGGATCAGGGATGTAATCCTCCCGCAATAGCGCGGTGATTGTTGACCTTCAGATAATTGGGTTATGAACGTCCCCCAGGCTTCTGATCACACAGACTTGTTTCTAGGGGAAACTGTGGGATGTGTTGCACCGACGAGATAAACCAATTTCGGTGAATGTCTATAGAGATAGACAAGGAAGCCGAGCCTATTGAGGCGATGATATAAGATAAATTACCGCCTGGTCATCTCGATAGACCTCTTGCATGGCGGGGTCATCTTCCGCCTGACGAATAAAATCTTCGTGCAACAGGTCGCTGTGAACATAACGCGAACCGAAGCGCTCCAAAATCGCTTGAGAAGGCTGATCTATATTGCCTTGCGTAATTTCCACCCACAAGTCATAAAGCTCCGGGTTATAGAGCTGTAAATAAGTGGGATCAAGCCCCACAATATACGTGTTCTGGGTATCGTAATAGAACAAGCGCGGAAAATCATCCCAATCGGTATGAAAGATGCGCTCCCCTGGCAGGGTGTTTTCTACCAGCCAGGCCGAGGCTTTGGCGTATAAATCGTAAGGTTTCGATCCCTGGACGCTCTCTGCCGCCGCTGGCAACATCAACCAGGCGCCTAAAGCGATCAACCCTCCTAAAATCAACGCTGGTGCTGCCCGCCTCATCTGATCCTGAAGCGTGCCAACCGTTGGCGACGCCTGGCTGATCAACGGCGCCCAGGCAAACGCGGCGAAGATCAAAGCGAAAGGCGGCAGGTACTCAACAAAACGGCGGGATTGAAAAAGCATCAAGCCGAACAGCGTTGCCAGTAAGAAACCCGTCGCCGTGCGGACATCCATGCGGCGATTGTTCAACCCTAACGCAGCGACGCCGCCGATGAAAGCCAACAACGCCAGGGGGGAATTTTCCAGCAATTGTCGCGTGGTGTACGGATACCATTCGTTGCCCACCTGCACGGCGGTCGTCTCGGCCAGCTTCGGCAACAGGTGGCGATAGATAAACACCAGGTTGACTGGAAAGTAGGGATTAATCAACAGCCCCGCCGCGACGCCGATAGAAGCGTAGATCAACGGGCGCAGTTCGATCTTTTTCTCCACTATCCAGACAGCTACGCTATACAAAACAGCCGTTATGGGCAGCAAAGGGAAGGCGTTATACAACCATACATATAGAAACGCCAGGGGCAACAAGCGCACATATTTGCCGGTCAGCATCCAATGCAAGCCCCAGGCTAACACCGCCAATGAAAGCGACTGAACACGTGTGATGCTCATTCGGTAAAGAAAAGCCTGAGAAACCGCCAGCAACCCCAACGCCCATAACCAGGAGTAAGGTACGCGCTGTCCACGCAACAACCACCAGATGCTCAAGAAAGCCAGACTGGCAAAAACCACGCTTGCCCATTTCGCACCCAGACGCAGATCTCCAAATGTGAACGGGATCAACCCCACATGAAAGAGAAAATGATGATCGTAAAACTCGCGCGGATTCAGGATCGTCAATGGCAGCCAGGGAAAATTCGGTTTTAGCCCCTGGGTTCGCATGATCTGCGCCAGGCGGATATGATAAAAACCGTCATTGTCCGGCATATCCGGGGTAGAAAATTGCACCAAAGCCATCGCCCCCATAAATAGCCCAAATAAGACCAGCGCCAACACCGCTGTGCGCCAGTTTACTGCTGGTGTAAGCTCCACAGCAACCGCTTCACGGCGAAGATAACTTTGTATAGACCTCATGCGCTCATCGGCTTTCTCACCGGTCCACCGTTAAAATGGCATGGAGGCACAAAGAATCTCGACTATTTATTTTTGTTCTTGCCGCCCTTGTTATTTCCTTTGTCGTTATCGTTCTTTCCCTTTCCCGGGTTGTCGTTGCCTCGATCGCTGTTGCCTCTGCCATTGCCGTTATTCTCATTGCTGTTATCGTTGCCGCCAGGATTGCCGTTGTTGTTCGAATTGCCGCGGTTGGCTGAACCGTTGCTATTGCCCGAATTTCCGGGCGCGCTGTTCGTGTTGGAATTATCGTTGCCATTCCCACCGCCTTGCGGGTTGCCGTTTCCATTGTTGTCTGGATTGTCGTCACTGTCCCCATCATCTTCGCCAGTGGGCTTTCGGTCTAAAATGCTGGAGCCGTCATCGGAGGGGAACATTCCGGTCCAGCTATCCACAGCGTTTTCCACCAGTGGTTGTAAGGTCGTCGGCGCTGCCGCGGATAATTGCACCAGGACATGAGCAAAACCCACCACACGATTCTCGATGCGATGACGCAGAATAGCCCCGCGCCGCGCATCCTTTTCACTGACCAGACGCTGCAGATTATTGGCTTTCTGCACATAGACTTGCAATTCCATCAGCATCGTTTCCGCGTCTTCGACTCGGCCAATTTCCACCAACGCTTTCGCTTCATTCAACCGCCGGTCAGCATACTCCATGTACAAATTTACTTCTTGCTCTGGCCTGAAGGTAAACGCCAGCCGCGCCTGCTCCAAGCCAATTTTCACAGGATACAGCCCATCGCCGGGCAAAGTATATTCCGCCGCCCGTGCGGTGATGATCCCTCCGGTGAACAGAATCAGTAACGTCAGAATTGCGACAAATGCATAAGCAAAAGACGGCATGGCGAAAGAGGGGATAGCGAAGCCGCGAGCTGGCCTTTGGGCTTTTCGTCTTTCAAAGGAGGGCGCGGGGCGAGCGCGCGGTGCTGTCTCCACCAGCGGTACAGTTACTGGAAAGAGGGCGTTCAGCTCCGCAAAAAATTTCGACCGGCTGGCTTCAGCCGCCGTTGCATCCCGCTGAGGCGTGCTGCGCAGCAGATCAAAATATTGCATCAGGATGGGATCCACTTCATCCAACTCGAAATTTGGATTCATTTCATTCTTCCTTGATTAGCAAACGCTTCAGCGCAATCAACGCTCTATGCTGCAACGCCCGCGTGGCTTCTTCGCTCTTTCCCAAGGCTGCCGCAACGTCCTTGTGCGCCCAGTTTTCAAGAAAGCGCAGCTCAATCACTTGTCTCTGTTCGGGCGGCAACATCAGCAAAGCTTTGCGAATTCTTTCACGCTCGAACTGCACAGCAACCACGCTGGAGGGATTGGCGTCTGGTTCCTCGTGCCGCTCTGAATCCAGCGACAATAATGGGATCGGCTGGCGGCGGAAATGATCGGTGATCCAGTTATGGGCAATACGATAAAGATAAGCGCGAACATTTTCCACCGGTCCCAGACCGTCTCGCACCGCGCGCAAGAAACGGCTAAAAGTCTCCGATACACAATCCTCAGCCAGGTCGCTATCCACAAGCATACGATAAGCGTACCGGTAAAGCTCTTCGCTATATTGCTCGTAAATAGCGATCAAAATCTTGCGGCTATACAAGCTTCGATCTGCCGGAAGCTCATCTCCCTGGTTTTGTGTTGTCATTCTATATGACGCACAACCCAATTCAATCGTTACGGCATCTATTATTCTGGAGCTGTAATTCCCGCCCCAATTATCGGTGCGGCAGGAATTTACCTCCCTATACAAATCACCTATACCGTTATAATTCTAACATGGAAAAACCCACATATTCCAGGCAAGACCCTATGTGAGTTTTTGTAAAATCACGCGCCCTGAGCTTGTCGAAGGGTGTGAACGCTTCACTGAACGACTGGTATGCTTCGACAAGGTATGCATACCAACCAGGGCAAATCCCAATGAACCCCAGGCAACCGCTTGAAAAGAGGACATTTATGGCCAAGAAACGACCCTCCCCATCCGCACTGCCGCAAACGACTGATCGTTGGTATTTATCGCTTCGGGAAGCTGAGATCCCCGTGCTTCAAAAATCTTTGGCGGCAGAGCAGCCTTGCTTGTTACTGTTAGTTGATCTTACTCATCAGCTCGTCTTGGCATTGCAAGTCTACCCTAAACGGCCAACAATAAAGGTCATTGAAAATTTCATCCAAGATGCTATTCTCAAGCCCCAGATCAGCGTGCGTACCGAGGCGTACCGCCCAGCGGAGATTCAAATTGAACAGCCAGAGCTTATCGAAGACCTATCATCGGCGTTCCAGAATTTGGGCATCGCTGTAACGGCGGGGAGCGAACCAGAGCTGATTGACCAAATCACAGAACAGTTTTCCATGTTTATGGACGACTTCATACCGGAACCACCCGGGCTGCTGTCTGTGGCAGGTGCGACCCCCGAAATGATTGCGGAATTATTCTCAGCCGCTGCGGAATACTACCGCGCCGCGCCCTGGAAGTTCCTGACTGACGAACAGCCTCTCGCAGTGGAATACGACCCGCCCGGAAAGACCTGTTATATATCTTTGATGGGCGGAGGTGGTATGGAGTTCGGCCTTGTGCTTTATCATCATTTGGACGATTTAATTTGGGTTTACAGTCGTGCAGATTCGCCCGAAGAAGCCATGCCGCCTTCTGGCTTTCATTCTCTGTCCTTCGAACGCAAAGAGGATGTACCATCCCAGGACCTCAAAGCCATCCAAGAATATGGCTGGAAGGTCGCTAACCGCCGCGCTTATCCAATGCCTCTGATAACAACCGTGGAAGAAGTTCAACGTCCGCCCAGAGAAGAATTGATCCTTTATGAAGCGTTGCTTAAAGCGATTCCGATCTTCGTACAGCGCTTGCAGCCAGATGGCTATGACGACTATCTGCCCGCGCAAGTAGAAGTTGTGACCCACACTTACGATGGAGAAGTTCGCTTGCGGTTCAACTACCCCATCACGGTTAGCTTGCCGCGAATAGACGATGAGGATGAGAGCGCGCTTCTGGAACTTGATGAGCATCTGCGCCGCGCAAACGCCATCGCTCATCAAGCCTGGTTAGAGAACGACAGCCAGGAACGCATTCGGTTGGCGCGGCAGGCGTTAGAAATTTCGTCGGATTGCGTGGAGGCTTATACAGTTCTGGCGGAAGAAAGCCAGGACGACGACAAAGCCATAGAATATCTGGAACAAGCGGTGCGCGCCGGCGAGCGAATTTTCACTCCCGAAGTAATTGATCGTCTCGGAGAAGAAGTTTTCGAATTCGAAGAGGCAATCCCATATTTGCGCGCTCACGCCTCTCTGGCCGAGAGCCTGGAGGCTGCTGGGCGTAAGGAAGAAGCGCTGCATCAATACCTGAAGCTCATTGAACTGGATGCGTATGACGAGCAAGGCGCTCGTTTTAACGCTTTAAACCTGCTTCTGCAACTAAAACGAGATGACGAGGCGGAAACTTTAATTCAGCGCGTGGAAGACGAGGATTATCCTGACTTTGTGTATTCGCGCGCCTTAATCGCTTTCCGTAAGAACGGCGATACGCCAAAGAGCCGCCGGCTGCTAAAAAGGGCTTTGCTCTTCAACGCGCACGTACCAGATTATCTCAGTGGAAAGCGACCTCTGCCCAGTGAAGAGGAAGAATTCCTGATGTTAGACGAACAAAGAGACGCCGCCGAATACGCCCGTTTGCAATACAACAACTGGTGGTCAACGCCAGGAGCGATAAATTGGCTGCTAAAAAACATTCCACACGCAGGCGGGTTGACAAACCCCAATTGATTTTTCTCAGCCGGTTTGGAGATATAATCAAACCCATGGACGAAATCTTCCATCCACCCCGTTAAGTCTTAACGGTTTCTTCCTGTCCGCGCGCGCCGCCTCAGGCAGTTCAAGGTTGATTGCGAAAACGATTTTCCCGACGGGTGATGTAGGCGCAACCTGCCTGCATCCTCTCCAGTCATACTCAACCCTTGAATCTGACGAACCTGGAGGACGGCAATTATGAATAAGCGAGGCATCGCTTCCATAATGGGAGCGCGCTGGTTACGAGGCGCTTTTCCGTTAACTTTACTTTTCCTGCTGATCGAGTTTTTTGATGAGCTGCATTATGGGGTTCAGGGTGCAGCGCTCCCATATATCCGAAATGATCTGGGGCTGACTTACGCGCAAGCAGGCCTTTTGTTGGGCCTGCCCGGCCTGCTTGGCTCATTCTTTGAGCCGGTCATCATGCTGTTCGGCGACACTTCACTGAGAAAGAGCCTGATCATCCTTGGCGGATCATCCCTGGTCGGCGTAGTCATCTTGCTTGGGACAGCGCAAACTTTTCCGATTGCTTTGATCGCCATGACGATCTCGTTCCTGGCAAGCGGCGCCTTTGTCACTTTATCACAGGCCACTTTGATGGATCTAAACCCCAACCGTCAGCCACAGATGATGGCGCGTTGGACTCTGGCCGGTTCCATCGGCAACCTGGCCGGCCCGCTTTTGGTTGCTGCAGTGTTCACACAGGGGCTAAGCTGGCGAGTCAATTATTTGATTCTCGCCGTTCCGGCGTTCGCTCTCACCCTGCTTTTGCTGGTGAGCAAATTTCCTCCTCGCCTGCAACGCCTGGCAGACGATGCTCAGCCACATGAAAGCGAAACACCCTTATCCTTGCTCAGCGGTCTATGGCAAGCGGTTCGCAATATCCATTTGATGCGCTGGCTGGTTCTATTGGATTTTGCAGATCTGCTGCTGGATGTATTCTTGAGTTATTCCGCTCTGTATTTCAGTGATGTCGTAGGATTAGCGCCGGCGCAAGTCGCCGTCACGATGAGCGCGATGATGGCGGCGGGCTTGCTTTCGAATATCGCCTTGATCCCCATTCTGGAAAAGGTTGATGGGAGACGGCTGGTGCGCGTTACTGCGCTCATCTCCGGCGTGGGTTACGCAGCCTGGCTATTGGCGCCTTGGGTCTGGGCGAAAATTGGGCTGGCTCTGGCGGTGCGCCTCTCCACGCTAGGTTGGTATGAGGTGCTTCAAGGGGAGGCGTATGCAGCGCTGCCTGGTCGCTCAGGAACGGTGATGGCGCTCAACTCTATAACCGGTCTGCTGGGCGGTGTGTTGATCTGGTCGGTGGGCTGGCTCGCAGAGCAAACTGGATTGCAAACTGCGATGTGGCTGCTGCTGGCAGGGCCGTTGAGTTTGATCTTTTTTGCACCAGCGCGGCGGGTGTCTGTCCCAGGCCTGTAGTACAATAAGAACCAGTGAAATGATATGGAGGCGCAGCCATGCACGATATAACCCCACAAATCCTTGAATTGATCCGCCTGGCAGCAACCGATCTGCCAGAAGATGTTGAAGTTTCCCTACGCAAAGCGCTGGAAAACGAAGCGCCAGGTTCGGCAGCGCGCGGCGCGCTGGAGACAATCCTTCGGAATGTCGAAATCTCACGTCAGAATTCGACGCCCATTTGTCAGGACACTGGCACCCCAATTTTCTATGTCAAATATCCCGAAGGGTGGAGCACGCGTAAACTGCGTACCCAAATCGAGGCTGCCGTAGCGCAGGCGACGAAACTTTCCTACTTGCGGCCTAACTCGGTGGATTCGCTCAGCGGTAAGAACACGGGCAACAATCTGGGCGACGAGCATTTTCCCACTGTGCACTTTGAAGAAGTTGAAGGTGAAGAATTGGTCATAGATCTCATGCTGAAAGGCGGAGGGTGCGAGAATGTGGGGGCGCAATATTCGCTGCCCAATACGGCACTGAGCGCTGGGCGCGACCTGGCTGGCGTGCGTAAGGTGGTGCTGGATGCAGTCCACAAAGCCCAGGGGCAGGGCTGCGCGCCGGGCATCTTAGGCGTCGCCATCGGTGGTGACCGCGGCTCATCCTATTACGCCTCCAAAGAGACCCTGTTTCAGAAAATGACGGATGAAAATCCCAACCCCGAACTGGCGCAGTTAGAAGAACGACTCACCCAGGAGGCCAACCAACTGGGCATTGGCCCCATGGGCTTTGGCGGTAAGACCACCGTCTTGGGGACGCGCATCACCAGTTTGCACCGCTTGCCAGCCAGCTTCTTTGTGACAATTTCTTATATGTGTTGGGCGTACCGTCGCCGCCGTATGATCTGGCAGAACGGCGAAGTTCGCTATGAATAGACCGCCCTACCGCTCTTTCTCAGTTGCATAAAACTTATGGCGGAGAGAAAAGCATGAAATCCATCACCCTTCCCTTAAACGATTCAGTTGTGCGCAGTTTGAAAGTCGGCGATCCAGTAGCGCTATCCGGCGTAATGGTTACCGGGCGCGATGCAGTGCACAAATGGATGATAGACATGTTTATCAAGAAGACGCGCCCACCCAGCCCCGAAGACCTGGAAGTGTACGAAGCGATCAAGCCCCTGTTATACGGCAGCGTGATTTACCACTGCGGCCCGGTGGTGGCTGGTCTGGACACGAAAGATTACCGCTTTGTGGCCGCCGGACCCACCACCAGCATTCGCGAGGAGCCGTATCAGGGAGATGTGATGCGGCATTTCAAAATCCAGGGAGTGATCGGCAAAGGCGGTATGGGAGCGAAAACGCTGGCTGCCTGCCAGGAAGTTCCAGGGGTATATCTGCATGCCATCGGCGGCGCAGCGTCGCTCATCGCTCAAACCGTGCAACGTGTGCTGGGGGTTTACAAATTCGATTTCGGCGTCCCCGAAGCGATGTGGGTGATCGAAGTAAAGGACTTCCCGGCCGTGGTGACCATGGATTCGCACGGCGGCAGCCTGCACGCTGAAATTGAACGCCAATCGAAGGCTGCATTGGAGGAACTGCTCGCCCAGCCCTATCCGTAATTCGGGACGATCCCGCAGCAAAAGGCTAACCGGCGACGAAAATCGTCTCCGGCGGTCCGTACAACGTATAGTACAAATACGAGGGATCGGTCTCGTTTTGTAGTTTGAAAAATTTCTTGGTTTCTAACAACGCCTGCCCAACAGCTACTCCGGGTCGTTGGGCATCGCCTAACAAGGTCTGATAGAAGCGGCGGGCGAACTTCACCGCCATCATCTGGGTAATCGGAGCAAACGCGCCGATGTAGGCCAAGGCACCGCGCGCGAAAAAGGTCGAGCCAAACCCGGCGGCAAGGCCTACGGAACTTTCACCTGCGGCGCTGGAATAACAGGCGTTGCCAAAAATCAACGGCGCCTGCGCCAGGTTTAAATCATTCAGAATGGTGGCGGTGATGTGGTAAGTGAATGTTTGCTGGCTGAAGCGGTTGAGCGTCCAATATAACTGATTATCCGTCTTGTTAAAATCCCCATGACAGGTGATATGCACAATATCCCCTTGAGAGGCGGCGATCATAAAATCATCCACGTCGGGAAATACAACCGGATTGGCATCTTGACCAGGGTAGCGCGTCTCCAGGCCAGCATCTGGCAAAAGGTCGGAGAAGGTGGTATGCCATGCTCTGGTAAGATCATCATGGACTGGCGGGTCGAACACATTCTCACCCAGCAAATTGAACACACGTTGCACTCGCCGCGATGTAACGCTATCCATACGCGGCCCGCTCGGAACGATCGGCAGGCGGGCAATACGAAAACACAATCCCAGGAAGTTTTCGCCATCATTGAGCAGTTCCCAGGGAATCCATTCAGCCGCCACATGTTGATGAATGCGCAAAAGAGGCGCTTCTGGGTCAGATTGAGAGTCTGCGAGCGCCTCATGGATAACGGAGCGGATCCCCTCTGGCAGGATGATCTTATAGCACTCGCGCAGCTTGGCCAACAACTGCGCCCAACTCACCACCGGGTTCAGGCGCATTTGGTTAGCCATTTCTAACAGTAAATCTCCGATTTGCTTGCGCAATGCGGAAGCGTTGATCGGCGAACTGAGCAGCACCGGATGGGATACATCCCGCCAGACGCCCTGGCTTTCCAGATAATACTGAGGCAGCGCATCTGGCGCGCCAGCGGGCAGCGTCATGATCGAGATCGTTCGGGCCATTACAGCCTCCTGCCTACTGCGCTGGGCGCATAAGAAGCCAATTCTTGAACGACGCCTCGATCTACGATTTGCTCGCCCAATTGTTCGGCCAAAACCACCGTGGCGCCAATTGCCGCCGCGACAATGGACTGATTGGGCGTCTCGCGGCGATATTCGGACTGCACTGCGCTCCACTGTTTGCGTGCGTATGCGGCAGCGTTTGGATCTACTAAGGAATTTTTGGCAGCCTGTTGTATGGCCGTGCGCACTTGATTCATCAACTTTAACAAACGCTCGCGATTGGGTTCGAGATCACGCAACTGCGCTTCCAGCAGCGCCATTTGCCGACGTTGATATTCAATCTGCGTTTCAATTTGCAGGTTCTCTCCGCCAGGCGCTTTCACCTGTTCCAACGCCTGCAGCACTGATTGGGTGCGGCGTAGCTGATTGGCAAGAAAGGACTCGTCCGTATATACTACATTCTCCAGATTGGGCGATGTATCTCTCAAACTCTCCACACCTGGCTGTGCGGGTAAAGCGTCGGTTTCGCCAGACCACGCGCCGATCGGCGTGCGCAACAGCAGCCAGGCTAACTGCCCAAAGAAGACTTCCGGGCGTGTCTCCTCTCCATGAATATGATAAACGGAACGGCGCGCTTCAATAATGTTGAGTAATTGCTCATCCGGCGGTTCCGGGCTGACCCACCACAAATCCCCTGGCACCCAGGATAGCCATTGATTCAGTGGCTCAGATTCAAGTTGATAACCCACCATAATCATATCCCCGCTGATCTGGCCCTTGATAAAAAGGCGTTGCGGTTCCAACGCCTCGTCTATCTCTTCGCGCGTGATGGCTGCCTGTTTCAGCGCCAGATCGCCGTGTAGTTTGATAACGCGCACCGGCGGCTCGCTTTCCTGTGCAGCTTTTGAACGCCAGGGTAGTTCTTCCTGGCGACCCAAAACCTGCACCTGATAATCCCGCCCGGCGATCAAACCTGCGCCCCCGAAAGCCTGTTCCAGCAGATTATCAATGTTGGTGGTTACGATCAGTTCAAAAAAGCCGGCTTTGACCAATAAAGCCAAATCTTGATAGAAAGATGGCACAGGAATGCTGGCATAGAAACTTTGCAGCATTCGATAACGCTGACCGGTGGTCATCTCTTCCAGCAGTTCGTCAAACGCATCCAGAACAACCGCGCGATTTTCCAAATCCTCTTCTTGCAAATACAATTGAAATAGATCTGGGTCCGAGAACACCTGTCGGGCGATCTCAAACTTGGTGGGCACACCCGCCGCGTCTGCACACGCCTGACCCAAAAAGAGAATAAAAGGTCGTTGGTGGTTCTCACGACGCGCCAGGATCTGGCGCGCTAACTCTGTGGTCTTTTCGCTTGGTCGCATCCTTCCTCCTCGGTCAAGACCCGCATTGTGAAGCCAAAGCCCCCTTGATCCATCTACCCAATTAATCGCTGCGCATCACCGCGATTCCATATTTTCCCACCCCGCGCGGGCGGAAATGGCGCACACGCACCGCATACTCGCCCGGCTCCAGAAAACGGCTGATCTTAGCGTTCAGCCCCAAACCGCTGTCATCGTCTTGGGCAATCTGCCTGGTGAAATCGTTGGGGCCGAACAATCCCATCACCACATCTGTCCGTCCGCTGGTCTCAATCGTATAATTGCCGCTGCTGGTTGCCCGGAAGGTGAACAGGTCTTCTTCGCCGTGCGCGCCGATCTCTGCTTGCGCTGGCGCTGCGCCAATGGTCAACTCCAGCGCGCTCTTTTCTACTTTCGGATACATGTGGTTGATGAAGGTCTTATCCGTTTCCGAAAGCGCCGAATTCCAGCCCACCTCAAACACACCGTCGGTCAGCTCTTTCTGGATAGGATACAACATGATGGACTGGCGATCGAATTCGCTGAACTGGGTTTGATCCTGACTGTATTTTTGAAACAGGTTGACATCCACCTGCTGGCGCGTCCAATTATTGGGCGGCCCGCCATAAGCGCGATAGACCGCTTCTTTGTTCCAGGGGATGTTGGCGACGGGATTTTGGTGTTCATGAATACAGCCCAGGGCATGTCCAAATTCATGCAGCACCACGCGGTGATATTCTTGAGTCGGCGTGTTGGGGTGCAACCAACCGTAGTTCATGGTGGGCATATTCTTGGGAATGGTCAGCGCATCCGTGCCTAAGTAGGACCAGGAACCCGCTCCCAGGGTGAACGAGACGCGTATTTCCGCGTTTGGGTCGTTATCAAACATCAGCTTGATATTGGCGAAGTCTTCCCACATGTGAGCGATGGCTTCGACCTTTTGCTGAACGACCGGCTCGCCATCCAGGAAACGCACATGTAAAGTGCGCCCGGGTTTCCATAGCGAACGCGTCAATAACGCCAGTTCAAACGGAGTGGGCGGCGCCGCGGAAACCGCGCGAGGCGGCAGAATAGGGGGATTTTCAAAGCGCTCCTCAAACGCCGCCTGGAGAGCGTTTTGAAGCTGCTCACCTTCCAATACACGGTCGAAACATATTCGCAAGATCCTCTTGCTCGCCATCGTCATTCCTCCTCGCCCGAAACAGATTGTAACGTTCCACCCCCATGGTTATTATAGACAATATCAGTCTAAAAAGCAATCACCCTTTCGTCCGAGCGCCTTTCAAAGCAAAACGCCAGGATGACCCCCTGCGCGCCGGTGAGGGGATCATCCTGGGATGATTAAAACCTTCAGACCTTACGGGCACGCCCGCAAAGATACATCATCCACGTACATGGCTGTCACGCCATCCCAGCCATTGTTGTACGTACCCCACTGGAGCATGATAGTAGAGCCAATATAGCGGTTCAAGTTGAAAACGAAGTTGCGCCAGTATTGCTCATTGCTGCGCCGCCAGAGCAGCGTATCAATCCAGTTGCCCCAGCGATCCAGCACCAGCAAGTATTGCACATCGCCGGCTGCGGCCTCCATGGTCAGATCGCCAGAAGTGGGCCGTTCGGCCAGCGGCGCGTCGCTATAAGCTTCGCTGCTGATGGAGTAAGCGTAAAAGTTCAGTGTGGCTGTGCGCGTACCTGTTGGGATGGTCACCGCCTGACGGAAGTCCGAGTAAGAATAACGGTTGTGGTAAGCGTACACAATCCCGGTGCGCATCGAGCGCAAACCAGTGCGGCGCAGCCAGGTGGAATACCCTGCCGAGAAGTTCGTCAAGGGAATATACCAGGCTGCATTGGTTTCGAAGCCGCCGTTGAGGATTCGCTCAGTGCAAGTAGTCGGCGGCGGAACGGCGCAGACTTCTAAGACCGCGTCATCCACATACATCACCGTCCGACCGCCATAACCATCGTTGTATGTGCCGAACTGGATGCGCACAGACTGTCCGGCATAAGCGCCCAGGTCGAATTCGCGATATAACCAACCCGTGGAATTACGCGGCGTCCACCACACCAGGGTTTGCAGGATCGCCCCGGTGTAAGGATTGAGCAGCAAGACGTACTGGGCATCCGGCGTATTCGGCGCCAGCGGCGATTCACCCCAAACCGTTCCCTCTTGCGGCGCTCCCGCCGCCAAAGTCTGATCGTCTTCGTCTTTCTCCGTGCTGGCTGCCGCTTCCTCGCTGCGAGGATACAACCACATCTTCAATCGGGCGTTGGTCGCCCCGGCTGGAATAGAGATCGTCTGCCAGGCGTCTGAATATGAATATACATTGGAATAGGTGTATAGCGGAATACCCGTGCGCATGGAGCGCAATCCGGTGTGTGCGTAATCGTACGAATAACCCGCCGGGTAGGGTGTGATGGGGATATTCCACGAGCCGTTATACTCAAATCCGCTGTTGGCGATGCGATTGGTGCAATCGTCTGGCGGAGCAGGCGGAGGCAGCGCGCCGGCGCAAAGTTGTAGAGAGGCGTCATCCACATAGAGCGCAGTCACGCCCTCGGTGCCATCGTTATAAGCGCCGACCTCGATTTTCACCGTCTGACCGGCGAAGGGAAGCAGGTCAAACTGATGGAAACTCCAGGCGGAGTTGTTGCTGCGAATATATAACAGCGTGCCAATCACTTCATTGCTCGTATTTAATACCCGCACATACTGCGCATCGTACATCAGAGTCGTATCCCCAAAAGCCGAATCGACCTCCTCAGCGCGTTGTTGAGCGGCGGCCACACTCTCGGTTGTGACCGGAAAGAGCCACAATCGCAAAACAGCCGAACTGGCGCCGGCAGGAATAGAAATCGCCGGCGAACGCACAAACGAATCAGCCAGACGGTTATCCAGTGAATTAACGATGCCAGCGCGCACGGAGCGCAGTCCGCTGTGCGCCCTGACGGTCGAATAAGAGGCCGGATATCCGCCCTGGAGTAAATCCCACCAGGCGCTGCTTTCAAATCCACCGTTGACGATTGCTTCAGAACAATCCGCCACAGCCGAAAAATCCTGACCAACGACATTGCTGTTGACGCGAATATCCAACATAGACGGCGAGAAAACATAGCCCTCTTTAGACGGCGCTATTGAATGATCGCCAGCTTCAACCGCCAACGAATATACGCCGCTGGCGTCCGTCACCGCAGTCCGTCCGGTGTTATCTGTGATTGCCACGCCCGATAACGGTTGCTGGTTGGCATCCGTCACTCGCCCACTGATCGTGTAGGGAAAGGAGCGCACGATCATGGGTAAATAAATATGGTTTGCGTCTTGCAAGGCATTCGGCAAGGGTGGAGGTGGGTCGTCTGCGAGCGGCGAACCAGGCTGCGCCGCAGCCGGCGTCAAGCCGGAAGCAGAAACGAGAAAGGTCAACACGAGCAGCAAGCGAATCCATCTGATCATCGCTGACACTCCTTCTTTATACGCGAAACATTCTTCCTAGGCGATAAGACGAGAACCGACGAGATAAAGTTCCACCAGGCAGAATTGGGTATAATCTTTAGCTATGCACATCCAACAACCAGTCTCGCGGAAAGATGCACAAAAGGACATTTCCGCGCCACAGGGAGGCGATATGAAACTATTTGGCGGAGTCGAAGCCGGAGGGACAAAGTTCGTTTGTATCATCGCCAGTAGGCCGGATGACATCCGCGCCGAAACGCGCTTCCCGACCACATCGCCTGCAGAGACGCTGGGCAGGGTGATTGATTTCTTTCAACGAAATTCTCGGCGCTACCCGATCTCCGCTTTAGGGATTAGCTGTTTTGGGCCGGTGGATTTGGATGTAAACTCTCCCACTTATGGCTATATCACCACCACCCCTAAACCGGGTTGGGCGCAGACAGATATTCTCCACCGCTTATCGGACGCGCTCAAGACGCCCACGATATTGGATACCGATGTGAACGGGGCGGCTTTGGGGGAGTATCGCTGGGGGGCGGGGCAAGGTGCTGATCCATGCCTGTATCTGACCATTGGCACCGGCATCGGCGGCGGCGGAATCGTCAACGGCAAACCCATCCATGGCCTGGTGCATCCAGAGATGGGACACATGCGCCTGCCGCATGATTGGCATGCCGACCCGTTTCCAGGGGCGTGCCCCTATCACGGCGATTGCTTCGAAGGGCTGGCCGCCGGCCCGGCTTTAGAGAGACGCTGGGGGCAGCGCGGCGAGACCCTGCCCGAAGATCATCCTGCCTGGGAGTTGGAAGCACACTATATCGCCTTGGCGGTGGCTAATTTGATTGTCGCCTTTTCGCCGCGAAAGATCATCCTCGGTGGAGGGGTGATGGCCAATCAGCATCTGTTTACCCGCGTCCGAGAGGAAGTCGTTCGGCTGCTCAATGGATACGTCCAATCGCCCACCATTTTGGAACGCGTGGATGAATACATCGTTCCGCCCGGTCTCGGCGCTCTTTCGGGGGTCCTGGGAGCCATTGCCCTGGCTGAACAAATTGCTTTATTAACCCACAATAACGAGAGCAAGTAAAGTTCTATTTTGCCCAATCCAGCCGACTGGCGGCCAAGTTGGACCGTCCCCCTTATTCCCATCGGATCACAATATGGTCAGGTGGCAACCGATAGATGGAGCCAATGAACTCGATCTCCCACCCGGAGATGTAAGATCGAGTAGCGATGATGTCCTTATACCCTTTCGTATTAATATCCGTGAAATCCTCGTAACCTTGCGTCGTCCAATAAAACGGCGGTTCAGTCTTCGTCTCAGTCGGGTAGCGGGCATAAAAAGCCGCTTGAGCGAACGCCTGGACTGCTTGTTCCAATTCGAGCGTTTCGGCTTTGCCCTCCGTTCTTATGGGCAAGGCGGGATAAATCGGCGCGTTAAACAGCCACTGCCGATAAAATGAGACGGCGGACTGATAAAACTGCTGCATCTCAGTTTGTAATTGCTGCTGGCGCGTTTCACCTAGCTGGCGACTGCGACTTTGGCAGCCTGGACAAGCGTTTCGCACATAAATCAACGTTGGATGTCCGAGTGGTTTACCTCCCTGGTGATCCACCCATATTTTAACCGGCTCCGCTATGCTCGACACGCGCCAAAATCGCTTTTTGCACACTTCACAAACCGGCCATACGCGAGAGAACAAGCGACGGAAAGCAGAGGGAGGCATAAAAATTCGGCGCCCGCAGTTGGGGCAGTAACCGGAAGCGAAATCTTTTCGTCCTCCCTGACGCCCACACGAACATTCCACTTCTGGCGCCAGGCGGCTGAACAGCCACCCTGAAACCAGAAGCCCTACTGAAACAAGGATGATTTGATTTCGCACCTTGCGCTGCTGCCAGGCGTTTGCCAGCTCAGCCAACTGCGATGCATCTTGAATGCTCAAATCCTTCAACAAGATCGCCGCATCCGCCTTTTGGAGAGATTGATAAATCGCTCGATGTAGATTCTCTTTCCCCAAATGAGCTTCTAAATATTTGAAATTCACCTCATATTGGCGATAATCTGCTGGCGAGGTGATTTGTAATGTGTAATAGGGAGTTACAATCGTGTCTGTCTCCCCGCTGCCGCTAAAATATATCGCCAGACCTTCGTGATACCAAAGCGGCAATTGGTCAATTCGTTCGGGCTGCAAGGTCGCGTTGACGTATGCATGAACCAATTCATGTGAAACAGTCTTTGAGATAGAGCGAGACCAGAGCAATTGGTCTGTGGCAGTTGAAGAAACTGCGCCCGGAATAGCAATATAGCGCGTCAGTATCGTAACGCCAGCGATGTTTGGGTCGGCGAAAATGGGCTTCAACAAGTCTGGCAGTTGTTGACGGTCTGAATAGAAACGTACGAACACATAGCCTTCGGGCGGCGGGACCCCCACTACATCCCGCAGCTTGATAATAGCCGGGTCGTCAGTTGTTGCCAAATCAATCAGTTTCAGACTGGAAGTAAGTTCAGTGCTCTGGTACCCGCCGGCGAAGATCAGGAAAAATTCGCTATAGGTAAAAATACCTTGCTCATCTTCAGAGCGATTGGAAATCCCTTGTGAGAGGCACTCATGCAATTGCGTTATCTTGTGCAATTGCGCAGCAAGTTCCTGTTCCGATTTCAACACTGGATTTTTTAAAGAGAATTTCCCATCAGCAGAGTCGGTATATTCAGCATAGAACGGCTGGCAATCTGGCGCTTCGAGCGCCGAGCCCGCCCGCGCTTTTACAAAGACTGTCCCGAGCAAGCAAAGCATCCCTGCAAATATTGCTGCTTTGCGCATCAGTCTGGCGATCTTCTTTCCCCACATTTTCTACCTCTGAATACTTTGGAAACAACCGACCGGCGAAGCGGTCAATTATGACTTATCTTACTACTCGAAGGGACATTCTGCGCTGGCGCAGCTTTTTCCAGGCGCGCTTTGAGGTCCTGTTCCGCCAGCAGCCGCGCCTGGCGCGCCGTGGTGAAAATGGCAATACCCAGCAGGAGCAGGATCACAAAGACAGCGATCCAGTCATATACGGTCAATGTCCAGGGGCCAACTTTGATAAAAGGGTTCCCGATAAAATAGACCAGGGTGTTGGCAGAAATGGCGATCAAACGCGCCTCCGTTGGTCCCAACCTCCCATAAGAAAGCGTGAATTCACCTTTCACACAGGTGCGAATGAACACCAACACCGACAGCAACAGATAGCCAATCAACGCCAGGCAAGCCAGATCGAAACGAACATAAGGGGAAAGCCCTAATCCGAGAAAGATCATCAATTCAATATAAGCATCCACCGCATGGTCAATGTAAAATCCGTAAACCGGTCGCTCGATCTTGCGGTAACGCGCCAGCGTGCCGTCCAGGCTGTCGCCGAACCAATTGATGACAAAACCCAGACTGGCTAACCAGAGAAAGTTGCGGCTCAGCCCCGATAACGCATAACTTGTAAAGATGATGATCCCTCCAACCACGCCGATACCTGTCAGAATGTCTGGCGTCATCCAGGGCGGCATGTGCGCCGCCAGCCAGCGTAATACTGGCCGCTCCACGGGACCGGTGAAGGTATCCAATACTCTGCGGTGGGAACGGATATCAGGCATCAATCACCTCTACATAGCGTTGTTGCCGCCAGGCAACAGCGGATTTTCCGAGAACACCTCGGGCCAGACCGGGTGCGGCACCACCCATTGACGCGGGGCCTGGCGGATGATTTCCTCAGCCGCCTCCAAGAGCCGTTCAGCATTGCAAACCATCTCTTGGGCGCGGTCTTCATACGGTCTCAATTGTATGTAATCGGAAGACAAGAAATGATACCGACCATCTGGCTTTAGCATTGCGCCCATTACGATCACTGGCGCGCCGGCTTTTAGCGCCAGATAGATATGATGCGTGGGCAAAAGCGCGGGGCGGCCAAAGAAAAGAGGCCGATATTTCAAACCCGGCATTGGGCGGTCAATGCCCGTCAAGATCGTCTCACCCTGCGAGAGCCGACGCGCCGCCTGACGCAGGTTAGCAACATTTGCCGGCAGAATCTCCAGCCCAGACCGTCGCCGAAAAGCGTGCTGCCATTCGACCGCCTGACTGGTCTGCGGCAAAGATAAGGCGACGCCACGAAAGCCGCGTAACGCCGCCGCTTGAGCCACCAAATCAAAGCCCGCCATATGTAAGCCCGCGACTAAAACCCCGTGCCGACCCTCCCGCGAACGGGCAATTACTTCTTCTACTTGCGGAGTGAAACAGACGAGCTGTTGAAGCGCCTCGGCGGACTCGAAATTGCGGAAGAGTTGATAGAAAGCCAGAGCCAGGTAAGTTAACGTCTCTTGCGCGGCTCGATCGAGTTGTTCCGCCGACAAGAGGGCGCCGCTCGATATCCTGCCGCTGACCACCCATTGATTTCCCCGGATTGCCTGAACCAACAGCGTCTCGCGTTGCGCGGCGATCCACCTGGCGATTACTCCAGCAATCCAAGATCCAAATTTGGGCGGCAATCTGCGGCTCAAATGAAACGCCAATTTACCCGCTGTCTGGCTATTCAGGATTGCCTGAAGGTCCATGAACAAATTGTACCATCCTTGACGCGTCAACAACAAAAAAGGACGGGCTGCCGCCCGTCCAAATGGTTTTCAACGCAAGCTGCGCGCCGATGTTTAAAGCTATCGGCCTTCTTTTTGACAGCGAATACGAATTAACGCATCCAACCAAGGATAAGCGTCGTCGTATTTGGCGCAGGAGACGGCATCCGTCCAGACGTTCTTCACACACACTTGCATTTGAAATGTGCGAGGCACATACGATGGCAACCGGAACCAATCGGCGAAATCGCCCTCTTTATTGGTGGTGAAATTGCCAATACGGTAGGAGACGCTCGTCCCACGCGGGTAAAGCCGCACGTAATAGGAGGTCTTCGGCAGGAAGTTTTCCACCGAGACGAACACGGCGTTCAGACCAGGAAAGATGGTCAACGTTGGGGCCGCTTTCTCCTGCTTCCCGGTTGGCGTTGCGGTTCCAGCGCCAGGTTTGACGCCGCCCGGGATACACAACACGGTGCCAGCGACGATGACGTAAGGCGGCTGAAGATTATTTGCTTTGGCGATCTCCTCCACAGTGACCTGGTAGAGATCCGCCAGGTACGACAATGTTTCCCCTTGTTGTACCGTATGTTTGAATTTGCAGGTTTGCGCCCCCGCTGACGCCTGCGGCAAGACGCTTACGAACAAGGATAGCGCCGCCGCCAGGCTGAATAATACAACCAGCATGGGGGTTCGGTTTTTCTTTTGATCGTTCTCCATTCGCTCTACTCCTTATGCGTCGTTCCGAGAGGCCAATCGGCCAACCGGAGCTTACAGGGTAGTTGTTCAGCCATTAAGTATAGCACTTTTTCGCCTGGTTTCACCTTAGAAATTTGTCCGTGCATGTCCCGCCCGCCTCGAAGCGCTCAACCGTTATATGGCTCCAATCTGGCGCCGCAGCGCAGGCAGAAATTCGCCTTCAGAGAAACGAGCTGCCCACACTGAGCGCAATAACGGCGCGCAAGCGCCAACGCTGCGCCGCACATTTCGCAATAATTCGTTCCTGCCAGATTGACATGGCCGCACGCTGAACAGACCTGCTCCGACGGTTGAGCAATGTCTCCTGCAGCGGACTTGCCCTTCTCCGAATCTGCTTCGAAAGAAGTGATATTTTCTATGTTTCCGTGCAACTCGCCAATTACCGCGCCAAATACCTGTCCAATATTTTGGTTTACCTGCACGCTCATCATTTCAGGCAGTTCCTGCTCCGCCTGCCGCCGGGCTGTTGGGTTGTTGACTGGCTGAAAGAGGGCAAAATCGCCGCTGCGCCGATACAGAACGGGTACGCTCCAATCCATGGCGTCATCCCGCGCTGCGTTACGCAGCGCCATACGGCCGGCGGCGACTGCATAATCCAGCGGATAACCGGCCACCAGAGCGCGGTAAAATACGCCGCTGAAAACTGGCGCCAGGTCATCGCGCAGTTTGGACTGCATGGCAACCACCGCTGGCAAGCGCGCTTTGAGCAGCGCAATCGCGATACTGTTCCACAGAGCAGATACATCCCGCTGACCCGTCTGACAGGCAGTGAAAAGCGCCAATCGCACACCCTGACTGCGCAAGATCTCGCATAAGCGATCGGCAGGCAGGGCGTCTAAATCGCCGTTTTCATCTTCCAAAGCGATCATTCCGATATGCGCCGAGGTGTCAGCTTGCCCCATAGCCGGGGCGCGAAAAACACCATGCCCGCCGAAATGAAAGATATCCGTGCGCGGGCTGAGCAACAGTGTTTCACTCAAAGCGCGCATGGTTGCGCCGCGCGCCGTCCGCTGCTCCGCCAGAGCGGCACTGTAATCTGGCAAATAGGTAGTTTCCAGGCCTGCGATGCCGTCCAAGGCAGCCTTGAGCGTCGCCTGCTCTTGCGGTAAATTGGGCAGAGCAGGTAAACCGCGCGGAGAAGCCATCGCCACCAGGACGCTTCGCTTCACCGGCGGGGTCTGTTCGGCGTCCGGCGGAAAAGGAAGAGGGAAATCGCGCACGATGGAAACGCGCGTGTCCAGAGCCAAAAAACCGCTGGCGGTCGGTTCGCCGCGCGCTTCTTGCAGGTAAACCATCTCCCAGGGAAGCGCGCCCAGCTCATCTGCCAGGCGCAAACGCAGTCGCAGCCCTTGTCCATCGCTCAGCCGCAGCAAACTGGCCGAGATCATCTGTCGTGCGGCAGGGGGAAAAAGCAACTGCGCCAAAACTTCACCCAGGGCGATCTGCTGATTGAACTGTTGGTCCAGTTGGCGGCTGAAATATTGATCCAAACGCTGAGCGAGATCCAACGGCGCTTCGACAATCTCTTTGCGCTCCCCCTGTCCAACCGGCGAATCGAAAACCTGGACAGAAAACGACCGCAATTGGCTGTATTCATCCAGAGCCACATCGTCGGCCTGGATCACGAAATCTTCATACTGAGTGATTGCCATCCATTGCCATCCTTTGCACGATAAGATTTCCAGTCTGGCAGGGATTTAGAATGCAATCTCAGCGACCTGCTCGAAATCTATATGCACCTCAAAATCTTCCAGCTCGCTTTCCGCTGCCTCTGCGCCAAAATCGCCGGCGCGCTCGCCTCGATTGCAAAGCGAACGATAAACGCAATAGGCGCAGCGTTCGATCTGTGTGGTCATTGGGAAAGCGGAGTCGAATGCTTCTCCGCCGGGCGGGTCAGCAAGCTGCGCCTCCGACAGGTTGCCAACTGCCTGCTTGATCTCGCGCACCAAATTCGTTAACAGGGCATGATCGGCTTGAAAACGAGCGGCGCTATATGTGATCCGTTCCGGCTGATCGGGAAACTCTGGGAACCAATAAATCAACTCAATTGACTCGGGTGGAATCGCTTCGCCATGATGAAGCCCCGCCCCGCAGCGCGCCAACAAATATGGATACACGTGCGTCTGCATGCGCTCGATCAATCGTTCTCGGCGTGGGCGGCGGCGAGCGGTCTTCCAGTCATAAATGATGAATTTGCCAGCCTCATTCATCAGGACAAGATCGAATTTTGCCAGCAAACGATGATCCTCCAGCGGGGCAGAAACGGTGAGTTCCGGGGAGATGAACATACTCTGGCGCAACCCACTGGCAAAGCGTGCAAATTGTCCCCACCATTGGAGCAATTCATCCTCACGAATTGAGCTTTCCAACGCCTCTGGTGGGGCGCCAATAAAATACTGCTGCGCCAGACGATGAAACCGCTCACCCAGGCGCATAAAACGCTCGCTTTCCAGCGCCGGCTCGCTTTCCAGCCCCGGCCAGGCTACGTTAAAAACGTAACGCAGCAAGAACCTGCGGCGGCAATCCACGTAGTCCTGCAAATTCGACTGACTGAATAGAAAACCGGCTGGAAAAGCAGCGGTTGACGCTGAATGAGAAAGAGGAGCATTCATCTTCTTGCTTACTCGCTTTTATTTTTCAACAATTCCCAAAGTTCCTGCAAAATGACCAGGGGTAAAGCGGGTCGGCGGTCTCCGTCGCGGCCAGTGTTCCAGGTTACCACCAACTCGCGGCGGGCGCGCGTGATGCCTACATAAAACAGGCGTAGCCGCTCGCGGGTGTAGTCCAGGCGCGCCTCCTGGCTGGCCCGCCCCTCTTCATACCAGCGATATTCATCCATTTCCAGAGCGGCTTTGAGCTGCGCCAGGGCTTCTGCTTCCAAATTCAGATGATCGCGCAAGAACCATTTTTCGGCAAAATATGTATCCCCTTCCTGCGCCGAAGGAAAATCATAATCGTTCACCGACATCAAGTAAACGCGGTCCCACTCCAGCCCTTTGGCGCGATGCATGGTTGATACCACCACCACGCCCTTATATCTCTCTGGATCAAACCCTGTATCATCGCGGCTAAAACCGATAAAACGCCTCTCGTTGCGCGCAATAACACCCAGTTCTTCGCTCATCTCAGGTAAGCGCCAAACAGGATGCGTCTGACTGGCTTGCCGCAACAACCCCGCCAGTTTATGCGCCAGCGCCAATTCGACTGGCTCACTGAAGAGATCCTGCGCCAGAGCCAGCGTCATCTGGTCAACAGGCAACAGAGCGGCGTTCTGCCACCGGCGCATCAGGCGGCGAAACTCCTGTAAGGAAGCCAGGATCTGCTCATCAACGCCGGCTGCTTCCAGCTCCGCCAGCCAATCCCGCTCCGGCCCCGGCCAGAGATAATCTTCCAGACGCTCGATTTTGCGCAACAGTTCCATCACCCGCTCTACCATCTTGCGCGATTTGCCGTTCTTGCTTTCCTCCCTGCGCCAGGCGCGATAGACCTGCGCCAGCTTACGCGGCGAGCCGGGGTCAGCCAAATACGCAAACACATCGCCTAAAACGCCGGCGGAGAGACGCGTGGAAGTGGAAGAGCGCAGCAATCCATCCTCACAAGGGATATTGCGCCGACGCAGTTCATCTACCAGCTCAAAGCCGCGCTGATTGCGCGGCGTCAGCACCGCCACAGTCCAATCTGGATGGTCTGGCAACCAGCGCTGCAACGAATCGGCCACAATCTGGATTTCCTCAACGGGCGTGAAGCGCCGACGCACCAGATGGATCTGACCTGGATCATCTGGAGGATTGGGTTGCGGGTCGTCAGGCGGCGTCGGCTCAATCCAGGGAGGCGCTTGCAGCGCGTCGCGCACAGCCTCCACCGGATGAGCTTCTTGCGTCCACTTCACCAGCTCGTTTGCCAAAGCGATGATGCTCAGCGTGGAACGACCTGAATTGGGCAATTGGCGAGGGATTACATCTTCCCGCCGCAGAAAATCCCGCAGATAACGCGGGTTGGCGGTGGTGAATGTTTCGTAGATGGCCTGGTTAGAGTCGCCTACACGCACCCAATTGCCATCTTTACCTGCCAAAAGCTCTAGTATCTCCTCCTGTAAACGGCTGCTATCCTGAGCCTCGTCCTCCAGGATGAAAGGCCATTGATAACGTAATCGCTCCAGATAAGCTACATCCGTCTCCAGTGCTTGAAGCGCCAGGCGGATGAGGTCATCGAAATCCACCGCGCCGCGGTAGGCCAGCGCCCGTTGATAATCCTGATAGATCTCGAGGCCCATTTCCGCCAGAGGCAACGTCATGGGCAAGGCGTCCAGCCGTTGGCGCAACCGTTCCGGCGTCAGGCGTTGATCTTTGGCATAACGCATGAAGCTCAAGGCAATCTCACACACCAGATCGGGAAACTGATCGCGACGCACCCGACTCAGGCGTCCCTCATCCAAACCATCGTCCAGATAGCCCTCTAGCTCGCCTGGATGGCTGCGCAGCCAGGACTGCGCCGCTTCCAACAAAATCGCGCTGGCCTCGCGCTCGTCCACGATCTGGAAATTATCCTCTAAGCCCGCCAACGAGGGTCGTTGGCGAACAATATCGTGCGCCAGGCTGTGCAAGGTGCGCACACGGTAGCCAAGATAGGGAATCAAGCCGCGCTCCCCCAGGAAGGAGCTCACCCGCTGATAGAAATGATCCACTGCCGAGTTCACCAGGGTGACCACCAGCACTTCCTGATCCTCTGCCAGCTCGCCGCGGGCGACGATCTCCGCCGCCAGCAGCGAAAGCGTCCAGGTCTTGCCGCTGCCCGGCACAGCAGAAACGCCCATCTTGCCGCCCTGGTAGCGCAGGATTTCTTCTTGAGCTGGCCGCAGTCTGATCTTATCCACGTTCTCTTCCCAAATAAAAGCTACCCTGAACGCTTCTCTGTTGCTTGGGCAGACTGTAAGGCGCGTTGGAAAACCGTCAGCAGACGGCCGCGTTGCTCGAAACCCTGTTCGTTATACTCGCTCAAACCGAGGTAAATCTTTCGCCGACAACGGCGCAGCAATCCCAGAACAAGGCGATATAAACTTTCCTCTTCAGCCGCTTGCTCATCTATATCCGTCCACAAGCGACCAGGCGGCCAGGCGCGGCTGAGCACGTAGGGATGCGTAAGTGGTTGTGAGAGCCTCTCCGACCAGGCGCGGCTGCCAATATCCAGCCAAAACTGCACCTCTACCGGCTGGTTGCTCATCAGAAAGGTGTATGCTGGCGCAAGGAGCACAGCTTCCTGCGTCGGCGTCTGCCAGGCGGGCAGATACTGAGCGGCGATCAGGCCCTCTTGCACCATTAACAAATATTCTTTGCCCAACGGCGCGCCGCTGGAATCAAATGTCGCGCCGGCAACCCAACGGAACTTGCGCGTCGATTCAATCAAGCCGGCTGCCGCCCGTCCGGCGTCCAGGCCGGCATGAAAACCAAAACCCGGCTGAGATAACACCTCGCCAAACAAACGACTGAGAAAATGGTCAAATTCATCGTTGCGCTCGGCGGTACGCGTCAGCCAGCGCCGCAGCCGCTCGTAGCGCTCCCCGATGAGGAAAGTGATCCTTTCTTGCACTTCCGGGCGAATGGCTTCAAACGAAGAAAGGGCAGGCAATCC
Source organism: Anaerolineales bacterium (assembly GCA_020060465.1). Classification (GTDB taxonomy): domain Bacteria; phylum Chloroflexota; class Anaerolineae; order Anaerolineales; family UBA4823; genus RBG-16-57-11. Next base: position 33,688 of record JAGVAD010000057.1, read on the forward strand.
ATCCTTTTGCCGGTAGACGATTTCCGCCAGCAATTGAGCACGTACCAAATCTAAGCCTTCAAAAGCCTGCATGAAGGCATAAGCCACGTCGAACTTGGTCGGCAAAATACCCCATTCTGGATGAGCCAGCACTGCCAGGGTGAGCAGGCAGTGTACGGCTGGCTCTTCACGCAGGGCGCGCGAAGGTCGGTGGGAACGGGTAGGGATGTTCAGCGCCGCCAGCCGCTCTGTCAATGAAAAGCGCAGCGCGTCGGACAGAAATGGCGCCAGCACAACAATTTCGCTTGCTGGATAACCTTCGCCATGCACCAGTTGCTCTATGCGTTCGCAAACCCAATCCAACATCTGGGGGAAGAAAAGGTGCAGATCAAACTCAACGGCTTCGAAAGCCACGGAGGCGTTCTGTTCATCTTCCCCCACCTGGGCGCGGCGCGGCGATAGCGCCTTGCTGAGCCGCCGGGCAAGAGATTGCACCTGCGGCGCAGCGACCAATGGCGTTTCAAATTGAATAGATGAATCGCACAGCTCCTTCAGCGCATACCCCGATTCGGGATCTGCACCCAAAAAGCGCCGGTAACCGCCGTCCCAATCGTAAATCAACAACGCCGAATCGAACTGCGGCATCCACTCGCGGATCAGATCATGAGCAATGGGAATGTCTTCTTCAACGTTGTCATAGATCAAGTGGCGATAGGTCGAAAACAAATGTGAACGGCACGCCTCCAACGGCCACAAATGCTGCCGAAAGATCTCGATCTGCAGGGAAAAATCCAGGAAGTTATGTTCCAAACAGAAGCGGCGGAATAAATCCACTGCGGTCTGAACATCGTCGTACACGCGCAGTTGACCGGGTTCGCCCACCCAGGCCGACTTCAGCCGCTGACCAACTTCACTGAGCGGAAAGCCAACTACCGCAGTTTTGTTCAGATTATCCAATAACTGGCTGTAGAGGCGATTGCGGGTGATATTTACCGAATCGAACAAACCCTCATCCAGCAAAGGGCGCAGACAATGCGCCATGTAATATTGAGCCGTCTCCAAAGTCAGAAAGGTCGGCGGGCTGTAGGGATCAGCAAAACCCGCCTGCGCAGCAATCATTGGCCAGAACAGGTCAATCATGCGCTGCGCCAGGCCGCCAACGGTGAGCGCTTGTACATAACCGCCAGCGACAGCCTGCGGGGAACGCAAGGCCGATTCATACGGCGAGGCCAGAGTGCGCTGGGGAGCAAGCAGCAAAATCGCTTCTCCAGGCGTCCCAAGTTCCAGCCAATGCATCAGTCGAGCGACGGCTGCTGTGGTTTTACCGCTCCCCGCTGGCCCCTCAAGAAAAATCGAGGCGTTTAGCGGCAGCCCCATCACTGCCTGCTGAGATTCTGTCAATTGCATCCTTTTATGGAAACAAATACATCCCTGTTCAAGAGGCGGGTTGGCGTAAATTCAACCTGAGTTTTAAGATTATAGCATACGCCCTGGTCGCCGCCCTCGAAATTAGGACGAAAGACCTATGGATACTGCAAAACAGCTTTCAACAATGCAAAACGTTCCGCAGGCTGCCCGAAAACAAGCCTGTGTGATCTGCTGAAGCATGGCTCCAGCAATCCAAACCTGCAGGACGCTCATAACCAATCGTTATGGCAAAATAGCCTTCAACAGCCACAATGCCAACATACCCACCACAATGGTCAAGACCACATTGCGGGTGCGCCATGCGACCAGCGCCGCCAGCCCGCCCGCCAATAACCGCTCATTACCGAGCGATAGATCCAAATTACCGCGCGGCAGCAACATTTCCGGCACAATAATAGCAGTCAGCACAGCCGGCGGCACCAGGCGTAAAGCGCGGCGCGCCCAGGGGGCGACATCCCTTTCTCCAATTAACAGGATAAAAGACAGGCGGATGGCAAATGTAGCCAGCCCAGCAATAATCATCACCCACCAAAACGTCGTCATTGAGTCAATGCCTTTCGTTCGACCAACAAACCAATTCCCACACCCAACAACGCCGCGGCAATCAACCCCAGTTTATATGGCAGATGAAACGCCAACAGCGCGACCAGGCCGGCCATCGCGGCTGCGGTATGCGCCGCGCGATCATTGAGATTAGGAACCACCAAAGCGATAAATGTCAAAGCCAGAGTGAAATCCAGCTCCCAAGAAGCAGGGACAATTGCGCCCAGGAAGATGCCTGCGGCGGTGCTCAACTGCCAGGAAGACCACAACGCCAGCCCAGCGCCCAGGAAAAACCACTGACGGCGGTCATCATCTAGCGAATCTGCACCCGGCGCGGGAACTTTTTCATAATGCAAGATCGTCACTGCATAAGCTTCATCAGTCAGTAGATAGGCCAGCAGCAACTTGAAGAACGGGTTCAGGCGCTGCAGATGCGGCGCCATGGAGGCGGAATACAGCGCGTGACGCAGGTTCACCACAAAAACCGTCAGAATCATCACCAAAGCCGGCGTTGTTGCGGAAACAAGCTGCGTGAGGACAATTTGCGCCGAACCCGCGAAAACGATGGCAGACATGGCTTGTGCCGCCGCTGGCTGAATTCCCGCCGCCAGCGCCAGAACGCCATAAATCATGCCAAACGGAACCACCCCAATCAGAATAGGTAATTCTGCTTGAATCCCTAGAGTGAATTGTCTGAATCGAGAGGTCATACGGTATGTTCGTTTATAATTAAGATTGGGTATTATACATCGGCGCCTGATTGACTGACAAATCTTATGTAACTTCAAGGCGTTGTTCAAAGATGGTGGCAGTAGGCCTGGCTGCCTGGGCCTTTGAGGCTATAGTCGGATGA
>JAGVAD010000022.1 GCA_020060465.1 Anaerolineales bacterium
ATGGATGTCCATCTGCGCCAAATCAACGGATTAGACTTATTACACGCCATCCGTTCTGATGAATCCACCCGCTCCGCCCGGGTGATTATGACTTCAGGCATTGACATGAGTCAGCGTTGCCTGGAGAAAGGCGCAGATGCGTTCATCCTCAAACCCTATATGCCAGAGGACCTGATCCAGAAGATACGCCAGGTCATGGCGTATGAGAATTAACCGGCGGTCCAATACTATTGAATCTTAGCTGAGAGTGAACTGTGGGAAAGAGACGAAGCCGTACCTCCATGCAGTGGAGTACGATTGATTTGCACATTCATACACCCGCCTCAAGCGACTATCAGCAGCCCGAGGCCTCTTTTTTGGATATTTTGCATCGCGCCGAAGCGCGCGGTCTGGCGATGATCGCTTTTGCCGACCACAATACGGTGGCAGGTTACCGGCGCATGAAGGAAGAAATCTACGAATTGGAATTGTTGGAGCGGCTAAAACGCATTCAACCGGCGGAGCAGGCGCGTTTGAATGAATATCGTCGGCTGCTCAATAAAATCCAGGTCTTACCGGGCTTCGAATTCACCGCCACATTTGGTTTTCACATCTTATGCATCTTCCCGCCTGAGAAGCCGCTGCGCGAAATTGAACATCTCTTGCTTGACCTCAATATCCCGGCTGAGCACATTGACGAAGGCTCGGCGACAGTGGGTGCAACCAGCGATGTGCTGACGGTTTACCAGGTGGTGAACGCCGCTGGTGGGCTGGTGATTGCCGCCCATGCGAATTCCAGCAACGGTGTGGCTATGCGTGGTTTTCCGATCGGCGGGCAAACCAAGATCGCTTACACCCAGGATCCTCACCTGCACGCTCTGGAAGTGACCGATCTGGAAAGCAAAAGCAAGCACAGTACAGCCGCCTTCTTCAACGGCACAAAGCCTGAATACCCGCGGCGTATGCATTGCATTCAAGGTTCAGACGCCCATCGTCTAACTACCGATCCGGCGCGCAAAAAGAACCTGGGGGTGGGTGATCGCGCGACGGATGTGTTGTTGCCCGAAGTGAGTTTTGATGCGTTGCGTGAATTGTTCGAGAGCAACGATTTCGCCCGCACGCGGCCGCACCGCCTGGCAGCCGAACCGGCTTTCGATTTCATCCGCGCTGCCCAGGAAGAAGGCGCCAATATCATCCAGGATTTTCATGAGAATATGAATGTGCGCGGCGGTAAACGCTATGCCATTATTGCCGATGTGTGCGCCCTGGCAAATACTAACGGCGGCACGTTATATATTGGCCTGTCTGCCGATCCAAAGAAACCCGTGGTCGGCGTGGCCGATGCGGAGCAAGCAATTACACAACTAGAGGCAGAGCTCAGCAAGCGCATCAGCCCGCCGCTGAGTTGCAGCCTGGATATCCACGAGATTGGCGGTAAGAAAATCATTGTTGTCTTGGTGCCGCGCGGCGAGGATCCGCCGTACGCAGTGGACGATAATAAAATCTATGTGCGCTCCGAGGCTGAGACGGTGTTGGCGGTGCGTGATGAGATCGTAGGGCTGGTGGCTCGCGGACTGGGCGCTTTGGCGACAAGCGAGGCGCCTCGTCCGCCATCAGCGGGGATCATTGGCGGCCACCCTGGAAGGCCGCTGGCGGTCGAAACTCTTCCGCCGCCAGCCGCTGAACCTGCTCATGACCAGCAGCAAGAAGATGACGCTCCGCGCACTGGCGTGGAAGTGATTTCGGTAGAAACCCGCAACGAAGACCGTTATTATACAATGCGCGATTTGCGCAACGGGAATGTGGTTAAAAACGTTACGCGTAAGTCAGCTCGCCGTTTATGGCATTACGCCATCACGACCTTCGATAGCTTGCCGACCGACCTGTCGCAGATCGAGATTCAATGGCAACGGCGTTATGGCTTGATCCGCCGCTATAAACAGGGAAAACTCACCCGCTTCGATCTGATCGAGAAGACGGGAACGGGCTACCGCTATTATTTTGGCGTTACCGAAGACGGCGTTCATGGCGCATGGAGACGCTTGCTAGGCCAAGAGGAAGACTGATGATTTCATCCAGGAACCCCGCCTCAGTTCAGCCCCCGATCTATATTCGCCAGTTTATTTTTCCCGATGATTATGCTGCTGTGATCCAGTTGTGGGAAAACGCCGGGCCGGGCATCCACGTCCGCCGCTCGGATCAACCTGAAGAGATCGCCAAGAAACTGCAGCGCGACCCAGACCTTTTCCTGGTGGCTGAATGCGACGGCCAGATCGTTGGCTCAATCATCGGCGGATTTGATGGGCGACGAGGGATGATGTATCATCTGGCTGTCCAAAGCGAGTATCGCCAGCGGGGCATCGCCTCTCAACTCATGGATGAACTGGAGCAACGATTGCGGCAAAAAGGATGCCTTAAATATTACCTGCTGGTTACGAAGGATAACCAGACTGCCATAGAATTTTACGAAAAACGCGGCTGGGAGCGTATGGATCTTTATGTGTACGGAAAAGACCTGGATTAAAATCCGCTGCGCTCTTTATCCTTAGGAGTGTTATGAGCCTGCGTATTGCCATCTTGACCGTTTCTGACCGCTCGGCGCGCGGCGAACGCGCCGATTTATCTGGCCCGGCGCTGGCAGATGCAGTCCAGCAACTTGGTTGGCAAATTGTACGCCAGGCAATTGCGCCGGACGAGTTGCAGGTTTTGCGCGAGCAATTGAGCGCCTGGGCGGATTCGGGCGAAATTGACGTGATCCTGACCAGCGGCGGCACCGGCTTTGCTCCACGCGATGTCACCCCAGAGGCGACCCAATCGGTGATTGATCGCCCTGCTCCTGGTTTGGGCGAAGCAATGCGCGCGGCTGGGCTGCACATTACCCCCCACGCCATGTTGTCACGCGCCATTGCTGGCATTCGCAAACAAACGATTATTATCAATTTGCCTGGCAGCCCTAAAGGCGCGGTTGAAAACTTTCAAGTGGTTGCTCCTGTGCTGCCGCACGCAGTTGAGCTATTGCGAGAAGATCCACACTCCGAAGCTGGCCACCAAAGAGCCGTCTCTTCATAATTTGGATGATCAGCGCAATAATACCTAGCAACCCAACAGTTTGCAAAATGTCATTGCGAAGGAGCGCAGCGACTGAAGCAATCCGCTGCCAAAGTCGTTTTCTAGCCGCCGGAAGATTGCTTCGGGGCAAGAAACACCCTTCGCGACGTCATCGCTCCGTAAGGGGGTAAGACTGTCTGGTAGCTAGCAATAATATCAATGATGGCGAGAACTGTAGCAAGTCCTCAGTTTCTCATTAATCAGGCATCAATTCAGCAGAAATATCAAATGTTCCGAGCGATGACCATACGTTGGATTTCGCTGGTGCCTTCGCCAATGGTCATCAGACGGGCGTCTCGATAGATGCGCTCGACCGGATATTCACGGCTATAACCGTAACCGCCATGGATCTGAATGGCATTGCGACATACCTTTTCCGCCATTTCTGTTGCGAATAACTTTGCCATGGAGGCGGCCTTGGTGAACGGGCGACCTTTCCCTTTGAGCCAGGCGGCTTCATAGACCAACAGGCGCGCTGCCTGAATTTCGGTGGCTGCATCTGCCAACATCCATTGGATGGCCTGATGTTCGGCGATGAGGCGGCCAAAGGTCTGCCTCTGGCGCGCATACTGCACGGCGTACTCAAAAGCGGCCTGCGCCAGCCCCACCGCCAACGCGCCGATGCCGATCCGTCCGCCGTCTAACACGGCAAGAGTTTGCGCCAGGCCGCCGCCTTCAGAGCCGATCAAATTTTCCAGCGGCACTTCGACGTTATCATAGGTGACCGCGTGCGTGGGGGAGCCTTTCAGCCCCATCTTTTTTTCTGGTGGGCCGATGTGCAAGCCGGCCGATTGGGTCGGCACTAAAATTAAGCTCAAAGAACGAGAGCCGCCAGCAGGGTCTGTACGCGCCAGAGTCACGATATATTCGCCCAGGCTTGCGTTTGTGCACCATGCTTTGCTCCCATTAATCACCCAGCAATCGCCGCGTTTTTCGGCGCGGGTTCGCACGCCGCCTTGCAAGTCCGAGCCGGCGCCTGGCTCGGTGAGCGCCAGCGCG
>JAGVAD010000016.1 GCA_020060465.1 Anaerolineales bacterium
GGCTTCGGTGGGCAGGCGGTAGGTTTTGCCACCGGGCGCACGGCCGTGCGCCCCTACGCCGGTGGTGACGACGGCGACCATGCGCTGGCCTGCGGGCGAACGGCCGTTCGCCCCTACCTGGCGGAACAGGCGGCGGGTGGTGTTGTCATCCATCACCGCGCCGCAGGCTGGGCAGGTGACAACGGCGCGGGAAACGCTGCCGTCCTCCGGGTCGAAGTCCTCCGTCCAAGGGGCATAGCCAGGTTGATTCTGCGCCACGATCTCGAACGCGATTGGCTCGCCCGCACCGCGGCTGAGCGGGCGCAGGGCAATTTTCTTCTTGTCCTTCTTCGCCAGCCAGAACTGGCGCATGAGCGGGATTTCGACACCGCAAGCCGGGTTCTGGCAGGGCAGGGTGCGCGCCCAAATGTAGCCGACGGGAATGCTGCCATTGGGGTCGGGCGGGTAGAACTCCGCCAGTTCCTTGCGCGCTTCTTCCAGCACCCAATTACCCCAATAGCGCACCGCGTTCAGCAGGGGGTTGAAATCGTGCTGGCTCGCGGCCGGGCCTGTCTCGAATAACTGAAGTTGAGCGGCAGCCCCCGCATGGTCGCGGCGCTGGCTTTGCGTGGGTTGCGGAGGATGTTCGTAGGAGTGTGTTTGTGTGAAACGGGCGATTTCATCGAGGACACGCTCGGTTTCGTGCAACACTTCATGATTCGAGAAGCGCAGGATATGGTAGTTATAGGCACGTAGAATCTCTTCCCGCGCTAGATCTCGCTGTTTCTGATCTGCTTCCTGGTGAATAGCGCCATCAATCTCAATAATCAAACGCGCGTCATCGCAAAAAAAGTCTGTGATGAATGGACCGATGGGGTGCTGGCGGCGGAACTTTCTACCTAACAATTGCCGGTTGCGCAACAATTGCCAGAGCAGTTCTTCGGCTGAGGTGGCTTCTTTACGGAGTTGGCGGGCGCGCTCGATGAGGGCGCCCGCACTCCCCTCACCCCCTGCCCCCCCTCTCCCAAAGCTTTGGGAGAGGGGGATGGGGGGTGAGGGCTGCCCCATCTCCGGGTTTTGGGAGAGGGGGATGGGGGGTGAGGGCTGCCCCGTCTCCGGGTTTTGGGAGAGGGGGATGGGGGATGAGGGCTGCCCCATCTCCGGGCTTTGAGAGAGGGGGATGGGGGGTGAGGGCTGCCCCATCTCCGGGTTTTGGGAGAGTGGGATGGGGGATGAGGGCTGCCCCATCTCCGGGTTTTGGGAGAGGGGGATGGGGGGTGAGGGCTGCCCCATCTCCGGGCTTTGGGAGAGTGGGATGGGGGATGAGGGCTGCCCCATCTCCGGGTTTTGGGAGAGGGGGATGGAGGGTGAGGGGTATGCCCATTCCGGCATGCCTTCAAACGGTCGCCCGAACTTCTGCGGGTATTCCAGCGTGGCTTTCTCGATCAGCACCGCCACCGGGTTGTAATCATTGGCATAGGCTTCGCAGCCCAGGCGCAGGGCTTCGAGCGGGTACGAACCGCCGCCGGCGAACGGGTCGAGTACGCGCGGGCGGGGGGCGCGTCCGGCTTCGATGTCTTCCACTGTCACCGGTTTGCCGGTTTCTTCGCTCAGACGGGCGGCGTGCGCTTCCAGAATCGCTTTGCGGGCGCGTTCCAACAGGCTCTGGTTGTTGGAGTTCTCCCATCGGCTCAGTTCAATGATGAATTTGCGCTGTTTGTCCCATTCTTCGATGTCTTTGGGCGCGGGCGTCAGCGCGGCATAAGCAGTGGCGCGGCTGGCGGCTAAGGGACGGCGCGCCCACCAGATGTGCAGCGTGCTGATGTGTCCGTGACGGATGTTTTTCTCTTTGGCCGCATGTTGGCTGACGTCTTTGACGGGGAAGGATTCTTCGATAAAACGGCGGTCTTGTCCTGAACTTGTCGAAGGGTCGGTGATGCTCATGCGCCTTCTCCCTTGACACGGCGGCGATAAATCGCCGCGTTATGATTGACGCCCGATGAATCGGGCTTTGTTTCCATTCCCAACATTTCCTGCCACCAAGTTTCATCCATGACGCTGTAGGATACGGTCGATTCGCGCAACATATCATCCATAATATCACGTTCCAAAATCGGAATCAGGTTGTTGTTCTCGTGATGTATTTTCTGATTTTCAACATATGCCACCACATAGGGTAATCTTTTTCTATCAAAACTGAAGACGCCGAATTCTTCTTGCCAGTAAAACGGCGCAGCGCCTGATTGTGATTGATTGTATTTTACCGAAGCCACCGCTTTGATCTGCCCAACGAATTTGGAAATGGCAATTTTCGGCGGGATGGAAGCTACAAGATGGGCGTGATCGAGATAACCATTTAAAGCGTACACGTTGGCTTCCAAGCCAAGCGCCTTGTTCCGCAAGAAACCGTAAATAATCGGTTCCGCTTCTGGGGTGAGAAGCGGCTCGCGGTTTTTGGTAGACCACACGATGTGGTAAAACAATTGCCAATACGGCATATTTCTTCTTGTGCATTCAAGACGGATTCATCCGTCGTCGCACGAGTCCGATGATTTATCATCGGGCGGGCATGGCGGGAAAATCAGGCTGTCGAGCCTTTTTCCGTGATTTCTTTTACCGATACCAGATAACGAACTTCCATTTCCTCTTCAGGCTTCAATACTTCGGCTGGATTTTGAATGCGATACAGGACTGGCTGGCTGGCCGCATTCAAAACGACATACAGATAATATTCGGACTGAAAACGCTTCGCCTTGAACCATTCGTTCTGTGTCAGCGCCACAGGTCCCGATCCCGCGCGGGCTTTGACTTCGATGTAGCGTTTCTGCCCTTCGAGCGATGTGGAACGCACATCGAAGCCCAGGTTTTCTTTCGACACATCTTCGGGTGCCCAGCCTTGCTCGCGCTCATATTGCATTGTCAACTCCATGCCGATTTTTTCGATCTCTGCATCCGAAGCCAGCGCCTCGGTTGGGGCAGGTTTGGGCACGACGCGAGCTATGCCCAGGAAGCGCGGCGTCGAGAGGGTCAGTTGACGTTCTCGCGCCAGCGCCGTCTTAAGTTCCGCGTAGGCGTGCTCGTAGCGTTGTTTCTGCTCCTGTTTGTTGCGCATGACCAAATCCACGTTCTCGCCATTTTCTTTTCGGATTTGAAGAGCGATCAAATCGCCATCCAGTTTCACGATCAAGTCTTCCAGCGATTTCAAGCCATATTTCTCTTTGATGGCCGCCTGACGCTGACGTTCTGTGGACAGGTCCTTGCGATACGATTCCAATTCGGGCAAGAGAATTCCAAGCGCACGGTTCTGCAAAGTCTCTACATCCATCACCCCCAGGCCCTCTCCTGCGGGAAGAGGGAAGTCAGCGCCTTCACCCAGGTCCCACAAGATCGCAGGGTTGACAGCTTCGATGGTGCCGCGCTGGTGGTCAGCGAACAACGCAAACAAACGTGTGCCTGCGATCTCGTTTTTGCCATCGCGGATTTCACCCTGATAAAAGAGCAGCGTGCCATCGCGCCGCCCATCGGGGTCGGTAAAGACCGCCCCTTCTTTCAGCGCGACATCCAGGTTGCGCTCCACCCACAACATCACCGCTTCGAAGAGTGGATCGCCAAAGGTCACCAGTTCCGCCTGCGCGACACGCATGGCGGCTTCTTTGTCGAAGGTAGCCAGCGGGTAGCGTCGCATCAACGAACCGAATTGCTTCTTGAACGATTCTTCCTCGGCAATCTGTCTGAGCGCGATCGGCACGCTCTCGATATGCAAGAATGTGCTTTTCGGATACTCAGGCACATTGCGCGCCTGCCAGCGTCCGCCCAGCGCTTCCATCGCCCGCTTGAAAAAGGCTTCGGTGTACTCGGGAATCAGCCGATGTTCGCGCGCCTGGTCAGCCATCTCGTGAATACGGGTGTAGTCAATGTAGCGCGTGGCTAAACTCTCGCCCAAATCCCGCCGCACGCGTGCGAGATATTCTGCATCCACCTTGATCTCGATCTCTTTCAGGATTTCATCCACGCTGCGCGCGTTCGCCGCGGCTTCCACCAGCAATTGCGAGAGATTCTTTCCTTCGATAATGTCGCCTAACACATCGAAAACTTTATCGCTTCCCAACGCCTCTTGTATTTCTTTGAGTTTATTGAACAGGGCGTTCAACACACGGCCCTCGCGCGTATCCGACGCCACCAGATTGAAGATAAAGACTTCCCGTGTCTGCCCGTAACGATGGATGCGTCCCATGCGTTGTTCCAGCCGATTGGGGTTCCACGGGATGTCGTAGTTGATCATCAGGTTGCAGAACTGCAGGTTGATGCCCTCGCCCGCCGCCTCGGTCGCCACCATGATCTGCGCTTCGTTCTTGAAAACCGACTCGGCCTGGATACGTTCTTCCAATCCCATGCCGCCATGGATCGTGCAGACGTTGTACCCCCAGCGGCGCAGGTTCTTTTCCAGATAATCCAGTGTATCGCGCGATTCGGTGAAGATCAAAATCTTTGCGCCTGAGTGCTGCTTGTTGAGATCCTCCAGCGCAGTTTTGAAATGGCGCAGTTTAGCTTCGGCGGGCGGGTCGGTTTCGACGATGGCTTTTGCCTGCTCAATCAACTTCTTGAGCGTGCGGAGTTCATCTTCCAGTTCTTCTCGATTTTCGGCGACGCTCAACGTCTCCCAGGTTTCCTCCTGCCGCCAGCGATCCTCCTCGCTCATATCTTCGACTTCGTCGTAAAAGTCGTACTCGTTCAGACTGAGCTGCCCGCGTTGCTGCGTGTCGTTGAGCAGAGTTTCCAGTTTGTGTTTTCTACGTTCCAACGATTTGAGCAGGGCGTATGTGCTGGATGCAAGTCGGCGTTGCAGGATGACCAGAGCAAAAGCCACGTTGCGGCGCTTGTCCTTGCTGAGAGCGATGCCATATTGCTCGTTCACATAGCGCGAAAGGTCGTTGTATAAATCCTTCTCGGCATAGCTTTCGATGCCAAGATTGAAGGATTTTGTCTCGACGTTGCGCGGCAGGAACAACGGTTTGCCATTGAAATCTTTTAAATCCTCTTTCACGCGGCGGATGAAGAGGGGGTTTTCCTGCTGGCGGATCGAGTCCGCCACCATGTCCGTCGTGGCAAAGAAGCCGGGTTCCAACAAGTCCAAAAACAGGCGGAAGTTCTCTGGATCACCGCGATGAGGTGTGGCTGTCAAGAATAACAAATGGGTCGAAATTTCAGAGAGCCGCTCTCCCAAACGATAGCGATTCGTCTTGTCCAGTTTCTCCCCATACCGCGTGGCAGACATCTTGTGCGCCTCGTCCACAACGATCAAGTCGAACTGCACCGAAGCAATGCTTCGCAGAATGTCATCCTGCTTGGCGAAGTCAATCGAAGTGATTAATTGCTGTTCGCGCTGCCAGACGTTCTGCCCGTAGAACGCGCCCAGAAAGCCACGATCCACCACCATGAAGTTCTCTTCAAAGCGATCTTTCATCTCACGCCGCCATTGGTCTTTGAGATGCCCAGGGGCGACGATCAAAATCCGCTTGACGAGATTGCGTAATTTCAGCTCTTTGATGATCAACCCCGCCATAATAGTCTTGCCCGCGCCAGGATCATCCGCGATCAGGAAGCGAATTCTTGGCAAATGCAAAACATATCCATATACAGCCTCAATTTGGTGAGGTAGTGGATCCACTTTGGAAGTATTCATTGCCAACAGCGGGTCGTACAACGAAGCGAACCGATAGCGATGCGCTTCCAAAGCAAGGAAGAAACTTCTCGGGCTGGCGGAAAACAGAGGCTTGATTTCCCCACTGGCAATCTGCTCAATTTCAGTTTTAGGTAATATTTGATCTACATGGGCGCGCGATTTGGTCATCACGCCAACAATGCGAATGTAATCACCAAGGTCTTCTACTTGCGAGACCTCAACCGGCTCTGGCCAACTGTTTCCCTGGATAACGCTCCGTGGTGAGATATTCATGTGGAATTTTATCGTTTGCTTGTCTTATGTTGCCTTCAAGTAGGGCAAGTTGCAGTATAACAAAACTGTTGCGGTTTGTCAGCAACTGCAAGGGATGTATGCAAAGATTGTCAGCCATTGCCGACTGGTTTTTAGCCGGCGCAGGCCGGTTTCGTGCAGTTTCCAGGTGCAGCTTCCCAATACCCTCGGCTCTTGTGTGCACACCCCCAACCATTTCCTTCATCGCCAACCATGCACAAGGGCGGCTGTGGTAGCCGCCCTTATGCGCGATTAACAGCTTACTCTTCCACCACCTCGCCCTGCAACACGCGGCTGAACTCTAATCCGTCCTCGCCGCGGTCGACGCGGATCAGGTCGCCTTCGTGGAATTCGCCGGACAGGATGCGCAGCGCCAGTGGGTCTTGCAGCTCGCGTTGGATGGCGCGCTTGAGCGGGCGAGCGCCAAAATCGGGATCGTAGCCGACTTCGGCCAGGAATTCACGCGCCGCCTCGCTGACTTCCAGCGTGTAGCCGCGCTCTGCCAGCAGGTCGCGCACGCGGCGCAATTGGATGTCCACGATCTCGGCGATGTGCTGGCGGGTGAGCGGATGGAAGATCACGATCTCATCCACCCGGTTGAGGAACTCGGGGCGGAAATGGGCTTGCAGCACACGGTTGATCATCTCGCGCGTCACTGGCGCGTGCCCGCCCATCCACAGCTCGTTGCCCAGGTTGCTGGTCATGATGATCACGGTGTTGCGGAAATCCACCGTGCGCCCATGTCCATCGGTCAGGCGACCATCGTCCAGCATTTGCAGCAAAACATTGAACACTTCGCTGTGCGCCTTCTCGATCTCGTCGAACAACACCACGCTGTACGGGCGGCGGCGCACCGCTTCGGTGAGTTGACCGCCTTCCTCGTAGCCGACATACCCAGGTGGCGCGCCCACCAATCGCGAGACAGTGTGCTTTTCCTGATACTCGCTCATGTCAATGCGCACCATGGCGCGCTCATCATCGAACAGGAATTCCGCCAGCGCCCGCGCCAGCTCGGTCTTGCCCACGCCGGTTGGCCCCAGAAAGATGAACGTGCCGATCGGGCGGTTGGGGTCTTGCAAGCCGGCGCGCGAGCGGCGCACGGCGTTGGCTACAGCGCGCAGCGCATCGTCTTGCCCCACGATGCGCTGGTGCAGACGCTGCTCCATGTGCACCAGCTTTTCCATCTCGCCTTCCATCAGGCGCGAGACGGGGATGCCCGTCCAGCGCGAGACCACGTTGGCGATCTCCTCGGCGTCCACTTCTTCTTTCAGCAAAGCGCCTTCACGTTGCAACTCTTTCAACCGTTGTTCGCCCTGCGCCAGTTGCGCTTCCAACTCGCGCATCACGCCGTAGCGCAGCCGACCGGCAGTCGCCAGATCGTTGTTGCGCTCGGCGCGCTCCAGCTCCAGGCGCGTCTGTTCGATTTTCTCCTTAATGGAGCGCAGATTGGCGATGGCTTCTTTCTCCATCTGCCAGCGGGCGTTCAATTGATTGGAATGCTCTTTCAGATCGGCCAATTCCTTCTCGATCTTCTCCAGCCGTTCTTTGGAGGCTTTGTCCTTCTCTTTTTGCAGCGCCTGGCGCTCAATTTCGAGTTGCAGAATCTGGCGATCCACCTCGTCCAGCGCCTGCGGCTTGGAGTCGATCTCGGTGCGCAGACGGGCGGCGGCTTCATCAATCAGGTCAATGGCCTTATCCGGCAGATGGCGGTCGCTGATATAACGACTGGATAACGTCGCCGCGGCGATGACCGCCGGGTCGGTGATGCGCACGCCGTGATGCACCTCATAACGTTCTTTAAGGCCGCGCAGAATGCTGATCGTCTCTTCCACGCTGGGCTCATCCACAAAGACCGGTTGGAAGCGGCGCTCCAACGCCGGGTCTTTCTCGACATGCTTGCGATACTCATCCAGCGTTGTCGCGCCGATCATGTGTAGCTCGCCGCGCGCCAGCATGGGCTTGAGCATGTTGGAAGCGTCCATAGCGCCTTCCGCCGCGCCTGCGCCGACTACGGTGTGCATTTCATCCACAAACAGGATCACTTCTCCGGCGGCGTCGGTAATTTCTTTCAACACAGCCTTCAACCGCTCTTCGAACTCGCCGCGGTATTTGGCGCCGGCCACCAGCGCGCCCATGTCGAGCTGCACCAGACGTTTGCGCTTGATGCCTTCCGGCACGTCGCCGTTGACGATGCGCAACGCCAGGCCCTCCACAATGGCAGTCTTGCCCACGCCTGGGTCGCCGATCAGCGCCGGGTTGTTCTTGGTGCGCCGTGAGAGGATCTGCACCACGCGGCGAATTTCCTCATCGCGCCCGATCACCGGGTCCAGCTTACCCTGGCGGGCAAGGGCGGTCAGGTCACGTCCGTACTTCTCCAGCGCCTGGTACGTGTCCTCCGGCGTGGCAGATGTGACACGCTGCGAGCCGCGGATGCTGACCAGCGCCTTGAGGATGGCATCTTTGGTGAGACCATATTGGCTCAGGCGCTTGCCCTCCACGCTTTCGGTCAAGCCGAGCAAAATATGCTCGGTGGACACATATTCGTCCTGCATGCCCTTGGCGTAACGCTCCGCCGCGACCAGCACGTCTGCGGCTGGGCGCGATAGCCCCACCTGGGCGTTGCTGCCATATACCTTGGGGCGCTTGTCCAGATCCTGGCGCACCTCTTCGCGCAGCGCCAGCACGCTGCCGGCGACTTTGGTCACCAGCGCCGGGACGACGCCCTCCTCCTGGCTGAGCAATGCCAGCAGCAAATGCGCCGGTTCGATGGATTGATGATTATAGGATTGCGCCAAATGTTGGGCGTTGAGAATTGCTTCTTGAGATTTTTGCGTATATTTTTCCAGATTCATACTTCTTTCTCCTTACACCAATAAAATATTGTTGCGTTCACGATCGTTTTCAGGCTTTTAGGTTATCCGGTTCGAGGGCAATAGTCGCCCATTGTGCGCCGAATAATCGGCTGGCGACATCTACAAACATCTTGAGCAACCCATATTTCTCGCCGACCAGGCGGCTGATGCGCGCCGCGGTTGCTGGGTCAGTCACCAGAGAAGCGCGCATTTCCACCCAATCGCCAAGCAGTTTACCCATGCGATCGCAGGGCGCCACGCGCGCCCGACCGTTGTTGCGAATGCGCTTCACTTTTCCAGACTCGGCCGACGTGCGAACGTAGATGGCGGCGTTGTCCACGACGAACCACACCGGCGTTTGGACGCCCACGCCGCTCTTGCGGAAGGTTTCTAGGTTCAAATATTTGTGCGTTTCAAAGTTTGCCCAAGTTGTCTCCATGTAACATTCCTCGCCAACCGGAAAAGAGTTTGCGCAGACCGAACGCATTTTCGATTATACGTCGAGCGCGTTGGAAAATCGTAAACGATCTATTAACCGGATGTTGGAAAAAAACCAGCCACCTGACAGTTTTACCCCTCCACGGAGCGATGTCATTGGTATGGCGAGGAGCGTTTCTTGCCCCGAAGCAATCTTCCGGCAGCCAGAAAATGACTTTGGCAGGGGATTGCTTCAGTCGCAGCGCTCCTTCGCAATGACATTCTGCAAACTGTCAGGTCGCCATTAAAATTTTTTTGCAATCTGACATGTTGCTGCATAAAAAGCCGTAATTCTGGATGGTATACTATGCAACATGAACCCCACCTGTTCTGTTTATCGTCTGGGGCTGATGCCTTATCGGCTGGCATGGAATTTGCAAAATCGGTTGGCGGAGGAAATTGCTCGCGGCGACCATCCAGCGGCGCTGCTTTTATTGGAACATCCCCATACCTACACATTTGGCCGCCGCGGTCACATCGAAAATCTATTGTGGGATCAGGATGAATTGGCCCGCAGGGGTGTCAGCGTGTATTGGGTGGATCGCGGCGGCGATGTGACCTATCATGGGCCAGGGCAATTGGTGGGTTACCCCTTGTTGCCGCTGGCGCCGGGTGGGCTGTTCGCTGCGCCAGCGACGCCAGCGGGAACCACAGCAACGGATCGAACGTCAGGAAATGAAGAGGCTCTGGTCAATGAACCCCACACGACTGCTCAGCGTCTGCCGCGCGCAGATTACGTGGGCTATTTGCGCCGTTTGGAAGAGACCCTGATCCTGGCGTTGATGCGCCTGGGATTGGTTTGCGGACAAATCGAAGGATTGACCGGCGTGTGGGTGCAGCCGGACGTGCTCTCCCGCTGCCGCGACTGCGCCCCGGATTTGCGGCAACCGCCAGCCAAGATTGCCTCCATCGGCGTGAAAGTGGATGCACGTGGGATTTCACGTCATGGTTTCGCGCTAAACGTACAACCTGACATGAGCTACTTTGATGGGATAATCGGCTGCGGGTTAAAAGGATATGCGAACACCAGTCTGGCAGAACTTTTCGATCCGCCGCCAGCGATGGAGCGAGTGATGCAGGAAATCATCGCAGCGTTTGGAGAGGTTTTTCACTACCAAATGGTTGAAAGACCACTACCTGCAGATTGGCTAGCGGAAAATGGATCGAAGGATTAACGAATTGATGAGACACATTTTGACGAATAGCCATAAATTGGCGTTATGGTTGAGTCTGCTGGTCATCCTGGCCGGTCAATTGGGCGCCGCAGGCTGGTCAACCGGCGCGCCGGCGGGTGCTGTGGTTGCCCTGGCGCGCATTGATTTGAAGAGCGAGGCGGAGTTGGCCGCATTGGCGCCTATCGGCTTGAAAGTTTACACGCAACTGGCTGGCGAGGAAGGCGGGCTGGTGGTTCTGGCGCAGGCCGATCTTCAACAGCAGTTAGAGCTGGCGCAACGGGGCATTGACTATCAGATTTTGGAAAGCGATGTTCAAGGCGCGGAATATTATCTGCTCTATGGGTTGCCTGAAGCGATGCGCCGCGTTGCCCAAGAAATAACGCCTCTTTTGTTGGTAGAGGGGCGGCAGGCCGTGGCGCATTTGACGCCATCTCAGATTGCATCCATAGAAGCTTTGGGTGTCCACACCACGCTTCTGGTCGCGCAGCCATTTTCCGTGCCTGCGCCGGAGAGGAGCGTTGCTCTTTCCCCCCAGTTGACCTATAGCCCGCTTATTCAGCGCATGGCAAACCAGATTACCTCCAGCACACTTTTTAATTATGTGGGAGCGCTCAGCGGGGAACAATCTACGGTGATTGACGGCGCTCCTTATACGCTGCTGACGCGCAATTCATTGACCACAACGCCGATCAACAAGGCCACCCGCCTGGCCTATGAGCATTTCATGGGGCTGGGTTTGCCTGTAGATTTCGATTATTACAACTTTTCATATTACGGGAACTATTACGAAAAGCGCAACGTAGTCGCCGAGCAAAGCGGGCTGACGCAGCCCGGACGCATCTATTTGCTTACTGCACATCTTGATTCAACCTCGCAGTCTCCCAGCAGCTTGGCGCCGGGCGCGGACGATAACGCCAGCGGTTCGGCAGCCGTGCTGGCCATTGCAGACATCCTCAGCCAGTATCATTTCGGCTGCACTTTGCGCTATATCCTGTTTACTGGCGAGGAACAGGGCTTATTCGGTTCCAAGGCTTATGCGGCTGAAGCGCGGGCGCTCGGCGATAACATCTGGGCGGTGTTGAATCTGGATATGCTGGGGTATAACTCGGCGGGCACACCGGCCACGCTGGAACTGCATACCCGCCCCAGCAACGGCTCTGACCTTTCCATTGCTTATCTGTTCAACGACGCTGTGACCGCCTACTCGCTGGGCTTGCTGCCAATCATTCTGCAAGATCGGTTGTCTTTCAGCGACCACTCGCCCTTCTGGGACCAGAACTATCCGGCTATCCTGGCAATTGAGGATTGGACCGATCACACGCCGTACTATCATACCACCGGGGATCGGCTAGCAACGCTAAACATGCCCTACTATACCAATTTCGTCAAAGCCGCCCTGGCGACCTTTGCGCACATGGGTTGTCTGCTGGATGGAGAGATCAACGGCGTTATCACAGTCGCGACCAATAACCAACCGTTGCAGAACGTTCGGGTTGAGGCGCGACTGAACGGGCAAAACCCACAGACTACATTTACCCAGGCGACGGGCGAATATTGGATGCCGCTCATCAACGGCAGTTATACAGTGCGTTACTCGGCGGAGGATTATGCTTCGCAAACTGTTTCAGGCATCCAGATCATTAAGGAGCAGGCGACGGTTTTAAATCGCACTTTGCAGCCATGTCAGACGGTGAAAGGTTTTACGATCAGCCTCAGCGCGCTCAGGCCTTCGGTCGGCCAAGAGATCAGCTTCCAGGCCCAGGTGGGAAGCGGCGCGCCGCCCGTAACGTATAGTTGGGATTTTGGCGATCAAAATACTGCCGAAGGCGCTGCGGTTACACACACATATAGCTCGCCGGGTGTGTACCTGGTCAAAGCCACGGCCAACAATTCCTGCGATTATCCGGCAGAACTTTACCAGCCAATATTGGTGGATATGCAAACCCTGTATTTGCCCGTGATTGAGAAATAGCGCGGGTGCGACGAATTCCATGCGGCGAGGTGGATCGTCCTGGTACAAATTGGTGTTTGACAGCCGGATTAAAAGTTATTACACTATAGCCAACTTACGGATGCTACAAGGAGGCACTCATGGCATCTCAATCCTTCCAACTGGTCATGCAAAAAGGCCCCAATCCAGGGAAAATCTACGAGCTGGTGCAGGAGGAGATCACCATTGGGCGAGACATCAGCAACCGCATTGTGATTAACGACCCCGAAGTTTCCCGTCGGCACGCGCGGCTCACCGCTCAGATGGGCGGTTATGTCATCGAGGATCTTGGATCCACCAACGGTACTTTTGTGGATGGGCAGCGTTTAATGGGGCCGCACTTGCTGAGACCTGGGCAGGTTGTGATGTTTGGGGAGAAAATTACGCTGGCTTATGAGGCGCTGGGTTTCGACCCGAACGCCACGCTGGTAGGCGGCGCCAGCCCGCAAGTTGCGCCTCCTGCGCCGCGCGAAACCTATCGTGTGCCAACGGATTATTCGCCTCCCACCGCGCCCGAGCCGGTTCAGTCGGCGCCTTCGGCCTATCCGCCGCCGTCTTATCCGCCTGAGGGGCAGGTTTACAGCGGCCAGATGCCCCCCGGCCCAGTTGAGCCTTATCCTGCCGGCGAGCAGGAAGTTTACGAAGAGGTTGAGGAAGCCCCAACTCGTTCGCGCACCTGGCTGTATATCGGCTGCGGCGCGCTGATCGTGATGGCATGTTGTCTGGTCGCTGGTCTGTTCGCTTTCGATTATTTGAACATGTATTGCCAGCCGCCATTCAACGCGTTGAGCGGGATTTTATGGAGCTGCCCGTAACCTCCTGCCGTGCTCGTCTGCCGAAGCGATCGCAGCAAAGCGCCAGAAGCGGATAGGATCGTCCAGCCATCCTGAAAGCGTACGAATGCCAGCTCGTTGACTCGAGGCCCGGTGGTGGTTGCCCACATCCGGGCTTGATTTTTCTCCAGCCAGATGCGCTGCGGTTGATAGCCCAGGCGCAGGGCGAGCTGCACCAGCGCCAGATAATCCGCCGCCAGCGGATGGGCGGCGAACGCCTGTAACCCCTGCTCAGGATAGCGCTCCAGGACAGCGTTTGCGCCCTCTAACAGCAAAGCCATATCTGCCAAATCGCCGTGCAGCAGGTCTTCTCCGGCGGCTGTCAGCATGGTTTCCAGCGCCAGGTTTTCGGGTTGAGATGGGCGGCGCAAATAATCCGCCGTCAGATTTCTTTTGCGCATCTCCTCGCTATCCATCAACCAGGCGTTCAGGAAATACGCCGAAGGATCAAGAAGGATCTGGTATCTGCGAGCGGTATCGTAATAGAAGACGGTTAACCGCAAGTCCTCAGCGACCTGAGGCGTTAATACCTGCTGGCTCAGCGTCTGCTGAAAGCGCTGTTCAAGCTGCGCCAGCCCGATTTGGAAATGTTGTTGCAGCGCGACCTCCACAGCCCGCGACTGCGCAGCGCTTTCGTCTGCTGGCGAATTGGGTGACTGTTTCAGTGGATGGATATCGCGATAGAAAGCCGAGAACCGCTCCCACCCCCAAGTATCCACCATATAGGCAATCAGCGCGCCAGCTTCCAGGTAACCAATCTCATGCTGTTCAAAGTAATAGTTATCAATGAGTCTCTTGAGCGGGATGAAACGATCTAACCCGCAGCCGGGGCGATCCTCGTTGTTGAATAGGTCTTTTGACCACTTAACACAGCCCGGCTCAGGGGGCAAGAGGGCCGCGGCGCGTGGCAATAACGGCTCAGTTTTATAGTGTCCGCCGGTGAGATATACCGCCAGGCCTTCGACGAACATCGTGGGGCGCAAGTCGCCGCCCAGCCGACCGTCCAGAATGTGGATGATCTCATGGTGAATAATGGTCGCTTCGTCCCCGGCGATGTAGTCTCGATCCAGGTAAGACACCGCAATCCCCTGCCCGGCAAAGCCGCCATGCCCCAGGACGCGCGGTAAAAGTGTGATGGTAATCGGCTCGGTGAGCGCAACGCCCATGCGCTGACTGGCTTTTTGCACCTGTTGGTCAATCATCTCCAGGATTTGATCCAGGTCGCGTTCGGCGGGTGTGTGGGTGATATAGGCGACCTTGCAACAGCGGCTGCGGGCGACCGCCCAGACCGCCTGCGGTTCGGGCGGCGGCAGCTCTTCCTGCGGCAAAAGGGTTGCCGTTTCGCTCCAGACCAGGTTTTCGGATGGCAGCGAGAAAGCGATGGTCTGCGCGCCAGCCGGCAATCCGTCGGTATCCCACACCCAAATCAGGTTGGCTTGCAAGCGTCCGCCAATGCCATAACGACCAAAGCGCGCTTCTGCTGTCTTAGGCCCCTGAGAGGTGGGTAAGGTGACGGTAACTGTCTTGCCTTCTAAGTCTGCCCCTTCGGGCGCGATGACTTCGATACTGATCAGGTCGCCGACGTAAAGACTGCCGTCAGGATGAAAGCGCGTTTGAAATGTAGAACTATGGACGACAGTGGGCGACGGCGCCAGCGGGGCAAGAGAGGGAAGCAGAGCGTTGGTTTCCTCCGCGCCATGCGTAGCCGTAGGTGCAACAGGGGTTGGCGTTATGTGGGGAGGCGCTGTCTGGGGAGCGACAACCGCTGTAGGTATGATCGCCTGGCAAGCAACCAGGAAGAGCATCACGAAAACGGCTAAACGTTGCATGAACAAAATTATAGCAGTCAAGAGGCTGACGCCGGGCAAGGTTTAGCGAACGCTTATCTGCCGCATAGAGGAGCGCGTACCCCTGGTAAAATAATCTCATCGCATCAGACGGCGTCCAAAGATCGTTTTTTGCCTCTGTAGAAGCTTTCTATCAACATTTGCTCAATCGTCATTGGAGGTTTTACATGTCTCGCATGTTCGTTCCCGGCCCTGTTGATGTTGACCCGCAGGTGGCAGCGCTTCAGACTCGCCCAATGCTGCCCCATCGCAGCAAAGAGTTCGAAGAGATTTTCCATCGCGCGGCGGATAAAGCGCGCCAGTTGTTTTACACGCAGTATCGCGTCTTTTTGGTCACTGCTTCGGGCAGTGGATTGCATGAAGCGGCGGTGCGCAATTTCGCGCGGGAAAGCGTCCTCTCCTGCGTGAACGGAGCTTTTGCCAATCGCTGGTATGAAGCGGCGGTTGCAAATGGAAAGCAGGTGGATAAACTTGAAACGCCATGGGAGCAGCCCATCACGCCGGAGCTGGTGTTCGAGGCGCTCAAAAAGAAGCATTATGAAATGATGACCGTTGTTCATAACGAAACCTCCACGGGCTTGCAAAACCCGGTGCGGGAGATTGCCGTCGCGGCGCATGAAGCCAGCCCGGATACTCTGATCTGTGTAGATGCGGTCTCCTCATTGGGCGGCGCAAAAATTGAGATGGATGCCTGGGGATTGGATATGGTGCTTGCCTCCACCCAAAAATGCCTGGCGCTGCCGCCGGGTCTGGCGCTAGGCGCAGTTTCCGACCGGGCAATGGCGTATGCGGAAACGGTGCCGCATCGCGGCTGGTATTTTGACCTGGTGCGCATGGAAAAGCATCGGCTGAAAGACTCCACGCCTGCCACACCGGCGCTGGCGTTGATTTACGCCTTGGATTACCAGTTGGATCGGATTATGAGCGAGGGGCTGGAGGCGCGCTTTGCGCGTCACAGCGCCATGGCGCGACGAGTGCAATCCTGGGCAGAGCAGCGCGGCCTGGAACTTTTCGCCCCGCCAGATTATCGCTCGCAGACCGTCACCACAGTACGCACGCCGCCCAATCTGGATATTACCGAACTGAACCGCTATTTGTTGCAGAAGGGAATGCGCATCGCCAATGGTTACGGCGCTCTGAAGGGCAAGACATTCCGCATCGCCCACATGGGAGAGATCCAGATGGCGGATGTTGAGGAACTGTTGGCGGCCATGGACGCTTATTTAGATGAGCTGCTCTCAGTGTAATAATTCTCTGAGCCCAGACAGTCTCGTGATGGAGCGCGGTGGATAAAAGTCATATCGTTCAGATAAGCGGTTTTGCTTACGGCGGCGAGGCGTTTGGCCGTTTGCCGGATGGCCGCATGGTGTTTGCGCCGTATGTGATGCCAGGCGAGACGGTGCGTCTCAGGCTGATCGAAGAAAAGCGCGGCTATGCGCGCGCTCAACTCGTAGAAGTTTTGCAGCCAGATGCGCATCGGGTGACGCCGCGCTGCGTTCATTTTGGCGAGTGCGGCGGTTGTCACTATCAATTTATGCCTTATGAGATGCAATTAAGCGCCAAAGAGATGATTTTGCGCGATCAACTGGAGCGCATTGGCGGGATGAGTGATCCGCCTATTCAGACGATTGTCCCTTCACCACGTCCGTTTGGTTATCGCAACCATGTGCAATTTCATCTATCGCCCGAAGGGAAACTGGGCTATCACCGTGAGCGTTCGGATGAGGTGATCGCCATCCAGGAATGTCACCTGCCGCAGCCCCCTTTAGACCAAATTTGGCCGCAATTGGATTTCGAGACGACGACAGAAGTTGAGCGCATTGGATTGCGCCTGGGCAAAAATGAGGACGTGCAGATAATTCTGGAAAGTAGCCATGCCGCGGCGCCTGTAATTGTGGTAGAGGAGTTGCCGCTTTCGGTTGTCCATCTCAGCCCGGCGGGAACCCTGGTATTAGTCGGCAGTCAATCTGTTGAAATGCAAGTTTTAGACAGAGACTTTATCGTCTCTGGTGGATCCTTTTTTCAGGTGAACACCGAAGTGGCCGAGTATATGGCTCAGCATGTGTTGGATGAGCTACAAGTGCATCGCTTGTTAAACGGAAAAACTGTTTTCCTGGACTTGTATTGCGGTGTGGGTTTGTTTAGCGCATTTGTAGCGCCTTATGTAGGGCAGGTGATTGGCGTGGAATCTTCGCCCAGCGCCGCAGCGGATTATGTAGCTAATTTGGATGAGTTCGATCATGTCGTGTTATATGAAGCGCCAGTTGTATGGGCGCTGCCGGACATTGATGCCCGCCCGGATGTTATCCTGGTTGACCCGCCGCGCTCCGGACTGGATCGAAAAGCATTGGATGCCCTGATCGAAATGCGTGCGGCGTTGCTGGTGTATGTTTCTTGCGATCCGGCGACCCTGGCGCGAGATGCCAGGCGGCTCATCACTGCAGGATACCGCATGAATAAAATCACGCCCTTTGACATGTTTCCGCAAACCTATCATATTGAAAGCATCAGCTTTTGGTCGTTAGGTTGAGACGTGTTGGCTTGATAGAGGATTGATTAACAACAGGGGGCGAGGTGGTGAAAGAGGAAGACAGATAACCAGGAGCATTAATATCAACCACAGAAGCGCCTGCGAGTTTTATGAAAGCTATTGACTCCCCATAAAAGCAACGGTATAATTAGAACAAATGTTCTGCTCTGTTTGAAAGAGGTGTGTTATGTCTGTTTCAGAATATTTGTCTGCTGGAAAGAAAGCGCTCGTTCAATGGGCGCCCCAATTGGAAGCGCGTTTGGGGCGCTATTCCGAACGATTTCTTAAAGACGCCTCACCCTCCTCGCCTGACTCATCCCAACGTGCAATAGAGCGGATGGTTGATCATCCCCCTTCACTCGATGAGATTCTGCAAAGTCATCATGAATTTTTTATTCCATCTTTGTTGCTGGGAGTTGGCGAAGACGGCGCGCCGTTCCAAATGGATTTACGCAATCCTGCTTCAGGCGCCTTGCTGATCTGCGGCGATGAAAAGGCGGAAACCAGCTTCTTGTTACGAGGCATCATCGCATCGGCGGTTCTGATCAACCCAGCCGAAGAATTCGCAATCAGCATCTTGACCAAACGCCTGGATGAATTTCTGGACTTTTCATCTTATGCGCATTGTCAGGAGATTATCCCATCCAACGAAGAATTAGCCAGCGAACTGATTCTTGAGTTGGCTGACATCGCTGAACATCGCCGCAACGGAGAGCCAATCGGTGCAACACTGATGCTCATCATTGACGACCTGGTGGAATGCGTAAGTTATTTGAGTGAAACCGCTTATCATCGTTTATATTGGCTCATCCGCCACGGGCCGCGTTATTGTATCTGGACAATAGCAACCTTGCCCGTTGAACGATACAACGAAATCGAAGCGCGCTATCTGACCGCCTTTCGCACCCGATTATTCGGTCACATTCAGTATAGGAATGTGATCGCCCAACTCTCCGGCGAAACGAATCTGTTCTGCAATCAATTGAAACCTGGTCAATTCTTTCTACCTTTCAATGGAGAATGGTTGCGGTTTTGGGCATGCGACGCCAATCGGCTCAACAGCGAATAAAACCAACTGAGTGAGTCCTTTCAGTACGCATGCAATTATTATGGAGGCGAATATGAAAATCGGAATGCTTTGGTTTGATAACGACTCGAAAGTCAGCCTGGATGCCAAGATCGAACGCGCGGTATCTTATTATCGAGCGAAATACGGGCGCGCCCCCACGCTCTGTTTTGTTCACCCGAGTATGCTGCCAACCAACACTCCCTCACAGAAAAATGATGCCCTTTCCTCTATTACAGACAACGATGAAGCAAAAGAAAGCCAAAAATTCGTTGCTGGAGGGGTAGAGGTGCGCTCGCATCGCTCCGTTCTACCCAATCATTTTTGGATCGGCGTCAATAGTTGAACAAAGGCTCTGTGGGAGCTGCTGTAAAGGTGGTGACGAATATTTCTAACGCTAATTCGCCGTCTGCCTGGCTGGTTTTGACGGCTTTGTCCACTTCCAGCAACCGATGATAGGCGTTTTCCAGCTCGCTCATGGTCAATCGGCGCGCCTGTTGAACCAGTTTGGCGGATAAAAAGGAATGGATTTTTAAATATGAAGCGATCGAGCCTTCTGAGACGCCCCGATCCAACGCTTCACGTACTTGAATGAGCAATCGGAATTGACGAGTGATCATGCCGAAAATGGCGAAGTAATCGTTATATTCCAACAAACGGTGCAACATACGCATGGAATTGCGCGCGTCGCGCATCGCCAGGGCATCCACCAATTCAAAAATATCGCCCTGGTTGGAATCCGCAGTGATCGCCATGACATCTTCTTCGCTGACCGGGCGCTGGCGGTTCACAAAAGCCAACAGTTTTTGAATCTCTTGATCCGCCAGACGCAAGTCGCCGTCCACCAGAAACGCCAGGGCGCGCGCCGCTTCAGGCTTCATCTGACCGCCATACGAGGCAGCCATCTTTTGAATTCGCTGAGTCAATTGGTCGCCTTTCGGCTGGGGCGCGTGAATCCATTGCGCGCGGCCAGGATTTTCGATCACCCACTTTTCCAACCAATGAACTTGATTTTTACGTCGGTCTCTATCCGCAGTTAACGTTTTCGGTTCGATGAGGATCAACGCCGTGGTCGGCGGGATGCGGCTTAATTGTTCTAAAAATTTCTTGCGAGCGGTGGGGCTGTTTAAGCGCGCCGTTGGGTGAGTGAGGATAACCAGCCGTCGTCGGGCAAGAAAAGGCATCGCCCCTGCCGCCGAGAGAAGCTGGTCTGGGTCAAAGGTGTTCCCATCCAGGCGCGTTGTGTTCATCTCCGCCAAAGCAGGGTCGCCCAGACGCTCGATCAACTCCTTAACGGTCTGGGCAATTGTAAATTCATCTTCCCCGTCAAACAAATAAACGCTGGGGAGGGTTTCGCTCATCTTCAACCCAAAGTGACCACGCGATAGGCTTTGATTCGATTACCAGGTTGACGGATGATTTTCACGACTCGCAACGCGCCCGGTTGACCGGAAGTGGTTACCTGCTCTTGCAACAGCAACCCCAGCGGCTGCGCCAGCATCAAAGCCGCTGTCGCCAGCGTCAGCGCCAGCGGCAACCGCTCGGCTTTATCGCGCATACGCGGCCCAACGCCGGTCATTGCCAAAACAGCAGCGGATCCAGCCAATATACCCGCGGTAGCGAAATTGGTGCCGCAAGTGGGATGAACAGCAAGCTGACTCTCGCCGGAATTCAGGCGCGCCAGCGCTTCTTGTACAGCGGAAGCCAGATCTTCGATGTCCAGGTCGCCCAAGATCCAAAACCCGCCGAAGTCGGAGTGGCCGGCCATTGGCAGGCCGGGATGTCGTTCAGTCAGGACATGCAGCGTGGCGTGTTCCAGACCATGATTGCGCCGTACGCGCGAGATCAACGGGAAGTCAAGAATGTGTTTGAATATATTCATAAGAGACACCTGAGCCTTGATTTTACCAGATAGATTACTGTCTAAAAATGAAGATCGGACGGAAGCATCCGCCCGATCCAAGCAAACCAAAACGCCGGTCTCTACGAACCAGAAGAAGCCGGAGAGGCTTTGATGCGGTCCTCGGCTGGTCGTGTAGATGTGGCCAGGGTAAAACCGCCATACATCAGCACCACCCCCAGGAATTCGCTTAAGTAGAGCCAATCTACCAAACCGGCCTTGACAAAAGAACCTGCCATAGCGGGCATGAGCGCGCCGCCAGCGATGAGCAGGTTGCCAAACATGCGGTTCGCCAGCACGCTCTTGCGCCAAAACAAAAAGGCGGAGTAGATCGCTCCTCCAACCAGGGTGACCGTTCCATAAACATTGAGCAGAATCGTCAAAAAGATAATGAAACCATTGCGTTCCAGGATCTCTTTATACTGCACTGAAGCCGGCAGATTGATCTTATACCCAGACGCCGCTGCTGTGACGGGCGACATGATGATCAAAGCCAAAGAGACCAGCGAGGCGATAGTGAGCAGAATCATCAGGAAGTCGGCAACCACGCGTTTGCGCACCAACAAATAAACGGTGCCTTGCCCCAGCCAGGCGGCAGTGAGCATGGCGCCGGTCAAATACCAGAGCTTCAGAAACCAGGGGTTGAAGGTGAAGCTCATCACCGCTTCAGACAACGTTCCCAGGCCATAGAAAACCAGACCAAGACCCCATAGCAACAGATGATTTGGTTTTTTGTACCGCCAACGAGCGAATACTGCTGCGGCAAAAATAAATGTGATGATGGTGGAAAAAATAGACAAATGGTTCATCTGGTATCTCCTGAATATGGACAAGAGTTTGCGCCTAGTACGACGGCGTCAGACCGAGAGCAGCTAATATGATAATTGCAAGGGTAACAAGCAGACCTAAGAATAGCACTGCCAGAACGACTGGCACCAGGCGAGATGTCCAGCGAGTTGGGTCGAAACGCTTACTCTTTCGGTTCATCTCCCCGCTCGTTGATAGGCTTCATAGGTTTCAAGGATCGTGACCAGGATTTGATCGGTGAACTCGTTCACTTTACGAAACATGTTGCTCCAGGCATGCGGCGATTGCACCGCCGCCGCCTCATAGACGGATAGCATGGATTCGATCAGCACATTGCGGAAGAAGAGAAAGGCATGGGCGGCATCCACGCTGTTCAATCCATAGCGGCGGCCACGCGAAGCATACTCATATCCCAACGCCTCAGCCTCGGAGAGCGCTTCTTTATCACCGGTGTTCAGCGCATGGATCAAACCCTGCAATAGCGCCCGACCGCTAGCGCGATATTGCTCGCGTGCCTCGTTGTCAAGCTTAGCGTACCAGTGTTCCGATGCCAATCGGCCTTCGCTAATCTGAAAACGTGTGTTACGCAGGGCGTTCTGGAAAACCAGGTTGGCTTCACCGGCGCCGTTGGCGCGGTGAGCCAACAGCCATAAATCCACCTCTGAGCGCAAGTAGCGGCGATGCCCACCTTTCGTACGATGCACCGGAAGAATGCCTTGATCTGACCAGCTCCTGACGGTGCTGGGATGCACACCCAGGATTTGAGCCACATCGCTTAAACTTAGCCAATCAGCAAGCATCGTTTCGCTCCCATTTCGTGGTCAACCAGCGTCGCTTGCCAGGGCGGCGCGCTCGACCAGCGACATATTTTCTTCAGCCTGGCGGCGGAAAGCGGCGACGTCAATCGAGCGCAGCAAGATCAGCGAGACAAACATGATCGCCGCCATCATCGCGAAGACGATCACATAACCGGCTACTGGCTGCTGAGTGAGGCGGGTCGCCAGGTCGCGCACTGCCCCGCCTAACACGGAGCCAAACAGGCGCGACAGTGCGTTCGCCATGCCCCACGCCCCGATGAACAACCCAACTTTATCGGCGGTGGTCATATCCAACATCAGCGACAGGTTAGCGACAGTAGAGAGGCCAGTGCCAAAACCAAGCAAGATTACGCCGGTATAAAAGATGGTAATGTTCATCAGTCCACCACCGGCGGCGATTAGCACAAAGCCAGCCAGCGCCCCCCACCCGCCCAAAGAAGCAACTACTCGTTTGGAGAAACGTTCCTCCAGCGCCGCGGCTGCCAACAGCGCTGCCAGTACACAGACGCCCCAAATGGAAGTGATGCGGGTGGTTTGCCGAACGCTCAGGTCGAACGCCTCGCCGCCAAACGGCTCCAGCAGGATGTCCTGGCCTAACAAAGCAGCCAGCAGGATCACCAGGTAGACGAAGAAAACACGCGCCTGGAGGTTGTCCAGAATAAAACGAGTGAGCGTTCCCCAGGAGTATTGCTCCTGAACCGTCGCGGCAGCCTCGTGGCGCTTCTCCAGGTTTAGCAACCCTAAAAAGCCCAGAAAGAGTGCGGCTGCGCCAACAATCCAGAACGCTCTCACCAGGGCTTGCGGCGTATAAGGGTCCACCATCTGACTCAGGCCAATAGCAGTCAGGATAATGCTGGTAATCATCATGAACCACATGACGGCGATGGTGCGCCCTCGTCCGCTTTCGCCGGAAAGCTCCGAAGCCAGGGACAGGTAAGAGACGGTGGCAAAGTTGAACCCCATCCCCCAGGCGCCAAAAGCCAACAAACCCAGCACCGAGCCGAGGGGCAGATGGGTTGCCATCATGAAGGCCGCCTGCGGCGAGAGCGCCACGCCGGCCACGCACAACAACAATCCCAGCACAATATACGGCGTGCGGCGGTAGCCTCCAATTGGGTGACGGTCCGAAAACGAACCGATGGCAACTTGAATGGGCGAGAAAATGTAAGGCAGCGAGGCTAACACAGCGACCAACGTGGCTGAGATCGCCAACTCCTTAATCATGACGCGGTTCAATGTGCTGTTAATTGGCACGAGCGTCATCGCCACAGCGACATGGATGAGACCCAGTTGAATGCGCTTTAAGATCATAGAGTGTCGTTGTTTCTTTCGTAGAGAGAATGTTTTGGCAAGCTACACGCCAATAAGCTTTCTATTGACCTTCAGATAATTGGGTTATGAACATCCCGCGGGGTCCTCATCACACAGGCTTGTTTTAGAGGGACCTGCGAGATGTTTTGCGCCGACGAGATAAACCAATTTCGGTGAATACCTATCATTAGCCCAAATTGGATAAAGCGAATAGAAATTTACCAGACATTATATCCCCTGGTCAATGTAGATTTATATAGATTCTCTATAGAGAAATATGAGTCAATGGCTCAGGGATTCTAATGTTTGCCAGAATTCTTGCGGCTGGCTGGCGGTCAAAAAACTGCGGCGGATCTCGGGAGGCAAATCCAGCGAAGACAGGTAACGCGCGGCGTGCTTGCGGAAACGTCGTAGCCCTTGCTCAACTCCATAGTATGCCATCATGGCGTGAAGGTGCTGTCTCATGGTCGCGTGCAGCGTGGCAGGCGGAATATGTTCGCGCTCCAGGCGCGCAAAAATCCACGGGTTGCCCACCGCCGCGCGCCCGATCATCACTCCATCGCAGCCAGTGTGGGCTTTGATGCGTTCAATATCTGTCACGCTACGCACGTCGCCATTGGCGATGATCGGAACAGGGGAATCCTGTTTAACCTGAGCAATTGCGTCCCAATCAGCCTGACCGTCATAGCCCTGGGCGCGAGTGCGTCCATGAATTGCAATCAGCTTGCCGCCGTTTTCATAAATGGCGCGGGCGACCACCTGGTAGTTGCGGCTGTTATCGTCCCATCCCAGGCGCATTTTAGCGGTCACCGGGATCTCTAGCGCGTGACTGAGTATATTGAAGATGCGCGCCACTTTTTCCGGTTCGCGCAGCAAGCCTGCGCCGGCGCCGCGCCCAGAGACCGAGCGCACCGAACATCCCAGGTTCACGTCAATGATATCCGGTTGATATTCTTGTAAGCGCAGAGCAGCTTCTAAGAGGCGCTCTGGTTCGTTGTCAAAAATCTGAAAGACCACTGGCCGTTCTTCAGGCAGATAAGCCAATTTCTGCGCCAGTTGCGGGTGGCCGTGGATAACATCCAAAGCGTTAATAAACTCGGTGTAGCTCATCGCCGAACCCAGGGCACGGCATAGCGAACGGAATGGTTGATCTGAATAACCATCCATCGGAGCGAGGATCAAGTCGCCATAAACAGGGATGCGATGAACGAAAAAGGCGGGTGTGGGCATCGGAATCAATAAGGGTCTATAGGGCATTGACCGCCGACATAGACCCTTATTTTATCATCCTTGTGCTGTGAATTTACAGCAGCGGAGGGCTGAAAGCAGCCGGAACACTAATATCAGCCGGGTTGCCCCGGTTGTGATGGACCAATACGGTAAGGCCGCATCATCTCGTTATCCTCGTGTTCAACAATGTGGCAGTGCCAAACAAACTGTCCAGGTGTATTGAACTGCGCTCGCACACGAGTTACCTGTCCAGGGTAGGCGATGACGGTATCTTTATAACCACTCTCCCAAGGCTCGGGCGGTGTGGGTAGCGATCCCGGAGACACTTGGACGGTTGAATTCGCCTCGTCAACGATGATCGGTTGGCGGTCAACAACCGTGAAGTGCACTTCGTGGATATGCATTGGGTGTGCGTCAGCGGTGGTGTTATAAAACTCCCACACTTCAATCGCGCCAATCATCGGGTTCTCAGTAATCGGTTCCATCCACATTCGTTTTGTCCATACGCTAGTCCCCAGGTTGGGATCACCAGCGATCGTTCCGAGCAGGGTTGCGGCAGGCGCATCAGCAAAATACATAGACATCTCCTCGAGCAACGCCAGCGGACGGGCGGTTCCACCAACTAGCGGTGTGATCGCTGGCAACTGAAGGAATTGAGGCGGTGTAGTAGGATCGGGCGACAAGGCTGGCGTAACGCGGAATTCCATCACCTGTCCAGTGGTTGCCGGGTCAGCAACTGGGAAATCTATGCCAGGGATGCCGCCGCCAAAAGGTTCATCTGGCCCAATATTCCCCAGAATGTAACTCCCTACGGGTGTATGGGTAAAATCAACGATCACATCGGCGCGTTCAGCTGGCCCCATCAGGATTTTATTGACATTCATGGCAGTTATGTTAACCGGCGCAGCCAGGAAACCGCCCTCGTTCCCAATCTGCCATACCTCGACACCAGGAATGTTGTTAAAATCCAGAATCAGGAAGCGCGAGTTGCAACCATTGAGTAAGCGGAAGCGGTAACGGCGTTGCTCGACGTTCAGGAATGGCCAGGAATTGCCGTTGACTATAATAGTATTGCCGAAGAACTCAGGATTCCAGAGGGGAGAGATATCCGTATCCGGTATGTAAGAGCCAACAATGCCATCGAAGAAGGCACGCGTGTCTGGATAAAACAGACCACCGTTGGCGTCGAAGGAGCGATCCTGGATAGCGATGGGAATCTCGTAGTAAGCCTTTCTGGATGGAAATGGATCGCCTAACATTGGGGCAGGGCCCGGCAGTACACCAGGAGTACCAAAACGAGTATCAATCACCGCTGCATCTCCTGCAGGTCCACCGCGGATGATGTAGAATCCGGCCGGCCCGGCGTACACGTTCAAGCGAGTCATGCCCAACGTGTGGTCATGATACCAAATCGTTGAGGCGCGTTGTGTGTTGGGGTATTGGTAAACAGCAAATCCTGGTCCCCAAGCGACGCCATAATTCGTCGCCGCCTTGCTTGCGAAGAAATTATACCAAGTGCCCTCGGTTGCAAAGCCAGGCGGAATATTCGCAGCTGCTGGAAGATACCAGGCTTCAGCGTAACCATCGCTATCATCATTCACATTCGCCGCGCCGTGTACATGTGTAACAATGGGAACTGGACCGGTGTAGCGCCCTGGGGTGCTTGTGAAAGTAGGGCGCGTATCACGGCCCATGATACCACCGGGCGGGTTTGCCCAGTGCAAGGTCGGATCTACCGGCAATAAGTGCGGTAGGTAATTGCCAGCTGCATCCACCAGCTCGTTAATCCATTTCACTCGTACGGGCCGATTCCAATCGGCTTCGATGGTCAGCGAGGGAGCATTATGTAACAAAAGCCCTTTCTTGCTGGCCGAGCTAACAGCTCCATAGCCCCATACCGTTGTTGCTGGCAAGCCGGTTGGCAGGATCTGTTGGGCAAACTGCCGCATCGAGATCTCATAGTAATCAATGTTTTTGCCCCCTCTTTGCCTGATTGTCCCTGCTTTCGGCATCACTGGCGGAATCAGTAATGGCGTCTGAAATTTCGGAATAGCTAGCGGATCCAGCGAGCCGCCTGGTAAAGTCTGCGCGAACACCCGCGTCACGCCACGAAACCGCATAGTGAACAATGCACTGGCCCCTATAACTGCACTGATCTTTAAGAAATCTCTACGTGAAACCATTTTCCCCTCCTTGCTCATTCTAATTCACACTGTTCTGCCTCGTTCAGGAAACGATCTTGCTTACATCAAATAGTCTGTCCCTCTATCACCTCCTTTCCGATCTACGCCCTCTAGGTACAACAAAGGAAAAAACCGACCTCACTATGGGCCGGTTTCGCTCTTGGCTCCCCAGTGACTGCCTCTCATCGAAGAGCAGCGACCATTCTAAGCCACTGGATTACTGCCTCCCAGTATAATGTGCCCTCAATTGTAACAAAACCAGATTGCTTTGGTTTGGATAGTCGAAATTATAATATGTTCATGTCTTAGGTCAAGTATATAACAGAGATAAAAAGATTAATGAATAAATTCACGGAAAAGATTTGTATCTAATCGCTTTTATCTACGCCGCCAAGAAGCGCCTGTTCCAGCGCCTGGCGCAGCGAACGCGCCTCGATGATCTGGATGTCGTCGGGCCAGGGTTCGCCGCGGCGCAAGCGCCGCGGAACGATGGCAGCGCGGAAGCCAAGCTTGGCGGCTTCGCGCAGGCGAGCGGGCATCTGCCCCACCATACGCAATTCGCCGGAAAGCCCCACCTCGCCGATTAACACCGCGTCGGCGCGCACAGGTTGCCCGCGCAGAGAAGAGGCAATCGCTGTAGCGACCGCCAGATCAGCAGCGGGTTCATCAATGGAGATGCCGCCGACGACGTTAACAAAAATGTCTTGCTCGCCTAAACGCAGACCAACACGGCGGGTGAGTACGGCGGTTGTAAGCAGCAGGCGGTTGAAATCTATGCCGTTTGGGGTACGACGCGGGTTCCCAAAGGAGGTCGGGCTAGTGAGGCCCTGAATTTCCACCAATATGGGGCGCGTCCCTTCCATTGTCACAGCGATAGCCGACCCAGGGGCGTTGACCATTCGCTCAGCCAGGAAAGCTTCCGACGGATTAGCGACCTCCACCAGGCCGCGCTCGCGCATTTCGAACACGCCCACCTCCGAGGTCGCCCCGAAGCGGTTTTTTACCGAGCGCAGCAGGCGGTAAGATTGAAAGCGGTCGCCTTCCAGATATAGCACAGTGTCAACAATATGTTCCAGAATGCGTGGCCCGGCGATGGCGCCTTCTTTGGTGACATGACCGATCAGAAAGACAGCCACTCCACTGGATTTGGCTAACTCACGCAGCCGGGAGGCGGTTTCCCGCACCTGCGTTACCGAACCGGCGGATGAATCCAGTTCCTGGATGTAGGTGGTTTGCACCGAGTCCAGGATCAGCAAGCCGGGCTTAACCGCCTGGATGTGCTCGAAGATCATTGCCAGGTTGGTTTCGGTCACCAAAAACAGGCGATCCGGTATTGCCAATTCTTTTTCGCTCCCGGCGTAAGATGGATGCGTTTCATCCGTTTCAGCGCGTAACAACCGTAAAGCGCGCATCTTGATCTGGCGTTCGGATTCTTCGCCGGAGACGTAAAGCACGGTCAAGTCTTTCGCCATCTCCAACGCCACCTGCAACAACAGGGTGGATTTGCCAATGCCAGGGTCGCCGCCGATTAGCACCACAGAACCGGGCACGACGCCGCCGCCCAGGACACGGGCGAACTCGCCAATGCCAGGCGGCAGGCGTTCTTCAACGTCTCCGCTGATCTCCGCCAGGCGGCGCGGCGTTGAACGCGTCCCCAGGCCACGGGCGGCATGAGCGGGGGCAGGCGGCGGCGCGACGGAGACCACCTCCTCCACCATGCTGTTCCATGCGCCGCATTGCGGGCAGCGCCCCATTTCGCGAGCGCTGACCCGCCCGCATTGCTGGCAAATATATTGGGTGCGTGTTTTCGTCAAGGATCAACCTGTGAAGTATGATGTGGAGGCAACATTTGCGGGCAACCGGATTTGACGCTGCCAGATGATTATAAAGCAAAATTCTGGCAACGCCGGGAGTGAAGTCAGTTTATCTAGTAAGAGGTTTTTTCCCGCCGGGGGATTTGCGGCGACTATTTTGCCTATGCGGGGGCTTTGAAAACGTGGTTAAGTTGTTGTCCTGATAGTAGAGAGGATGTGATATTCAATAGGTTAGTAATAAACGATCGCGCACAACCTCGCCTTCCAATGGGTAGTATGTCAAAGATTCGGAGTTGCACACCCCTGGCGATTTGCATTGGTGAATGGTCGTGCTTTTCCAGATAGTCCATGGCAAGGAGCAAGCCGGCATTTCCTATCACGACCCATTGGCGATTTTATTGAGCTAGTCAAGCGGCGGCTTTCCAGGGTGTTCGCTCATACATTGCCTAATTTTTTAGTAATCATTTGAATAAATCTGTGTGTTGATTAGGAAAAGCTTTTATAGGATCCTGTTCTTATCTCCTCTCCACCTCCACCCACATCTGCTCGCTATCGGTGGTCAGCTCGATCCAACCGTTGCTGTCCGTCCTTAAAAGCATATAGCCTTCCAGCGCCCGCAGTGTCTCGGGGGAGGGGCGGCCCTCTCGGTCGCCTGGGGCGATGCTCAGTAAGGCTATTCCCGGCTGCCAGCGGGCGATCCACCCCGGCGGGTTGAGCGGGGCATAACCCCCCTCCGCCAGCAGCAGAGCTGTCACCGCGCCCTGACTGCGATCAGTCAATAATGCTTCCAGGGCGTCAAAATCCAGTCCAATAGGGAGCAGGGCGCGGAATCGTCCCCATTCCACCAACAACACTGCGCCCCGGGGCGTGGTGCGCAGGATACTTAGCCGCGCGCCCTGGCTCAGATCAAGCGTATGCCCGGCTTGAGCCTCCACCACCGGAATCCCCCGCCGGGCAAGGACCTGGCGCAACTGGCGCGCGCTGTAGGAGGCGTCTGCGGGTCCAGCCCACAACACCCGTTGGGGCGGGAAGCGCTCCACAGCCAATGGCAGAGCGGCTACCTGCTCTTCGCCTGCCGCGGCAACAATCCACCAGTCAAACTGGCGCCGACCGAGTGGCAAACGTCGCCCCAAGGCGTCGGAAAGTGCGCTGGGGCTTGGACCGCCGTCAATCAGCACCAACCGCCCGCCTGGTGTGCGGACAAGAATGGCATCCCCGGCGCCCACATCCAGCACCAACAGATGCAATTTGCCGTCCGGCGCGGCGAGCGCCAGGCGCCAGACCACGACCGTCAATAAGCTCACCCCCGCCAGGGAAAACCAGGCCAAACGCGGCGGCGCATCGCCCCAGCGCGCCTCCGCCCAACTGCTCAGGCGTCGCCCTAAGGCAGTCCAGGCAAAGAGCAGGGCATAAAAACCAACCACAATCCACTGGTTCAACCGGTCAATCGCCCAAGAACCGCCGGGGAGGCGCGCCATCCATTCGACCACCCGAACGGTATAAACCACAAACGGCCAGGCCAAAAAAGAGACCGCCTGACCCAACGGCGTCCAGATCAAGCCAGACAGCGCCGCCAGCCCGCCCAGAATCATCACCGGCGGCTGAGCCGGCAAGATCAACGGGTTTGCTAACAGAGAGGCCAGCGACAGGCGTCGAAAATAATAAAGGATCAGCGGCAGGGTGGTGAGCTGCGCCGCCAGGGTAAAAAGAAAATACTCGCCGACCGGCCCGCTCAGACGCTGCGCCGCGTCTGGCGCGAAACGGCGCGACGCCAGCGAATAAAACCACCCTTCCAGGGGATCCGCGTACAGGATCAGACCCAGCGTTGCCATAAAGGAGAGTTGAAAGCTGACATCCCACAACACGTGTGGGTCAGCCAGCGCCATTAGCGCAGCAACGAATGCCAGGCTGTTCAGCCCATGTTGGCGACGACCAATCTGCGCGGCAAATACCGATAACCCGCCCATGATCGCCGCCCGAACCACCCCGGCGCTTGCCCCGGCCAGGACGGCGTACAGAGCGATGCCCAGGAAAGCCGCCATCATACCCCGCCAACGCCCCAGCAGGCGGCCAAAAAACGCCGCAAAAAGGCCGGCGACAATGGCAAAATTAAACCCGCTGATGGCGATAATATGCGCTGTTCCTGTATCGTTGAACGCCTGGCGCACATCCGTAGGGATATAGCCTTCTACCCCCAACAAAATGCCTGCCAGCAGAGAGGCTTCAGGGTCGGGGAAAATTTCAAACAAGACCGCGGTCAGGCGTTGACGCAAATTATAAATTGCCTGCCGCAATGGATTGCCTGCGCCAGATTGCAGCAGACTGGCGCACCTCTCGTTGAACTGATAACTGCAATCGAAAGTGGAGTGAATGCCGCGATGGGCAAGATAGTCCAGATAGGAGAAATCCTCGGTTTCGAAAGGTGTGCGCAAGCGCCCCTCCAGGCGCACCCGGTCGCCGTAATGCCAGCTTTCGGACGCCTCGTTCAACGGCGGAACCTTTGCCAGCAAGCGTCCCTTCACTGACAAAGAACCCGCTTCAGATGATTCGGTTACATCTTCTTTCCCCAACCCTTGCGGCCAGATCCGTGTTGCCTCCACTACCAGGAGCGTAAATGAATCGCGCGGCTCAGGCGGTTCGACGATTTCGCCTTCGATCGCCAGGCGCTGCTGGCTGTCGTTATACCAGGCGACTTGCTGCGGCGTCAGGGCAAAACGAAGGCTTTGGAAGCGCGCCGCCCCCAGACAAACGAACGTCAACAGCACAGCGTAAGGCAAAGGAGCCGCCGGGGATGCAGGAATAGAGAACCGAAAGCGAATAAAGGAGGCCAGCCAATGAGAGATGGATGGAATACGCCGCAGGAGCGGAACCAGAAGCGCAACCGCGCAGAATCCAGCGCCCAAGCCCAGCCACAGACCAACCGGCTGGTTCAGCCAGGCGCCAAGTAACACGCCGCCAACAAAGGAAATGGAAATCCAGAGCAGCGGCATAAGCTATATTTGCGGCGGCAACTCCCTACCACAAAATCGGCAAAGGCGCGCCTGCGGCAGGATCATTTCCGCGCAATAGGGGCAAGGGATGCGCTTCTGGCTTGTTGCGGCTCGTCGAGCGATCACGATCGCCAACGTTGTAGGAAGAATGACCACTATCAGACACAAGACAAGGAGAATGAGCAATTCAATGGGTCCAATATTCACAAAAACCTCCTGTGGACAATGCTGTGTTCAAGGGCCGGTTCGCTGCCAGGATTGCAACAATTGCCCATCGCTTATCCGCCACACCCGGGTCTCTATCCCGTCCGACGAAGCCAAAAGACTGCTATCCGGCGAAAACACCAGTCGCCAGACCATACTGGTATGCCCAGCCAACACCTGAAGTATATCCCGGCCATCCACAGAACGCAACACATTGTACGATTGACGTGCGCAGCGGAGCGTTCCAGGTTAAAATAGAGGTACAATTGGCGAGATTTGATCAGAGAGAATCCAGCTTTGGACGCTTTGAACCGCATTTCGTCAAGGGATCTGGAGGTGTGCTTTGGCGCATATTCTTCTTGTGGACGATGAACAATTGATCACGGATTCGCTCTCCTATAGCTTGAAGCGCGAGGGGTTCGAGGTGGATGTGGCTGCCGACGGCTTGAGCGCGCTCAAGGCAGTGGAGGAACTCAAACCTGATCTGGTAGTGCTTGACCTGATGTTGCCCGACATCAGCGGTTTTGAGGTATGTCGTAGACTGCGCACCTTTACCTCGATCCCGGTCATTATGCTCACTGCACGCGGCGAGGAGATTGACCGGGTGTTGGGCTTGGAGGTGGGCGCCGACGATTATTTAGCCAAGCCCTTCTCCTTTCGCGAGCTGCTGGCACGCATTCAGGCGATGTTGCGCCGCGTCCAGCT
Organism: Anaerolineales bacterium; assembly: GCA_020060465.1. Taxonomy (GTDB): domain Bacteria; phylum Chloroflexota; class Anaerolineae; order Anaerolineales; family UBA4823; genus RBG-16-57-11. The sequence continues at coordinate 32,686 of JAGVAD010000016.1, forward strand.
AGATCGCCAGACGCCTCAGCCACAAATCCTTTCTGCCGGCCAGTTGGGGCTGGACCCGGTAGCGCGCCGCGCTTTCAAAGGCGAGCAGGAAATTCAACTTTCGGCGCGCGAATTCGACCTGTTGGCGGTTTTGATGAAAAACGCCGGTCGCGCCATGAGCCGCGAAGAACTCATCAAACTGGTCTGGGGGGATGATTGGGTAGGCGATCCGCGCACGCTGGATGTTCATGTCCGCTGGCTGCGCCTTAAAGTAGAAGAGGATCCCGCCAGCCCACAATATATCCAAACAGTGCGCGGCTATGGCTATCGCTTTGCCGGGCAGGAAGAACTTTCTTGAGCTGCGGCCTGCAGTGCATCGCCGCCCGCTTTTTCCGATGTGAATGAAACTTTCCCGATCCCTTAATACCCGTCTTGTCCTCTCCCACCTGGCAGTCGCCCTGATCAGCATCATCCTGATGGCGGCCTTTGCCGCAAGGTTTATTTTCCAGGCGGCGCTGGCAGAAGCCGAACACAATTTGCAGGGGCTGGCTTTCGCCGCAGGCAATGCCCTTGAACTGCCCATCCAGGAAGTCAATGAAGGCAGAGTTGATGTCAGTTACATCAAAGACTTGCTCAGCCGCATGTTCGCCGATAACCCGGAAATGGAATTCACCGTGTATCGGCCAGATGGCTTTCCTATGGCAGATAGCAGCGACACCCTGCCGCCGCGCGCCAATCGCGTCAATGCGCCGGAAGTGATTGAGGCGCTGGAAAGCGAATTGGGACGCGGCATCCGTATTCGGGATAATGCCAATGGCGTCCCCACCATGTACATCGCGGTTCTGATCCAACGAGAGATCGAAGTGACCGGCATCTTGCGTCTGAGCATCCCCATGGCGCCGACGCAGGAAGCCGCCCGGCGTTCCTTTCTTCTGCTGGTGGCGATTGCCCTGATCGTCACCGCCGGCGTCAGCATGTTTGGCTATGTGTTGGCGAATAACCTGGCCCGCCCCATCCAGGTGCTTACCCGCGCCGCTCAAAACATGGAACAGGGCGATTTGAGCGTGCGGGTCAAACCGAGCGGCCCAGAAGAACTGGAGCGTCTGGCAATCGCGTTCAATAACATGGCCAGCCGGTTGCAATCCAACGTGAACGAATTGCGCGCTTTCGTCGCCAACGCCAGTCACGAGCTGCGCACCCCGCTGACCGTGGTCAAACTGCGCGCCGAAGCCCTGCGGGAGGGGGCGCTGGAAGATACAGATGTGGCGCTGCGTTTTCTGGGGGAGATCGAGACCGAAGTGGATCGCCTGGTGCGCATGGTGAATGATCTATTGGACCTCTCGCGCATGGAAGCAGGTTTAGTGGGTGGGCAACGCGCGCGACTCAACCTGGGCGCGGTGGCGCGCGAGGTTTACGAAACCTTTAACATTCGCGCCGCGCGTGCGGAGGTCGCCTTAAGTCTGGAAGTGGAAGATAATCTACCGCCGATTATGGGCAATGAAGACCAGATCCGGCGCGTGTTCTACAACCTGGTGGAGAACGCCATCAAGTACACCCCATGCGGCGGGAGAGTGGAAATGTTGCTGCGGCGTGGGCCAAATGAAAACACTGTTCGACTGTTGGTGCGCGATACCGGACCCGGCATCGCCCCGGAACACTTACCTCATGTTTTCGAGCGTTTCTATCGCGCGGAAACCACTCAGCCTCGCCCTGGCGTCAGCCGCGGCAGCGGATTGGGGTTAGCAATCGCCAAATCCATCGTCGAAAACCACGGCGGCGAGATTGGAGTCAGCAGCCAGATCGGCAACGGAACAACCTTTTGGGCGGATTTACCCGCCGCTGTCTGAAACTTTTGGCTTCTCTTGACGAACGCCATCCGGCAAGATAGCATCGGTCAATTTGGCGCCTTCCAGGATGGCGCCGCTCAGCGTTGCGCCTTCCAGATTGGCTTCAGATAGATCGGCGTCGGTCAGATTAGCGCCGGTGAGATCTGCCCGCGTCAGGTTTGCGGCGGTCAGGTCGGCGCGCATCAAATTCGCGCCGCGCAGGTTCGCGCCGCTCAAATTGGCGTCAAACAGATTGGCCTGGGTTAGGTCTGCGCCGCTGAGGTTCGCCCCAGCCAAATTGGTCTTGCTCAAATCTGCCCGCGTCAGGTTGCTGCCGTTTAAATTGGCGCGCACCATCATGGACTTGCTCAAATTGGCGCGGCTCAGGTTGGTTTCCACCATCACCGTTTCCACCATCTCACATTTTCCCAAATCGGCGCGGGTCAGGTTGGCGCGGCTCAAGTTGGCCTCGTTCAAGTTTGCCCGTTGCAAATGAGCTTCAAACAAGTTCGCCATGCTCAGGTCTGCCCGCCGCAGATCGGCGCCGGCCAGGCTCGCCCAATTTAAATCAGCCTTACTAAGGTTGGCCATGTTGAGAATACAACCGCTCAAATCTGCCCAATACAGCGAGGCGTCGCTAAGGTCAATTTTCACCAGCCACAATGGGCGCGGGCGATTCAGAAGATCGTATATTTGAAAGTTGGTCAGCGTACTCATGGGGTTTTTCTCCTTGCCTGAACGAACTTTACATTTTCCGTTTTTGATGATTTCAGCAGCCGATTGCGAATTGCTTCACAGCGTTCACAATAAGTACGATCACAAAGCAGAGCCAACGGATCCTGGGCTAAACAATCCAGAGCGGCCTGGATCAAATTCGCCAGAGGAAACGCCTGAACCTGACCCTGCCCTACAACCGTCCGGCGAAGTTGGCTGGACAGGCGCGGCGCAAGCGCCGGGAAACCATCCGAGCAGCCGGGAAAACGCGGGCATTCCACGATCTTTTCCGGGGTGAGCGCCCAACGCACAAATTGGGCGCGCCCGGCCAGGCGCTCTGCATAGTGGATGCTGGTGTTAACACAGTGATCCACTCCCAATAACAAGACCCAACCGCCGGCGTGCAGTAACTTGCCAACGGGCGCTAAAGGTTCATCCAGGGTTTGACTCGCCAGAATGTCTGCCGCGTTCATGCCAACAAATGAAAGGATTGGATGCGACGAGCGCTGCGCGCCCGGCAGAAGGCGCAGCCGTTCTGGAATCACCCCCATCAGGCGATCAACCGGCATTTGCGGGTCGAAGAATTGCGCCATTCGATTCGCATCCTGATAAGCGCCGTAATTGAGGCCGTTATCCGGCGGTCCTGTCTCCGGCGTTACCATCGTCTTATAGGTGAAGGCGGGCATCAGCAGGGTATCGAATTGTTTTAACAAAGCGGATAAGACCGTCTCCGCGCCTCCTTCAATATAGCCAAACGCTGACAAGGAGGCGTGAGCAATGACCGGCGCTCCGTCTGGTATTGCCAATTCCTGCAAAGCCCGCCTCCAATCGGCTGCGGTTACGCTTACACGCCTTTCCATTCCGGTTTGCGTTTTTCGATAAACGCCGCCATACCCTCTTTTTGGTCCTGTGTGCTGAACAGGAAATAAAAGGCGCGGCGCTCATCGGCAAGTCCTTCGGTCAGGAATGAATCAAAGGCATGGTTGACCGCTTCCTTGCCCATGCGCACTGCCAAGGGGGCGCGAGCGGCGATTTCCTGTGCCAGTCCCAGAGCTTCTTCCAGGTATCGTTCGACGGGGACGACACGATTGACCAGGCCCAGGCGAAGCGCTTCTTCAGCCGACAAGGTGCGGTTATTCAACACCATTTCCATGGTCAGGGCTTTGCCCAGAACGCGCGCCAGTCGCTGCGTCCCTCCGGCGCCGGGGATCACGCCCAGATTGATTTCCGGCTGGCCGAAGCGGGCAGATTCCGAAGCGACGATCATATCGCAAGACAACGCCAGCTCGCAACCGCCGCCCAGACACCAACCAGAGACCGCGGCGATGACCGGCTTCTTGACCTGACGGATGCGGTCGAGTTGTGAAACTGTATCGCGTAATAACATATCTACCGCAGAGGCGTCAGCCATCTCTTTGATGTCTGCTCCCGCGGCGAAGACGCGTTCGTTGCCGGTCACTACCAACGCTCCAACCTGAGCGTCGCTGTCCAGCGCTTGCAATGCATCCATCAGCTCCCGCGACAGCGTCCGATTTAAGGCGTTCATGGCTTGCGGTCGGTTCAGGCGTACTAATCCGACTTGTTCCGAGATCTCAACCAAAATGGTGGAATAGCTGCTCATATTTGTTTCCTCCTGAGTTTCGTCCTGTTGTGATGAAAAACTATCACGCTGTAAGCGCAATCGCTATGTTATATACTTCCTGTCGCCCAAGTAGAGGATTTGACCAGTGATAGGGGCTGCAGATTGGCTGCACAACAAAAGCGCGGCTTCTGCAGCCTCCTGCGCCTGGCCAGAATATTCCAGAGAAGAGTCGAATGGCGCAAGATTCTCTTCCTGAGGTTGAGCCTCGAACCTGCTGAGACACACCGCGTTGACTCGAATGTTGTATGCAGATAACTCATACGCTGCAACCTGGGTCAAGCCGATCACGCCCATTTTGCTGGCGATGAAAGCCGCCCGCCCTATCCAGCCTGTTGGCGGATCAGCCATCTGCCCGCCCACAGCCGGTAGAATGTTGACGATTACCCCGCCGCCCTGAGCGCGCATGGCGCGCCCAACGAGCTGGATCATAAAAAAAACGCCGCTGAGGTTGACATCTACAGCGCGCCGCCAGTCCCATTCATCTATATCCAGCAAGGCTGCGCGCGGCTGAACGCTGGTAGCATTGATCAGGATATCAATCCGCCCCCAGTCGCTCAACACCTGATCCACCATGCTCTCGACCGGCATTTTCTTACCCACATCGCAGATATATTCTTTCGCCTGGCCGCCAGCCGCCCAGATTTTCTCTAATGTGACATCGAGATTAATGGGGGTGATGTCGTTGGCGGCGATCACCGCCCCTTGCGCGGCAAACGCTTGCGCCGCCGCTCGGCCAACGCCCCGCCCTGCGCCTGAGACCAATACAACTTTCCCTGCGAAATTCGTCATCCAATCCTCTTTGCTTTACGGATCTGGGAGCGCAGCTCCAGCTTGCGGTGCAACCCCGCACACGGGCGGCTGATCGCGGTTCGTCCAGGCGTTGAGCGGCAGACCCAGATATGGAGAAGGATCCAACGTGTTATCAATGTCCAATTCGTTCAGGAACCCGCCTTGGCCATTATCCTTTACAATGGAGAAATGCAAATGCACCCCCACCGGATTGCCAGGCGTACCTGAGTAGTTCCCCTGATAGCCCAATAACGTCCCCGCTTCCACGAAGACTTCACTCACCCCCGCAGGAAAGGCATCCACGATATAGGATTGGCCGTCTGGGCTGGCCAGGTGTGTGTAATACGTCCAGATCTGCCGATCGGGATGCAAGGGATCCTGCGGAATGCGGATGATCACGGTGGATTTCCAATCTGCCAAACGCGTCAGATACCCTGAATAGGCGGCATAAACCGGCGTAACGCCGGGTTCCCGCCCGCCGAAAATATCAATGCCCTGGTGATGATGTCCCCAGCGGAACGAATCGCCCCATAGGAACCCAATATAGCCCTCGGTGGGCATCTGAAAGGGAGCGCCGTTGCAGCGCTCGCCCGCCAGCATACGCCACTCTGGCAGTGAATCGGGGTCGCGCAGCCAGTTCATCAATCCGCGCATACGCGCCGGGCTGAATACATGCGAGCGATAAAAAGAAAACCCAATGCCGGCGGCAGCTATGACGCCAACCAACAACATCAATCCGAGAATTGTCCAAAGCGACCTTCCCGGGCGGCGCAGGAGTTTTCTATCCAGATGCACGGCTATCTTGTTTAAAACGTTGAATGTGCGCCAGGTCATCCTCGCGATGATCGGCGAAATACAGCGTCATCCGTCCGCCTGTTATTTGTTGCAACAAACGCCCCGCTGCCTGTCCGCTGGGCGAAGCCAGGCTTTGTTCGGCGGCGGCTTGCGTGTCAAAAAACAATTCGTGCATCTGGTAATAAGGTGTTGCGCCATAAAGAAATTGTTCAATTCGGCTGGTGGCCTCTTTGCGCAATCCTGGCATTGCCTCGACCAGGTGCAGGAATTCAGGCCATTGCGACTCAAAGGCGTTGATGTCTGTGGGCGGCTCAATCAAAATGACCAATTTGTACATGGCGAATCTCCACACTTGATTATACACGCAGGTTCTTAGAGTTTATGGTATGATTCGCTCTCTGGAGTAATGGTACAGATGGACGACAAAATCACAATAATTGAAGGGCCAACGCCTACTTTTGAAGCAGTTTCGGATGGCTGGGCGTTAGGGCTGAATGAAGGCCCTTATCTGTTCAACATTGCCCTCACCCGGCTGCGGACGTTCAATGGCCCCGCTCTGATTGAGCGCTGCAATCGCGCCTGGCGCAACCAAAATAGCATTAACCTGGAATACCGCGATATGGATGGCCTGGAAAGTCGGGCGCCCATTCTGGCCGCCCGCGCCATTGATGTGGACGAAGGTCAGGTGCTAATTTTGTGGGTGCGCCTGGAATACGACGAGGATGAACTCGAGGCTGGCCTCGAGGATCCAGGGGATGATTTCTATGACGATCTGGACGATGATCCCAACCGATAATTAATCATGCTGTGCGGCGGGCGCTCCCCGCCGCACACCCTATCTATCCTGATGAGCGAGACAAATCTCTTACTCACCGACCTCAAAGAAGGGGTCTTTACCATCACGCTCAATCGGCCCAAAGTAAACGCTTTCAACTTCGAGTTGATCGCTGCGTTACAATCCGCTTTCAAGCAAGCCGAGCGCGATGACCAGGTGCGCTGCGTCGTGCTGACCGGCGCGGGTGATGCGTTTAGCGCCGGCCAGGATGTCACTGCCTTTCAACAAGAAGCGCAGGTCTCCTTTCGTCATCACTTATTACGCACCTACAACCCATTGATTTTGCAGATCCGCCGCCTGGAAAAGCCCGTCCTGGCAGCCATCAACGGCGCAGTCTCTGGCGCAGCGTTGGGCATCGCCCTGGCGTGCGATCTGCGTCTGGCTTCAGAGCGCGCCCGATTTGTGGTCGGCTTTGGCGGCATCGGCCTGGCGCCCGATTCGGCCGTCTCGCTGCTCTTGCCGGCGTTGATCGGCCTGGGACGGGCGGCGGAATTCACCTTCACCAACGCCTCTATCAGCGCCGAGCAGGCGCTGGCCTGGGGATTGGTCAATCGGGTGACGCCAGCCGCCGAGTTGCAAACCGAGGCGGCGGCCTGGGCCGCCAGATTGGCAAAAGGTCCCATACGCGCCATGGGTCTGGCCAAGCGCGCTTTCAACAAAGCTGTATTGGGCAACTTGGAAGAAGTTCTGGATTACGAGGCCCACTTGCAAGAAATAGCTGGGCAGGGTGCAGAACATAAAGAAGGTGTTCAGGCGTTTTTGGAAAAACGCCCGCCCCATTATCTGTAAGCTGCTTTCCCAGGCTGGATCAAAAGCCGCGTACGAACTTCATCGCCGCCAGGGCGGCAAAGATGATACTGTCCACGATCCCCGCTCGCAAGGCATCGCCGTTGCCATGCTCGTCTACCAGGCGGGGATAAATAGTATCGCCTTCCAGGTGGTATAACGGGCCGGCGAACCAGGCGAAAAACGTGCCGGCCAGCAAACCGCCAACATGCCCCCAATTGTCAATACCGGGCGACATGCCGATGACCAAATTTACCACCGCGATCAAGATGACATTGCCCAGGGCGCGCTGCGCTCGCGCGCCGAAAATTTCCCGATTGCGGTACAAGAAAATGCCTTCCGCGCCCAGCAGACCGAAGATTGCCGTCGAAGAACCCAACGAAGGGGCGCTGGAAAACAAAAAAGACAACACGTTGCCGGCAAAGCCGGAGATAAAATACAGCGCTAAAAAGCGGCCATGGCCATAGTGGCTTTCCAGCGCCGGTCCCAGAATATATAGAGCATACAGGTTAAAACCGATATGCAGCAGCGATCCATGCAAAAATACGGGAGTGATCAGACGCCACACCTCGCCGCGCAGTATGAGCTGATTCACTTTCAGGCCGAGCAGGGAGGGCAGATCGAAACCCAAAATATATTGGGTTGCCAATTGCGCCAGAAACACTGCAATCGTAACGGATAGCAGAGCAAGGGTAACGTAAGGGACCAAACGCGGGAGCTGGACGGTCACAAAGCGACCGCCCGGCTGGGAAGCGTTTGGGTCGTTGGGAGGAGGGAACATTAGAGTATGACCTTTCTCGGATGCACGCGATGATGCTCCGCTCGGATGATCGCCTGGATCGTTTCGACCGTCTCCTGGAGTTTGGACTGCCGATTGACAACTACATAATCAAATATATCTATCTGTTTCAATTCTTGCCGGGCAGTGGCGATGCGCAGCTTCAGCCCCTCAGGCGTCTCGCTTTTACGGGCGATCAGGCGCGCTTCCAGTTCGGCTTCATTCTCTGTGGTAAGAAAAATCAATAGCGCCTCCGGGCAAAGCTTGCGGATGGTAGCTGCGCCCTGTACATCTACGCGCAACACGACATCTTTTCCGCTTTCCAGCGCCTGGCGCACCTGCTGTTTTGGGATGCCCTTATAATCATTGTACACAATGGCGTATTCGAGCAATTCGCCCTGCTCGATCATCTCTGCAAATTCGTCTTTGGAGAGGAAATAATAATCCACGCCGTGGCGCTCATCCACGCGCGGTGGGCGGGTGGTCGCCGTAACCACAAAATGGAACGGCAGACCGCGCTCCTTCATACAGGTTATGACCGTATCTTTGCCCACGCCTGATGGCCCGGAAATCACAATCAACAATGGGTTGGAAAGGGGTGGATGAAAAGGTTTATGATCTGACACAAGCTTCTCCTGCGGCGCATCCATTCCTGGGTTGAGACAACTAACATGGTCTCTCTGCGTGACAGTTTTTTGCACCTTGATTATAATTTCAAAATCCGATCTCAAGACCTGATACCGGAGGAATAAAATGCCATATTATCCATATCGTTGCCTGGATTGCAAGAGGCGTTTTGAAGTCTTCATGACCTACAGCGAGTACGGAAACCAGCCTGTGGTCTGCGTCCACTGCGGCAGCTCACACATACAGCGGCGCATTAACCGTGTGCGCATCGCTAAGTCGGAAGACAGCCGTCTGGAGGATCTGAGCGACTTGGATGACCTCAGCGGTCTGGAGGATGATCCCCGCGCCCTGGGCAAGATGATGCGCAAAATGAGCCGTGAAATGGGCGAAGATATGGGGCCTGAAATGGATGAAGTCATTGATCGTTTAGAGGCCGGGCAAAGCCCGGAAGAAATAGAGGCAGCAATACCCGACCTGGGCGCCGGCGAGGGCGGCCTGGCAGGGGAGGAAGAGTAAACGTTTAGGCGCGTTTCGGGCGCGCCGGAAGGCGCTCCATCACTACCTCGCGGACAGCCGCTTGCACTGCATCGGGCGGCTGTCCGGCGTCAATCAATACCCAACGATGGGGCTCCAGACGCGCCAGTTCCAGAAAACCGGCGCGGACACGCCGATGAAATTCCAGGTCATAAGCATCCAACCGGTTCCACTCTCCGCCGCTCATCTTGCGCCGAAGGCCGGTTTCGACTTCGACATCCAACAACAAAGTCAGGTCGGGCGAAAGCCCGCCAGTGGCAAAACGGATCAGGGCGCGCAGTTCATCCAGGTCGAAACAATGTCCGTAACCCTGATAAGCCAGGGTCGAATCGGCGTACCGGTCGCTCAGCACCAGTCCGCCTGTTTCCAGACGGGGTCGGATGACCTCCTCCACCAGTTGAGCGCGCGAAGCCTGGAAAAGCAGCGTCTCGGTGCGCGGTCGCATGGAAACATTCTTGAGATCCGAGAGGATGGCGCGGATCTGGTCGCCGATTTGTGTGCCGCCCGGCTCGCGCGTCAGCAGAACATCGTAACCCTGCTGGCGCAAAAAATCTGCTAGCGTGGCAGCCTGGCGTGTCTTACCGCTTCCTTCTGGGCCTTCAAAGGTGATGAACATGTGCCTATGTTTCCCGGAAGATGCGCACCCGCCGGTTGGGCTCTTTACCGTACGAATGTGACACCAGGTTCGCCTCGCGAGCCATCTGATGTTGCAATCGGCGGATAGAAGAGGCCGCCGGATGCAGTTCCACCCAACGCTCGCCGTTCATCACCGCATTGATTGCCGCCCGCGTCTCCTGCAAAACCGATTCCATCGCCGAGTTGCCCATATCCTCGGCGTATAAACTGAACAGGTCGCCCAGGAATTGTTGCATCTGATTGACGGTGTTGGAGCGCAAGACATATATAGGCACATTGCGCTGTTCAGCGTCGGTGATGGTGCGCTGGCGTTTGCGATAGTAGGAGCGCAGCGTTACCAGCACGTCAGCATCGCCCGGTTCATCCACAATCATGGCCGGCACCCCCAGGCGGCGGGCGGCTTGCGTCAGGCGGTTGCGCGCCACGCCATAGGGATAGATGCGCATGGTTTGCAGCGAGGAGCGATCGCGTCCAACCGAGCCATTATCGAAACGCTGGTTCGCGCCGTACTCGTTGCGCTCTGCAAAACTCGCCTGGCGCTCCGGCGTATATTCTCCGCTCTGACGGCGATAACCTTGCTGACTGCCGGAGGGCAAACGCTGCGGCGCCGGCGCCCGTTCGATGCGGATATCGCCGTTCACGCGCGAGCGGATCTCCGGCGGCAGCGGGTAGCCGCGCAATAGCGCGTCCACTGCCGCGGCGACATCGGGATGCACAGCCAGGCGGTCGCGGGTCTGGATTTCGATCAGCACATCAAACGTGGGCGGAGAACGCCGCTCCAATACGGTTTTTTGTGTGCCGCGCCGGCGGGCTTCTTCATCCGAAAGAGTCACCGATTCGATGCCACCCACCAGGTCGGATAGCGTGGGATTGAGCAGCAGATTTTCCAGGCTGTTGCCATGCGCGGTGCCAATGAGCTGCACGCCGCGTTCGGCGATGGTGCGCGCCGCCGCGGCTTCCAACTCACGGCCAATCTCATCAATGACGATGGCTTCTGGGTTGTGGTTCTCCACTGCCTCAATCATTACCTCATGCTGCAAGGATGGCGTGGCCACCTGCATACGGCGGGCGCGCCCCACCGCCGGGTGGGGGACATCGCCATCGCCGCCGATTTCGTTGGAGGTATCCACAATGACCACGCGCTTGGTTTCAGCCAGGATGCGCGCGGCTTCGCGCAGCATGGTCGTCTTTCCCACGCCGGGACGCCCCAAAATCAACAGGCTTTTACCGCTTTCGATCAGATCTTTGATGATGTCGGTGGTGCCGTACACGGCGCGGCCAACGCGGCAGGTCAAGCCAACAATATAACCGCGCCGGTTGCGGATAGCTGAAATGCGGTGCAAGGTGCGTTCGAGGCCGGCGCGATTGTCCGCGTCGAACTCGCCAATCCGCTCAACGACGTAATCAATGTCCTCGTGCTTCACCTCGACCTGACTGAGCGTGACCTCGCGATCTACGAAGCGCGCCGTGGGTAGCCTCCCCAGATCCAGGATCACTTCTAACAGGTTATCGCTATCGTTCGCTTTGGTGACCGCGCGAGCAATCTCTGGCGGCAATACAGCCAACAGAGCGTGAAGATCATCTGTAATTTTCTGTTGTTGCATACGAAATTACTATCTCTCCAGTCGAGCAACGGGAGCGGTTATCTCAGGCTGTCCACCCTCCAGGGACGGAATGGCGTAAGCACGCGCTGCCTTTTGCGGGATCATTAACTGTTTGGCCATAACCGCCTGGCGCGGACCAGCCTCCGCGCCCAATTCTTCAATCGCCGCTTCCAACCAGGCCTGATAGGATCGCACGCACACATAAACCGGGCGGGAACGCCGATTGGGGATTTTGCTCAGTAAATCTATAAATTGGTCGCTCACATCTTCGGCGTCCGGGTGTATGAAGGGATGCGCCCAGATGCCGCGATGCCCATATTTTAATTCCACATAAGCCTGTAATTCGCCATTTTGATAATAAACCATGCCTCTCGGTCGTTGAGTGGCAAACAATTCCACCTGTTGCACCAGAGCAGGCACCAGATTATTATACAGCCCTCGGATCGCAATCTCATCCTGATCGTTCGCCACGCGCCAGGATTCTGCGTGTAACCCGGCGGGCGGATGTCCGGTCAACTGCCAGATGCGCTGTCGCGTGTAAATCACGAACCCATTGGAGCGCAACGCTTCAAAAGCGCTGGAATGCTCATCCACGTCTGCCAACAAGCGCATCGCGCCGCGCTCACCCAACTGCCCAAGCATATATTCCACCAGCGCCGCAACTTGCGTTGTATCCAGCGCCTCCTGGGGCGCCAGAAATGTGAGGTGCGAAAGAGGCGAGCCGAGCAGATGGATGAATTGACCAATCACCGGCGTGCCGCTGGCGCCGTTGCTGCTCAGGACACAGGTGAAGATGCCCATCGAGGGCGCCAGGTATGAGAACAACGCCCCCGGCAAAATCATAGGACCGCGCGTCAACACCAGGGCTGTGTCCAGGAACACGCTCTGGTCTCGATAGCGATGCAGCACAGGCAGATCGCGCCAGTCAAACGGACGAACACTCATCGGCAACTGCTAACTTTCAGCCTTCTCCGCGAAGGACAAGAAATAGCGGTGAAAACGATCATCCGAAGTCAGCTCCGGGTGAAAGGAAGTCGCCAGCAAATGACCCTGGCGAGCGGCCACAATGCGGCCGTCGGGCAAACAAGCCAGAGGCTGAGCATCCTTTTCCACGCTGGCAATCAACGGGGCGCGGATGAACACAGCATGATACGGGCGCGGCTCTGAACTGAACTGATTTAAGACCGGCACATCCAGATCAATCTCAAAACTATCCACCTGCCGCCCAAAAGCGTTCCGTTCAACGGTGATGTCCATTAGATTCAGCAATGGTTGCTGGCGGCGGGCATCTTTGGAGAGAAAGATCGCTCCGGCGCAGGTGCCCCAGATGGGTTTTTCTTTCCCGAAATCGCGCAGCGGTTCGATCAAATCATAAGCCACGGCCAGTTTGCCTATGGTGGTCGATTCGCCGCCAGGAATAATCAAACCATCCAATGAGTGCAAATGTTGCGGCAAGCGCACCTCTTCAGCCTCAACGCCCATCCGTCTCAGCACAGCAATATGTTCGGCGAAATCGCCTTGAAGGGCAAGGACTCCTATTCTCATACGCTTCGATGACGCTCGACAAATCCAGGTGTAGGATGAGCCTACCAACCACGGCCAGCAATCAATTCTGTTTCCGGTATCGCCGAAATCTGACGTCCAACCATCGGCTCGCCCAAGTTGCGGCTGACCTCTGCCAGGATATAGGGGTCGTTGTAATGCGTGACCGCCTTGACAATCGCCGCCGCGCGCCGCGCCGGGTCGCCGGATTTAAAGATGCCAGAGCCGACGAAGACGCCATCCACGCCCAGTTGCATCATCATCGCCGCGTCTGCAGGGGTAGCGATTCCACCAGCAGCGAAGTTCACCACCGGTAAGCGCCCCAAGGCGCGCGTTTCCATCACCAGCTCATACGGCGCGCCGATTTCCTTAGCAAAAGCCATGACCTCTTCTTCCGCCATTGTTTGCAGGCGACGGATATCGCCCAACACCGAGCGGGCGTGGCGCACCGCTTCAACCACATCGCCGGTGCCGGCCTCGCCCTTGGTGCGGATCATCGCCGCGCCCTCGCCAATGCGCCGCAGCGCTTCGCCCAGATTGCGGCAGCCGCAGACGAACGGCACCTTGAAAGCGTGCTTATTGATATGATGATGCTCATCGGCAGGCGTCAGCACTTCAGACTCGTCAATGTAATCCACCCCGATCGCCTCCAGAATCTGCGCCTCCACGAAATGCCCAATACGGCATTTCGCCATCACCGGAATCGAGACTGTGTCCATGATTTTCAGGATCAATTCGGGGTCGCTCATGCGCGCCACACCGCCATGGGCGCGGATGTCCGCCGGTACACGCTCCAAAGCCATCACCGCCACCGCCCCGGCGTCTTCCGCAATGCGGGCGTGCTCCGGCGTCACCACGTCCATGATCACTCCGCCCTTGAGCATTTGCGCCAGCCCCTTCTTAACCGCAAAAGTTCCAACTTGCTGTTCCATTTTCTTAACCTCCAAAACCGACTACGAGAGTCGGGATGTTTTATGTCTGATTTGTATTCTTTTTTGTCACACAATTCATTCTACCATGCAGCGACATAGCTTGCAATCCGTGAGGCGCGCTCAGAGCAGGCGCGGCCAGGGGTTCTAATAGAAAATTAATAACTGCTTTACATGTTGACAAGAAATGCTTAAATCTGACTTTTGTGGGATTGCAGTAAGATGAATTGCAGTGTAGAGTCTGATTTGGTGCACAAAGAGGAGATTTAAAGTCGTGAACATACAAAAACATTTACCCACGCTCTTGCTCGTTACTGTTATCCTGGGAGCGACATTTGGCGCAGCGGCAGCGTCTCGTTTGAACCAGGAAGTCCCTCCCTTATTCCTGGAAACAAATCGGACTCAACAACTGAACGAAGCGAATCTGCGCGCAACGGCGCGCTCGCGTTTCGCCACCATCAATTTCGCCTCGCTGGAAAGGGCGCGTCCGGGAAGTAAATTGTTGCTGAATCTGTTTGACGATCTGGTATTGACCGCTGTAATAGATGAAAATTATTTGCAAGGAGATACAACCATCTGGGTCGGTCATATCGAAGGCGAAGTGATGGCGCAGCTCTTTCTGGCCTCCGGCGGTGGGCAAATCGCAGCGCAGGTCAGTTCCCCTGGCGGCATTTATGAGGTACGCTATGCAGGCGACGGCGTGCATGTGATTTCCCAGATTGACCAATCCTTATACCCTGAAGAGGCGCCGCCCATCGAAATTGGCGCCCCGGAGGCAGAGGTCGCTCCACTTGAAGCGTCTCCCTCTCCACCCAATGCGATAGAGGACGACGGTTCAGTGATTGATGTATTGGTGGTTTACACCCCGGCAGCACGCAGCGCCGCTGGCGGCGTCACCGCCATCCAGAATCTGATCAACCTGGCGATTGCTCAAACCAACACCTCTTACGCCAACAGCAACATCCGTCAGCGGCTGAACCTGGTGTATTTGGGCGAGATCGCCTATACCGAATCCAGCAACATGGAAACCGACCTGGAACGTCTGCGTCGAAGCGACGATCAATACATGAACAGCGTGCACTCGCTACGTAACACGTATTACGCCGACCTGGTTAGCTTGATTGAGGTTTCAGCACAATATTGTGGCATTGCTTATCACATGGATACCGTTGGGTCTTTTTTCAGGGACTGGGCTTTCTCGGTGGTGGCTCACGATTGCGCGGCTGGTTACTATAGCCTGGCTCATGAGCTGGGGCATAACATGGGGGCGCGCCACGATTGGTTTGTGGATGTCGGCGTTACTCCGTACAGTTACGCTCACGGCTATGTGAACACTGTCGCTCGCTTCCGCACCATCATGTCTTACGCCAATGAATGTAGCGCGCGAGGCATTACCTGCACGCGGGTGCAATATTGGGCTAATCCAGCCCTCTATTACAACGGCCAGCCGATGGGCGTGCCAGGCGGCACCAACACCTCCTGTCGCCTGGGTGATGTCAACCATCCGCCCTGTGACGCAGATGATCATCGCGTTCTGGATAATACTGCTTACACTGTAGCCAATTTCCGCGTGCGCCCGGTGACCGGTACTCCCACGCCTACCCCGACTCGCACCCGCACACCCACTCCCACCATTACACGCACCCCCACCCGCACGCCGACGCCCACCCGAACTCCAGAGCCATTCTGGTTTTCTCCCTATAACGCCTTCTTGCCTGTTGTGCGCAGATAATCCAATTTTGGCGAAATTCGAGCGACAAAACGCTCGAATTCTGTTTTAATTGTGCTACACTTTTGTTATCCTGAGAATGTTCGGAAATCGTCCCCCTCGCCCATCCACAGGCCCCCTCTTTTTTCCTGCTTCCTGGGTGTGGGGGGACCCGAACGTTTTCATCCCCAGTGTTCTTAGAACTTGTCCAATTTTAAGCGAGGCATTATGGCTCAACTAACCGATTTTGTGAAACTTGGCCAGGCCATCTGGCTAGACGATATTCGGCGCTCTTATTTTGACAGCGGCTTTTTGGCAGACCTGATTGCCCAGGGGCTGCGCGGCTTGACCTCCAACCCCACCATCTTCGACAAGGCCATCGCCGGTAGCCGCGACTATGACGAAGCCATGCGCACCCTTGCGCTGGCCGGCAAGTCCGTGGAAGAAATTTATGAAGCGCTGGCGATTGCTGACATCCGTCAGGCAGCGGATCTATTCCGCCCGGTCTATGAGGTGACCGGCGGCGCGGATGGCTTTGTCAGCCTGGAGGTCAACCCGTCTCTGGCGCACGACACCCAGGCGACGGTGGCTGAAGCCGTCCGTCTCTTCAGCGCAGTGGATCGCCCAAACCTGATGATCAAAATCCCCGCCACGGTGGAGGGTCTGCCGGCGATCGAAGAGGCGCTGGCGCGTGGGATTAACGTCAATGTCACCCTCATCTTCTCCATCGCCCAATACGAGGCAGTAGCTCAGGCTTTCATGTCCGGCCTGGAAAAGCTGGCCTCAGCCGGAGGAGATTTATCTCGCCTGGCGTCGGTGGCCTCCTTCTTTGTCAGCCGGGTGGATACCGCGGTAGATAAAGCCCTGGAGGCGATCCGCGATGAACGCTCGGCAGGCATCGCCGCCCGGCTGCGCGGCAAGATCGCTGTCGCCAACGCCAAACTGGCTTACGCTTGTTTTCAAGAGATTTTCAAAAGCGAACGTTGGCAAAAGCTCGCCGCTGCCGGCGCCCGCCTGCAGCGCCCGTTGTGGGCCAGCACCGGAACGAAGAACCCGGCGTATTCCGATACGCTGTACGTGGATCATTTGATCGGACCGCACACCGTGAACACCTTGCCTCCCGCCACTCTGCAAGCGGTCCTGGATCATGCCCGCGTCGAACGGACGGTGGATGCTGACCTGGATCAGGCGCGCCAGGATCTTGCCCAACTGGCGGAGTTGGGCATTGAGCTGGATGCCATCACACAACAATTGCAGGTGGAAGGGGTGGCTGCATTTCAAAAGTCTTTCGAGTCGCTCATGCGGAGCATTGCCCAGAAGCGGCAGCGTTTATTAATGGCTGAGGGCTACAGTCGGTCGTTGAGCGAGCGGCTGGCTGCGCACCAACCCGCCGTCGAGGCGGCGAAAGCCGAACTGAGCCGCGAGAAGGTGATCGAGCGCATCTGGGCGTTGGATCATACGCTATGGAAGCCCGATCCCGCTGAGATCAGCAACCGCTTGGGCTGGCTGAGAGCCATCGAAACCAGCCAGGAAGCTGCGCCGCGCCTGGAGGCCCTGGTGCAAGAGCTGCGCGCCGAGGGTTTCACGCACGCTCTATTGCTGGGAATGGGAGGCTCCAGCCTGGCGCCAGAGGTTTTACGGAAGACGTTTGGCGTATCGGCGGGATATTTGGATCTGGCTGTCCTGGATAGCACTGACCCGGGCGCGGTGTTGGAACACGCCAATCGCCTGGATGCAGCTCGCACGCTGTTCATCGTCTCCACTAAATCTGGCGGGACGGTCGAAACCTTCTCGTTTTTCAAATATTTCTATAACTGGGCTTCAGCCGCGCTGGGCGCTGAACAGGTTGGCAGGCATTTCATTGCTATCACCGACCCCGGCAGCAAGCTGGCCGAAACAGCAGAGCAATATCGTTTTCGGGCGACCCTGCTCAACGATCCGAACATCGGCGGGCGATACTCAGCGCTCTCGCTGTTTGGGCTGACGCCGGCCGCGTTGATCGGCGTCCAGTTGCAGCAATTGCTGGAACGCGCTCAGGCCATGGCCGAAGCGTGCGGCGCAGCGGAAGTATATCAAAATGACATCACCCTCAACCCGGCGGCGCGTTTAGGGACGGCTATCGCCGAACTGGCAAAAGCTGGCTGCGACAAACTCACCTTGATCACTTCGCCAGCCATCTGCTCCTTTGGCGATTGGGTTGAACAACTCATTGCCGAAAGCACCGGTAAAGATGGCAAGGGGATTTTGCCGGTGGTGGGAGAAACCATCGCTGAGCCTGAATTCTACGGGAAGGATCGCGGCTTCGTCTATCTGCGCCTGGCGGGAGACCATACCCACGACCTGGCCGCGCTGGCGCTTGAGGAAGCAGGACATCCGGTCATCCGCTTGGAGATGAAAGATCTATACGACCTGGGCGCGCAATTTTTCCTTTGGGAAATGGCTGTCGCTGTAGCTGGTCAGCGCCTGGGCATCCACCCCTTTGACCAGCCCAACGTAGAATCTGCAAAAGTCCTGGCGAGGCAAATGGTTGCGGCTTACCAGCAGCAGGGTCAATTGCCCGAATTGACGCCGACCTTGCGCGAAGGAGACATTGCCGTCTATGACGCTTCAGGAGCGAAGACCCTGGCAGAAGCCTGGAAAGCGTTCCTTTCATCTGCTCAACCAGACGCCTACATCGCTATTCAGGCGTATATTCATCCGACTACGGAGACCGACGCCTCGCTGCTGGCGTTGCGCAGTTGCCTGCGGGAAAAGACCTTGCTGGCTGTCACCACTGGCTATGGCCCGCGCTTCTTACATTCAACCGGGCAATTGCACAAAGGCGACGCCGGGCGCGGCCTGTTTGTCCAGATCACCAGCGACCCGGTTCAGGATGTCCCTATACCCGACGAAGCCGGAGGCGAAAAGTCGTCTATCACTTTTGGCGTTTTGGAAGCCGCCCAGGCGTTGGGCGACCGGCAGGCGCTGCTGGACGCCGGGCGCAGGGTGATCCGTTTTCACTTAGGGAAGGATGCGCTGGTTGGACTGGCGCGGCTGACGCAGGCTATCGAATAGACCTTTTATCCTGCTACGTTATGGCAAAAGGAGCGCCTCGCCTTTGGGATCATGCCGCAAGTAGTTGGAGCGAGCGCGCTGGAAGCTGCTGGTAGCGTAGCAGTAGCTGCAACCAAACAGGCAAGAGTCGTACATGCCGATGTCTTTGCTGACCACACAGCCGCAAGCCTTACGCTGCCCCGGATCTTTGACGGCCGGCACCTGCAGGCCAAATAACCGCTGCAACAGCTCATTGTCAATACACTTGCCTGGACGAACGCCATAAGGCTGCAAGTTCAATGTCTCGGCGCAGCTTACTATTTCCATACCGTTCTCAGCGGCGATCTGCGCCAGGTCGCCGATCAGACCCCCTAACCAGGATGGAAGCTCGCCGTTGGAAAGCGGCGAGCTTTCTTTTGTCCATGTCAACGCTGCCCCTTGACTGGCGAGCTGATTCAACCGTTTGCGCGCCTTGCCATATTCATCCATCAGGCTGATCACCGAGCGCGTCGTGCTGCCGCGCAATGCCCTCGCCAGGCTTTCATAGGCGCGGCGGTGATAATCGGGAGAAGTTATCTCGCTGAATACCAGCGGGTCGTAGCGCCAGATCACTCGTTCCGGCCCAATCCGGCTGGCTAATTCTCGCAGTGTAGCAATGACCGCTTCCGGGCGCGGGGAGCGCGCGTCGATCTGCCGGGGATACCCCAGTAAAGTAACCTGAAAACAATAACGATACCCGCGTTGATCCAGCTCATTTAAGTAAGGGAGAAGCGGGCGAGGGTTGCGCGTCCAGAAGACGATTGCCTCTACATCTTCCGGCAATAACGAGATGCGCCCCACCTGACGAGCGTCGAATGGATTCGGCGTCAGGCAATAACCGGCGCGAATACGGTTAATGAACCAGGCGGCGTAGAATGCGGGTATATCCGTGCGTCGGCTGGCGCTGATAATCATCCCAATAAACATGACCGCCGACGTAGCGCGCGGCGAAACATTCCTGCTACGGATTGGGGTAGGTGGTTGGAGCTGGGGATGGATATGGAGGATTATCCTCTGGGGTGCAAGCTAACACCACTTTATATTGTCCCAGTTTTCTTTTCGATGAAACCACATTGCAAGACAGGTTTTGACCTGCCCTGAGAGCAGTAATTGTCTTGCCGTTAATATAAACCAACGAACCCTGTTGCTCTCCCGCGGCGCTGGGCGCTGCATTGGCATAATACACCAGAACGAAGGCAGCGATTACCAACACAAGGAAGAAAAGGGTCAGCAGAACCAGGAAGGTATTGCGATTCGACCAATGGTTTTCGTTCATTTTCTCAATCCTCACTGAAGTTTACGGAAATACGTCTCTACTTATTATATCTTAGCACATTATTCATGCAATCTGACCAGGTAAAAAGGACTATCGCTTCCATCATGGCTCTGAAACTGGGTTCATTTTCCTCCTTGACATATAAGCTATCTTGCATACAATTATTATGATTATACAATCATACAATCAGACAAAGAGACATTTTGGGGTAGATTTGTAGGGTTTTAATCAGATGCAGATCGAAATTGACTTTCGTGCGGGTCGCCCAATCTATTTACAGATCGCCGAGCAGATACAACGCAGGATCGCCAGCGGTGAACTGAAACCCGGCGAACAATTACCCACCGTTCGCCAACTGGCCGCAACATTAGGCGTCAACTTCAACACCGTCGCCAGAGCCTATCGCCTGCTGGATAAATCAGGGTTGATTTCTACCCAACATGGCCGCGGCACCTATGTCTGGGAACAACCCTCGGATGAAATTTCCCAACAACTACGCCGACAGACTTTGGATGATCTGACCCAACACTATCTGGCTGAGGCTCAACGTTGGGGCTATACCCTGCAGGAGATCGCTCAAGCGACTGCCGCAGCGATTGAAAACCGACTGGCGCTTTCAGAACAAAAAGAGGAACGTTAAGAAAGCACTCAAAGATAACGGATAAAGGTGTACGGATGATTGAACGGAAGAGTCTGATCGTCTATTTGTTAATTGCCTTTACATTAGCCTGGGTTTTATTCGTTCTGCCGCTGGCTTTTGGCGCCCCGGGGACATCCAGGCGACAAATGGCTACTCTGATAACCTGGTCAGCGGCTATGTGGGCGCCCGGCGTTGCGGCAGTGGTTGCTACGAGGCGGGTAGACCGCCAGCCATTGAGCGCCTTGAACCTGGGAAAACTGGGCGAAAGGCGCATCTATGTTTGGGCGTGGCTGATTCCGCCGCTGTTGGTGGCTGGTGCTGGAATTTTCTCTGCCCTGCTAGGGGTGGGACAGTTGGACCTGGAATTTACCCAACTGCGACAAGCGATGGCGGGCACGGCAGGAGCAGATACGCCGCCGTGGTTTGTGATCGCCGTCCAATTGCTGATCGCAATGACCATTGGCCCTCTTTTCAACACATTATTCGCGCTGGGCGAGGAGCTTGGCTGGCGCGGCTATTTGCTGCCCAAACTGCTGCCTTTGGGGCAGGGGCGCGCCATTTTGATCAGCGGCGTGATTTGGGGCGTCTGGCACTGGCCGGCTATCTTACAAGGCCACAACTATCCTAATCACCCTTACCTGGGGATGTTGTTGATGATTGGTTTCTGTGTTTTATTCGGCGCTTTTCTCAGTTGGCTTTACCTGCGCGCCGGCAGTCCCTGGGCGCCGGCATTGGGTCACGCCATGCTCAACGCGGTGGCTGGTTTCCCTTTATTGTTCATGCCCAAAGTGGATATGGCGCTCGGCGGCACATTAACCAGCCTGACCGGTTGGATCCCGATGCTTCTGTTCATTGGCTGGTTAATCTGGCGCAAACAGTTGCCTGTGCCTGAACAAATACCCCCGCTAGAAGAAGCAGCTCTTTAGCCAGAAGGGCGGACTGTCGCCAGTAGGGGTGGATGATGATGTGTAGGGGCGGATCATCATCCACCCCTACAATCTATCTGACGATAACGGGGAGAAAGACATTGGCCGCAGCCTGGGTGATGGTCAACGGCGCGGTGTTGATCGGGCCCGGCACCGAGCCGGAGGGGCTGCTTCCGATCACCCGGTTGTAATACACTCCGGGGCTGGTCAGCGGATGAATGAAGACGTCAAACGCCAGCTTGATGGCGCAACCGCCAGTGCAGTTGCCGCGCAACTCCGGGATGCTCCACACCGGCCGTCCATTGTTCGGTCCCAATGAAATGGGCGTGGGGCCGGAGCGCGTACGCAGATAAGTAAAGCCCGCCGGTAGCGTGTCCGTGACCAAGATGCTGCTATAGGTGGACTGGCTTTGATTGACCAGGGTGATCGTATAAGGGACAATCGTACCTGGGATGGCAGGAGAGGTGCGGACATCTTTCTTAAGGTCGAACAGCGGCGACACGCTCACAAATCCACTCACCCCCGGCAGAATGTTGGTTTCCGAGCTATACGCCGTGATCCGATTCTGGTACGTGCCGTACAAGGGCGAGGATTGCAGGCGCACCGTCCATTTTGGATCCGTCGGTGGAATGAGGACGTTGCGCCAAACCAGGCGCCCCGGCTGAACCAGGGAAGGCAAAGGCCCGCTGACCATTGAATAATAGGTGAAGCCGGTCGGGAGAGTATCGGTTACGGTGGCAACGATAAAGTCATAGGCGTCGTTGTTTTTCAGCGTGATTTCGAAATCCACCAACGCCAATGGGGGAACCTGCGACCGTAATGCTCGCTTGCTGAGCTCCAGCCCCCATAAAACGACCAACACCCTGCCGTCGCCCTGCGGGTGGTCGCCGCTGCCCAGCCTCCCAAAACATACATACGATGGAGAAGTGGCGCTGAGGGTAGGCGTCTTGACGCCCGTCGAAACGCCCGCTCCTACCTGAACGCGGAATACAATCCACATCTGCGAATTTCCAGGCAGGTTGATGCCCGTCCAGGTGAGCTGCTGACCATTCACCGAAGGGACTAATTGCCCCGGCGGCGACCCGGCATAGGAAAAATCTGCTGGCAGAGTGACCACAATCGTGCTGTTTGATGCTGCAGTCGGAGAGACGTTGTTCAAATGGAGGGTGTAGGTGAAGATGCCGCCCGCCAGTACCGCATAGCGATAGGGGACCAAATCCACTTTGATATTTGGTTCTACCACCACCGGCGCCAAATTACTGGCGTTCACCGCTGTCAGGGACTCCGGCAAGACGGTGTGGATAGAAATCGCCCCCGCCGCGTTGGGATAAGTCCGCGGCAACAGACTGCAATTCACGTCGCTGATTTGTGCATTGAAGGCGCCGCTCCATACACCGCCCGGAGGAATGGCGACTGGGGGAATGAAATACAGCTCAGCGATATTGCCGTTGCTGCCTCCCACTTGATAGAAACCATCCGGCAAATCGTCGCGCAGCCAGTCCATCGTCCAGGTAACATCACTGCGGTTGGTCAACTGCAAATCATAACGAATCGTTGAACCCAAATAGGCAATCGTCGGTTGCACCGTCTTATTAATTGCCAACGGCGGGTCCACTGTGACGCGCGCAATATTGGTGCGTCGCGGGATAAAAGCATCCGGCGAATAGGCGCTCAAATTGTTGCCGTAGGTGGTTAACCAATTGCCATCCACCACAACAGCAAAGATCAGTTGATAGGTTTGACCAGGTTGCACCGTCAATCCCGCCCAAACCACCGGGTTATAGCGATATTCTGGCAACGGCGCCGGCCCTGAAACCATGTACAGGTAATGGAAGTCAGCGGGCAAGGTGTCAGTGAGGCGGATATTGCTCACCACAAACGTACTGCGATTTGTCAGATTGATGGTGTACGTCACCACATCGCCGGTCAGACCGTGGTTTGGTGTGACCTGTTTATCCATGATTAACGCCGCATACACTCGCACTTCCGCCAGGTTGCTTGCTGTCTCGAAATAGGCTTGGGGATGATAGGCGCTGAGCGTATTGTAATACCTCTCATCCGTCCAGTTATCGCGAATATAGGTCTGGCGCGGTATCCGAGCGACAAAAGAAAAGGAGACGCTGCCCCAGGCAAGCAGATCCACCTGCCAGACCAGTTTGCGCCCATTTTCAACGATGGTAGGCGCTGGGCTGCCTGGGACGGCGCGCACAAAAGTGAAAGGCTCTGGGTCGCCTGGCATGGTATCGGTAACCACCACGCCCATGAGGGTTACGGAAAGCGGGTTGTAAACTGTGATGGTATAGGTCACTTCCTCGGTAGGGAACACCTGTACCGCCCCGCCGTTTTTATCCACCACCGTCTTTTGCAGCAAGGAAGCGATGGGCGTGGTAATATCTCGCGTGCCGTAAACCGGCAGTTGCACCTCGGCGCTGGTCACCGAGTAAGCGATGCGAGAATTACGGATATCGTTAGCGGTCGTCCGTTCGTTGACCAGCACCGCGAACTGCATGCTGAGGCTGCCACCTGGCTGCAACGGCCCTGGAAGCAACCAGGAGACTTGATTGGTGACGGGGTCATACACCCCGCCGTTGTTAGCGCTCAGAAAAGCTGTTTCATTGGGCACACTATCTACAATTAGCAAATTTGTAGCCGGGATGGCATCGGAGCGACTGTTATTAACCACGGTCAACGTATATGTCAGGATATGCCCTGGTAAAACGCTGGCATCCGCCGTCTTGGAAAGGCTCAAGAGGGGTCCCATCACCATTGTCACGGCGTCGTCGTAAGCGCCTGAAACCGGAGGACTGGTTTGCGATGAGCGAATGGCGACCGCGTTGCCCACCAGGATAATCGGCTTGGTGAACGCCGGCTCGTTGGTGGGCGAAATCACTGTGCGAAATGTGATTTCGCCGCTGGATTGAGGCGGCAAGAGTGGGATTTGCCAGGATAAGGCATATCCGGTTGAATCGGAGCCTGAATAGCTGAACTGTTCGACGGGGATATTGGGCGAGGAAGCATATTCGCCGGAAAAAGTCTGCCAACGACTGATGGTATCCGAGATCGTGACGTTGGTGATAGCCACCGCCAGCGAATTGGTGTAACGAACCGTGAAGGTAATTGTATCCCCCGGTCGAGCAGTTTCATTATTAACGGAGGTTTCTACCTGAAGATCCGAAGCCACAGCCTGGTCAATATCTACTTGCGCAGGCGGCGTTTCCTGCGCCGCAGGCGCGGCACGGACGTTCACCGCTTGCATAAAGGCGTAGATCAGCCCCAGCGCAGTCGCCAGGCTGGCGAACGACATCCCTGCGGCTCGCAAGACCTTGAATAAGGGCCGGGATGACGGGGTCGTAAAAGACTGCGACAGCTTCATAATCCCCTCCGAACGAATTGATTGCTACATTAAAAAACCGCCGACAACTCCAATTGAGTGTATCATTTTCCCCCCAACAAATCAATTGACTATTGTCACCCCTTGAACGATTTCCGGTTATCAATTGTGTTAGGCGCTTCTTTCCAGAATGAACTGTTTCACGTGAAACCTTTGAATTTATACCTCCCAGACGCCGTTTTCCCTTGCCCAGGATTCGAGCGTCTCATCCACCATATCCAGATATACATCCAGCGCCCGCAGGCGTTCGGCAAAACCTTCGCCGGATAGACCGAGGGTATCCAGGGAAGCCTGCCATGCACGGCGGTGTTGGGAATCGGTCGGCAGGAGCTTAGCTGCCAACGTCCAAGTGCGCAGCAACGGCCACAATGCTGCTATTGGCTGCTCACTCTCCATCAGAGCCTGAAACGCTCTCAGGTAATACATTAAGCGATCAGGGTGCAGCCGCGCCGTCGCTAGTTCCGTCGGCAGAGAGCGATAGGCTGCCTGCCAGGCGGACAACCATTCCCTTAAATTGCCATTTGCCAACCGCGGCGCGCCGAGCAATCCTAACAACCCAGCGTACAACCCCGCGCGTCCTACCGCTTCCGCCCGCTCTGGGAAAGCCTGTAAGAACCGCCGCTCGGTTAAGGGAGGTCCGCTCAAGCATGCAATAGAATTTGCAGAATACTCTAATGATCGCAAATATAATTCAACTCGATCCGGCGAGGGTTCCTCTCGCAGTTCTCGCAAATCGAGCCAGATGCTGCGCGCCTGCTCCATCTGCCGGCGCGCTCGTTCGAATACGTAGTCCGGTCGGTCAAACTGCCCACGCACGCTGGCCTGGATAAAATCCATGAAATGCTGAGGGTCATAAAGCACCCGGCAAGTATTCAACGCAGGACCAAGCCAGGGGTGAACGCGCAATCGGCGCGGCTCGCGGTATTCCTGCTGTCCATGATGGGCAATATCCAAATGCACTTCGTCGGTGAGAGGCGTAATTTCCCGTTCGTTGTCCGGCGCTTCTATATAGATAAAGACCAAATCTATATCCGTCGTCCCGCCCAACAGATACGCTTCTCCCAAGAGCGAACCACATAGATAGGCTGCAAGCAACTGCCGCGACGCGCGCGCCTGCCGCGCCACTGCATCGTTGGCAATTTTGAGCAATGTCTCATGGGTGATGCGCATGGTTCTATCTCAGATGAATGTCTCGCACGAGAGATGCAATCTCTGAACGATCGGGCAATTTCAGGCTGGTCATAAAGCCAATCAGTCCGCCATTTCCAGCGGCAGCTCCGGCTGATACGGTGACATCTTCAAAGCCTGTCGAATGCGATTCTCCACCCAGATCAGATCCTCGCGGCGATGCACATAATCCATCTGGTTTGTATCCACCGCCAGAACCGGCGAGCGACGCTCCTGGTGATCGCCGAAAAATTCCTCGTAGGCGCGGTTCAACTCATCTATGTAAGAACGCTCCATATTGCGCTCATAGGGACGATCGCGCAAGGCAATGCGCTGCATCAATACATCCGTATCCGCTCGCAAATAAACGATCAAATCCGGGACGATAATCTTCTCCGCCAGCGCTTCGTGAACGCGATAGTACATTTCCAATTCATCGCCTTGCAAGTTGATGCGGGCGAACAATGCGTCCTTTTCAAACGTATAATCGGCGATTACATGTTCATACTGGCTCATTAACTCAGAAACCATACGCCGCTGCTGATGGTAACGGCTTAACAAAAAAAAGATCTGCGTCTGAAAAGCGTAGCGTTTTCGGTCGGCGTAAAAGTCGGAAAGAAATGGATTCTCTTCAAATACTTCTAGAAGCAAACCCGCCTTGAATGACGGTTGGAGCAATCTCGCCAGTGTGGTTTTGCCGACGCCAATCACACCCTCAATGGCAATGTACATCGTTGCTAGCCTCTGTAATCTCAGGGATTTTCTCCAGGCGCCTGATCTTGCTGGATCATAGCCCCAATAAGCATACCAGCGAATGGCTTAGATTGCAACCATTTCTGATCCATGTTTTTTGCCGTAAGCGTTCACGGAGACAGGAAGATGGGGTATCATCGCTTGCAGAAAATGACTGCGCCGACTTTTCCCTCTCTCGATGAACAAACCCTGGTGGATTGCGTCCAAACGCTGGCCCAACAGGAGCCCTTCTTTGCGCACATGATTGCTCAGATTGGCCCGCCGCCGCTCTGGCAACGACCGACGGGTTTTCCCACATTGGTTTGGATCATTTTGGAACAACAAGTATCCCTGGCTTCGGCGCGAGCAGCCTTTGAGCGCTTGAAGCAGTTGCGCCCCGCTCTCGACCCCCAGCAATTTCTGGAACTCAGGGACGCTGAGCTGAAATGGGCTGGTTTCAGCCGGCAGAAAACCGGCTATTGCCGCGATCTGGCTCAGGCGATCCTGCATGGAGAAATAGATTTAGAAGGTCTGGCGCATTTAGAAGACGAAGCTGCGCGCAACGAACTGATGCGCCTGAAAGGGGTTGGCCCGTGGACGGCGGACATCTACCTGCTGATGGCTCTTTTGCGCTACGACATCTGGCCGGCGCAAGATCGCGCCCTGGTAATCGCGGTGCAACGTGGTCTGAAGCTCGATCACATCCCGGATAGCGACGAAATGATGTACATCGGCAAGGCCTGGCGCCCTTATCGGTCAATCGCAGCGCGATTGTTTTGGCATTATTATCTCAATTTCAATGCCAAAAACCTTGCGAAATCCGCCTGATTATAGTACAATTGTTCTAGTAAAAACCCATGTAGCCGATGCGTTTCCTTGACACGGCGCGAACTCGCGCTAAACTGTATATGTTTGTTCGCATTCGGAACCATTAGACAAAGGAGTCAACCATGCCATCTCTCAACCGTGTGCAATTGATCGGGCGCCTGGGCCGCGATCCAGAGACGCGTTATACCCCCAAGGGCGCGAAAGTATGTCAGTTTTCCGTTGCCGTTGACCGACGTTGGCGCGGCGCTGAAGGCGAGGCCAAAGAGCGCACCGATTGGTTTAATGTCGAGGCCTGGGGAAGGCTGGGCGAAGTCTGCCAGGAATACCTGAGCAAAGGGCGATTGGTCTTCATCGAAGGGCGATTACAGACCGATCAGTACGAGCAGGGCGGCGAAAAACGCTACTTCACCAAAGTGGTGGCCTCCACTATGCAGATGCTGGATCGCAAACCGGAGGAAGAAGAGCCGCTGCCCGCCCCGCCCGAGGAGGAGGAATTCCCTTTTGAGTGATCCGGCGACGGATGTGCACGCATCTGCCGCCGAGTGCGCGCTGTTCAAGAGATGCGGTTCGCCGGAGAAGACTGCATCGCTTGCAACAAGGCCTGGATCGCCAGTTTGCCGGATTGACGTCGGTGCGGCGATTTGCCCAATGGGCTGGCGTTAGCTGCGGCGTCGGCCAGGATTTCGCTGCGGCTTCCGCCGCGCTGTTTGGCTTGTAGATACGCCGCGCCAAACTCAAATAAGGCGTTGATATCCAGCGGGTGGTCGGAAGTCGGTCGCCCGCTTTCAATTTGCACCCAATTGGCCAGCCCGGCCAGCAATGCTTTGAGCATATCACCGCGCCGCTCGCTTGGCGCGCGGTTGTTGACTTTGTCCTCCGCCAGCGCAGCGCGCACAAAGCCGAGAAAATCATCCAGCGTCAGGTCATTTCGGCGAAATTGCTGCGCAATCTGCTGCAATCCGTGAGCATAGAGCTGCGCTGAGCCATTGCCCGCCTGCGCTTCCAGCAGACGGGCGGCGTGTTCCATCGCTTCGGCCAGCTCTGTATCGCGCTTTTCGGAAGCGGCCTGGGCGGCGATATCGAACACCTGCACCATGTGATCGCCGTGGTTGCCGTTTATAAGATCCGCTTGATTGAGCGCCTCCCGATTTTCCCGCAACACATCGCCGACTGCTTTGAAGAGCGACGCCAGAGTCCCCTGATCTGTATCACTCATGTGTTGTAGCCACGGGCAGAGCCTCGAGCTGATCTACCATGCGGTTGATCACATCGAAACCGCCTTGCCAGAAATCGGCGCTGTGGATGTCAATCCCCGCCTCCTCCAGGATGCGCGCCGGCGATTCTGAACCGCCGGCGGAGAGGATCTTCAAATAGCGGGGCTTGAAAGACTCTCCCTCAGCCTTATATTGCTGGTACAGCGACAAGACCAGGAGTTGCCCAAAGGCATAGGCGTAAACATAGAAGGGCACCTCATAGATATGCGGGATGGAAACCCACTCCCAGCGGAACTCATCGCTGACTTCGACCGCATCGCCGAATTGAGCTTCTAAATTCGCCAGGTAAGCTTGCGCCAGCTCATCCACCGAAGCGCCCTGCTGCACCATTTCATGCGCCTGGCGTTCGAACAGGGCGAAGAAAGCCTGGCGGCAAATCGTGGCATAGGCGTCGTCCACCTGACGGAAGAGCAGGTCACGGCGTACGGCTTCATCGTCTTCTTGTTGCAGCAATTGGTCAATGAGCATCATTTCGCCGAAGGTGGAGGCGGTTTCCGCCAGCGGGAGGCTGGCTTGCTGAGTGAACAGGCTGTGATGCTCGGCCAACATAGAATGAATAGCGTGACCTAATTCGTGCGCCATGGTGGCCACATCATCTGGCCGCCCCTGATAATTGAGCAGCACCCAGGGGGTCAGGTCCGGGGTTACCGTGGCGCAGAACGCGCCGCCGCGCTTGCCTTTGCGCACTTCGCTATCCAGATGATCCTCGACAAAGACGCGTTGCGCCAGATCAGCCACATGCGAGTCGAAAGCGGCAAACGAATCGAAGACCATCTTTGCCGCTGAAGCAAAGTCATATTGCTTCTCCGATTTCGCCACCGCGGCGTAAATATCATAACGGCGCAATTTCTCCATGCCCAGCCAGCGCGCCTTCAGGCGGAAGTAACGCTGGAAAACCGGCGCGTTGCGCTCGCAGACCGCCAGCAGGGTATCTACCACGTCGTCCGGGATGTCGTTCCTCAGGTTGCGCGCTGCGATCGGGCTGCTGAAGCGGCGCAGATCAACCTGCTCGTTGCGCCAGTCGCGCACCAGGGTCTGGTAGATCTGCCCCAGGATAGCGCCGTCCTGCCCATAGACGCGGTAGAGTTCCTGATAAGCCCTGGCGCGCAGATCGGCGTCATGACCGCGCACGTAAACCATCAATTCGCCGCGGGTCAATTCTTTCTCCTCGCCGTCCACCGTCAGGTGGAATACATAGCGATTGGTGATGGAATCATAAAGGTTTTCGAGGGCGCTGGCGCCGGTGGTGTTCTTGATATTGATGATTTTCTCTTCCGGCTCGCTGAGGGTATGCGGCTTGAAGTGGCGCATTTCCTCCAACCAGTAGCGATAATCGCCGGAGGCAGCCATCAGCCGTTGGGCGTTTTCGTCATCCAGCCCTTTCCACCACAAGCTGAAGAACAGCACCCGGTTTTCGACCTGCGCCAGGATTTGCTGCACCTGACCCAGGAAGGTTTGCGCAATCTGATCCTGGGTATCGGCGGCGAATTTCAGGCTGGCAAAGGCGTAGATGCGATATGCCAGGTGGTTGATCGCCTCGAGCTGGCGGACGATCTCCAAAAATTGGGCTGTTCCAATATTGGGAGAAAGTTGCGTGCGGCGCTCTTCAAAAGCGGCAGCCAGCTTTTCCAGTTCGGCGCGCGCAGCCTGCATATCTGGCCCATCGTGGGCGCTGAATAAGTCCGTCAGGCTCCAGCGTTTCTGTAAGTAAGCGGTTGTCATTCCATTCCTCCTGAAAGTTCATCGCCCTTAAGCCTGATAGACGTAAGGGAACGTCAAAAGATTATCCGCTAAAACGCACGTGCATGATCTCGCCATCCTGCACAACGTATTCTTTTCCCTCGAGGCGCAGGCGACCATGAGCACGAGCTTCCGCCAGACCACCCAGGTTGATTAAGTCCTCATAAGAGATCACCTCGGCGCGAATGAAGCCCTTTTGTAAATCGGAGTGGATCGCTCCGGCTGCCTCGACGGCGCTTGCGCCGCGCCGCACCGTCCAGGCGCGCACCTCGTCTTCGCCGACGGTGAAGAAGGATTGCACACCGAGCAAATCATAAGACAGACGGATCACGCGTTGTAAGCCAAGCTCCTGGATGCCGAATTCCAGCATAAAAAGCTGAGCCTCATCCGGCGGCAACTGCGCCAGTTCCATTTCCAGTCGCCCTTGCAACGGAAGCAGCGCGCTGCGTTGATGGGGATATTCAATTGCAGGCGGTTCCTGTCCATCCGAAAGGTTAAGCACAAGCAACACCGGTTTACGGGTCAGAAAACCAAAGCCAGTGAGAGATTTTTCGTCCTCTGGAGAAATTTCCAGGTCGCGCAAGGGGATGTCCGCCATCAGCGCGTCTTTGAAGCTTTCAAAGAGCGCCGTCTCGCGCTCGATGAGCGCCTTATCGCGCCCGCCGCCTTTCTTGCGCTCCTCGGTCAACTTCTCCAGGCGGCGCTCTACCATCATTAAGTCGCTGAGCGCCAGCTCGCTGTCCAGCGCCAGCAAATCGCGACGCGGGTCCACGCTGCCCGCTGGATGGGGAACGGTGGGGTTTTCAAAGCAGCGCACGACGTGTACAAAACCATCCAACTGGCTGAGCTGGTTGAGCAGCGAACCGGATAAACCGTTTTTCCCGTTGCCGTTGTTGCTGCCCTCCAGACCGGCGATGTCCGCATAAGCCACTTTGGCGTAAGTGGTCTTTTGCGGGCGAAACAGCGCCGATAGACGCTCAACGCGCGCATCTGGCACTTCGATCATTGCAGTACGCACTTCAAAACGTCCGCCGCTGATGGTGGTGGGCTGATCGCCGCGGGTGAGCGCATTGAAAATGGTAGTTTTACCAGACTGAGGCAAACCGATAATACCCAAACGCATGGGACTTACTTTATTGCTCCTGTTCAACAAATTGAATGAAAGGGCTTCCCTGGCGGGAAGCCACAAGGAGACTATTATAATCGAATTTCCCCTCCCTTCGATGGTGATTCGCGAGATGCCCACCTAACCGGTCTTGACAACCGCGTCATTTTGCAGATAATTAGAGCAACAACCGACCACCACTAAAGGCTGTGAAAGAAGAAAGTAAGCCGTCAGGAAGCCGACAGGGAGGCGCGGGCGTTGACTGAGACCCCGCCAGGCAGAAAACGGCTGAAGTTCCTTCTGGAGCCTCCCAGGTGAATGGCGCAACTTTCGCCGCCTAGTAGTTTGGGACGCAACTCCAGCGTTAACGGGAGAGCCAATCGCCATCATTGGCCGTTGGCGTAAAGCGGGCTGCCTGGTGCAGCCAATCAGGGTGGTACCGCGGGCATCAAAAAACGATCCCGTCCCTTTGTGGGAGGGGATTTTTTTAATGATTGAGGAGGAGCCATGCTCGAATCTTTAAACCAGATCGAACGCCAGGCGCTGAACGAGTTGGAGGCGACCCAGGATGAGGACTCTCTGCAGCGCTGGAAGGTCGCACACCTGGGGCGCAATTCGCCGCTGATGCGCGTCTTCGACCAGCTTGGCGCATTGCCCAAAGAGGAGCGCCCAACCATCGGGCGGCGCGCCAACGAGGTAAAGCGCGCCCTGGAAACCGCCTTTGAAGGGCGCAGCCAGGCGCTCATTCAGGCAGCAGTTCAGCGTTCGCTGCAAGCGGAGCGGTTAGACGTTACCCTGCCGGGTCGGCCGATTGCGCGCGGCCGCCTGCACCCCAATACGCAAACCCTGCGACGCATCTACCGCATCTTCGGAGATATGGGATTCCAGGTATTTCGTTCGCGCGAAGTAGAGACCGACGAATACAACTTTGAATTGCTCAACATCCCGGCCCATCACCCGGCGCGCGATATGTGGGATACCTTC
The DNA here is from genome assembly GCA_020060465.1 of Anaerolineales bacterium. Classification (GTDB taxonomy): domain Bacteria; phylum Chloroflexota; class Anaerolineae; order Anaerolineales; family UBA4823; genus RBG-16-57-11. The sequence continues at coordinate 65,545 of JAGVAD010000016.1, forward strand.
TACACCACCACGCCCGGCGTGATTCTGCGTACGCACACTTCGCCGGGTCAGATCCATGTCATGCGCCAGTACGCGCCTGAACCGATCCGCGTAATTTTGCCCGGCATGTGCTACCGTTATGAGCAGGTTAGCGCCCGCAAAGACACGCAGTTCAACCAGGTTGAAGGTCTGGCGGTTGGCCGCAACATCACCTTTGGCGATTTAAAGGGAACGCTCACCGATTTCGCCCGCCGCATGTTTGGCGAAAATGTGCGCACGCGCTTCCGCGCCTCACACTTCCCTTTCACCGAACCCAGCGCTGAAATGGACATCGAATGCTTTATCTGCGGCGGGGCAGGTTGCAGTGTGTGCGGCGGCAGCGGCTGGTTGGAGATCCTCGGCTCCGGCATGGTGCATCCGGTTGTGCTGCGCAACGGCGGCTACGACCCGCAAATCTATTCCGGCTTTGCTTTCGGCATGGGGCCTGAACGCATCACCATGCTCAAACATCGCATTGAAGACATCCGTCATCTTTGGATGAACGACTTGCGCTTCCTGGAGCAGTTCTAAACCCGCGCTTTGCTGGCGGGTCAATTTTCCAAAGGAACGCCGGAAAATCGTTGGACAAAATACGGAGGACTCATGAAAATACCTCTTTCCTGGTTAAAAGAATTCGTTGACATTCAACTCCCGCTGCCGGAGCTGGCGCGCTTGCTGACCATGGCTGGACTGGAAGTCGAAGCTATCCAGGTGGTGGGGCTGCCTATGCCCACCAGCGCAGACCTGCACAACGCGGCGCACCATGAGATCAAGATCGAAGGACTTTCTTGGGAGGCGGATAAGATCGTGACCGCGGCCGTGTACGAAGTCATGCCTCACCCTAACGCCGACCGATTGGTGCTGTGCCGGCTGGATGATGGGCAACAGGAGCATATCGTACTCACCGGCGCGCCGAACCTGTATCCTTACAAAGGACTTGGACCGCTGCCCGAACCGCTGAAAGTGCCTTACGCCAAAGAAGGAGCGCGCATCTATGATGGGCATCAGCCAGGGCAGGTGTTGACCACGCTCAAGCGCGCCAGGATTCGTGGCGTCGACTCCTATTCGATGATCTGTTCCGAAAAAGAGTTAGGCATCTCCGATGAGCACGAGGGCGTCATCATCCTTGACCCTGACGCGCCGGTTGGCATACCGTTGGCGGATTATATCGGCGACGCAGTGCTGGATATTGCCATCACGCCCAACATCGCCCGCTGCGCCAGCGTGTTAGGCGTGGCGCGCGAGGTGGCGGCGCTCACCGGGCAACCGCTGCGTCAACCGGATTATTCTGTTCAAATGGATGGCCCTTCAATTGAGGGGTTGGCGTCTATCGAAATTCAGGAACCCGAGTTGAATCCGCGCTTTGTGCTTGGCCTGGCGCAAAATGTTACTATCCGCCCCAGCCCATACAAAGTCCAGTTGCGCCTCAAACTGGCTGGTATGCGCCCTATTGATAACATCGTGGACGCCACCAACTATGTCATGCTGGAAACCGGTCAGCCGCTGCACGCCTTTGATTATGATGTACTGACGCAACGCGCCGGCGGACAGTCTCCAACGATCATCACCCGTCGGGCGCGCTCAGGTGAACGATTGACCACCCTGGACGACGTAGAGCGCGAGCTGGACGATTTCACCGTGCTGGTGTGCGACACCGCCGGGGCGCTCTCTATTGCCGGGGTGATGGGTGGCGCCGAATCAGAAGTGAGCGCCAACACGCGCAATATCCTGTTGGAGGGCGCAGCCTGGAATTTCATCAACATCCGTCGCACAGTGAGCGCCCAAAAACTGCAATCTGAGGCGGCTTATCGCTTCTCGCGCGGCGTTCACCCGGCTATGGCGGAGCGCGGTGTGCGCCGCTGCCTGGAGTTGATTCGCCGTTGGGCTGGCGGCGTAATCGCGCAGGGGCTGATAGACAACTATCCGTTGCCGCCGCGCGACCCAATCGTGGAGATCTCAGCCAGCGATGTACGCCGCTGGCTGGGCATTGATCTCACGCCGCAGGAGATCGCCGATCTGCTGGCGCGCCTGGAATTCAAGACCGAGATCATTGGACAGACGGTGCGCGCCCAGACGCCGGATCACCGTCTGGACATCGGCGAAGGCGTGGTCGGCATGGCTGATCTGATGGAAGAGATTGCGCGCATTTACGGCTATGAGCGCATTCCCGAAACGCGCATGGACGACGAACTACCGCCTCAGCGCAACAATCTCGAACTGGAACGCGAAGAGCGCATCCGCGATGCGCTGGTCAACCTGGGGTTGCAGGAGATCGCCACCTATCGCCTGACATCGCCGGAGCGTGAGGCGCGGCGCTTTCCGCCAGGCGCAGCGCCAGACGACCTGCCTTACGTTCAATTAGCCAATCCGATCGCCGCCGACCGTTATGTGATGCGCCATAGCTTGCTCTCCAGTGTTTTGGAAGTTGTGGAGCGCAACGCCCGTTTGCGCCCGCGCCTGGCGCTGTTCGAGATCGGGCCTGTGTATCTTGCCTCGGAGGAAGGCCTCTTGCCGGATGAAGCGCCGCGCCTGGCAATCGCCCTTAGCGGCCCGCGTGCTCCGGCTGGCTGGCAAGCCGCGGACAGCGCGCCCATGGACTTCTATGATCTCAAAGGGATTCTCGAATCCCTGCTGGAAGATCTGCATATCACGGGTGTTCGCTATGAACCCGCGGAACATCCCAGCTTTCATCCGGGCAAATGCGCCCGCATTCGCGTGGGCGAGCACGCCCTCGGCGTATTCGGCGAGCTGCATCCATTGGTGCGGGTGAACTACGAATTGCCTGAAACACCTCTGCTGGCTGCAGAGCTGAATGTGCGCGCCCTCATTGCGTTGACCCCCGACCGCTTCGAAATCTCTGCGGTACCGGTCTTCCCGCCAGTGCTGGAAGACCTGGCGGTGGTGGTGGATGAAAACCTGCCCGCCGATCAGGTGGAGGCGGTCATCCGACAGGCGGGCGGCAAGGCATTGGCAGATCTGCGCCTGTTCGATGTGTACCGCGGCGAACAAATCGGCGCTGGCAAGAAGAGCCTGGCCTATAGCCTGGCTTATCAATCGCCGGAGCGCACGCTCACCGCCGATGAAGCGCAGAAAATCCGGCAAAGGATTATCCGCCAGTTGGAGAGAGAGTTGGGGGCTCAATTGAGAAGCTGAAATCCAGGTCAGGTGCGAGGCATTTCGGAATCGCCTCGCACCTGAAATCGGGGGCAAGAGCGACCGTCAACTTATTCAGGCACTCTGATTGGGCGTCTTTCAATCCCACCATTATTGATTTAAGATATAATACGACAAGAAAAATCTTTATTGTCTGTTTTTGGAAATTCTGGGGAGATGAGGCACTTCGTGAACAACCGACAATATATCGGCAAAGACGCCAACCAGTTCAACTTCGAATTCATCCGCTATGAAAAAGCGGGGCCGCGGGCAACCATCACCATTCACCGCCCACAGGTTCTCAACGCGGTCAATTTTGGCGTGTTATCTGAGATGAATCTGGCGCTCAAAGACGCCAGTTGGGATGACGCCATCGCTGTTTTGGTCCTGACCGGCGCCGGGGAGCGCGCTTTTTGCACCGGCGCGGATCTGGATGAACAACAGCAGTTCTTAGAACGGCCACGTGACTATTGGAAATGGATGGGCGAATTCATCGAATGCCACGAGCGGCTACGCAACCTGGGCAAACCCACACTGGCTCGCCTGAATGGCATTGTGGTTGGTGGCGGTAATGAATTTAACTTGAGCTGCGATCTGGCAGTGGCCGCGGATGACATCTATATCCGTCATGTAGGCACCAGCCACGGCAGTGTGGCGCTGGCTGGTGCAACCCAATTCTTGCCATTGATCGTCGGCGAACGGCGGGCGCGTGAAATCCTGCTCCTGAACGAAGAAATCCCCGCCCAGAGGGCGTTAGAGTGGGGATTGGTCAACTGGGTGACGCCGCGGGCGGAGCTGGACGCAAAGGTGGATGAGATCGTTGAAAAATTGGTCAACAAGTTCCCCGAAAAGACGCGCTACACCAAACAACAGCTAAACTTCTGGCGCGATCTGAGCTGGCATCTGACCATTGGTCATGGCCGCGAATGGCTGGCGATCCACAACACCAGCCCGGAGACCTGGGAGGGGGTGCGCGCCTTCAACCAGAAACGCGCTCCCAATTATGCCGAAATCCGCCGCCGCTGGGCGGAAGATGACGCCCCGGAGTGGTTATCGGGAGAAAAACCCCAGTGATACGGAGCGCAAAGCAGATTTGGCCGTGAATTGGGCAAAGAAGCCATCAGGCATTACACACCGGTGAAGACGGTTGGGGTGGGTTCGGGATAGATGCTATAGCGCAGCAATATTGAACAGACGGCGATTTTGTCCGTATTGAGGAAAAGAGATGTATGGGACGACGACCGGAGAAATAGATGAAACCCAGGAAGAGCAGGAACGGCTGCTCGCTTTTGAGGCGCGTATTGCACGCGGCGAAAAGATCGAGCCGGGCGATTGGATGCCCGCCGAATATCGCCGTCAGCTAATCCGCATGATCTCGCAGCACGCCCATAGTGAAATCGTCGGCCAGCTTCCTGAAGGCGCCTGGATCACCCGCGCTCCCTCCCTGCGACGCAAAATGATCCTGCTGGCCAAGGTGCAGGACGAGGCTGGGCATGGACAATATCTGTATCACGCCGCCGAAACGCTGGGCGTGAGGCGTGAAGAAATGCTGGAGGCGCTTCTCGCCGGCAAAGCAAAATATTCTAACGTGTTCAATTACCCGACCCTCACCTGGGCGGATGTCGGCGTGATCGGTTATTTGGTGGATTTCGCTGCCATTCTCAATCAGACGATGCTGGCGCGTTGCTCTTATGGTCCGTATGCGCGGGCAATGGTGCGCATCTGCGCCGAGGAAAACTTTCACAAGAAACAAGGGCAAGATATTGTCATCCGGCTGGCGCAGGGCACGCCGTGCCAGAGAGCGATGGTGCAAGACGCCATCAACCGCTGGTGGCAGCCAACTCTGATGATGTTCGGCCCGCCGGATCATGATTCGCCCAATACGCCAATCCTGAAACGCTGGGGCATCAAAACCAAAACCAACGACGAGTTGCGCCAGGTCTTTCTGGACACAATCGTCCCAGAGCTGCACGCCCTGGGGTTGACCATACCCGACCCAGACCTGCGTTACGACGAAGGGAGCGGACACTGGCTGATTGGTCCCATTCATTGGGACGAGTTCTGGCGCGTGGTGCGGGGAGAAGGTCCTTGCAACAAAGAACGCATGGCGGCGCGCATTCAGGCTCATGAGGATGGCCGCTGGGTGCGCCAGGCGCTGGCGGCGTATGCGCAGAAGCAAACCGCCGCCTGATTCAGGATGACATAAGATCAATGAATGACACCCAATGGCGGCGTTTTGAGGTATTCGTCCAGGAAAAGCCTGGAACGCCCTATCTGGACGTTGGCTCGGTGCATGCCCCGGATGCAGAAATGGCGTTGCTCAACGCGCGGGATGTCTTTGCTCGCCGGCCGGCGGCGATCAGCATGTGGGTCGTCCCTACAACGGCGATCTATTCAAAGACGGCGCAAGAATTAAACGATCTATATTTTGAGCAGCTTCAATTGGATGCGCAAGCCGAAGACGCTGAACCTTATTATGTATTTTGCAAAGCCAAATCTGCCGGGACGCAGACTTTGCTGGGGACCGTCGAGGCAATTTCCCCGGCGCAGGCCATGCAGCAAGCCGTGGCCGCGTTCTCCGGCGAGAAGGCGCCCTTTGCCTGGTGGGTCTTTCCCGTCCGCTATGTGACCCCAAACGACCCCCAGGATGCCGATTCGCTCTATGCGCCCGCCCATGAGAAGAGTTTCCGCATGTCCACCGATTTTCACACCTACACAGCCATGCGTAGTCTGAAGAAATGAGGGCGTAAACGCGGAACCATAAACTTGAATATGGACTCATCCCTCTTGCACGACTTTCGCGAATTTTTATTCGCCCTCGCCGATGACGAGCTGATCCTGGGTCACCGCGCTTCGGAATGGTGCGGCCACGCGCCTGTTCTAGAGGAAGATATTGCTTTTGCCAACATCGCCCTGGACGAGATCGGCCATGCCGCGGCCTGGTACTCGATCCTGGCTGAAGTAGAAGGTCAGGATCCCGATTTGTATCCCGACCAGCTCGTTTATTTCCGATCTGCGGAAGATTTCCGCAACGCCCAGATTGTCGAACTGCCCAACGGCGATTGGGCGTTCACTATGTTACGCCAGTATCTTTTCGACGCCGCCGAGAAAACGCGCCTGGCGGCTTTGAAGCGTAGCGCCTACCAGCCTGTGGCGCAGGTAGCAGAAAAAATGCTGCGCGAGGAACTCTATCACGAGCGCCACACACGCTTGTGGGTGTTGCGTTTAAGCCGCGGCACAGAGGAGAGCCATCGGCGTATGCAATCCGCTCTGGAAGCTTGCTGGCCGTATATGGCGCAGTTGCTCGCCCCCACGTCGGGTCTCTCCCGCCTGGCCGGCGCCGGGGTCGCGCCCGAGGCGCAGACGTGGCTCGCCAATTGGCAAGCCACTGTGCTCCCTTTCCTGGAAACAGAATGCGGACTTATCCTACCGACCGAAATTCCACCGGCGCTCGAACGCAGCGTTCACACGCCTCACCTGCGGGTCATTCTGGCTGAGATGCAATCGCTCCCCCGCCAGGAGCCTGAGGCGCAATGGTGAGCGGTTACTCTTTGAAGGGAAATCCGAAACGACAATGATGACCGCAGAAGAGATCTGGCGCATACTGGAACAGGTGAAAGACCCTGAAATCCCCGCTGTATCGGTGGTGGAGCTAGGGATGATCCGCAGCGTGGGTGTCGAAGGGGATCAGATCATTGTAACCCTGACGCCTACTTTCATTGGCTGTCCGGCGCTGCAGATGATACAGTCGGAGATTGAGGCGCGTTTGCTCCAGGCAGGCGCGCCGGAGGTGAGGACGCGCCTGTCGCTCTCTCCCGCCTGGAGCAGCGATTGGATCACCTCTGCCGGGCGCGACCGCTTGAAAGCTATGGGCTTAGCGCCCCCACCGCGCCATGAGGGGCAGTTAGAAGCTGCCTTGCTGGTGGAAGTCAACTGTCCTTACTGCGGCTCGTCGAAAACCGAGTTGAAAAACGACTTTGGCTCGACGCTCTGCCGGGCAATATATGTCTGCAACGCTTGCCGCCAGCCATTTGAGCAATTTAAGCCGATCTGAGCCGCGCTCGTTGAAAGCTGCTCTTGACCGGAGCTCGTTCTTTCATCCGATCTTATTTGATCGTCTCCCTCTTGAGCGTTGGTATTGTCATGAACAACAGTTCGCCTCGAAGGATGAAAATATTGTCACCGCGTTCGCACGAGCCGCCGAGAGACTATTTTCCTCTCAGACGCAGCATACGCGAAGATTTCCTTCCATTCTCTCTTGCTCTCTGTGCCCTCCGTGGCTCAAACACTGCACAGGGAGACCATCTCTTATTTCCTCAGGAGGAAAAGTATGTCTAAACTGATCGCTCTCTACCGCCAGCCGACAGACCCCGCCGAATTTGATCGCCATTATTTCCAAACGCATCTGCCGCTGATCGCTAAAACGCCGGGGTTGCAAAAAACAGCGATCACCCGCTTCACCCGTACCATCCTGGGCGAGGAATTTTACCTGATGGCAGAGATGACGTTTGCGGATAGAGAGGCGCTCAAAGCGGCTATGAAAAGCCCCGAAATGGCCGCCGCTGGAGAGAACCTGAACTCATTTGCTGCCGGCCTCGTCACCCTGCTGTTTGGCGAAGAAGAACAATGAGGGTGAATGATTATCTCCCTTTACGTTCAAGGTTGTGGTCTGTTTAAGGGCGTCTGTGGAAGGTCTTGTACGAAACTTCTTCAAATCGCCAGCAAAGCCAGGGCGCTCAAACACAATAACAAGCCGAAAAGTTGAGCGCGGGAGATTTTCTGACGCAGCAACAGCGCCGAAAGCAGCACAGTCGTCGCCGGATACATGGATGCTGTCACGGCTGCAACATCCAGGCGGGTGAAGTTCACCGCCAGCAAGTAGAGGACATTGCCGCCAGCGTCCAAAACGCCTGCCCACAACCCCAGAGGGTTGTCCGTCAGCGAAGGAAGTCGGCTGCGCAGCATCCATAACCAGAGCGCGGCCGCGCCCAGCGCGGCGGCTTTTGCCAATACCAGGGTGATGACGATCTGCTCTCGTTCAGTCTGCGCCAGCAGCACGAAGAAGCTGCCAAACGAAATGCCAGCCAGGACGGCCAATCCAAAACCCCGGTGGGTGGTGCCCCCCGTACCCTCGGCTGGCCGCGAAACCAGCCAAATGCCCAGCAGGCCGAGCATCAAGCCGCCCAACTGAGCAAGGCTTGGCCAGCCCTCGAAAAACAGACTGACCCCCAGAGGCGCAATTGCCCCGACCACGGCGGCAGTGGGGGCAACCAAACTGGCATTGCCCACCGCCAACCCACCATACAGCGCGGCAATCCCCAGCATCCCTGCAATCCCCGCCATAATTGCCCAAACCGCGCCTATTAAAGACGGCAACGCTTCGCCTCGCGCTATTGCAGCCAGGGAGAGCATCACCAGGCCCGACAGCGCCGCCAGGAAGGTCGCCTGCACTGGCTTCCCGTGCAATGCGGCGCGCCCACCGCAATAATCCCCGCTGCCCCAAACCAGCGCCGACGCCAGCCCAAACAGGATACCCAGCCCAGGAGACGACATGTCAGCAACCAGCGGCTATCACAACGAGGCGATCTCTTGAACCTGGCCGTTGCGAAAATATACCCGCGCCACACGCGGCAGCAGCGCAGTCGTTATTTCATAGTTGATCGTATCCGCCCATGCAGCCACCTCCTCGGCGCGGATATGCTCAGCTTCCTGCCGCCCAACCAACACCACCTCGTCGTCTTGCTGCACATCGGGGATGTCGCTGGCATCTACCACAAATTGATCCATACACACCCGACCAATCAGCGGCGCGCGGCGGCCACGGATTAGGACATAACCTTTATTGGAGAGAATGCGGTGATAACCGTCGCCATAGCCCACCGGCACCAGCGCGGAGCGAGTCGGCTTCTGCGTGATAAATGTGCGCCCATAACTGACTGCTGCGCCGGACGGCAGCCAGCGCACACGGCTGACCTTGCTCTTGAGCGTGAGGGCCGGGCGGATCTCAAAGACCGGCGGCCACTCGCTGGACGGATGCATGCCGTACATTGCAATACCCGGGCGGATGGCGTTAAAGTGAGCCGCGCGCAGCCTCATCGCCGCTGCGCTGTTGGCGGCATGCACCAGCGGGAAAGTAAAGCCCGCCGTCCCAGCCGCCGATAACGTCTCTTGAAAGAGCGCAAGCTGTTGCAATACGTAGCTCTGATCCGCCCAATCCGCAGTGGCAAAATGTGTGAACACGCCTTCGACCCAAATGCCTGACAGCGGCTGAATCGAACGCAGAAAATCCACCAATTCTTCCGGCAAGAGGCCATAGCGGCTCATGCCCGTATCCACCTTCACATGTACAGGCGCCTTCGCACCCGTGGCGCTGGCGCGGGCGGAGAGCGCCTGGGCAAACTCAACCGTCATCAGGCTGGGGGTCAAGCGCCAATTCACAATCAGTTGAGCGCCGTCTGGCGGGGTATACCCCATCACCAAAATAGGCGCCTGAATGCCCGCCTTGCGCAGCTCCACACCTTCGATAGCGCGATGCACTGCCAGCATCTCCGCCCCGGCTTCCAACGCAGTTTTCCCCACCTGCGCCGCGCCGTGACCGTAAGCATTGGCTTTCACGACGGCGATGACCTTTACGCCCTCGCCGACATGACGTTTGTACGCCCGCACATTCCACTCGATCGCATCCAGATCAATCTCCGCCCAGGTGACAATTCCTTCCAGCATTCGTTGCTCCTGTGCTCGCTCAAAGTGAAGGGGTTACTGAGTAATTGTACCAACTCAGCAACCCCTGGCGGATAACCAAAGAGCGTAATTTTTACAATCGGCTCACTTTACGCCCAGGTAAGCTGCGCGCACCATTTCGTTTTTCTTTAAGTTTTCCGCTGTGTCGTCCAAGACGATGTTGCCAATCTGTAATACATAGCCACGGTGTGCCACAGACAGCGCCATGAGAGCATTCTGCTCCACCAACAAGATGGTGGTGCCTTCCTGCTGGTTTAAGGTCTTGATGACTTCAAAGATCGCTTCCACCAGAACCGGCGCCAGCCCCATCGAAGGCTCATCCATCAGCAAGATGTGGGGTTTCAGCATCAAACCACGCGCCGTAGCCAGCATCTGCTGCTCGCCGCCGGATAGTGTGCCGCCTTTCTGGTTGATCCTTTCCCTCAAACGCGGGAAGATGCCAAAGACGAATTCCATGCGGCGCGCCACTTCCGCCCGATCCTGGATGGTGTAGGCGCCCATCTCCAGGTTCTCGCGCACGGTCAGACGCGGGAAGATGCCCCGCCCTTCGGGGACGTGACCCACGCCCAACTCGACGATCTGATGCGGAGGCAGGCCGGTAATATCCTGTCCTTTCAGTCGCACGGAGCCATGCCGCGGCTTAATCAGCCCGGAGATGGTGCGCAGGGTTGTGCTTTTGCCAGCCCCATTCGCGCCAATGAGTGTAACGATCTCCCCTTCCTCCACCCGCAGAGAGATCCCCTGGAGCGCGTGAATGTGCCCGTAGTATGAATGAACGTTTTCCAGTTCCAGCAGGCTCATGGAGTTCTCCTGTCACTCTTGCATGGCTTCCACCGCGCCGCGCCCCAGATAGGCCTCGATCACTCTGGGATCGTTGCTGATCTCAGCCGGTAAACCCTCGGCGATCTTCTGACCATAGTCCATCACCGTGATGCGCTCCGAAATATCCATCACCACTCGCATCGAATGTTCGATGAGCAAAATCGTGATGCCTAACTGATCGCGCAGGCGGCGAAATAGATCAACCGCTTCATCTGTTTCACGCGGGTTCATGCCAGCCGTAGGCTCATCCAGGAGCAATAACTTCGGCTCGGAAGCCAAAGCGCGGGCGATCTCCACCCGCCGTTGAGCGCCGTACGGCAGGTTGCGCGCCAGTTCATCGCCCAGGCCTTTCAACCCCACAAACGCCATCAGCTCAAAGGCGCGTTCATGAGCAAATTTCTCTTCGCTCAACAGCCTACGGTTACGCAACAGCGCATCCGCCATGTTTTGGCGCAGGCGGGGGTGCATCCCTACCATAATGTTTTCAATAACCGTCATGCTGGCAAACAACCGAATATTTTGGAAGGTGCGCGCCATACCCAGGCTGGTGATTTGATCGGGGCGCTTTCCCACCAGCGAGTGACCATCGAAGAGGATCTCGCCCTCTTCAGGTCGGTAAATGCCCGTCAAAGTGTTGAAGAAGGTGGTCTTTCCCGCGCCGTTGGGGCCAATGATGCTGACTATACTGCCTTGTTCCAGGACGAAATCCATCCGGCTGACAGCCTGTAAACCGCCAAAACGCTTGGTGACCTGTCGAGTTTCAAGCAGCGCCATGCTCTACCTCCCCAGACGTGGACTGCCCCGTGGGATCCTGCGCATCTGCGCCGCCTGCACCCAGGTCATTATTCTCTAAAGCCTCTTCTTCTCGCGTCAGCTCTCGCTTGCGCCGTTCCGCCGGAATCAAGCCGGCCGGACGATAGATCATCATCACAATCAGAATAATGCCAAAGAGCATACGCTGATATTTGGCCGGGTCAAGTTGGGTCGAAAGGTTCTTCCAGGCAAAATTGATGATGGGAATCACCGCATCGCTTTGGCGTAGCTGACTGAGGTACAACGATAACCCTTGCAGCACCTGGAGGTTCAAAATAATCACTACCGCCGCGCCCACGATCACGCCCGGTATGCTGCCCAGACCGCCCAGGATGACCATCGAAAGCACGCCAATGGACTGCATGAAAGAGAACGATTCGGGGCTGACAAACGTGCGGCTGGCAGCAAATAGAATGCCCATCACGCCGGCGAAAGAAGCCCCGGCAGCAAAAGCTGCCAGCTTCAGACGCACCAAAGGAATCCCCATGGCGATGGCAGCGGTCTCATCTTCGCGAATGGCGATCCAGGCACGCCCGATCTTTGAATCATCTAATCGTCGCACCACAACAATCACGACCAGGATCACCAACAATGCCAATAAGTAGAAGAAGAGATTATAGAATTCCCCTTCGGTAACATTATGCCCCACGATTGGATTTAACACCACTCTCAGAGCGTTCAAAAGCGGTTCGGGCAAGGTGGGGCGTTGGATCGGCGTAATGCCTTGCGGCCCATTGGTGATGTTCCAGGGCTTATCCAGATTGTTAGCCAACACGCGGATCACTTCGCCAAAACCCAGAGTGACGATTGCCAGGTAATCGCCTCGCAGGCGCAACACCGGCAAGCCAAGCAAAATGCCGGTAAACGCAGCCAGAATGATCCCCAGAAACATGAACAGATAAAACGTGTCCGCAGGGAGGAAAAACGGCGTACCTGGAGGCGCTGTGCCAGGAATTTCGTAAAGCAGATAGGGCTGCTGGGAGCCAAAAAATGCCCAAAGATACGCCCCCACTGCATAAAAAGCCACATAACCCAGATCGAGCAGACCGGCAAAACCTACTACGATGTTCAATCCCAACGCCAGGGCGGCAAAAACGCTGATCTGAAAAATCACCTCCAGATAGAATATGTTGCGCACCCCCAGGATCGGCACCAGCACCAGCAGCATCACCGCGGCCAGACCGAACTTAAAACGCGTCGTCAGGGGCAAGTAATAAATTAGAATGGCCGAAGAGATGAACAACAGAAACGCCAAAAGGGAGCGCGGACTGAAATAGACCCAGATCGTCCCGATGGCCAGGTAGATGAGGATAAAAATCGTAGCGCCCCTGCCTTTTGTGAGCCTGGTTTGCAAGGCTTGCGTCCATTTGGAGAGTTGATTGAGCAATCCCTTGTCCATGATCGCCTCCTATGCTTTCTGGCCTACCTGTTCGCCGAGCAGGCCAGATGGCCGGAAGATCAGCACCAGGATCAGAATGGCGAACGCCAGGATATCTTTGTATTCTGCGCCGAAAGCGCCCATCGTGAACACAGATAGATAGGAGCCAGAGAAAGTCTCCAACATCCCCAAGACAAGACCGCCCAACAGAGCGCCGGTGATGTTGCCGATTCCTCCTAATACGGCTGCAGTGAAAGCTTTCAAGCCTGGGAAGAAGCCTACAAATGGGTCAATGCGGGTGAATTTCAAGGCAAAGAGCACCCCCGCCGCGCCGCCCAATGTCCCACCAATTAAGAAGGTCATGGCAATGATACGGTTGACGTTGATGCCCATCAGATTCGCGGTCACCCGGTCTTGCGCCACCGAGCGGATCGCTTTGCCAAGCTTGGTGGCATTCACCAGATAATTCAACCCCACGACCATAAAGATCGCCGAGACAATCACAATGACTGATTTCACCTGGATGATCAAATCAATCTTCGTTCCAATAATATTCAGGCTGGCCAGAGAGATTTGCTGGTCGAAATTGCCAAAGGTAGGGATGATGCGATGAAACTGGCCAGTTGTCAGGCTCTCAATCAATCGAATGGCATCTTGCAAAAAGAAAGATACACCGATGGCAGAGATTAACGGCACCAGGCGCGGCGCACCACGCAACGGGCGGTAAGCGATGCGTTCCATGGCTACCGCGGTTGCCCCGGCTGCAATCATGGCTGCGATCACCGCCAACAATAACCAGAAATACGCCATCGCGTATGAGATATCATTGAGATAACCGGAGTTATTCAGAGCGATTAATATCTCTACGCCCACAAAAGCGCCGATGGCGAAGATCTCGCTGTGTGCAAAGTTAATAAATTCTAGCACGCCATAAACCATGGTATATCCTAAGGCAATGGCTGCATATACGAATCCGATGGTCACGCCGTCAATTAAAACTTGCGGCAGGTTGACCAACGTATAGGTAAAGAGATCCACGCCATAGTTGCTAATCGTTGTTGCATCAACCGTTGAACCGCGTAACAACACCGCCAGCCCCAACATCAAGGCGGAGAGGATCATTCCTGCGCCGGTTACAAAAACCGCGATCTGCCCTAGCGGTCGCAGGATTTCGATCAATAGAGTGGCGTTGAGGAGACGTCGCATGTCGGTTTCCCAAAGAACCCCAGCCCCCTCGCTTGGAGAGGGCTGGGGCAACAACCTAGAGAGGTTTATTCAGGCGGAGCGATATCCAAAGTCTGGTCAATCTTGTTATCGTTCCACATGGCGGGATCCGCAGAGACCACCTGGATGACAAAGTATTTCGCCGTCACCAGATCGCCTTTGGCGTTGAAGTTAATGGTACCGGTGATGCCGGGAAAATCCTTCAAGGCGCGAATGGCTTTGGCCACCGCTTCGCGAGCAGGCAGTTTATTTCCTGCTTCCTTCGCTGCATTCTCAATTCCCTTCAAACAGAGCGCCATTGCATCGTAACCTTGGGCGGCAAAGGGCTTGGGGTCAGCGCCGTATTTGGCCTTGAAGTCCTGTTGAAACTTGGCTGTGCCCGGATAGAGCTTGGCCGGGCCGGCAACGGTGGTGTAATACAGACCGCCGCCTTCCAACAGCGAGGGGCCGCCGATGTTGATCGCCTCTGGCGAGTCGTACCCGTCATCGCTCAACAGCATGCCCATGTAGCCTTTCTCACGCGCCTGCTTGAATAACACCGAAGCCTGGTCATAGATGCCGCCAAAGAACACTACATCTGGGTTGGCGGAGAGCATGGGCGCCAGGATGGCATCAAAGTTGGCTTTCTCTTCCGTGCCCTCAAAGCCTAACACCTGCATACCGCCCTTTTCGGCTTCGCGCTTAAAGAACTCGGCGATGCCCTGTCCGTAAGCCGTCTTGTCGTGGATGACATAGGCGCTCTTCATCCCCTTGGATGCGGCGAACTGTGCCGCCACCACGCCCTGAACGTCATCACGCCCCACAATGCGGCTGACTTCCAAATAGCCGCGGTCGGTGACCTTCGGGTTGGTGTTGGCTGGCGATACGTTCGCCAGGTTGGATGCATGATAGACTTCTGAAGAGGGGATTTGTACGCCGGAATTGTAGTGTCCCACGACGCACAGCACGGCTGGATCGGCTACAATATTTTTGGCGTTTGCCACGCCAGTATCTGGATTTGCCTGATCATCATAGGGCGCCAGTTCGACTTTGAAGCCCATATCTTCCAGCGGCTTTTTAAGTTGCTCCAGAGCGAGTTCAGCGCCGTTCTTGATATCAACGCCGATCGCTGATTGACCGCCTGAGAGCGGGCTTTGTGTGGCAATCTTGATGACGGTCGGGCCGGCGCTCCCGCCGCCGCCGCAAGCAGCGGTCAGCAGGCTGGCGATCATAAACAGCGACAACAGGGTGATTACGCGCTTTTTCATTCTGTTCTTCCTCCAGTGAAATTTTCGGGTGTTGAATTAATGAAGCCCCATCCAAGGGCGACGACTGCGCGAGGGTTGTTCATCCCCGCCCAAAGGTTACAAGGTTAACCACCTCCTTTCACTGTCGGGTATTGCCGCTGCAATCAGCCAAATCTGGAACAAAAACGGCTGGAAGTATATGAAAGTGCGATTTGAATCATAGATGAATTTTACAGAAATAAGATTATGCGGTCAAGTACATATTGCAAGAACAGGGGCTCCTGTCAATTCGTGATGAATTTCACGATCATCTCACAATCCTTGACAAACAGCCTGTTCTGGTGAATAATAGTTAATTGTGTACGCTCTTTGATTAGCAAATCTTCTTTTTACTGAACAAATTAAGATGATAACCACCTGAAGCTACAAGGAAATCAATAGCTTAGGCTGAACGCCAACGGTTCACAACATTTTGTAAGGAATTTTGACCTGGAGAGGAGGTGGTAAGCGAGGGACTATCTTAATTCTGCTTCAGTTTTTTCCGTCTTAGCATAATTACATAAACTTTTCGACCCTTTCTAAGGAGGAGTGGGTGCTATGAAAAAGATCTTTGCATTACTCTCTGGTTTGATGATCTTCAGCATGATCCTCAGTGCCTGCGCGCCGCAAACGGTCGTTCAGACTGTTGTTGTGACCGAGGTGGTGACGCAAGAGGTCGTGGTTGAAGGCACACCCCAGGTGAAGGAAGTCGTCAAGACCGTGGTGGTCGAGGCGACCCCTGAGCCGAAGAAGCCCCAGTTGATCATCTTCAACTGGTGGACAGCGCCCGGCGAGCGCGAAGCCGCAGACGCCATGTATGAGGCATTCAAAGCCAAGTACCCGGATGTGGAAATCGTGGAGAACCCAACTCCGGGCGGCGGCGGCGTTAACCAGCGCGTGGTGCTTCAGGCGCGTATGACCGCCGGTCTACCGCCTGACACGTTCCAAACCCTGGGTGGCGCCGAGCTGAAGGCTTATGTGGACGCGGGTCAGCTTGAGCCATTGGATGATCTGTGGGCGCAGTTGGATTACGCCAACAAGATCCCTGGCCCGTTGGCTAAGGCTGTGACAGTGGACGGGCATCCATACGTCGTCCCGTTGAATATGCACATCCAAAACATCCTGTACTACAACAAAGCTCTCTTCGATGAACTGCAACTGACCCCGCCGACTAATTACGACGAGCTGGTCGCCACCTGCGAAGCCATCAAAGCCGCCAAACCCGACCTGGCTTGCATTGGCCTGGGTTCCAAAGAAAAATGGGGCGATGCCTTCGTCTTCGACGCGGTGTTCATGGAGGAAGCCGGCCCGGCTGACTATGTGAAGTTCTACAAGGGCGAGCTGGATCCGGCCACCTTCGAGCCATTCAAGCGATCGCTGGAGAAGTTCCAGGCGTTAGCGCCCTACATTAATACCGATCACGCCGGATTGACCTGGGATCAGGCGACCGCTTTGCTGCCTGGCGGCACTGCGGCTATGACTCTCATGGGCACCTGGGCAATCGGCGCGTTGGAAAAAGGCGGCGGCTGGAAGGCTGGCGTGGACTTTGGCGCGGTTACCTTCCCGCAGAAGCCGGAACGTATTCTGCTCTTCCACCCCGACACCTATGGTCTGGCTAAGGGCGCTCCCAACCCGGAGACCACCTTAAAGTGGCTGGAAGTGGTCGCTTCGCCGGAGCTGCAGGTCCCCACAGATGTGATCCAGGGCGGCCTGTTTGCCCGCACCGATATTGACCCGACGGAGTTCCCGGATCCAATCCGGCAGGAGCTGATGCAGTACGTGCGCGACAACCCGGATAAGCTGATCCTCGATCAGCACGGCAGCATCGCGCCTTCGTCCTTCACCTCTGAATACTGGAACGCCATTGCCTCCTTCCTGGTGCAGCCGAATGTGGATGCGACCATCCAACAGGTTGCCAGCCTGTTCCAGCAATTCAATGTCAAGGACGCCTCGGCCTGGTATCAATGGCCATAATGACTTTCAGCGCCGGTCATTTGTCCCGATCTGGCGGTTATAGCCGGATCCAAGGGGCTTAGCCGGTTGCAAAATTGCCGGTAGGGATGCTTGAAATGCATCCCTACCGGATTTCAAAGAACTTCCTAAGGTTCCTATGGCCCTCCAGTGCAATTGCTGGCGATTATTTTAAATACAGGGGAGACGGGTGAGCGCCATTACAACTCCAACCACCCGCGGTAAAAAACGCCGCCGCGATCAATTGACCTTCGTAGAATTTCTGGTTTTTGTTGTCCCCCTGCTGGTCTTTGTGATCACCCTATATGGGACATTAATCTGGACATTTTATGTCTCGCTGTCCAACTGGAGCGGGATCGCAGCGAATTATGAATTTGCCGGTTTTAAGTGGTATCAGTCGCTGTTCAACAACATACGCTTTTGGGTAGATGTTCAAAACAACTTGAAATGGCTGATCCTGGGGGTTATCCCCACGGTCTTCCTGGCGATTTTCCTGGCTTATTTGCTGGAGCTGGCTCCCTTCCCGGCGATTGAATCATACATCCGCACGCTGATCCTCTATCCGGTTGCGATGTCTTTCATTGTGACCGGCACAATTTGGTCGTGGATGTATGAACCTAAACGCGGCGTATTCAACACCATTCTCGCTGCTCTTGGCGTTCAATCGCCGCTTACTTTTACCACCAATCCATCCACCGCCACTTACTGGCTGATCCTGATTTTCATCTGGCAATATTTAGGGTTCGCGGTCATCATCATTCAGTCTTCGTTCAGAACCTCTGAGCTGCAAGAGATGGTCGAGGCAGCCACGGTTGACGGCGCATCCAAATTGCGCATTCTATTCTCCATTATCATACCCAATATCCGCTCCGGTTTACTGGTGCTGGTTTCGCTGCTGCTGATTTCTACATTAAAGGTGTTCGACATCGTTTATATTGTCACATTTGGAGGACCCGGAATTTCAACCGATGTCTTATCGTTGTATATGTTTATTGCCACCTTCCAGCAGCATCTGGTCAGTATGGGCGCAGCTTTGGGCGTAATCATTTTCCTGATTGCATTTATCATTGTCATCCCTTACACGATTTACGCACTGAGAAGGTGGTTCGAATGAGAAGCAAGAACGCCACCATCAAGATCATTGTCATTCTGACGCTCATTTTGCTCAGTTTTGCATATCTGCTGCCAGTTTATGTGATGATCATCACCTCGCTGAAATCGGTGCAAGAGGTGACGGTCGGCAATTATTTGATCCCAACTGGCAGCCCCCAATTCGGCAATTATACAGAAGTCTTGTTCGGCAGCACACGGTTTAGAAGCCAGATGCTTCCCCGCTTGCTGAACTCAATGATTATATCGTTTTCGGTCACCTTTTTATCTGCCTTCTTCGGTGGGTTGGGCGGGTATTATCTCAGCCGCTCCAAGTCCACCTTTACGCGAGTGTTGTTTATCCTGGTAGGGATTGCCCTGTATATGCCACTCCAGGCGATCATCATTCCTCTGGTGACGCTCATGGCAAAAACCAGGCTCTTATTGACCCACTGGGGATTGATCGTCAGCTATCTGGTGCTGAATGTGCCTCTGGCGTCTGTGTTGATGGGTACTTTCTTCCTTTCCGTGCCGAGAGAGCTGGAAGAAGCCGCTGAAGTGGACGGCGCGTCCAAGATTCAGACCTTTTTCCGCATTGTGACGCCTATATCCATGCCGGCTTATGTTTCGGTAGCCATTATCATCTTCACCCAGGTATGGAACGAATTCTTCCTGGCGTTGTCGCTCTCCTCGCCAGCCACGCAGACGGTGCAGGTGGTAATGGCTGAAGCCAAGGGGACAACGCTGGTATTGTATAACTTACAAATGGCTGCCGCACTGCTCTCGGTGTTCGTGCCATTGCTTTTCTTCTTGCTCCTGGGACGTTACTTCATCCGCGGTATTTTGGCCGGCGCGTTGAAGGGCTGAGGAAACAACCGTTCATGAACTGGTATAAAGACACCTTGACCGTTGTTTCGCGCGGCAAAGGACTCTATGCCTTCACCCGAATGGTTGAAGAGCGCATCCGCCAATGGGACATTGTTGAAGGGATGTGTTTTTTGTATATCCCCCACACCAGTGCTTCTTTGGTCATCAGCGAAAGCTACGATCCCACCGCGAAAGCGGATCTGGAAACCTTCATGGAGCATCTGGCGCCAGAAGGACAGGCATGGTATGAACATAGACTGGAAGGCGCCGATGACTCGCCATCGCATCTGCGCGCCATGCTGACCCAAACCAGCCTGACCATCCCAATAGACGATCGCCGTTTGAGCCTGGGAACATGGCAGGGGGTGTATTTGTTCGAACACCGACGCGCCGGGCAGCACCGACAGATCTTCTTGCGCTGTTTGAAAATCTCCTGAAAGCTCCACCTCTCCATAAATGCTCTCAAGCCAGCGCGGAAGTAGGGAACTCGCCAGCGGTGTAATTCGTCTCTCTAGTAGTAGAAGTCAAATTGAATTGCTGAAGCATTACACATCGCTTGAGCCATAGATATAACTCAGCGATGACTGCTACTGGAGTGAGCGAATGTTTATGAACACGAGAAACCCCTTTAAATTGATAGCGTTTTTGCTGCTAATTTTGACGCTGGGGCTGAGCGGCTGCCTGCCCAATTTCCAGCCGATCCAAATTCCGCTCGGCACCGGCTTCATCCACACTGCAGCGGCGCAAACCATCGCCGCCCAGGCTACTCTGGCGGCTGGTCAAACTGCGGTAGCGCAGCTAACACAAATTGCCATGAGCAGCCCAACGGAGTCGCCGACCATTCTGTCGCCCACCGCCACGGACACCTCTCAACCGTCCCCCACCGTTACCGCCACGCTGCTTCCGCCCAGCGCGACGCCCGTCCCACCCACGGCGACACCCATCCCGCCCTCCGCTACGCCCATCCCCATTCCTTGTGAATGGGCGCAATTTATGGCAGACGTGACCGTTCCAGATGGCAGCAAGTTTGCCCCCGGAGCATCTTTCACAAAGGTGTGGCGCATTCGCAACATTGGCTCCTGCGCCTGGACTGCCGGTTATTATCTGGTTTTCGTCGGTGGAGAGCGCATGCACGTACGTAACGCTTATTCGCTTCCCTGGGTCGTTCGCCCCGGCGAGACGGTGGATGTAGCTGCGGACTTCATCGCCCCTTCGACGCCAAGCCGCTATCGCAGCAATTGGATGCTCAGCAACCCCTCTGGTTATACCTTTGGCATCGGCCCCACTGCGCAGCGGCCATTTTGGGTCGAAATCGTTGTCGAAGCCAGCTCCAGCAAATACCCTTATGATTTTGCCGCCAATATGTGCAACGCCGTATGGCGCAATTCATTCCGTACGCTGCCCTGCCCGGGCAACCAGAACAGCGCAGACGGTTCGGTGATCCTGCTCAACGCGCCGGTGCTGGAAACCGGCAAGCGAGAAAATGAGCCAGCTTTGTGGACGCGCCCGGAACAATCCCGTGGCGGCATCATCAGCGGCGTTTATCCAGCCTATCGCGTCCAGAATGGCGACCGCTTTATGGCAGATATTGGCTGCCTGAAGGATAGCCGCGACTGTGATGTGACTTTTTACCTGGATTATCAAGTTGCCGGTCAACCGCCGAAGAACCTGGGCGTATGGCGAGAGGTCTATGACGGACGGCTGACGCGGGTGGATGTAGATGTATCGGGGCTGGCAGGTCTGGCTGTGCAATTCATTCTGCGTGTTGAGAACAACGGCAAGCCCTCTGATGCCAACGCCTTCTGGTTGGTGCCGGCCATTCGCCGCTCCGCTCCGGTTCCACCGGATTGGGAGAGCCTGCCGGCTGTTCGGGCGGCGCGCGCCGAGTTATCCGCTGCTTTACAAATCAGCCCCAGCCGCCTCACGATTGTTTCCGTCGAAGCGGTGCAGTGGCCGGATTCCTGCCTGGGCATCCCACAACCTGGGCGGGTGTGCGCTCCAGTGATTATCCCCGGTTATCGCATTGTCTTTTCCTATCGGCAGCAGCTTTACGAAGTTCACACCGATAATTCCGGCGACCTGGTCTATTGGTTTCAGTTAAACTGATGCTCTGGGGTCAATCACCGATAAAAGGACCGGGGCAACTTGCCTGAACCCGGTCGTTTTGGTGCAAAACGTCCCGCAGGTTCCCCTAAAAAGCCTGCGGGACGTTCGCCGCCAAATTATTGAAGGTCAATAATCTTCGCCAGTTTCGAGACGCTCAGGGCAGTTCATAAAGCTCCACCATCACGCCGTTGGCGCTCTTGGGGTGGATGAAGGCGTATTTCCTGCCGCCCGAACCCGTCATTGGGGTCTCATTAATCAACTGAACGCCCTTCTCTTTGAGGCGCGCCAGCATCCCCTCGATGTCATCCACTTCCAGGCACACGTGGTGCATCCCTGGGCCGCGCTTTTCCAGGTAGCGCGCCAGCCCCGAATCGGATGTCGTCGGTTTGACCAGCTCCACCTCACTGTCTCCCACCGGCAGAAACGCCACCATAGATTTTTCCGCCGGTACATCTTCCACATGGGTCAGTTCCATACCGAGCGCATCCCGCCAGAACGAAAGGGTGTTCTCCAGGTCATCTACCAGGATGGCAACATGGTCAATGCGTTTGATCTTAGGCATGGTTTCCTCGAATATTCTTTCAGACTTGTTGATATTCACCGAAAGCAAAACGTCCCGCAGGTTCCCCCAAACAAGCCTGTGTGATCAAAAACATGCGGAACGTTCATAAAACTCACACCCAGGCTGGAGGTTCGTATTCGCCCCACACGCCGCGCAGCACACGGCAGATCTCGCCCAACGTGATGTCATTTTCGACGCACTCAATCAACAGGGGCATCAGGTTCTCGCTGCTGCGCGCGGTTGTCTCCAGGCGCGCCAGCAACTCGCTCACTCGATTGGCGTCTCGCCGGGCGCGCAATGCGCTCAACCGGCTGCGCTGCGATTGTTCGATGGCTGGGTCAACTTTCAGGCGTTCTAACTCGACCTGTTCGTCCACCTGGAAGGCGTTGACGCCAACCACGGTTTCCTCGCCGCGCTCCACCGCCTGCTGAAAACGGTAGGCAGCGTCTTGAATCTCCGCCTGGATATAGCCGCGTTGGATGGCTGCCAGCGCGCCGCCCATTTCATCAATCCTTCGAATGTAATCCGTTGCCAGGCGCTCAACTTCGTCGGTCAGATATTCAACCAGATACGAACCCGCCAGCGGGTCAATCGAATCGGCTGCGCCGGACTCATAGGCGATGATTTGCTGGGTGCGCAGCGCCACCCGCACAGCCTTTTCCGTGGGCAGCCAAAGGGCTTCGTCCATGGAATTGGTGTGTAGCGATTGCGTGCCGCCCAGCACTGCCGCCAGCGCTTGAAGCGCTACTCGCACGACATTGTTCTCCGGCTGTTGAGCCGTCAGTGTTGAACCGGCTGTTTGGGTGTGAAAACGCAACATCCACGAACTGGGTTTTTGAGCTTTGAAACGCTCGCGCATGATCTTCGCCCACATACGCCGCGCAGCGCGAAACTTAGCCACTTCTTCCAAGAAATTGTTATGCGCGTTGAAGAAGAAGGATAATTGACCGGCAAACCCGTCCACATCCAGGCCCGCGTCCAGGGCAGCCTGGACATAAGCGATGCCATTGGCCAGAGTGAAAGCGACCTCTTGCACGGCGGTGGAGCCTGCCTCGCGGATATGGTAGCCAGAAATGCTGATGGTGTTCCAATGCGGGATTTCCGCCTGGCAAAAACGAAACACATCCGTGATGAGGCGCATTGAAGGCGCAGGCGGAAAGATATATGTGCCGCGAGCGATATATTCTTTGAGGATATCGTTCTGGATCGTGCCGCGCAGGTTGTGAATATCCACGCCCTGGCGCTTTGCCACCGCGATATACATTGCCAGCAAGATCGAGGCAGGCGCGTTGATAGTCATGCTGGTGGAAACTTTGCCCAATGGGATTTCTTGAAACAAAGTTGCCATATCCTCTAGCGATGAGATGGATACGCCCACCTTGCCGACTTCGCCAATGGCAATGGGGTCGTCGGCGTCGTAACCAATCTGCGTGGGCAAATCAAACGCCACCGATAAGCCCGTCTGCCCTTGTTCGAGCAGATAACGATAGCGTTGATTCGATTCCTCGGCAGTCGCATAACCGGCATATTGGCGCATCGTCCAGAAGCGTCCGCGGTACATGCTGGGCTGGACGCCGCGGGTGAATGGATACTCGCCCGGAAACCCCAGTTTTTCCATGTAATCCGCGTCTGGGTCGGTGGGCGTCAGCAGGCGTGGCAGGGTGATGCCAGATGTCGTTTGAAACGACGCCCGACGTTCGGGAAAGCGTTTCAACGCCGGATTGAGCACATTTTCTTCCCAGCGTTTTTGTTCTTCATCCAGGGTCATGATAGACCTCACAAATCAGGTTGAATTATTTCAAACCATGAGTATAACCGATCTGACGAGGCGGGGTAAGAGAGCTTTGTACCGATTATTTGTGATTTATTTCACGTATTGGCTGGCGCATTGGCAGCGAGACGCTTATTCGCTCATTGAGCAATTCGAACAATCGTGGGTGATGAGCATACACCCCGCGATATTCCTCTGGCAGCAAGGCCGCGATCCGGCACATAATTTCATCTGTATCACGTTGCAAAGCCTGGCTGCGGTCGCCGCGGTTTAACGGCGGTAAATAGAACGGCGGGCCAAAACGAACATAGATGCGCGGCCGCTGCAGGCGGAATAACTTAGAGACGGCGGATTCTGTGCCCCAGATCGCTGCTGGAATGATGGGCACGCCAGCTTTTTGCGCCAGATAGGCTGCGCCCGTTTTTGCCGGCTGTAGATTGCCTGTGCGGCTGCGCGTCCCTTCCGGGGCGATTCCCAACATACCTCCGGAGTGCAAATACTGAAGCGCCGCCCGCAGCGCCTGAAAATCGGCTTGCTCGCGGTTGATCCAGATACCTCTCACCGCCTCGACCAGCGGACGAATCCAGATACTTTTGAGGTATTTATCAGCTACCAGACCGGTGATGTCCTCGCGCGGCGCAATTGCAAACACCAACGGCGCGTCCAGTCGGCTCAGATGATTGGCGGCTAAAATTGCGCCGCCTTGCACGTTGGCACAATCGAGGCCCTCTATGCTCAAACGGCATAACAGGCGAAAAAGAAAGCGCACCATGCAACGCAGGATTCTTCGCGCCATATTCCGTTTCGCTCCTTGCTCATTTCAATTACAGGTATAATTGCTTGCAATGATCCGCTTACAATTTTACATCAAAGGGCTGCTCTGGCTCGGGGTAATGTTCGCCTTGCTGAGCGGGTGCAGGCGGTCGGATTTGACTGTTACCGCCCCTTCCACCACAGTTGTCACCGCTCCGCCGGCTCAGGCAGAACAAACGCCGCTTGCATCTCCCACCCAACCTGAACCGACCGCCACCCCATTGCCGTTGGCAGTCAAGGTCAATGGGCTGGAAATTACTCTGGCCGAATATGAAGCTGAATTGACGCAATTCAGCGCGGCGCGCGGCGGAGCAGAGCTTTCAGCCGAAGAGAAGCAACTGGTTTTGGATAACCTGATCGAGCAGGCGCTGTTGGCACAGGCAGCCTTTCAGCAAGGGTATTCATTGAGCGACGCGCAGCTTGATGAACGCATCGCTCAACTGAGCGCCCAAATCGGCGGCGCAGAAGCGTTATCTTCTTGGAAGCAAGCCAATGGTTACACCGATCAATCCTTCCGGCTGGCGCTGGCGCGCTCGATGGCGGCCGCCTGGATGCGCGACCAGATCATTGCCCAGGTGCCTCGCACCGCAGAGCAGGTGCATGCTCGCCAAATTTTGCTATATAATTCGGAAGAAGCCGACCAGGTGTATTCATTGCTACAGGCCGGTAATGATTTTGGCAACCTGGCGGCGAAGTATGATCCGGTGACGCGCGGAGACCTGGGCTGGTTCCCGCGCGGTTATCTGGCTGACCCGAAACTGGAAGAGGTCATCTTCGGCTTGCAGGTGGAGGCATTCAGCCCGGTGATCGAAACGCTGGCCGGTTATCATATCGTGCAGCTCCTGGAGCGTGAAGCGCAACGTCTGCTTTCGCCCGAGGCGCTCTTACAATTGCAGATTCAGGCGGTTCAGGATTGGTTAGAAGAACACCGCAGCCAAAGTCAGATCGAATTATTCATACCGTAACAGGAAAGCAAATCGAGCTGAATAAGGTCGCCGGACAATGAAAAATTACAGCTACTCTGCACCAACGGGGCATGACCGCTCTGCAATCTTGTGGAGTATTTTGACGATCATCGTATTGCTGGGCGTCGTTGGGGTCTCTTGCGTCTTTTTCCTGATTTTTACCAACCCCTATTCGTTTCTTAACCCCTTCCCGCCGCCGACTTTGCCCCCTCCGCCCGCTTTACCCACCGAAACGCCCACCAACCCGGTCATCACGCTGCCGCCCAGTTGGACGCCCACCAATACGCCTGTGTTCACCCCCACCGATACCCCGCAACCGACCGCAACGTTGCCCCCTACTCCAACGCCGATCACTTTGACGCCCACCCCAACCGATACTCCCACGCCGCCGCCCGAAGGCTATCCTTACGAAGTGCGCGCCGGCAGCCCCAGGGCTATCCCCAATATTTATCACCCCGAACTGGGCTGCGCATGGATGGGTGTCGGCGGCCAGGTCGTGGATATGAACGATGCGCCGGTTATTGGATTGATTGTGCGTTTGGGAGGCAGCGCGCCTGGCGTTTCCATTCAAGAAAACACCTTCAGCCTGACCGGTGTGGCGCTCAGTTACGGCCGGGCGGGATATGAATTCAAACTGGCAGATCTGCCGGTGGCTTCGCGCAACGCTTTGTGGATTCAACTCATCAGCCAGGCTGGCGCGCCGCTTTCAGAGAGAGTGTATTTCTCCACCTACAATAGCTGCGAACAGAATTTGATCCTCATTGACTTCAAACAGGTGCGCTGAAGCGAGCAGCTCAAAACAGCTCCAGTCGTTTCAAGCGAGCGCCAATAACCGCCAGCGCCTGCTGGACTCGGCGGCGGTTGTCTTCGCTTTGATGCCAGCGGCTGGCGCCCGACGGATGCGGTAATGGCGCGACCCAGGTATCCCCCACTTGTTTTTCCGACCCAATCACCTCTTCCAAAGCAAAGCCCGGCGAATAAAACAAACTGATCGCGAGCCGACCTACGGGTATGATCAAAGCCGGATTGATCAGCGCGATTTCAGCCTCCAAATACGGACGGCAAAGTTGCTGTTCGCGGCGCGAAGGCACGCGGTCACCGCCCCCCGATCGTGAGCGCCCCGGATAACATTTCGTCACCGAGGTCATGTATTGCGTGCTGCGAAACCAGCTCTCATCAACTCCGGATTCCGCCAACCAGCGAAACAAACGCGACCCACTGCCAGCGTTGAACGGCCGACCAGCTTCTTTTTCCGTGATCCCCGGCGCTTGCCCAATAATCATCACCCGAGCTCCTGGTGCGCCGGAAAATATCGCTCGCGGGAATATTTCATAACCAGCCTGCACACACAACCTGCAGGCGTGCATCTGCACCTGGAGTTCCGACCAGGATTGCTGGGGGAGTGTTTTCCCGCTCAACTGGTTTATTCCTGGCAAATTTGTTCCCAGAGCTGTTTCAAGATGAGGGCGTCATCTTCCATGACTGGGCTTTCGCACAAGATGCGCCCCCGCGCCTGGAATGCGCTCAGGGCGCGAAAAAGAGCACGGAAGTCCAGATCGGCTTCCTCGACCCGCAAATGTTCTTTTTCCCCTTTGGGGCCATAGGCAATGCCAGAAAGATGAACGTGCAAATCCTGTAATGCATCGGCGCCCAGCGCTTCCCCGTAGCTCTCCAACAGGCGCGCCCATTCCTCATAGGTGTTCATCGAGCCATCGCCAGCGCGGGCGTGCAAATGAGCAAAATCCAGGCAGGGCTTTACCTGTGGCGACGATTGACTCATCCGCAAAACATCCTCCAAAGACCCCAGCATGGCGGACTTGCCCATCGTCTCCGGGCGCAGACACACCGGGTTCCCAGCGGCGCTCAGCTCTTCAACACAACCGACCAGGCGCTCAATCGCTTTGGGCAAAACCGCTTCGGGCGGTTGCCCAAAATAAGAACCCGGGTGAAAAATAATATCCGTAGCGCCGGCCAAATTGCCAAAATACGCTGCATCCATCAAGCGCTTGCGCGATTTTGGCCATTCATCTTCATCGGCGTTGAGGTTAATAAAATAAGGCGCGTGCACGCTGAGGCTCACTTGGAAGTGTTCGCTGGTAGCGCGTATATCGGCGCAGGTCTGTTCAGAGACGCGCACCGACTGTACCCAGCCCAATTCAAGGGCGTCTAAACCCAGTTCAACCAGACGAGAAATCGCGCCCACGCTGCCGCCCGGTTTTTTGGGGGTCGAGATGGGCGAACCAACCGTGCCAAAGCGAAAAGCATGTGGGTCCATGGCGTTGTTCGTTCCTCCACTTGAATGATTGTGAACAGCCGCGCCGCCAGCGAATTACCAGAGCAAATGAAGTCGCTGCCAAAGCGGCGGTCCCATAATTAAGAAGCCGACCACCGCCGCGCTGGCTGCTGCAATCAGCACTGCCGCCGCCCCCACGTCCTTGCCCACTTTCGCCAGGAAATGACTCTCTGGGCTGGCAAGGTCCACCACCGCTTCCAGAGCAGTGTTGATAAACTCAGCCATCCAGACCATCGCCATTGCCAGGATGATCACCGCCCAATCACGTGCCGGCAGGCGCAACCAAAAACCGATCGTTAGCGCCAAAATGCTTGCCAGGGCGTGAATCCAGGCATTGCGTTGCGTACGAATGACGAACCACCAGCCGGCGAACGCGTATCGAAAAGCTTGAGAGCGGGTCTTGAAAAATTCGATCACAGCTTGATTGAACATCCTATCTGTTCCAAAATTTGCCCTTGCAGCGTCCACATAGCAACTTTTTCGGCTTCGTTGGCGTGGTCGTAGCCCAACAGGTGTAAGACGCCATGTACCACCAGCAGGCAAAGCTCATCTTGCACCGAGTGACCTGCCGCCGCCGCCTGAGCCGCAGCCCGCTGAACCGACAGGATCACATCTCCCAGGTAGAGCGCCTGCGAATCTGGATCGGTGTCTCCGCCCGGAAAAGCCAGCACGTCCGTGGGCGCGTCAATGCCCAAGAATTGCCGGTTGAGCTCTTGCAATTGAGCGTCATCAGACAGCACAATGGTCAACTCGGCGTTTGGGTCGGCCCCGGCCGTTTGCAAAGTTTGCTCCGCGGCATGGGCAAGCGCCTCTATGGCGCGCGCCTGGCGTTCATCTTCAGCAAGCGTATCGCTCTCACGGTGGATGAAAATGCTGCCTTCTAAGGCATTGGCAATTTGTATATGGATCATCATCTCCCTCAAGAATAAGATGAGATTTTCATAATCATTTACTGGGCGTCAGCGAGTTGTCAACCCGCGCCAGGGCGGCTAGCGCCGCTCTTCAACTTCCACTTCGGGGCGGCTCGGCGTTGGCACGGTAATTGCCTCCGGGCTGGAAGCTTCCAGCCGAGGATAGTGTAGCCGCGGGTGGTAGACTCCCTTCAGTGTGGCGGCAAAGGATTCGGCGATCAGATTTAAATCGCGTAAGGTCAGCCGGGTGTCGTCCAATTCGCCGCTGTCCACCCGATCGGCGATCACGCTCTTAATCACGCGCAACAGATTTTCATTATCTGCAGGGCGCTCGGCGCGTACCCGAGCCTCGCTGCCATCCGCCAGCATTAAGATTGCCGTCTCGCGACTCTGTGGGCGCGGACCAGGATAGCGAAATTTAGATTGCTCCACCCGTTCTTCGTCCCCGCTGGCGGCGCGTAAGGCGTTGTAATATTGATAGCGCGTTAGCCCGGTGCCATGATGTTCGCTGATGAAATCCAATATCCGCTGCGGCAGGCGATATTTTCGCCCCAATTCGAGGCCATCTTTCACATGCTGAATAATGATCGCCGCGCTCTCCTCCGGGGAGAGGTCTTCGTGCGGATTGGCAAATCCCTGCGGTTGATTTTCGATGTAGTAAACCGGATTCACGGTCTTGCCAATATCATGGTAAAGCGCGCCGACTCGCGTGAGCAGCGTATCTGCCCCGATGCGCTCAGCCGCTTGCTCGGCCAGGTTTGCCACCTGCAAACTGTGCTGGTATGTGCCTGGCGCTTCGCGCAGCAACAAACGCAAGAGCGGATGATCGGGGCGGGTCAAATCCATCAATTGCAAAGGGCTGATCATGCCCAAGAAATTCGCGAGCAAAGAATGCAACAAGATGGTGATGCTGGCGGACGCCAGGCTGCTGAAGAAAGCCGCCGCAGTCAGGGTGGCTAGGCCGATGGTATCCGTAGCGGGCAAGGGCAAGTGATAAACCAGCACGATCAGTGAACCGGAGGCGCCTGCCGCTAACCCGGCCCACAAAAAGCTCAGCAAACGACGCGCGCGTCCTAACGCCAGCACGCCAAACACGCTGCTGATGGCATAATATAGCATCAGTTCGATTGAATTGGGCAATCCATAAGCAGCCAGAATAGAGAGCGGCAGCGATAAGATCACCGCCGGTTCAACCCCAAACAACGCTGCGATGGTTAAACCAAACGCAGTGAGCGGAAAAGCATAGGGAATCACCGTGTGCGTCGGAATTGCCAGGCGCGCCGCCAGCAGAAAGAACAGCATCATTAAAGTGATCACCATGATGCGCCGCACATCATTCGCGGACAGGGAATGTTTGCGGCGCAGATAAAAAACGGTGTACCCTACCATCAGCAGGGTTAACACCATAGCGCTGGCCAGTTCTTGCCAGCTTTTCTGCGGCGTGATCAGGCCTAGTTTCTCCAATGCTTCGATGTCTTCGGCGTCGAGCACCTCCCCCTGAAGGATAACCGTCTGCCCGGAGATAAAGGTGCGCGTAACCGGCTCTACTGCTTCCCGCGCTTGTTGACGGGCAGCTTGAGTAAGCTCCTCGCTATATTGACTGTTGGGGGCTACGAACGCTGCTGCTAACTCGGCTACCACAGCGGCCTGATCCTCCGGCAGCGCCAGGCTGACCAGCGCCGGGACGCGGCTTTGCGCGTCTTGAACCGTCTCTGGACGAATGACCGTGCTCATAATCCGTTCCAGGACAGCCAAAGCTTCCTGTTGAACCGCCTGCCAACGAGCATCGCTCATCGCCAGAATGGTTCGTATCGTTTCTGGGCGCAGCGTTACCTCTTCCAGATTCGCCAGGTCGCGCTGTTTTTGCTCAGGGGTGGCGTAGGCATCGGCGCGCACGCTTTGAATATAGGCCAGAGCTGCCCGTAGTTGCTCAATCTGGCGGCGCGCCACACGCGTATCTGGGGAAGTGTAAATCGGCGCGACAGCCTGTTCAGCCGCTTTGCGTCGCGCCTCTGTGCGAATCTCGCTGATATAGGAAACTGCACTTGGGGCGCGGTAATCTCTCGCAGCAACCTGTCCCTCCGCCAAAGGTGGAGTGAAAGAATCCGCCAACAACGGCGTTAACACCGCTGTCAGCGCGAGCAGGCTGCTGACAATAAGCAAGAGCAGAAGGAAGACCCTGCGCCTTTTGGGCGCGCCAGCGGGGATCATTGAAGCAGCTTGCGCACCGTCTGACTGGCCTGATCGCCGGTCGCTTTCCCCTGCAAGCGTGGCATGAGCGCCTTCATGACCTGCCCCATTTCTCGAATGCTGGTCGCTCCGACTTCGGCAATGACTTGCCGCACCAAAGCCTCCAACTCGGCCTGAGAAAATGGCTGGGGCAGGTAAGCCGACAGAAATTCGATCTCTGCGCGTGCAGATTCTTCTAAATCTGCACGCCCGGCGCGTTGGGCGTCCTCGATGGTTTCCTGGCGCGATTTGATTTCTTTTTGCAAAATGCCCATCACTCCGGCATCATCCAGAGGAGCGCCCTTTTCCACTTCAGCCAGGCGAATGGCAGAAAGAACCATCCGCAATGTGCGCTTGGGTACTTCATCTCCTGCGCGAATGGCGTCCTTCAACGCAGTTTCGAGCTGATTTTTCATACTCATAGCTCTCATTATACCCAATGTCTATTCAACTGGGTGCATCGCCTCTTCAATTGGGCGGATCATTATCTGGTTTTTTGGGTGGCTGATCATTCGCTGTTAGGGCGAATATTGATACGTCCCACCAGCTTCGCTTTCTTCGATCACCTGCCTGGCTAACTCTTGCAAAACCTGGCTCTCTGATTGTTCCAGGTGGTTGGCGCGCCAGTATTGTTCCAACAGCTCTAGCGGCGTCAGGCTGCCAATAGTTTGGTCGCCTGGTAAACGGATGCGCGCCTGCGTCTGCGGTCGGCGGATGAGCTGAAATTCAAAACAATCCGCCGTGTATTCGCGCAGCGCGGCTTCATCAATCAATGGCTCCCAATCGCGTGGATATTCGACTACCAGGCGCGCGATCGCTCCGCTTAGATCCGATGAGGCGGGCAGCGCGCCGCGCAAATAATCGGTGACGCCCTCCTGGCTTTCCAGCCGCGCATAACAGTCAATGAAAGGCCGGATGCCCTCCAACTTGCGCCATTCCACCCGCGTTTCACCGCGATTTACCTCGGCGATGATAAAGTATTTCTCATCCTGCGCCTCGCCAAAATCCACCCGCTCAATGGAACCCGGATAAATCACCGGCGGGTGGCCCCCATCATTCAAATTCTGCGGCTTGTGAATGTGCCCTAACGCCACGTAATCCAGGCGCGGGTCTTTGACCAGCGAGCCGGGCAGAACCAGATCGCTGCCTAACATCACCGTCCTCTCGCCGCCATACTGCGCTCCCTGCACAGAACAGTGCGCGGTCAGGATAACCGGCAACGAGGGGTCAACCCGCTCTTCTAACCAGCCGCTCACCAATTCAATCAGACGGTCGCCAAGGCGCTCATAAACCGCCGAGGGGTCGTTGACGTTAAGCCCCAACTGGGCGATCAAACCAGAGCGCGAAATCCACGGCAAAGCCATCACCTGTAGCGGTAAACCGCCCAACTCCTGTGGAGACAGGAACTCTGGCTTGTCGAGGACGCGCACAAAAGGCACTTCCAGAGTATCGAAACTCTCCAACGCATGAGCGCGGCCCAAAGCCGGCGCAAGATCGTGGTTGCCCACCAGCAACAAGGTGGGGATGCCAGCGCGCGAAAGCCGCATCACGCGCCTGCCCCATTCCCGTTGGAAAGTGGGCGCCGGGGAACGATCTTTGTAAGCGTCGCCGGCAAACAACACCAAATCAACCCGCTCTGCAATAGCGGTATCCACGATCGTATCCAGCGATTTCAGAAAATCCATCACCCGCACCGGCAGACCAGTGTGAGGATCATGTCGGCCGTAATTGGCCATATCAATATGCGCATCGGCAAAGTGAAGTATCCTGGGCATGGCGTCAATTATACCCACACAAGCACATGGTCAACGTTATTGAATTTGCTCGGTCACGCGTTCCGCAATCAGCCTTTCCACGCGCAACTCCAACTGGCACACTTTAGGACCAGGTTGACGGTCGCCCAGAAGCACGCGCTGGTTCGGCTTTAGCTCGACCAAACCGCTGAGCGGTTGTGGGTTGCCCAGCAAATAAGAGCCGTTGGTGCTATCCAAATCTTCAAAATAAAAACGACGATGGGCGTAGATTAAGCGCGCATGGCGGTTGCTGACCAGGCTGTAAGTCTGCGGGATGACGATGTGGCACACGCTGGCATTCCGTCCCAACCACACCTCTTCTCGATCAATTCGGAAAGGCGGCAATGTCAGCGAACGGGCTTCATCTATCAACACCAGGTAACCATACGGCTCACGCGCCTGGCGCACGTATTGGGACATTTCATCCCATTCGGCTGCGTGGAAAAATGCGCTGCAGAGGTGCTCTATTTCTTGGGGCAACAATTGATAACTGCGGAACCAGTCCGCCTCGCTGAGCACTTCATACCGCATATCCATTGCCCAATCGGGTATCTCCGCAGCCGTTGTAACCGTGAATTTCTCCCAAAAGCGCGTCGCCTTTCCAGGCTGATAGCGATATTGGATCGCCTCGCGGCATTTCTCCAGACGGGCGAAAGGGTTGGTGAAACAGATAGTGGTATGGAGTTTAATCGCCGAGATTTGAGCCGGGTCGCCGGGCAGCCAGCGCGAAGGGGAGGCTGTCAATTCTTTGCGGATCGCCTCGGCGTAACTTTGCACCTGTTGATGCGGATTGAGGAAGCCGCGCCCAGCCTCGATGGGCGCGCCGCCGGCTCGCCAGTGGCCGAATGGGTCGCCGCAATCAATCTCCCCAAAG
This sequence comes from Anaerolineales bacterium, assembly GCA_020060465.1. GTDB lineage: Bacteria > Chloroflexota > Anaerolineae > Anaerolineales > UBA4823 > RBG-16-57-11. Next base: position 99,203 of record JAGVAD010000016.1, read on the forward strand.
TGATGTTTGAGTTCGACGACGCCGATCCCTTTCTCTGAGATGATGACCAGGTCCGGGTTAAGCTCCAGATAACTGCCGGTATAGCAAGGATTAGCCACGACCGCGTAAAACTCTCTTTGTCCCTCCAATCGGTCGTGCATATATTGACAGATGCGCCGAGCTCCGTTTTCTTCGTGGGTGAAGGTGAAGGGGTGTGGTTGCCCCTGCAAATCGCATCCGAGATAGAACTTCACTGCCATGGCGCGCCCGTCTCCCTATTTGAGATTATGGACGAAAGGCGAGATTTTGTCAAACGAATTCGGCGAATTGGGTGTACAAAAAATTGTGGGCGGCTGATGTATAATTTTCGATCAGGAGTTATCTGCGATGAGCTTCTTCAAAAAGTTAACCGATCTATTTTCTGGCTCAGGCGGAGTGGATCGCGACGCCTGTTGGATTACAGCCCGCTGCAACCGCTGCGGCGAAGTGGTTCGGACGCGGGTGAGCCTGAGCAATGACCTGAGCGTTGAATATGATGGCGACGAGGTGAGTTATTTCTGTCGCAAGGTGATGATGGGCGAGGGGCGCTGCTTCCAACGTATTGAGGTTGAGCTGACTTTTGACGCCAACCGCCGTCTGGTGAACCGCGAGATCAGCGGTGGACAATTCGTGGATGAGCAGGGCAAGGTATTCGCCGATTAAGCCGGGTATATAGAAGATGTCGCATAAGAAAGAACGCCGCGGCTGGAATTGCCAGCCGCGGTCTGTTTCTATTATTATAGGAGGTGAAATATACTCCGTTACTCGATCTTGCCGGTGGCGATGGCGCGTTTTACCTCGCCAATGGCTTTGGTGACCTGGATCTCACGCGGGCAGGCTTCTGTGCAATTGAAGATGGTGTGGCAGCGATACACGCCAAACTGATCGTTGAGAATGCGCAGCCGCTCGGCGCCGGCGCGGTCGCGGCTATCGAAGATGAAACGATGCGCTGCCACAATCGCCGCGGGTCCGACATACTGTTCGTTTGCCCAATAGGAGGGGCAGGAGGTGGTGCAGCAGGCGCACAGGATGCACTTGGTGGTATCGTCGAACCGCTCGCGCTCTTCAATGCTCTGCAAGCGCTCTTTTTTGGGCGGCGGCTCGTCGTTGATCAGATAGGGCAGCACAGAACGGTAATTGGCAAAGAACGGCTCCATATCCACGATCAGGTCTTTGATTACCGGCAGCCCCAGAATCGGCTCCACCAGGATTTTATCCGTCCCCAATTCTTTGACTAACATCTTGCAAGCCAGTCGGTTGCGTCCATTGATGCGCATGGCATCGGAGCCGCAGATGCCATGCGCGCAAGATCGTCGAAAAGACAAAGTGCCGTCAAAATTACCTTTAACATATTCCAGCAGGTCCAGCACACGATCGGTTGGATCAGCCTCTACTTCATATTTGTCGTAGTGCGGCTTTTTATCTACTTCGGGATTGTAGCGGAATATTTTCAGTTTGACCTGCATGACAGCCTCCGATCTATCAATAAACCCGTTCTTTCGGTTGATATTTGGTGATGACCACCGGTTTGTAGCCCAGGCGTACCTGACCATGGTCCCACCAGGCCAGAGTGTGTTTCAGCCAGTTGGCATCGTCGCGCTTGGGATAATCCTCGCGGGCGTGGCCGCCGCGGCTTTCTGTGCGCGCCAGCGCCGAGATGGTGGTGACCTCTGCAAGTTCTAACAGGTTGCCCAGTTCCCAAATATTGATCACTTCGGTGTTGAAAATCTTGCCTGGGTCTGGTCGGCGCACGCGTTTGAGCCGTTCCCGCAGCTCGCGCACTTTCTCCAGCGCCAGGTTCATACCCTGTTCGGTGCGGAACACGCCCACTTCATCGAACATAACCGATTTCATCTCATTGCCGATCACATACGCTTTTTCGTCGCCATCGCTGTTGCGGATGGCTTCAAATTGTTGGCGCGCAAACTCGGTTGGATCGGCAGGCAATTTCTGGAAATCTGCCCCCTGGGAATACTCGGCAGCGCGCAGCCCGGCGTGTTTGCCAAACACGATGAGATCCAGCAGCGAATTGGTGCCCAGGCGGTTCGCGCCGTGGACAGAGACGCAGGCGCATTCGCCGGCGGCGTAAAGACCGGGCATCACAGTGTTCTTTTCGTCAATCACTACCTCGCCGTATTTGTTAGTGGGGATGCCGCCCATGGCGTAGTGCGCCGTAGGCTGCACCGGCATCATCTGCGTGACGGGGTCCACGCCCAAGTAAGTACGGGCGAAATCAACGATATCGGGCAACTTGGCGAGCAGCTCTTCGCCGGTGACCACATACGGTGACCCATCCGGGCGCTTGCGCCCGTCCAGCGCGGCGTACTTGTTGACCGTCTCTGGGCGCATATCCAAATAGAGATACCGCTTGCCGCCGATGCCGCGCCCTTCGCGCATTTCCAAATACATCGCCCGTGAGACAACATCGCGAGAAGCCAAATCTTTCACGGTGGGGGCGTATTTCTCCATGAATCGCTCGCCCTTGTCGTTAATCAAAACGCCGCCCTCGCCGCGCACGCCTTCGGTGATCAGGATGCCCAGGCGATAAATGCCGGTGGGATGGAATTGAAAGAACTCCATATCCTCCAGCGGAACGCCGCGGCGCATGACGATCGCCGGGCCATCGCCGGTGAAAGAGTAGGCGTTAGAAGTGATCTCCCAAATGCGCCCGTGCCCGCCGGTGGCGAAGATAACCGCTTTGGCGTGGAAGACATGCATCTCGCCGCTGGCCAGCTCAATGGCAATCACGCCTGCTGCTGCGCCGTTTTCGATCAATACGTCCACCACCTGATATTCATCAAAGAAGTTGACATTGTTCTTGAGGCACTGCTGATACAGCGTTTGCAGGATCATGTGGCCAGTGCGGTCGGCGGCGTAACAGGCGCGCGATACTGGCTTGCCGGTGACGTTATTGGTATGGCCGCCAAATGGGCGCTGCGCGATGCGTCCATCTGCAGTGCGCGAGAAGGGCAATCCATAATGTTCCAGCTCATACACCGCTTGCACCGCCTCATAGCACATGAACTCGATAGCATCCTGGTCGCCCAAATAGTCGCTGCCCTTCACGGTATCAAAGGTATGCCATTCAGGATGATCTTCTTCGATGTTGCCCAAAGCTGCGCCGACGCCGCCTTGTGCGGTGCCAGTGTGCGAGCGGGTCGGGTATAACTTGGAGAGCACGGCGGTGCTGGCGGTCTTTGAGGCGTATAGCGCCGCCATCAAACCGGCGCCGCCGGCGCCGACGACAACCACATCAAATTGGTGATAGTTATTCATGATGATTCTTCTCCTGTCAGGATGCCTGGATGACGTAAATACCAAAGAGCATGACGAAGATCCACAACAGGAAGATCAACCCGCGCAACAGCGTGCGCAACCAGGAACGATCAATGTAATCCTCGATCACCACCCGCAGGCCGTTCATCCCATGCGTGGTTCCCAGGAACAAGATAGTGATTTGCATGATCTGCCACCAGGCGTTTGCCCAACCAACGGCCACATCTGGGATGTTGGTGTTGACCACATGGTTAGGGTTGGGGAAAAACGTCCAGCGCGCCAGCGCGCCGATGTCCACAAAACTGTTGTTCGTCAAATACATTCGCGCCCCCAGCCAGAAGGCGCCGGCAAAACCGATAAATGATAACAAGAACATCGCCAGCCCGGAGAGGCGGGTGAAAATCCACATCATATATTCAAAGCTAAATCCAATTTGGGGAGCTGGTCGGGAGCTCATTTTTTAACTCCTTTTCCTTTGTCGAAGGTGGCTCGGCGGTTCACTCGCCGCCCAACTTAATCAACATCATGACCATTGCCGTCAACCCATACATAGGGATAAGCAGCATCCATTGCAACCAGGTGGCTTCCCGCTGATATTCTAACAGTTTCGGCCAGAAGTCTAGAAGAATGATGCGCATACCATTGATGGCATGGAAATAGACCAGGAAGATGATGATGAGCTGGAAATAAGTCGACTCGTAGATAATGTTTAGGTTGGTCGCCCAATCGCTGCCGAATTGTTGCATCACAAATGAAGCTACGATGTGCATACCAACAAACAGCACCATCGCCAGCCCGCTGATGCGGTGGAGCGCCCAGGCAAGCATGGGACCTCCCCCGCGATATTTCATTCCTTTCAGGCCGACATTTCTTTTGAGAGCCATGAACGCCTCCTTGAATGGGTTTGAAATGAGTTTTGGAGAACTATACGCAGTTGGGTCTGTATGAGATCATATCATCGGTGTTCGCTGGACAGACGGTAAACTTTACCTGGGTGGGGTCTGCTTACTCAAACAATTGTACACCTGGATCATCATGCGCTGCATCACAATTTTAGCATTGATTAAGCTTCTCAGGCTTGAAATTCATACCTAATGCGGGTAAAATCCGTCGTGAAAGATCGCACGAATAACGGCTTAGTGTTATTTGATTTGTTGGTATTGGGAATTTCCCGCTGTAGGTTCAGTCAAGACAATTTGATCTAAGGAGGCAACATGGCCAAATCTCCCCACCTCAGCCGAAATGAATTTGTCAAAATCGTGGTGGGCGCTGTGGGTACGCTTATCGGCTCGGTGATTGCGTTTCCAGCAGTTGGTTACATCGTCTCTCCTGCGCTGGCTGCCCTTAGAGGGGGCGGCAAAGATACCTGGATCCCTGTTGGCCCGTTGGAGAATTATCCGTTGGGAGTCCCAACTTTATTTAGCTTCACCCGCACCAAAATCAACGGCTGGGAGAAGACCACCAACAGTTACGGCGTATATATTTACCGCAAGAACGAAACCGAGACGGTGGCATTTTCTAACATTTGCACACATTTGAGCTGTCGCGTGAATTGGAATGAAGAACGACAGCAATATTTATGTCCCTGTCACAATGCCCAGTTCACCGTTGACGGTTTGGTTGCTGGCGGACCGCCTCCGCGCCCAATGGATCAATATCTTACCAAAGTCGAAGACGGCACGCTTTTCATCAATTTCGTGGAAGGATGATCATGGCTAGCAAAGTGTATGACTGGTTAGAGGAACGCCTGGGTTTATCCGCAATCTATTCCGTTACGCTGGATCGTAAAGTCCCCAAAGTCAACTGGTGGTTCACGTTGGGCAGCGCCAGTTTGTTTCTATTCATCATCCAGGGCGTTACTGGTGTCTTCCTGGCGGTTTATTATGTCCCATCTCCCGATCACGCGTATGACAGCATTCAGTATATTATGAACGGCGTAGCTTTTGGCTGGTTGATCCGCGGCATTCACCATTGGGGCGCTTCCCTGATGGTGATCTTTGTCTTTGCTCACATGTTGCGCACCTTCTTCTTTGGCGCCTATAAGTTCCCGCGTGAGTTGACCTGGATTACCGGCGTGGTTCTGCTGTTAGCCACGCTGGGCATGGGCTTTACCGGTTATCTGTTGCCCTGGAACCAGCGTGCATATTGGGCAACCACGGTTGGCACCGAGATCGCCGGCACTGTGCCGTTGATTGGCCCCTTCATCACTGCCGCGCTGCGCGGCGGCACGGATTTGAGCGGGGTCACTCTGGCGCGTTTCTTCGCGGTGCATATCTGGTTCTTGCCAGCGGTGATCTTGGGCATGATTGGCGCCCACATTTACATGATTATCCGTCTGGGCATTGCCGGCATCCCCGACAAGGATGATTAATCAAGGAGCGCGGCTGTGAACGAAGAGCAAAAGCAAAAATACTACGAAAAATATCAGCAGGCGAAACAAAAAGGTACTAAGTTTTTCCCAGACGTGATCTATAAAGACACGTTGATGATGCTGGCGATCTTTGTCGCTCTGGTGATGCTGGCTACGTTTGTGGGCGTAGCGAACGAGCCAAAGGCCGATCCCAGCGACAGCGCTTACATCCCGCGCCCCGAATGGTATTTTTTGTTTTTATTTGAAATGCTGAAATATTTCCCAGGTCGGCTTGAATGGATCGGCACATTTGTCATTCCTTCGCTGGCGGTGGCGGCGCTCTTTTTGTTGCCATTTATTGACCGTAACCCATATCGCCATTTCAGCAAGCGCAGGTTCGCGCTGAGCTTCATGAGCCTGATCGTGATCGGCATGGTTGCGCTGACCTTGATGGCGGTGGCCAGCACGCCGCCGCAGGAGGAAACCGCTACCCTGGCAGCCACTCTGCCGGAGCAGATCCTGGCTGGGCAGGATTTATATTCGATCCATTGCGTGGAGTGTCATGGCGCAGATGGCGAGGGCGGCGAAATCAAGGGCGTTGAAGGGCTGGAAGGCTACATCCTGAAGCCCATCAATACCCAGGATGAAATGTACACCCGCACCGATGAGACCTTCTTCGAAATTATCAGCTTCGGTCAACCGAACCTGGGTATGCCGCCCTTTGGCAAGGCTTATGGCGGCGAACTGGGCGTCAGCGACATCGAGGCGATTGTGACGTTTATGCGTTATACCTGGGATGATCGCGCGGAAATACCCGAAGAAGTTACCCGGGCTTCCGCGATCCCCGCCTTAGGACCCGATGAAGTTCCCTCTTACGAAGTGCATATCGCTCCAATCGTTAAACGTTATTGCTTGTCTTGTCACCGTCCGGGCAAGAAAAACAACAATTACTTAATGCGCGACTATCAGGAGATCATGGAAAGCGGCGATCATGCCCCCAATGTCATCGCCGGGGATTTGAATAACAATCTGTATCGCATGATTAACCGCGAAGAGATCGAAGCTGGCGGTCCCATGCCGCCCACGCGGGCGCTGCCGCCGGAGATCATAGACCTCTTCCGCCGCTGGATTGAAGGCGGCGCGCCTAACACGGCCGCCGAAGCCGCAGCAGCCTCGCCTCCTGGCGCGCCGGCCGTGCCCACATTGCCGGCGCCAGGCGGTGTGATCACAAGCACCATCACCGTCTCGCCCACACTGCCGATCACTGGCACGGCAACGACGCCCTGATTTGAATTGCTAAAGTGCGAGGCGCTTTCGAAGCGCCTCGCATCTTGAACCCAATCATCAACCTGGCATACTGGGGGAGCGTACGGAATATCCTGGGGTAAAATACTTGCGAGAGTTCCCCACATGGCGACCAAATTCACTCCCCTTTTCAAAACCGAAGCGCGCAGCGACCGCATCTTCACCTGGGGCGATGCAGTCGCGTTGCTTGTTATCGCCGTTCTTCTGTATATCGGCATCCGACTTGCATTTGGCGCGCCGGGGGTCATTGAAGGCCCGGAAATTACGCTGGATCCACGCGCTTTGCCCCGTTACGCGCTTTTATCTATCGGGCGTATGACGGCGGCTTATTTCCTCTCGATGATTTTTACGCTCATCTATGGTCGCCTGGCGGCGTACAACCCGCGCGCCGAGCAAGTGCTGATGCCGTTGCTGGATGTATTGCAGAGCGTCCCCATCCTTTCATTCCTGCCGGTGGTGTTGCTCAGCCTGAGCGCCATCCTGCCTATCAATTGGGCGGCTGAGCTGGCTTCTGTCACCTTGATCTTCACCAGCCAGGCCTGGAATTTAACCTTTGCCTGGTATCAATCGCTGACCACTATCCCCAAAGAGCTGCGCGAGGTCAGCGCCATCTTCCGCCTGAACAGTTGGATGCGCTTTAAAAGCCTGGAGTTGCCTTTTGCTGCCATCAGTCTGGTATGGAACAGCATGATGAGTTGGGCAGGGGGCTGGTTCTTCCTGATGGCAGCCGAAATATTCACTGTGGGGCGGCGAGATTTTCGGTTGCCAGGATTAGGAGCTTACCTGCAAGAGGCTGCTAATCAGAACGACTTGCGGGCGATCTTCTGGGGCCTGGCCGCCCTGATCCTGGTGATCGTCGCTCTGGATCAACTGGTCTGGCGACCCTTGCTGGCCTGGTCGGATCGTTTCAAATTGGAAATGGTGGAGGGGGAAGAACCGCCCACCTCCTGGTTTTATGACGCTCTGCACAATTCTCGGCTGATCAACGCGCTGCGCGAGAATTTCATTTCGCCCATCTCGGAGTGGGTGGATCACTGGTTCTTGCGCCATTTTCAAGCTGAGGATGCAGCCAAAGCAAGTGTAGCCAGCAGATCCTGGTTGCTGCGATTTCTGGGCGCCCTCTTTGCCGTCGGCTTGCTTTATGGCCTCTATCGTACGACGATCATGCTGCTGGCTGTGCCGATGGCTCAGTGGACGACCATTGGCTTGAGCGTGGCGACGACTACCTTGCGGGTGAGCGTTGCTTTGTTGCTCGCCCTGGCGTGGACGATTCCGGTTGGGGTGATGATTGGCGGAAATCATCGCTTAACAGTTTTGTTCCAGCCGTTAATCCAAATCACAGCTTCCGTTCCAGCCACTGCCTTGTTTCCGGTCTTTCTGCTGTTCATGCTGCGTTTGCCGGGGGGGTTGAACCTGGCCGCAGTATTTTTGATGCTGATGGGCACCCAATGGTATCTGTTGTTCAATATCATTGCCGGCGCCAAGGCGATCCCACAGGACTTGAAATACACGGCAACGCTGATGCAGCTCAGCCGTTGGGAGCGCTGGCGTACCTTAACCTTACCGGCGTTATTTCCATACCTGATTACCGGCGCGATCACAGCCAGCGGCGGCGCCTGGAACGCCAGCATTGTTGCCGAATATGTACATTTCGGCGGGCAGCCTCTTCAAACCATTGGCATTGGTTCCCTCATTGCTCAGGCTACCGCGGCTGGTAATTATCCGCTGCTGCTGGCCAGCACGCTCAGCATGATTCTAACCGTCATATTGATCAACCGTTTGATCTGGCGGCGTCTGTATCAAATCGCCGAGGAAAATTACCGCATGGAGTAAAACCATGAGCAGTCCACCGAACGGAAAGACGCTGGTTCAACTCAAAAATATTCATCAAATCTATAGCAGCGGGGCGCGGCGCTTCACCGCGGTTGAGAACGTAAATGTGACGATCAGCGAAGGCGAATTTGTGGCGCTGTTGGGACCGTCTGGTTGTGGGAAAAGCACTTTGTTGCGCATCATCACTGGGCTGCAAAAGCCTTCGGAAGGTTTTGTTTTGTATCGGGGCGTCCCGCTCAAAGGCGTCAATCCACATGCTTCGATCGTGTTTCAGACCTTCGCTCTTTTTCCCTGGCTGACGGTCTTGGAGAACGTTGACCTGGCGCTCAAAATGAAAGGTGCGCCGCCGCATCTGCGCACCACTCGCGCCCTGGATTTGCTCGACCGCGTGGGTCTGGATGGTTTTGAAAACGCTTATCCACGCGAACTTTCCGGCGGGATGCGCCAGAAAGTGGGCTTCGCCCGCGCCATGGCGGTGGAGCCGGAGCTGCTTTGTCTGGACGAGCCGTTTTCTGCGCTGGATGTGCTGAGCGCCGAGGCGTTGCGCGGCGAGCTATTGGAATTGTGGACGAGCGGCAATATCCCCACCAGGGCTATTCTGATGGTCAGCCATAATATTGAAGAGGCGGTTTTCATGGCCGACCGTATTATTATTATGGACAAAGATCCCGGACGCGTGATTTCCGAGCTGGCGATCAATCTACCCCATCCCCGCCAGCGAAAATCGCCAGCGTTTCAAGCCCTGGTGGATCAGGTGTACGCCATGTTAGCTGGGCAGACGCAGCCGGAAGCCATTGAGCTGGGCAGCGCGCCGGGCGAACCTGGCCGCACTCGCCGTCTGCCCATCATTCACATTAACGATCTGGCCGGCCTGCTGGAACATCTGGCCGACCTGCCTGAAAACCGCGCCGACATTTACCGCCTGGTGGAGGATTTGTCCGTTGACCCGGATACCCTGTTGCGCCTGACAGAGGCCGCCGAATTGTTGGGCTTTGCCACCATTGATAAGGGCGATATTACCCTCACCCCGCTGGGGGAGACCTTCGCCGAAGCGAGCATCCTGGCGCGCAAAGAGATCTTCGCCACCCGCATCCGTCGCTTGCCCATCTTCCGCTGGCTGCTGGCAATGCTGCGCGCCGCGCAGAACCAGAGGCTTGACTGGGACGTAGTCCACACCGCCCTGGAGCTGGAATTTCCTTCAGACGAGGCCGAGCGCCAGCTCGATGCAATTATTGATTGGGGACGTTACGCCGAAATCCTGACTTATGATGACGACGATGAGGCGCTTTACCTGGAACCTGGCCCGCCTGTCGCCGCCTGAGACTTTCGGCTAATCACCCATCTGGCGGATGACCGCCTCGCCGAACTCCGAACATTTCAACAGGGTGGCGCCCTCCATCAACCGATGGAAATCGTAGGTGACGGTCTTGGCGGCGATTGCGCCCTCCATGCCGCGGATCACCAGGTCAGCGGCTTCGTTCCAGCCCATGTAGCGCAGCATCATCTCCCCAGAAAGGATCACCGAACCCGGGTTGACCATGTCTTTGTCGGCGTACTTAGGCGCTGTGCCGTGTGTGGCCTCAAATACGGCGTGCCCCGTGGTGTAATTGATGTTGCCGCCCGGGGCGATGCCAATACCCCCCACCTGCGCCGCCAGCGCGTCGGATAAATAGTCGCCGTTCAGATTCATCGTCGCCAGCACATCGAACTCGCGCGCCCGGGTGATGGTCTGCTGGAAAACAATATCGGCAATGACGTCTTTGACGAGTAGCTTGCCAGCTTTCAGCGCCGCCTCCTGCTCGGCGTTGGCTGCTGCTTCTCCCTGCGCTTCTTTGGTGCGTTCCCATTGCGCCCAGGTGTACACGCGGTCGCCAAATTCGCCTTCGGCTACTTCATAACCCCAGTTGCGAAAAGCGCCTTCGGTGAACTTCATGATATTGCCTTTATGCACCAGGGTCACGCTGCGGCGGCGATTTTCGAGCGCCCATTGAATGGCAGCGCGCACCAGCCTGGCAGTCCCCTCTTTTGACACGGGTTTGAGGCCAATCCCCGATGTTTCTGGAAAGCGCATCTTGGCGTACTCATTCGGGAAATGTTCTTGCAGCAATTCTTTGAAGCGCCGATTCTCTTCGCTGCCATACTCGAACTCGATGCCGGTATAGATGTCTTCGGTATTTTCCCGGAACACAACCATATCCACATCTTGGGGGCGCTTCACGGGCGAAGGCACACCCTGGAAATATCGCACCGGGCGCTGGCACACATATAAATCCAGCGCTTTACGCAAGGCAACGTTTAGCGAGCGGATCCCGCCGCCGATGGGCGTTGTCAGCGGACCTTTGATGCCCACCAGAAATTCATCAAAGGCTTGCACGGTCTCATCCGGCAGCCAGGAACCGAAGTTGTTGTAAGCTTTTTCACCAGCAAACACTTCCATCCACCGAATGGAGCGCTTTCCGCCGTAGGCTTTCTCTACTGCTGCATCCAGCACGCGTTTGGAAGCGCGCCAGATGTCTCTTCCGGTGCCATCTCCTTCCACGAACGGCACAATCGGTCGGTCAGGCGTTAGGATTTTGCCGTCTTTGATGCGGATTTTTTCTCCATTTGTGGGGACTGTAACAATACGATAACCCATGTTTCATCTCCCTTGACTGAATTTTATCTATTTTGTGGAATGGAATTATAGCAAACAAAGTGACGATTGTCATAGTTCGAATAGACAACCCGTCCATATTTTTTCAATGTTGGCTATGCTATAATCCTCCTCAATCTGGACACTGATCTGGGAGATTTACATGACCCTGGAAAAATTTACCCCGCAAATCCCCACCATCGAAACCAAAGACAATCACTGGCATGCAATGGCTGCGAATGAAGTGCTGCGCCGCCTGGATAGCATGGCAGAGCAAGGGCTGAGCGATGAAGAAGCCGCCCGGCGGTTGGAGCTCTATGGCCCCAATCAACTGGTTGAAAAACCGCCGACCACCTTCTGGAAGATGCTCTGGGACCAATTCAATAACTTTTTGGTCATCCTGCTGATCGTGGCATCGGTCATTTCGGCTATTCTGGGCGATTACATAGAAGCCGCAGCCATCATGGCGATTGTGATTCTCAACGCCACGCTGGGTGTGATTCAAGAACGCAGCGCCGCGCAGGCATTGGCTGCCTTGCGTAAGCTGGCTGCGCCGGACGCCATGGTCATTCGCAATGGGACGCGTAAAGTGATCCCCGCGACGCAGGTTGTTCCAGGGGATGTAGTCATTCTGGAAGCGGGCTATTACGTACCTGCCGATGTACGTTTGCTGGAGGCGGTGAACCTGCGCATCGAAGAAGCCGCCTTGACTGGCGAATCGGTGCCGGTGCAAAAGGACGCCGCCTTGCGCCTTGAATCAGACGTTCCATTGGGTGACCGCAAGAACACTGCTTTTATGGGCACCGTCGTCAACTATGGGCGAGGTCGGGGCGTGGTGGTTGCCACCGGCATGCACACGCAAATCGGCTTGATTGCCGAAATGCTTCAATCGGTGGAAGAAGAAGAAACGCCGTTGCAGCGCCGCCTGGATCAGTTGGGCAAGACGCTCGGTTGGGCCGCGCTAGCCATCTGTGCGCTGGTCTTTGTTGTGGGCTGGCTGCGCGGTCATGAATTGCTGGATATGTTCTTGATCGCCGTCAGCCTGGCGATTGCCGCCGTGCCTGAGGGGCTGCCGGCGGTGGTGACCATCAGCCTGGCGCTGGGCATGCGCGAGATGATCCGCCGCCATGCTTTGATCCGCCGCCTGTCTTCGGTGGAAACACTGGGTTCCACCACCGTGATTTGTTCGGATAAGACTGGCACTTTGACCCAGAACGAGATGACCGCCACGCGCATGTGGGTGGATGGGCAGTTTATCAGCATCAGCGGCAGCGGTTACTCGCCGTTGGGCGATTTCATGGCGGACGGCAAAGTAGTGGATCTGGGTCAGTATCCGGCTGCGAAGACGAATTTATGGGTGGCCGCGCTGAACAACGACGCCACCCTGGAAGCCAGCGGCGCATCCGACGGCAAAGGCACCTACCGCATGGTCGGCGACCCCACCGAGGGCGCGCTGATCGTTGCCGCCGCGAAAGCCGGCACAGACCTGGACGAACTCAACCGCGCCTACCCGCGGGTGCAAGAAGTGCCTTTTGATTCGGCGCGCAAGCGTATGATTACCATCCATCGCATCGAGCATCCTGAGCCAGAGGATCTTTCCCCGTTCTATGATGATAAGCTGGCGCAACGTTACGCGGTCCTGGTCAAAGGCGCGCCAGACATGGTGCTTGACCTATGCGCTTACTATCAGGCGATGGATGACCGCGTCTTGCCGTTGGATGAAAATAAACGGATGCAGATCTTGTCCGCCAATGACCGAATGACCCAGGACGCGCTGCGTGTGTTGGGCATGGCTTACCGCATTACTGCGGAGCAGCCCGGCGTGGAAAATCCGGACGAATTGGAGAAAGACCTGGTCTTTGTTGGCTTGATCGGTATGATTGACCCGCCGCGACCCGAAGTGCCGCCGGCGCTGGAAACCGCTCGCAGAGCCGGTATCCGCACGGTGATGATCACCGGCGACTTCGCCAATACTGCTCGCGCCATCGCCGAATCCATCGGCTTGATGCGCCCCGGTCATCAGGTGCTTACTGGGCCGGAATTGAACAAGATGACCGATGAGGAGCTTCAGCGCGAGGTGATGCACACAGATGTATTCGCCCGCGTTTCACCGGAGCATAAAATGCGCATCGTCGAGTCGCTGCGCGCCAATAACCAGGTAGTTGCCATGACCGGCGATGGCGTGAACGACGCCCCATCCATCAAGCGGGCGGATATTGGCATCGCCATGGGCATCACCGGTACGGATGTGGCAAAGGAAAGCGCCGACATGGTGTTGACGGATGACAACTACGCCAGCATTGTGGCGGCGGTAGAGCAAGGGCGCATTATTTACGACAACATTCGCAAGTTTGTCTTCTTCCTGCTCTCTTCGAATGTTGCCGAGATCATGATTATCTTTCTTTCTACGCTGGCGGGGTTGCCCACGCCGCTTACGGCGATTCAGTTGTTGTGGCTGAACTTGCTCACCGATGGCGCGCCAGCGTTAGCCCTGGCAATGGAAAAAGGCGACCTGGATATTATGCAGCGCAAGCCGCGTCCTACAAGCGAGCCAATTATCAACCGCACGATGGGGCTGGGGATCGCCATCCAGACCGTCACCCAAACCGGGGCTACACTTACCGCTTTTTGCCTGGGGCTGATCTGGCATTTGCAAGAGACATTACCTGCTGGTGTGAACCCCTTGATCTACTTGTTGAAACACGATTGGCGCGGTATTGATGTTCAAACCGCCGAGACTATGGCTTTTGTAACTCTGTCCTTGTGCGAACTTTTCCGTGCCTACACCGTCCGTTCGGAGCGCATGTCAATTTTTCAGATCGGCGTGTTCTCCAACCGCTATATGCAATACGCCGTCGCCCTATCTCTGTTGTTGATGGCCCTGGTGGTGAACGTGCCTTTCTTGCACCCAATATTCAACACCAGCTTCTTAAGCTTCAAGGAATGGGCGTTGGTTGTTTTGTTCGCTCTCATACCAGCGACAGCGGAGGAGATCACCAAAGCCTATCTGCGCTGGCAGGATCGTAAGTACAGATCGCTCTAAAAACGCATCTTGCGATGGCGCACTGGCGGTGATATACTACGCTTGCCTGCGAGCATCACTCTGATGGGCAGTGACTGGTAGATGTTGACTATGCAGCAATCCATGATGTGCTCGTATAACCTGGCGAAACTCCTCTTCGCCTTTTGCCGGCGGGCTGGTATTCCCAGGCATACGAATGCACCTAAACGCTTATATCAGGAGATAGGACCGGACTAAGGGATCAGCCTTAACGTTCCCCTTTAAGCGCGCTTCTCGTAAAGTCCGGCTTCTAAGTTGAATAAGCCTGTCTTTTCGGGAAGCGTTTTATTGTCCTTACTTGAGGAAGAATCATTATGGACGAGAAAAAGAAAGACGAAGACCCTCTGAGTCATTCCAAAGAACCGCCCTGAAACCACACCATCCATGGGGCAAGTTTGCCCTTAGACAAGGAGTTGACGATGATCACGATCTATAAGAAGAGCGAAAACGGGTTGGCTGTTCAGCCCGAATTCATCAGCGGAAGCTGGATCAACGTTATCAATCCCACTCCTGAAGAGATCGCCCGCATTCATGCGCTGGGCGTTCCCCAGGACTACATCACCTACCCTCTCGACCTGGATGAGCGCGCCCGCACCGAACGTGAAAACGGCGAACTGTTGATCGTTTTACGCATCCCTTACTTTCAGGGCAAAGACGCCGACGTTCCCTACATTACGATCCCACTTGGAATTATTCTGACAGATCAATACATTATCACAGTGTGTAAGCTCGAAAACGAGATTATCACCGAGTTCACCAACGGCCGCGCCAAAGACGCAACTACCAGCAAGCGCCTGCGTTTCGTGCTGCGCATCTTGTTAAGTACCGCCAATAAATATTTGAATTATTTGCGTGAGATCACCAAGGCGGTGGATATTCTTGAAGATCAATTGCAGCAATCCACCCGCAACAAAGAGGTGCTTGACCTGCTCAAATACCAAAAGAGCCTGACCTACTTCACCACGGCGCTGAAATCCAACGAGCTGATGATGGAACGATTGCAGCGCAGTCAATTGCTGCGTACCTATCCAGAAGATGAGGATCTGCTGGAAGACGTACTTACCGAAAACCAACAGGCGATTGAAATGACCAACATCACCAGCAATATTCTCAGCAGCATGATGGACGCTTTTGCCTCGATTATCTCGAATAACCTGAACACGGTGATGAAGTTCCTTGCTTCGATCACGATTGTGCTTAGTCTGCCCACTCTGGTGGCGAGTTTATTTGGCATGAATGTGCATTTGCCGTTGGAGCTTCACCCGAACGCTTTTCTTTACATTATTATGATCTCTATTCTCATTAGTCTGGTCGTGGTGTATATTTTCTGGCGGCGAGATTGGTTATAAGGCTTCTTTGACAAAAACGCCGCCGATCAGTCATCGTACCTGGTCGGCGGCGTTTTGTTTCGTCATCCTTGTTCAAGCGAAAATGACATGTTGAAGCAAGAAGCGTTCGACTTCGCGGTAGTAATGGGCGAGCGTCTCAGGTTTGCGGAAGCCGTGACCCTCGCCGGGATAGACATGGTAAATATGCGGCACGCCGCGGCGGCGCAGCACCTCAACCAGAGCGTCTAGCTGCGAGCGCGGCACGGCGGTGTCCTCCTCGCCCTGGAACAAAGCCAGAGGATCGCGAATGTGATCAGCGAAAAAGATCGGCGAGCGTTCGCGATAGAGAGCGGCTGCTTCTGGCAATGGGCCAAGCAGGCTATCGTTGTAATGCTTTTCGAATTTGTGCGTCTCGAGCGCCAGGATGAATTGGTTGGTGATGCCATACAGGCAGATGCCGGCTTTGAAAAAACCGGAGTAATCCTCCAGCGCCTTCAGCACCGTATAACCGCCGGCGCTGCCGCCCAGAATCGCCAGCCGTTGCCCATCTACCAGCCCTTCTGCGACAAGATATTGCGCCCCGCTGACCGCGTCTTCAACGTCATAAACGCCCCAATTCCCTTTTAGCAGATCGCGATAGGCGCGGCCAAACCCCGTGCTGCCGCGGAAATTCACCTCCAACACCGCGTAGCCGCGGTTGGTGTAAAACTGCACATCATTGTTGAAACTTGCCATTGCCTGGCTGGTTGGCCCGCCATGCACCCTGACGATCAAAGGCGGCCGCCCCTGGCTCTCATAAGCTGGGTGATGCGGCGGGTAATATAAGCCGTAAACCGGGCCGCCGTCTTTGCTGCGCCATTGGACGGTCTGCGGATGCGAATAATAATCGGGTGCGAACTCCTCGGAACTGGAACGCCGCACGACCTGCGCCGCCACTGGCTGGATGGGGTGATCCCCTGGCAGGGAGAGCGTTAACACGCGCGGCGGTGTTTGGCTGCCGGACGCGATCAGAGCAATACCATGCGGCGAGACGGCGATCTGTTGCAAATGGGTATATTCTTCTCCAACAGTCAGACGTAGTTCGTCGCCAGACTTTAGATCTATTTGCCACAAGCTGACCAGATGGTTTTGATTGCGTAGGAAATAAATTCTCTGGCCGCTTGGATCGAACCCGTACGTGCGCAAGCCCTGGATCCAGGCTGGCAGGCCATGCTCGGCCGGCTGATGGGTTAGCTGGCGGCGTTCTCCACTGACCAGATCATGCACATAAAGCTGTTGCCATCCATCGGCGTCGGAGACGTAAGCCAATAATCTGCCATCGGGGGAAAATTGCGGCTGGAAGACGGACGTACGCTCGTCTCCGGCGACTCTAACCTTGTCTTTCAGTATGGGCAAACCGCTCGCAGGGATTTCCAGCGCGCCCAGCCATAATTCTGCACCGTCCCAGGGCATGTTGGGATGATTCCAGGCGATCCAGGCGATGCGCCGGTTATCTGGATGCCAGGTCGGTTGCATATAGAAGTCATCCTTGGCGATAAGTTTTTGCGGCCATTGCTGCCCCTCTGCATCAACGATCTCCAGGCTGTCGCGCTCTTCGTAGGAGCGCAAAAAGAGCAACCAGCGCCCGTCAGGCGAAGGCGTTGGGCAGGCGCAGGAGCCAAACCCTGGCGCGATGGGTTGAGCAGGCGCGCCGCCACTGGTCGGCTGGCGATAGATTCTGCCGGAGCCGGCTTCGGCAAAATATACCCAACCCGAACCGACGCCAAAATCTCCTCCGCCGTAGCCTAAATGGCCGGCAGCAGAATATTGACTGTTTAGATCGCGCAGCGCCTGTCCATTGGTCGGCTGCAAAACCAGGGCGGCGCGATCCGGTCGCCGCTCCAACCAGATCAAGGATCCATCTGTATCCCAGGCGACATCGCTCAGCCGTAGATCTTTGGAAAGGCTAGCTGGTGAAAGCGGGCTTTCCCATAACCCATAAGGGCGTTGGGTTTTAACAATTGCCGTCATAAAACGCCTCCGAAGCTATTCGTCCTGAACTTTGATTAAAGTGAAACTGCGGCGATGGATGTGGCAAGCTCCGAACCGCTCGATCGCGCGGCGATGCTCCTGAGTGCCATATCCTTTGTGTGCAGCAAAGCGGTAGCCTGGGTAATCGCCATCGAGCTGGCGCATCACCGCATCTCGGGCAGTTTTTGCCAGCAGCGAGGCCGCGGCGATGCTCAGGCAACGTGCATCCCCTTTGATAATTGCGCTTTGGGGAATTGCTTCCTCAGGCAGCCTCAAGAAATCCACCAACAGATGTTCGGGGCGCACGGTTAGCGCTTCCAACGCCCGATGCACCGCCAGACGCGTGGCCGGGACAATGCCCAGGGTGTCAATCTCCTGATGGCTGGCGAAACCGACTGCATGGGTAATCGCTGCGCGGCGCACGCACTCCGCCCAGTGTTCCCGTTCTTTGGCGGTCATCTGTTTCGAATCGCGCACGCCGCTCAGCTCCGCCTGTATCTCTTGATGCGGGGGCAGGATGACCGCTGCCGCAGCCACCGGTCCCGCCAGAGCGCCTCGCCCGGCTTCATCAACCCCAGCGACCCATTGGATGCCGCGCTCCCATAACTCCGCCTCGAATGAAAGGTCGGGATAGGAGGGGATCAGACCGGGGTCGAATTTTTGTCTAGGCATAGGTTTTTATGATTTCAGGTTCGATTGTACACTCCCCGCCAGGCGTTGCGACGGATGGTGAGCAAGTCTAAACCCATTTGAAACGCATCCTGCAATAGATTCAATTTACTTTCCGGGTTGAAGTACCACGGGATGGGCACTTCGACCAGACGATAGCCGCGGCGGCGGGCGAGATACAACGCCTCGATATCGAATGACCAGCCAGGCAGGGTGAGATGAGAGAACAGGTCTTCAGCGACGGGGGCGCGAAAACACTTGAAGCCGCACTGCGTATCGTGCAGACCCGGCAACGCCAGCAATCGGATCATGAGGTTGATCATCCGACCGCCGAAATGACGGTAGAAGGGTTCATGATACCGCACCGCGCCACGCGCCTCGCGTGAACCGATAGCAATATCAAAATCGGTCAAAATGGGTGGTAGGAAGCGATTGACCTCTTCGATGGGCATGGAAAGATCTGCATCGCACATGAAGCGATACGCCCCACGTGCGGTCAGCATCCCGCGTTTTACCGCCCGGCCTTTGCCGCGTTCGGGTTCGTGGATGGCGTAAAAATTTTCTACACGTTCAGCAAACCCCTGGGCAATTTCCAGGGTGCGATCCTGGCTGCCATTTTCGACAACCAGCACCTCTGCCAGGTAGTTTTGCTGTTGTAGAAACTGCTCGATTTTCTCCAGCGTATCCGGCAAGCGGCGCTCTTCGTTGTAAGCCGGGATGATAATGGATAAAAATGGCGTGGTCAAAGGGTTTTGTTTCAGCTCAAGTGATGATGAGAATGATAATAATGATCGCGGCAAATAAAATGATGTTGCCCACCAGCAACGCACCCAGGATCAACCATTGGCGGCGGTTGAAGGCGGCAAAGCGCGACACCCGTTGAATGATCTTCGGTTCGGCAAGAGGCGGCGCCGCAAATCGGCGCTCGGTCATCGCTTTCGCCTCGTCAGGCGCTTCATCAAGCCCGGGCGCCTGAACCAATTTTGCTAAGGCAAGCTCCGATAAAGGCTGGCTTAAACGTTCCAGGATGCTTTCGATTGCCTCACGGCTCAACGTGACGCGAGTTTGCAGCAGGCTGGCGGCAAACCGCCCGATGGCGTCTGCCTGGATCAGGCGGGCAATGGGCCGTTGAGGTTCGATATGAGCGCCGGGGTTGGTGAAAAGCACCGCCGGCTCGATGGGAAAAGCGTCCATCTCCAGATCGGTCAGCAAGGCTTCCACGGTTTTGCTCATGGCGACTGCTTGCAGCGGTAAATTGGCTCGCGCAGGTTTGAACGAATGCGCTCGAGCGTCCATCTCTTCCCATTGATCCTCAACGGCACGAAAAACTCCCCGCATTGGGCTGGCGAGGATGACCCAAACGCCCGGCGGTCCGACCAAGATGAGCGGAGAATATGCCTGCGCCGAGGGAAATTTCAATCCCAGCAGCATCACAAAACGGTTGTCCAGGATGTTTTTGAAAATCTGTAACACAGCTTCCTGGGACTTCCGATCTGCCCTGGATGACGACGGGATGAGGTCGCCGATGGCGCGGCTCAACCCCGATGATTTTCTCTCCTCGCCCTCTGGATTGGCAAGATCAATGACTTTCATAATCCAAACATTCTCAAAAAGCGTTCGGGAATTTCCCCCTCCCCAGCGGGAAGAGGAGCCAGAAGGGATGGGTAAAGAAGATGGTTTCCGAACATTCTCTCTCAGATATAAAAAAGCCGGAACTGGGTTCCGGCGGTTAGATCACGGGTACACCATCCAGATGATCTCGATCCTCTCGCGGTTCGCCGGTAGTCAGAACTTCTTTTCCATTATTTTGGGCGATGCGTACCGGCTTGTCCACTTCAAAGGTGCCGCCCATCATAGGAAGGCGTTTGCCGGTCACGAAATTTTTACCAGCTTTGATTTGGTCAATCAACGCTTGCCGCTCAATCAATACGCGGTCGCTGAAGATCGCGCCGCGACGCACGTATGCGCGCACCCATTTGACTTTCCCGTCTGAATTATAATGAACTGCTTCGACGACTCCGTCAAATTTTGGTTTCGCCATCCGTCCCCTCCGCATCAATGGAACTGCTGCGTGAGAAATAGATTGCGTAGGGCGATTTTCATTGCTGAAGCCGCGCTACGCAAAAATGATCCTGGTCGGGGCGGGCGGACTCGAACCGCCGACCCCCGCGTCCCAAACGCGGTGCGCTACCGAACTGCGCCACACCCCGAACGGTGTGAGTATAATGCGAAGTGGCGTTTGCCGTCAAGGAGAATGTGCGTTTTGCTCTTAATGTTTAGCCAATGACGAACCAAAGCATCTATCCTGATCTCTATCATGTTCATCACAGCCTGTATGCAGAAGACATCCCGTTTTGGCTGAGCTTAGCCAACGAATGTGCAGGAGCAGTCCTTGAATTGGGTTGTGGCAGTGGGCGTGTATTGACGCGCCTGGCCGAAGCCGGCCACAAAGTCTATGGGATTGAGCTGGACGCTGGTATGCTCTCGGTTTTGCAGAGGCTTCTGCCGCCTGACCTGCGCAACTCGGTCCGATTGATCCAGGCTGATTTCACCCGATTTCGTCTGGAGAGGCGCTTTGGGTTGATCTTCTTGCCTTGCAACACTTATAGCACGCTCGGCGCTTTGCAGCGTCTATCATTACTGGCTTGCGTCCGCCGGTGTTTGCAGCCGGGCGGGCAGTTTGCCTTCAGCGTGCCCAACCCTCAGCTTCTCAAACATCTACCGGCGCGCTCAGAAGCTGAGGTGGAAGAAGTCTTCTCTCACCCTGTAGATGGCGAACCGGTGCAGGTGAGCAGCGAGTGGCGGCGTACGCGCCGTCAATTTGTTCTCACCTGGCGATACGACCATCTGTTGCCAGATGGCCGCGTGGAGAGGCTCAGCGTCGCTGTTTCTCATGAGCTGGTAGAGATTCAAGCATATCTTGCCGAATTGCGCAACGCCGGCTTCGGTTCGTTCGTTCAATACGGCGATTTCGATTTTTCCACCTTCACGCCGGATTCGCCCCATCTGATCCTTCTGGCGAGGGCAACAGATTAATCTTGCAGGCGCAGGTGGACAAGCTGTCTGCCTGCGCCTGCTTCTTTCAGAACAGGATCACGACCGCTTCGCTAATACCGCAACAGAGCGCCGATTTGATCGAACCCTTTTACTTTCTGATTATCATGCAACACTTCGACATCGCCGCCAGCGGCCATGACCATGCGCACTGCCATTTCCACCGCGTCTGGGATTTGTTCCGTTTCGCCGTCGCAGAAGGGGCAATTGCCGGTGGGGATCGAGGTCAGATAACCGCAGCTTTTACAGCGGTAACCTGTGGCGCGATAGCCATCGCGAATCGCCAGGCTTTGCACTCGCCCCTCGCGGATGGCGATCAATGTGTCTTCCAGCCCAACCACACCACCGCGTCCTTTTGCCGCGTTGGTGACAATCGTTTCAATAAGCTGCATCTCGCGGCGATGTTCAGCCTGCTCGCCGATCACCAGGGTGCGTTCCAGCACTTCGGTGTGGCTGGCGTTCATATTGATTGGGAATGAACCGATCACCAGGCTCTGCCAGGATTTGGGCAGATGGCTGCGAAACTGAGCCACGTTTTCCTCCGTGCCGCCAATGACAATGCGGCGCACGTTTTTCTCGCTGAAGAAGCGCGAGGCGAACTCCACTGCCTCTTTCAGGTTGCGATCGGCAACCTCCTCGACGTAATCCGTCTGTCCGGCGACGCCGCCGCGCCGTCCCGCAGCCTGGGAACCTCCGCCGCGTTTCGTGTGGCGCACCGCTTCGCCGACCATACCTTCCTGTTCGATCAGCTCGCCCAGATGAAAATAAAAGAGGCGCGCTCCCTGTTTATCTACCAGCACAACGCCGTAACCGCCATAAGAGTCCAGTAAGTCAGCCAATGGTTTCACATACGGGCGATCACTGACCCGCACCCGGCTGCGAGTTGCTACCGCCAGGGGAAAGGCGCGAAAGAATCCTTCTGGGGCGCAGGAAAACACCGCCACGCTGCGCCCCGACCAATCGTGTTCATGGTCGAAATATCGTAATACCGCCTGAATGTCCTCAGGTAATTCGACTTCCTTCAACATATTGCGAAGGTGGAGTTTATATGCGTCGGCGTTGCCGGCAGCCGGATCGGTGTTCAGGTACACGCTGAGCACCGGATGCGACGACTGATAATGCAGCAACTCCTGCAATTCGCGGTCGGTTAACATAAATTACCTCCTTCAAAGCTGTTCAGTTTGGATTTTTAGGTTGGGCGTCAAAACAAGTCGCCGATCGGCTGGTAGCCGCTGCCTCAGGAGTGCAAATGTCGCTTGATTGGGGTAGAAGCGTTCCATTAACATCTCCTCATTGTTATAATATTCCTGCCCCCTGACTACTTCAGTGTGTATTCACATTTTAAGATGGTGAGGGATGCAAAGTCAAGCTTTTTTGTTAAAACTTATAGAATTCTAACCATCAAACCCGCTGACATTAACTTGAAGTGATGGCCTCCCTTTTCCATGTAACCGTGCTATGATTATTAAAAGCTATGAAAACTGCACGTGAGCGAATCCTCCTCGTTGAAAACGACCCCGAAATTTGCGATTTGATCGCCCGCCAGACTTTGCTGGCGCTGGGTTATCAGGTGCAGGTCGCTCGCCAGGCGGCGAACGCCATCCAGGAAGCATCACGATTTGCGCCGGATATCGTCATAACCGATATAAATCTGCCGGATCTGAGCGGTAAGGATCTGCTGGTGGCATTAAATTCTCAAGGAGTGTCGGCGCCGGTAATCGTCATCGCTCAGAAAGGCATGGAGAACGATCTGATCCAGGCTTTTCGTTTAGGCGCGACCGACTATTTGCTCTGGCCGGCGCGCGAGGCGGAAGTGGTGGCGGCGGTCGAAAGGGTGCTCAAACAGGTGCGCGCCCGGCGCGAAAGAGAAACCCTGGCGCGCCAATTGAAACAGACCAATGATGAGTTGCAGCAACGTGTGCGAGAGCTGACCACCATTTTCGCGATTGGGAAAGCCGTCACCTCCATCACCAACCAGCGCGAATTGTTCGAGAAGATCGTCGAAGGCGCAGTGTATGTCACCGAGGCGGATGCTGGCTGGCTGTTGCTACGGCATGAGCGCGATAAAGTGTTCACGTTGGCGGCTCAACGTAACCTGCCTAAAGCCATTGCCGCCAGACTTAACCAGCCCTGGGATGATGGCATCAGCTCCCTGGTGGCGCTATCGGGCGAATCGCTCTCCATCTCTGGCGAGCCGCTGGCGCGCTTCAAGGTCTCTCAATTGGGACAATCCGCATTGGTCGTTCCAGTCAAGCTGAAGAAAGAAGTGATCGGTTTGCTGGTGGTGGTGCGCAAAGAGCCGCACCCGTTTAGCGCCAGCAACCGCACTTTATTGGAAGCCGTAGCAGATTACGCCTCTATTTCGATGGTGAACGCCAGACTTTTCCGCGCCCTGGAAGATCGCGCCCGCACATTACAGCAGGCAGCCGATGTCGCCCTGGCCAATGAACGCAAAAAAGCTGATCTCATCAACGGGTTGCAGCGGGATCTGGTTCAGCCGCTCTCTAAAGCGATGAAAGCCATCGACTCGATGTTAGTAGGTGAAACGACGCGGCTGAACGCAGCTCAGAAGGGGGTGCTGCGCTCCGCAATGGAAAACCTGCAAACGATATCGAATCTAGTTCAATCGTTGAAGGGCGAAGATTGAACGGACTGCATGATATTTGCCTGTCCCGCCTGACTCCCGGTCGGCAGAAGGGCTATTGATAGCAATCAGGTCAGGATGTCTGATACACATATCTTGTTGGTTATATCAGAAGCTGAGACCCGTCTGTTCTTGGAGCGAACCGTGCTATCGCCGGCGGGTTATTTTGTCTCCTCTACCGCCGATTGGAACACCGCCGAGTCGATCTTGCAGCGCAATCCGCCAGATATGGTTGTGTTGAGCGAGCAGATTGACGGCCGCAGTTGTTTAGAAAAGGCGCGATTGCTCTTTCAGCGTTTCCCTTTTACGCCGGTTTGTTTGTTGGTGGATCGCGATTCGGAGATCACCGCCATCCAGGCTGTTCGATTGGGTTTCTATGATTGCTGGCAGGTTCCGCTCAAATCTGCAGAAATCCTGCAAACCGTTGAGCGGGCGCTGGCGCAGCGGCAGCGCTGGCTGGAGCAGGTGCGGCTGAAGACCCGTCAGGGCACCTCTTCCCTTGAAGAAAGGATGAACGCCCTGGAAGCCATCCAGCGGATTGGGCGCAAGGTGACCTCCATGTTGGATTTGGATAGCATCCTGTCTGCGGTGGTGGATGCCGCGGTGGAGATCACCAATGCAGAAGAAGGCAGCCTGCTCCTGGTGGATGAGATGACCGGCGAGTTTTATATGCGCGCCGCCAGTCAGAACTTTCAGCAAGAATATATCAGCAGTTTCCGTCTGCCAATCCATGATCCGCTGCTGGCTGAAGTGTTAAAGACCGGCAAGCCCGTGGTCGTGGATGGCAAGACGCCCCAAAAGATCAAGACCTCCTACCTGGTGCACACCTTGATTTATGCGCCTCTGATTGTTCAAGAACGCGTCATTGGCGTTTTAGAGGTTGACCATCGGCAAAGCGGTAAATCTTTCTCCGAACAACACATTATGTTGATGTCTGCTCTGGCGGATTATTCGGCGATTGCCATAGAAAACGCTCGATTGTATGCGCGCACAGAAAGCGAACGGAAGAAGCTCGAATCGATCCTGACCGGCATCGAAGAAGCTGTAATTGTGGTGGATGAGGACCGACGATTGGCGTTGATCAATCGTAAGGCGCGCGAGGCTTTTGGCATCCCTGCGGAAGCCTCTGTATATGGTCGCCGGGCGCGCGAAGTGATCCAACATCCAGATCTGCTCGACATATTGTTCGATTCGAACCCGACTATACCCACGCGCGCCGAACTCACCCTTGATGATGGACGTGTGTTGAACGCGCAAATTACCCCGCTCAGAGGCATCGGGTTGGTGATCTCGATGCAAGATATTACGTATTTAAAAGAACTGGATCGCATCAAAAGCGATTTTGTTCACACTGTCTCACACGATCTGCGCTCGCCGCTGACCGCTATTCTGGGATATGTGGAATTAATTGACCGTGTAGGACCAGTGAACGATCAGCAGCGGGAATTCATCCATCGCGTGCAGGTCAGCGTTCAGAATATCACCGCCCTGATCAACGACCTGCTGGATTTGGGTCGCATCGAAGCTGGATTTGATACGCGTAAAGAGGTCGTGCAACTCTCAACAATTGCGCAGTATGCAATTGATGGCTTCAAGAACCGCCTGGTGGAAAAATCATTAGAACTGCAAGTGGATATTCCCGATGATTTACCCAAGATCCTGGGAAATCCGGTTCGTTTGCGCCAAATGCTCAACAACTTGATTGGCAACGCGCATAAATACACGCCAGAAGGCGGTTGTGTTTCAGTCAAAGCTCATGCTGAAGGCGGGCAGGTGATCTTACAGGTTTCGGATAATGGGCCGGGGATCCCCCCCGCCGATCAACCCTATATTTTCGATAAGTTTTACCGCGCCAGCAATGTACCTGCCGATACCCCCGGCACCGGCCTGGGTCTGGCGATTGTAAAATCCATCGTCGAAAACCATCTCGGCCGCGTCTGGGTGGACTCGACTCTGGGTAAAGGAACAACGTTCACAATTGTGTTGCCTGCCATTGACTCCGCGTTCTAGCGCTTAAAAGCCGCCTCCGCCAGGGCGGTGAGGAAACCCGGCGGAGGCTTTCGCCAAAGGAGGAAACAGCGATGAGCAACTTTTGTGAACCCAGTCTTTATCCTGCTTATATCTTACAGCATACCCCAGGGTTTTTGAATGGTCATCCATCACATCTTTTATGTGATATTATTCACAAGCCTTGTGACAACCCTCATGACATTCTATACAGTAAGCGGCTGATGGACGGGGGATAAATTACAGACTACGAGCGCGACCTTGCGTTTGCAGCCAGGCGCCGCGCAGCGAGTCGATTTCTGTGCTGAGTTTCATCCAATCCGCAACCAGCAGCACCAGTCCAGTTGTGGTCGGCGCAAACATCGCGCTGGGCAGGAACAATCTCAGTAGCGCCGGGCTGATTGGATAGCCGCGCATCTCTATGACCAGCACGGTTTTACCATAGAAGGGTTCAATGTAACTGCGCTGCGCCCAAGAGATTTTCTCGACTGGGAACAACTGTTGGATCAACGTTGGGCGCACGCTGCGAATGCGCTTGTATGCGATCCGCAAGCGTAGAAATGGCGTGACGATGCTCAGGTAGCTATCGCGCGCCTGTGTATAAGCCATAAAGCGCGCCAAAAAGGCAAAGGCGCTCAGCGCAAACGCCGCCAGAGCCAGGACAAATAACCAGATGTCGCTCTGAATCCCCAGAATGGTGGTGGGTTTTAACAACGACAGCCCTCCGGCGACAGCCGTGACTGCCCCCAGGGCAAAAGTGAGCTTCCAGAGGCGATCCATCGTCCGACGATAGAAGAGCAACGGGTGACGTGCTCCTGCGGCGCGTTTCTTCATGGTTTTGCCTCCTGCGTTTGACAGCGGTTCTCGTCCGTAGGCAGCGAGAACCAAAAATCGCTTCCCTGCCCTAGGACGGAGTGGAAACCCATCTCACCGCCCATCCATTCTACAAGCTGTTTAGCCAGGCAAAGCTCCAGCCCCCAACCGTGCTCTTCCC
Organism: Anaerolineales bacterium; assembly: GCA_020060465.1. Lineage (GTDB taxonomy): Bacteria > Chloroflexota > Anaerolineae > Anaerolineales > UBA4823 > RBG-16-57-11. Next base: position 126,384 of record JAGVAD010000016.1, read on the forward strand.
GTACCCGCGGATCCTCGGAACGGAAAAATTGGCTGAACAGTTTTTTGCCATCCTCTTCGCTAATCCCAATTCCATCATCCACCACATCCACGCGCGCCCAACCGTCGCCGGCTTGTGCCGAGATACGAATATTACCGCCGGCTGGCGTGTACTTGCAGGCGTTGCTCAGCAGGCTGGTCGCGATCTGGGTCAATCGGCTTGCATCGGCATAGACCTGCGGCAGATCCTCTGGCAGATGCAGCTCCAGAATCTGGTTTTTCTCTTGCATTTTGGGGCGCAAACTGCGCAATGCCTCCTCGATACCATCTTTGATTGAAACTTTTTTGCATTCTAATTTCAATCTGCCGGTTTCGATGCGCGACAGGTCGGAGAGGCACGATACCAGCGCTGACATACGCTCAACGTTATTGCGGATTACGTTCAAAAAGTTGGCTTGCATCTCGGTGAGCGGACCAACGCTCCCCTGGCGCAGCAGGTCAGTATAGCCCAAGATCGAAGTCATTGGGATGCGCAGCTCATGTGTGACAACGGATACAAACCTGGCTTTCTCCTGGTTGGTCTGCTGCAACGCCTGCGCCAATTCATTCAGTTGAAGAGAAGCAGACTGCAACCCGGCTCGCGCCTCCTCGGACAGAGGCTGATCTGCCAATTTTTGCAAGGTCTCCTTCAGCTCTTCGAGCTTAATTTGTGTTGGTGTCTTATGCGCCATCAGTTTTCACGGTTGGATCGAGGTTTTGGTAATAATCGCATAGCTCTTGCAATGGGCAAACCGGACAGTTTGGACGACGCGCCTGGCAAATTTCGCGCCCCAGGCGGATGATGTTCAAGTGAGCCGCGTAATACGCTTCGGGCGGGAAAAGCTGTTCCAGATAATCATGCGCCTGGTCTGCGTTCATCGAAGACGGACGCAAGCCCAGCCGACCGCTGACGCGGTAAATATGAGTATCCACCGGAAATGCCGGTTTGCCCAGGGAGAACAACAAAACGATCGCCGCCGTTTTTGGCCCTACCCCTTTGAATTGCATCAGCCATTGTCGCGCCTCTGTTGTTGGAATATCGGACAGAAAATCCAGCGAAAGCTCGCCGCGCTGAGCGGTGATTTCCTTCAGGACGGTCTGAATGCGCGGCCCCTTTCGGTTGGCTAAGCCTGCCGGACGAATGGCTTGCACCACTTCATCAGGGTCAGCGTCTCGCACGGCCTCCCAGGTGGGAAAGCGCGCCCGCAGCGCATGAAAGGCGCGGTCGCGGTTGCCGTCGTTGGTATTCTGGGACAGAATTGTGGATACCAGCTCATCCAGAGGCGGCAGCGGGTTGCGCCATTCTGGCTTTCCGTAGAACGCCAGTAGCCTTTGGTGGATCATACGGGCGCGTTCGGATGGCTTCATTTCGACGAGCGATCTCTCTATGATTGGCTTCAAAATGTCGGCGGTGGTAAGCGCCGCCTTTCCAATGATAAACGCTTGAAAAGCGGCGACCCTACCTCTCGCCGCCTTAGGAAGGCGAATTTTAAGTTATGCCCAATTCAGCCGGAAGGCTGGATAGGCTTCGCCGACAACCACCTTGCGCCAGTTGAAGCGCGGAGATTGTGGACCAAAAGCGCTCATCGCTCCTAACTCGCTCTCGGTTAAGGCGCCTAATTGCCGCAAGATTTCCAGGGTCACTGCTTCGCGCACAATGCGCCGGTCATCTCCGTCGGCGATTTTTATAGCAATGCCAACAGCGGGTGAGCCGGGACCCAACGCGCCGGGCATCAAGCCGAGACCTTGATACGCCTCGGCGCCCTCTTTGGAGACGATCCGCCCTTTTGCGATCTGCATCAGACAGGTGTCGAAGCGCCCCGGTCCACCAACCATCTCTGGGTGAGACATCATGGCTGTGACGATCACACGGCAGGCTTCCGCCCGCTTTGGCGGTTGAACCTCGCCGCTTTCGGGGTCGCATAGACGGGCGTAAGCCAGAGCCGCCGATTGCAGCGGTGCAGCAAAATTGGGCGCTGAGCAGCCGTCCACACCCAAGGCGACCTGCTCCGCCTTTAGATTGCACATATCAGCGAAGGCGTGCAGAATTTCCCTTTGGATGGGGTGGCTGGGGTCAATATAAGGCAGCTCGGATGGGATTGTTTCGCCGGCGCGCCGTTTTATTTTTACAAAAGCCAGCATTCCGCAGTGTTTGCCGGAACAGTTATGTCGGTTGGGGGTAGGAGCCTCGTTGCGTTCGCGCAGCATTTGAGCCGTGGCGGCATCCAGCGGCTCATGCACCCCACATAACAACTCGGATTCATTTACGCCGCACTTGGATTGGATCGAGCGGGCGATCGCGACATGCTCATCTGTTCCGCCATGCGATGCGCACATCAGAGCGATCTCTTTGGGGCTAAGTCCGTAAATCTGATGGCCGTCATGTTCGATAAAAGGCAACGCCTGAAAAGGCTTGGCAGTTGAGCGCAGGAAAGTCACTGCTTGCGGGTCGCCATACCAGGCGAGCAGTTTTCCGTGAACGTCAACCGCCGCCGCCGCGCCGTAATGGATCGACTCGACGGTCTTGCCGCGAGTCAGTTCAAAGATTGGCAAATAGGGTGAATTGGGCATGAGTGATTTTCGCTTTTGTGAGATAGGTTGGTTTTTTTATTGTTCTTCTTCTTCGATCTCTGTTTGGCCCGAAGCGCTGGTCGGTCGGTAACGCTTGGCAAAACAATGATAGAGTCCATACCGCAGGCGGGCGGTGTATAACTCCTGCATCTGCGGTGGAAAAGTATAGTTGGATAACAGCGAGGGGATCAATTCCTGGGTGGCCTCTGGGGCGGCGTTTTTCTCCGCCAGTTGTTCCATCTTGTGGGATATATCCTTGAGCAGTTTGCGCAATTTGCGGACATCCTCTATAGAAGCCAGTCCGCCGCGCCCGCTTATGATGCGATAATTGGCGTAGGATTTCGCCAACGCTTCCAGGTTTTCTATCCAGACCGGCAGATCGGCTTGCGCCAGAAACGGCGGCTGATTAATGGTTAATGAGTCGCCCACGAAGATCACTTGCGCTGCGGGAATAATCACCCAGATCGAACCAGGCGTTGGCCCTGGATGATGTTCCAGGTTGACCTCCGGCCCGCCTAAATGGAGGGACATGCGCTCGGTAAAGGTGATGTCTGGCGAGGCCCAACGCATCCCAACAGCATCGCTGAAGGTCTCCCAGGCTGAACCGGTTTCTGCGCTCTGACCCTTGAAGATGGATGGCCGATTGCGGAAGACTTGAGCTGCTTTCGAGTGAGCGACGATCGTGCATTCCAGCGCGCGCGCTCCTAAGGTGCGGTCTGGATGTGCATCCAGGCTCACCAACAGTCGGTTAGACGCGCTGCGCTGGGTGAGCGTGGCAGAGCGCCAGGCGCGCGTATCTTCCGGTCGGATGGGTGCGTCAATCAGAACAATCCCTTGGGAAAAGGTTAACGCCCCCAGTGTGACGCCCAAAAAACCATCTTCAAATAGGATACCTTGTTCGATTTGTTGCATAGGTCAACCGCCTGTAAGAGTAATTTGTGAAGCGGAGCAGTCCTTTCCCTGTATTGAAATCTTTATGATTCTGATGAACCAGCGGTAGGCAGAGTAAATTTGAAAATCGAGCCTTGACCAGGGTTGCTCTCCACCCATATTTTTCCGCCATGAGCGTTAACCGTCAGGCGGCAATAAGACAGCCCTAATCCCAGACCTTTGGGAACATCTTTTCCGCCCAATCGTGTGAACTTTTCGAAGATGCGTTCCTGGTAGGCGGGTGGAATCCCGGGGCCAGCATCGCGGACGCTGGTCAGCACAAAGCCATCTTCGGGTTTAACGGCGACTTGAATTTCGCTATCCTCTGGAGAGAATTTTACCGCGTTGTCGAATAGATTCATCAGCACCCGGCGGATCATATCTGCATCGGCGAGCGCCGGCGGGGTTTGCGGTTCGATCTCCACTGAAAAAGTCTGCCTTTTGCTTTGCGCTGCGGGCTGGATGCTTTCTATTGCTTCCTGGATCAGCGGCGCCAGGGAAATGGGGCGCGGCTGAACGATTTTTTGTCCCGATTCCAGGCGATGAATGTCAAGTAGAGAATAGGTCAGGCGTTGAATGCGCTGTGTGGAGCGGCGAGCGATGTCCAGCATTGTTTGGACGGTTTCACTTTGCGGCGCGGGCAGCGCGTTGGAAAGCAATTCGAGGCTCGAAAGGATGTTTCCCAGAGGCGAGCGGAGGTCATGATAAATCATCGCCATCAGATCATCGCGCAGGCGATCCAGCTCTTTACGTTCGCTGATGTCGCGTAGAATCCATTGCAGATGCGTCTCGTTGTTGATGTGGATTTGCCGCGCATAGACCTGCACCGGTATCTCTTCGCCGCGTTTGGAGCGCATTGTTGTCTCATACGAAATCGTGACGCCTTCTTGCAAGTATTCGAACCCGACGCCGGTTCTTTGAACCTCCACCACATTCAAATCGGCGATATTCACGCCGGGGAGGTCCTGCGCCGAGACGCCGGTTGTTTTTTCAGCCTGACGATTGATTTCCAGGATTTGCCCGGCTCGATCGGTGATTAAGATGGGGTCAATATTGTCTTCGAATAGCTCGCGATAGCGCCGATTCGCAGCCTGCAAACGATCGAACAACTGCGCATGCAAGATAGCCGTTCCAGCCCAATCTGCTATCGCTTCGGTCAAATCCAGGTGGTCTTGTGTAAAAAAGCCGGGCTGGGGATGCACCAGGGTGATCACGCCTACCAGCTCCTGACGCGCCAGAATGGGAACGCTCACCGCAGACTTGGGTTGCGATTTCCCCTCGATTCCTTCAGGGCGTTGTAACCAGCGTTCATCCTGGCTGGTGTCTGGCACCAGGGCTGCCTGGCGGCGGCGGGCTACCCAGCCTGCCAGTCCGTGTTCATACGTCACGCGCAATTGCAGTGCGGTATGGTTGTGGGTCTGGCCAAGGATCAAGAAAGCCGATTCGCTGGGCTGCCCGTTCTCATCAATGACGATGATGCTCCCACTGATCGCGCCGACGTTTTTCATAGAAAGAAACAACACGCGGTGCAACAGAGTGCGCAAGTCGAGATCCGCGGTCACCTCGCGGCCGATCTCGTACAGCAATTCCAGCGATGAACGGAATGCAGCGCTCTCTTTATCCACGGATGGAGGAGTTTCTTCCAAAAAATCGGGCATGATGGAGATAACCGCTGGGCGCTCAGATTGAAAAATGCCGCCGGCGTTTTGCTTTAGTATAGCATATTGTGGCTTCAGCCGCGATTGCGTCCATTGCCGTAATTTCGCCGCCCCATTATATTTTGGGCAAATCCAAAGTCAACACTTCACCAACCAGACGCGGGTTGACATTTTGATCTACCAGCGAGAGCGCGTTTTCGACCGCGCTGACGACGCCTAGGGCGGCTGATCGGTCCAGTCGCGCTGCCAACTGTTCGATTTCTTGTTGGTAATCCAGATTGGTGATCGGCGCGACAGCCCCGCAGGTCTTTATCAGAATATCGCGCCAGAAGGAAAGCCAAACATTGAGCGCGCTGCGAAGCACACTGCGCTCCTTTGTCAGTGGTTCGATGTAGTCAAAACGTTCCTTACGGCTGAAGGTCAGCAGACGCAGTAGATCGGTCAGCCAGGCTTGGCGCTGTTGCAGTCGTTCCGGTTCTAAGTGCAATTGCAGGGCCAAACCCGGCCGTCCGCCGGAGATATGCGCCAGCAAGTGGGCTTGGTCTTCGGGCGCGCCCCATTCTTCTTGTAAGCCCCGGCTCACTTGTTCAAGCGGCAGGGGGCGCAGGCGCAACGTTTCGCAGCGCGAGACGATAGTGGGCAGCAAACGTTCGGCGCTTTCAGCAGTGAGCAGCAGAACCACCTGTGAGGCCGGTTCTTCCAACGTCTTGAGCAGAGCGTTCATGGCGCTTGGATGAGCTTCTTCGAAACGCAGCAGTAACGCCACGCGATACCGCCCTTCGTATGGGTGTAGCGACAGGCTACGCTGCATCTCGCGCACCTGATCTACTTTCAGCGTCCCTCCTTCTTGCTCGGCCTGCACCACCAGCAGATCAGGATACTGCATCCGTTCGATCTGCAAACAGGCGCGGCAAGCGCGGCAAGGCTGGCCAGGTTCTGGCGGCGCGAGGCAGTTCAGCGCCTGGGTCAACCGCAGAGCAAGCGTGCGCCGCCCAACGCCGCGCGGCCCGGTGATCAGATAGGCATGACGCAGTCGTTTCTGGGCGATCTGTTCGCTCAGTAATTGAACAGCCCATTCGTGTCCGATAACGCCCCAATTCATACCGACGATTTTAGCGCATACCCGAAGGATTGGCAACCGGCGTGCTATAATGGTCGAGCTTTTTGTGATCTCTCTCATTACAGGTTCGATATTGCGATGATGCATCTAATTGAAAAATTAAACCCGCAACAACAGCAAGCGGTGACGGCTGGCTTGGGCCCGGTGTTGGTGATGGCTGGCCCAGGCTCTGGAAAAACGCGCGTCCTCACCAGCCGCATCGCCTATCTGATCGGGGAGATGGGCGTGCGTCCTTATAACATTTTGGCGGTCACTTTCACCAATAAAGCCGCGCGCGAGATGGCAAACCGCGTGACGGATTTGCTCGGCGGCGTTGCACCCGGGCTGACATTGGGCACCTTTCATGCCACCTGCGCCCGGCTCTTGCGCCGCGAAGCGCAGCATTTGCCATTCGATGATAATTTCGTGATCTACGATCAGGATGATCAGTTAGACCTGGTCAAACGCGCCCTGGCCGACCTGAATCTGGATGAAAAGCGCCACAGGCCGCCTGTAGTGCATAACGCTATCTCCAACGCCAAAAACGAGCTGATCTTGCCGGATGCCTATCCTGTCCAAAGTTATCTGGATGAGGTGGTGCGCCGCGTCTATAAGCGTTATCAAGAATTGCTGCTATCCAACAACGCGCTCGATTTCGATGATCTTCTATTGTGGACAGCCTATCTTTTAGAAGAGAATGCGTCGGTGCGCGAAAAGTACGCCCGCCGTTTCGAACACATCCTGGTGGATGAGTTCCAGGACACCAATCAGGCGCAGTACCGCTTGCTGCGCCACCTTTCTTCTTTTCACCGCAACTTGTTTGTGGTCGGCGACGCGGATCAGTCCATTTACCGCTGGCGCGGCGCGGATTATCGCAACGTGCTTCGTTTTCAGAAGGATTTCGCCGATGCACAGGTGATCTTGCTGGAACAAAACTATCGCTCCACCCAGGCGATCCTGGACGTGGCGATGGCAGTAATTGACCAGAATCCTCAGCGTATTCGAAAGCACTTGTTCACCGAGCGCGGCGCGGGGCAGAAGGTCGTCTTGTTTGAAGCGTATGACGACCGTAAAGAGGCTGAATTTGTGGTGGATACCATCCGCAGCCTGACGGCGCGCGGACGCATGGGCTTGAGCGATTTTGCCGTGATGTACCGCACCAACGCACAATCCCGTCTTTTGGAAGAAGCGTTCTTGCAGGCTGGCATCCCTTATAAATTGGTTGGGGCGCAACGCTTCTATGGGCGACGAGAAATCAAGGATGTGATCGCTTATTTGCGTTTGGTCCATAACCCCAATGATGAAATCAGCCTGACGCGGGTGATCAACGCGCCGACGCGTGGCATCGGCGAAAAAACCTTTCTATCCTTGCGCACCCTGGCGCTGCGCCTGGAAACCTCGCCCGGCGCGTTGCTGCTGGAGATGGGGCGTAACCCGGAAGCCCCTGCTGCGGATGCGATCAACAGCCGCGCCCGCGCTGCTCTGGTGAATTTTGGTGATCTGCTGAGAAATTGGGTCGCCGTTAAGGACAGTCTGACGCCGCTGGCAATGATGGAACGCGTCCTGGAAGATGTCCATTATCGTTCTTACATTGACGATGGCACAGATGAGGGGCGCGACCGCTGGGAGAACGTGCTGGAATTGCGCCGTCTGGCGGCGGAATTCCAGCAACCTGGGTTGGACGCGTTTTTGGAACGGGTGGCGCTGGTGTCCGATCAGGATACTTTAGAAGGAACGACCAACGCGGCCACATTGTTAACGCTACACGCCGCCAAAGGTCTGGAATTTCCTGTGGTGTTCATCACTGGCCTGAATGACGGCACGTTGCCACACAGCCGATCTTTCGATGATCCAGAAGCCATGCTGGAAGAATGTCGCCTGTTTTATGTTGGCATCACCCGCGCCAAGGATCGTTTGTATTTGATCTTTTCGCAAAATCGCACCGCTTACGGCTTTTCAGAGCCTGTGGCGCCTTCGCGGTTTTTGGACTATATCCCGTACGATCTGCTGGATGAAGCCCAGCCGACGCGCTCCCGGCAGCCGCGCAAAGGCCAGGGCGAACGGCGATTGGAGCGTTGGGACGCCGCGGAGGTTATTCCCTCCAGGCCGGCGGCGCCCGTGGAACGCCGCTATCAGCCAGGGATGCGCGTGCATCATCCAAGCTGGGGCGAGGGGATGGTGTTGAACAGCAAGTTGCAGGATGGAGACGAGATCGTGGATGTCCACTTTGCCGGTGTGGGCTTGAAACGATTGGTCGCTTCTCTTGCCCGGCTTGAGATCAAGGTATAATTTCTTCCACAATGCCCGTCTTGGATCGTCAATCTCTGGAGTTCATCAGCCGCAGCGCCGAGCAGACGCGGCGCATTGGAATGCGCCTGGGGGCATTGCTGCGCCCGGGCGATTTGGTGTGTTTGGTAGGGGATTTGGGCGCTGGTAAAACTACCCTGGTGCAAGGCATCGCCGCTGGTTGGGGTTCGCTGGATGCCGGAAACAGCCCGACCTTCGTGCTGGTCAACGTCTATCGGCGTGTGGATGGTGGAAGATTGTATCACCTCGACGCCTATCGGTTGAGCGGCGCGGCTGAAGCCATTGATCTCGATCTGGAGGCGTTGTTAGAAGGCGGGCCGCTGGTTATCGAGTGGGCTGAGCGCATTCAGGGCGCGTTGCCGCCCGAGCGGCTGTGGGTTACTTTGCGTTGGGCGGATGAAAACCAGCGAGACATGGTTTTCACCGCCGCGGGTCAAAGGTACGAGGCTTTATTGCGCCAACTGCGCAGGCAAGTGTTTGGTGTAATATGATACGAGGAGTTGCGCCGGTGTTGCTGGCTCTGGATACCTCAACGCGCACAGTGGGCGTTGCGCTGTATGACGGCGCGCAAGTGCTGAGCGAAATGGTTTGGACAAGTCGAGATTATCACACCGTAGAGTTGGCGCCGGCGGTTTCCGAAGCGCTGCGGCGCGCCAGCGTTACAATGGATGCGGTTGTAGCAGTAGGTGTAGCCATTGGACCTGGTTCGTTCACCGGTCTGCGGGTTGGCCTGGCGTTGGCGAAGGGATTGGTGATGGCGCGGCGTTTGCCACTGATCGGCGCGCCTACGCTTGACGCGCTGGCTGCCGCTCAACCCGTCGTAGAATTGTCTTTGGTTGCCACGTTGCGCGCCGGGCGCGGCCGGCTGGCGGCGCAGTGGTATCAGGCGGTGGATGGGAAATGGCAACCCTTTGGGAAAGTTGAAGTGCATACATTCGATGAGCTGGTGAGAAAGATCGAGGCGCCAACCCTGGTTTGCGGCGAGTTATCCGCGGAAGAGCGAGATGCGCTCATCAGCCAGCAGCCTTACGCTCGTCTGGTTTCCCCGGCGCAATCTCTACGCAGGCCGTCTTATCTGGCGGAACTGGCCTGGAAGCGATGGAAAAGCGGTCAGATAGACAGCCCGGCGGAGCTTGCACCGATTTATATTCACTACAATGATCCGATCCCGGTATGAGCGATGGCGCCGCCCCAAAGGGCTCAACCGTAGTGATCCGCCCTATGCAGGCCGAGGATCTATCGCAGGTGTTGGCAATTGACCAGGCGTCCTTTGCTTTGCCCTGGCCGGAGAGCGCTTATCGTTATGAGTTGTTCGATAACCCAGGCTCGCTCCTATGGGTGGCGGAAGTAACAACCCCCGACGGGGAGCGGCAGGTCATTGGCATGGTGGTGGTATGGTTGATCTTAGACGAAGCGCACATTGCTACCATTGCAGTTCATCCGCAGTATCGCGGACAAGGCGTGGCGACGAAATTGCTCTCCGCAGCGTTGATTGCCTCCATACAAAGGGAGATGCGTTCGGCTACCCTGGAGGTGCGGCTGCATAATCTGGCTGCGCAGCGTTTGTACCGCCGTTTCGGCTTCGAAGTGGCTGGCAGCCGACCGCGTTATTATCGAGATAATAACGAAGACGCTTTGATTATGACCGTTAGCCCGTTGAATCAGGCTTATCGAGAGTGGTTGGAACGAGAGGGTTGGAAAAACCAGGATGAACAACCATTCTGAAATACATTTGTCCAGGCAGGATGGAGACATGCAACCTGAAGAAGAACTGAAACAAATTGCAAAAGAAGTGTCAGTATGCACTCGTTGCGCTCTGCATCATTCGCGTAAGCTTGCCGTACCGGGGGAGGGCCCGGTCAATGCGCAGGTGATGTTTATCGGCGAAGGCCCCGGTTTTCACGAAAATGAACAAGGGCGGCCATTTGTGGGGGCGGCGGGCAAATTTCTGGATGAGCTGCTGGCAAGCGTCAACATGAAGCGCTCCGATGTGTTTATTGGTAATGTGGTGAAATGCCGTCCACCCGGCAACCGCGACCCGCTGCCGGAGGAATTAGAAGCCTGTCGCGAATATTTGGAGCGCCAGATCCAGGCAATTAACCCGAAGGTGATCGTCACGCTGGGGCGATATTCGATGGCGCATTTTCTACCCAATGCCAAGATCAGCAGCGTGCATGGTCAGGCGTTTAAGGTGCGGGGTCGCCTGGTGGTCGCTATGTACCACCCAGCGGCGGCGCTGCATCAGCAATCCTTACGCTCCACCGTGGAACAAGATTTTGCCCGCTTGCCGGAGCTGATCCAGCAGGCAAGCCAAGCCATGCAGCTTGAAGAAGAAAAACCCGCCGAACCCCGGAAGGAGCCAAAACAGCTTTCTCTCTTTTAGCTGTTCAATCATCGGTTATGAATTCATTCCAGGCTATTTATAACCGGTTGCCGGTTGGTTTTCGCTCCTGGGTTCGTTCGCTCTTGCCAGACCGCCTGTTGCGCTGGTATGCGCACCAGAACACCGATGTGTACTTGATCTCCTATCCCAAGTGCGGGCGCACCTGGCTGCGGTTGATGATCGGTTGGGCGATCCGCGAGCATTTTCATTTGCCGCACGATGAGGACATTTTATTTCTGCGTTCCAATCGCCGCTTTCATCCGCAAGTCCCACGCATCACGGTTATTCATGAAGACCGCCCGATGCTTAAGTCGCCGGAAGAATTAACCACGGACAAAACGCACTTTCGCGGCAAGAAGGTTATCTTCCTGGCGCGCGATCCACGCGATGTGATTGTTTCCAGCTATTTCGAAATGAAAAACCGCAGCCGTCTGTTCGGCGAAAATCCCTACGAAAAACGGCAGGCGGTATTCGATGGCGAGTTGGATGAATTCATCCAGCGGCGCATTGGCGGCTTTGATACAATCCTGACGTATTACAATATCTGGGCGCAAAATCGCCATATTCCGGCTGGCTTCCTGCTGGTGCGTTACGAGGACTTGAAGGCGAATCCCGTCGCAGAGCTGCGCCGCGTGCTGGATTTTCTGGGATTAGAATTCATAAGCGACGATATTGTTGCAGCGGCGGTTAACTATACATCTTTTGAAAACATGCGTAAAATGGAAGCCGAAGGGCGGTTTCAAAGCAACCTGTTAAAGCCCGCAGATCAATTGAATCAGGACACGTACAAAACGCGAAAAGGAAAAATCAAGGGCTATATGGACTATTTGAACGCCAGTCAGGTGGAAGCCCTGAACCAGAAATTAAACGATCATTTGACAGCTTATTTTGGCTATAACTACTCAGATGAACACGCTCATTCCATAGATAGGATTTGAAATGACTACTTCGATCAAACAAACATTACTCGATCAATTACGCAACCGCACCGCGCGGGTGGGCATCCTGGGATTGGGGTATGTGGGCCTGCCATTGGCAGCGGTGTTCGCCGAAGCCGGTTTTCACGTCATGGGCATTGATCCCGATCCGCGCAAAGTGGAGACGATACGCCGCGGCGAAAGCCACATCCAGGATGTTCCTGGCGAGCAGATTGCCCGCCTGGTGGCTGCCGGAAAGCTGGAAGCCACCACCGATTTCTCGGCGCTGCTGGAAACCGATGCAGTCAGTATCTGCGTCCCCACTCCGCTGCGCAAAACTGGCGATCCAGACCTTTCTTTCATCATCAATGCTACGGATGAACTGGCAAAATACATTCATCCGGGGATGGTGGTGGTGTTGGAATCTACCACTTACCCAGGGACGACGCGTGAGATTTTGCTGCCCAAATTGGGGGATGAGAAAGGCCTGAAGGCAGGTGAAAATTTCTTCCTCGCGTTCTCGCCGGAGCGTGTGGATCCCGGTCGCAAGGATTGGACCACCATCAATACCCCTAAGGTAATTGGCGGAATCACTCAGGATTGCAGTGAAGTGGCGTCGGTCTGGTACGCTCAGGCGCTGAAGACGGTTGTACCCGTTTCCTCCGCGGAAGTGGCAGAAATGGCTAAACTGCTGGAGAACACCTTCCGCATGATTAATATTGGCCTGGTCAATGAAATGGCTTTGATGTGCGACCGGCTGGGCGTTGACGTTTGGGAAGTGATAGACGCCGCAGCCACCAAGCCCTTTGGCTTCATGAAATTCACGCCAGGACCCGGCCTGGGCGGGCATTGTATTCCTATTGACCCGCTATACCTCTCTTGGAAGTTGCGGGCGCTGAACTATACCGCGCGCTTTATCGAGCTGGCTTCAGAGATCAATACCAATATGCCGCGTTACGTGGTCAGCAAAGTGCAAGACGCGTTGAACGAGCAGGGAAAGCCCCTCAAAGGCAGCAAGCTATTGGTGCTGGGGGTGGCCTATAAGCCGGATATTGACGATTTGCGCGAATCGCCTGCATTGGATGTGATTGGATTATTGGAGAATAAGGGCGCTGTGGTGACCTATCATGACCCGTATATCCCCAGCTTGAAGCATGAAGGCATGACCATGACCAGCGCACCGGATTTGATGCAGGCTGTGCGCAACGTGGATTGTGTGGTGATCATCACCAACCACAGCAACTACGACTATCCCGCGATTTTGCGTGAAGCGCGCCTGATTGTGGACACGCGCAACGCGTTAGGATCCGCCGGCAAGAACAGCCCCAAGGTGGTGCGGCTATAAGCGAGTGGGGTTAACCCTGCGAGCTTCGCCAGGAGATTTTACAATATGCCAAATTATCTGGTAACCGGCGCAGCCGGTTTTATCGGCTTTCGAGTGGCGGAAATGTTATTAGAGCGCGGCGACGCTGTCGTAGGTGTGGATAATTTAAATGACGCTTATGATGTGCGTGTCAAACGCTGGCGTCTGGAGCGCCTCTTGGGCAAGGAGCGCTTTACTTTCTACCCAATAGATATCAGCGACCGCCAGGCCATGGAGAACGCCCCTTTCGCCAGCGCCGAAAACCCTTTACACCTCGACGCGGTGATCAACCTGGCAGCGCGGGCCGGCGTGCGGCAGTCAGTGGAAAACCCCTGGGTTTACATTGACACAAATGTGACCGGTACGTTGAACTTGTTGGAATTATGCCGCCGCAAGCAAATCCCCAAATTCGTGTTGGCTTCAACTTCGAGTATCTATGGCGCGAACCCGCCGCTGCCCACACCCGAAGACGCCAGCAGCGACCGCCCCTTGCAGGCGTATGCCGCCAGTAAAAAGGGCGCAGAAACGCTATGCCACGCTTACCACTTCTTGTATGGCGTGGATGTGACCATTTTTCGGTATTTCACGGTGTATGGGCCGGCCGGGCGGCCAGATATGTCTATGTTCCGCTTTGCCCAATGGATCAGCGAGGGACGACCGCTGCGCTTGAACGGAGATGGCGAGCAATCCCGCGGCTTTACCTATCTGGATGATATTGCCCGAGGTACCATTCTGGGGTTAAAGCCGCTCGGTTTTGAGGTTATCAACCTGGGCGGACACGAGGTCATTACCATGAACGGGCTGATTCGCCTGATGGAAGAGGTGATCGGAAGGAAAGCCGAGGTGCAGCATTTCCCGGCTAACCCTGCCGATATGCTGGCGAATTGGGCAGATGTATCCAAGGCCAAGGCGCTGCTGAACTGGGAACCGCAGACCTCGCTGCGCGAAGGGGTGACACGGCTGGTAGAGTGGTATCGCGCCGAGCGGGAGTGGGCGCGCCTGGTGGATACGAGCGGATAAGCCGCCGCACGGCGAACGCCGTCCAGAGCAACGGCTAATGGACCGAGATCCAACCGATTCCCCTGCCCATGTATCTGAAGCGTTGAGCCAACGCGCCTGGAGGTCTCTTGGGGTAAGGGTGAATCATCTCTTTGGCAGCCCAATTTTTCGTCGGGTGGTCAAAAACTCCGGCTATCTGTTCAGCGCCACAGGTCTCTCAGCCGGATTGGCGATGGCGCAGGGCATCTTGACCGCCCGTTTGTTGGGGGTGAGCGACTTCGGCATTTTGGGCTCCATCACATTGTTCACCAGCGTGGTCAACAACCTGGCCTCCTTCCGCATGGGCGAGGTGGTGGTGAAATACGTCGGCCAATTTGCTGAAGCAGGCGACGATCGGCGGGCGGCGGCGGCGTTCAAGCTGGCCGCGCTGGTCGAGATGGGGGCTTCCGTCCTGGCGTTCGGTATCCTTTACTTTCTGGCACCCCTGGGCGCTCAATACCTGGCGAAAGATGGCAGCCTGTCCCATCTGTTTGTGTTCTATGGGTTGGTGGTGTTGGCAAACCTGATCGCCGAGAGTTCTACAGGGCTGCTCCAAATTTTCGACCGCTTTCGGCGCATGGCTGGCTTGAATCTGGCCGGAAGCGCCGTCACCCTGGCGGTGATTGTGCTGGTGTACCTCCTGAACGGCAACTTAATGGGTGTGCTGGCGGCTTATCTGGCGGGGAAATCCATCAGCGCGCTTATTTTGTCCCTGGCGGCCTTGCGAGAGGCTGATCAGCGCTGGGGTAAAGACTGGCGGCGAGCGCCGCTTGGCGTGCTGAAACCTCACTGGGGTGAAATGGCGCGCTTTGCTGTCAACACCAACATCAGCGCCTCGGTCAGCCTGGTGACCAAAGACAGCGAGTTGTTGTGGGTATCTCTCTTTCGCAACCCGGTGGAGACGGGATATTACAAGTTGGCGCTCACGCTGACCAACCTGGCGCAAATGCCGGTCAGTCCACTGCCGCAGGCGACGTATCCGGAACTCTCGCGCCAGGCGGCGCGCAAAGAGTGGGCGGAGATGCGCGCCTTGATGAAGCGCGGCTCGCTGCTAGCCGGCGGTTACACGTTGGCGGCGACGCTCTTTTTGTTGCTGTTGGGCAAACCGCTGATCGGATTGTTATACACGCCGCAATACTTGCCTGCCTTCCCTGCTCTGCTGATCTTGTTGTTCGGTTTCCTGGCTGCCAACACGTATTACTGGCGGCGTCCGGCGCTGTTGGCGCTGGGGCAGGCGGGCTTTCCTGCCAGGGTGAATTTGATCCTCGCGGTCGTCAAATTAGCGGGCATTTTGCTACTGGTTCCACGCTATGGATATCTGGCCAGTGCTGCGCTGCTGGCGGGATTTTATTGGGCCGGCTCGCTCATCACGGCTTGGAAAGTCCACCAATTGTTGTCGCTGGAGGAACGGGCTGAATGAGGGTTGCAGTTGTTGCTCCTACCGAGATCCCCTCCCGCCGCGCCAACAGCATCCAGGTGATGAAAATGGCTCAGGCGCTGGTAAAGTTAGGCTTTACCGTGCGCCTGGCGGCGCCGCGGCCTTCCCCGCCCGGCGCCGCAGGCGTCAGTCCACCCACCTGGGAATTTTTGCAACAACATTACGGTTTGCAATGCTCGTTCGCCATCGAATGGTTGTCCGCTAAGCCTGCGCTGCGCCGCTATGATTATGGCTGGCAGGCGGTGCGCTGGGCGCGAAGCTGGCAGGCAGATGTGCTTTATACGCGTTTGCCGCAAGCGGCTGCGCTGGCCAGTCAGAGCGGCCTGCCCACAATCTTTGAAGTTCACGATATGCCGCAAGGTTTTTGGGGGCCGCACCTTTTTCGCTGGTTTTTACGCGGCAAAGGCGCCCGTCGTCTGGTGGTTATCACCTCCGCCTTAGCGCAAGATCTGGAGCGCTTCTTTGGCGTTGCTGTCCAGCCGCCCTTCACCATGATCGCTTCGGACGGCGTGGATCTGGAACGATATGCCAACTTGCCGGATCCTGTGGAAGCGCGTAAACAATTGCTTCAAACGGCGAATGGGATCACAGAAGCAATGTTGCCCCCCGAACGGTTTACGGCTGGCTATACGGGTCACCTGTATGCGGGGCGGGGCGTGGAGTTGCTCCTGGAACTGGCCAGGCGCTTGCCGGAGATAACTTTTCTTCTGGTGGGCGGCGAGCCGCAGGAAGTAGCCCGTCTCCGTTCGCAGACTTTGGCGGAAAGGCTGAACAATATTATTTTGACCGGCTTTATACCGAATGAGAAATTGCCCGTATATCAGGCGGCGTGTGAGGTATTATTAATGCCTTACCAACGCCGGGTGACGGCGTCCTCCGGCGGCGACATTGCCCGTTATCTCAGCCCGATGAAGGTGTTCGAGTATCTGGCTTGCGGTCGGGCGATCCTTTCCAGCGATTTGCCGGTGTTGCAAGAGGCGCTCAACTCAGAGAACGCCGTTTTGCTTCCCAGCCAGGATGTGGATGCCTGGATGTTGGCTTTACAAAGATTGAGAGATTTGCCAGACGAGCGTTTGCGTCTGGCGCGGCGGGCGCGCCAGGACGCTGCGCAATACACCTGGGAAGCGCGCGCCGCCCGCATTTTTGACTTGCAGATTTAATCCTAATGCTTTCATTGCTTTATGGAAACAATAATAAAACAAACACCTCCAAAAACACGCTGGTTAACCTGGTTCGTTGCTGGGGCGACATGGCTGGGGATGAGCTTTTTATTGACCTGGGTTTCCAACCGCTTCTCCGCTTTGACTGACTGGCGCGCCTTTTTAAGCCTGGATCTGGCTTGCGCGATTTTGTTTGCCGGGGTCTGGCGTTTATTGAAATCTGAAAAACTGCCGTCGTGGCTGTTGAAGCTATCCATCGCGGCAGCGTTGTTCCACCTGTTGGTTGGCGTGTTTTGGCTGGTAGCTCTGCCTCGTTGGGGGCATGGCACGCCGCCTGAACGGGCTGGTTATGTGATGGGGGACGCCTACGCACGCGATACGCTGGCCTGGAGGCTGGCGCGCTCCCCCAAACCTTTGTTAACGGCCTTTGTGGATAATCGAAAAGCGGATCAATATGGTGGTATGCTCTTTATCAGCGCTGCGATTTATCGCTATCTGGGTTTGGAAAAACATCAGCCCCTGTTGATGTTGATATTAGTAGCAGTGGTTTCAGCGCTGGCGGTGCCTTTCACCTGGGCTTTTGCCCGCCGCGCCTGGGGCGAAAGCGAGGCGCGCCTGGCAGCCTGGGTGATGCTTCTGATGCCCGAAGCTGCGTTGCTCGGTTCATCGCAAATGCGCGAGGCATTCACCATGACCCTGGCGATTGCCGCATTTTATGGCCTGATGCGCTATACACAAGAGCGCTCCTGGGTGGGTCTGGCGTGGACGCTCGTTCCGCTGGCGCTGTGCATACCCTTTTCGCCGCCAGTGGCTGCCATGACCCTGGCGATGGCGGCGCTCCTGGCTGGGGGGCTGCATTTCATTCGCCGCGGCCAACCCATTGGGCGACGTAAGCTTTGGTTGGGTCTGGCGGTTCTGATCGTGTTTGTCTCAATAGGACTGTACTTCGTATTGCGGCAATTTACTCCGCCGGGAATGATCAACCCGCTGGAGATGGTCAGGTGGTGGTTCACCAAGTCCGCCCAGTTGCAAATGTATATCAGTCAGCACGCTTCGGGATGGATGCAGAAGGTGTTCAAAGCGTATCCAACATGGGTGGAACTGCCGGTGTTGGTGGGCTATGGCATTGTGCAACCTTTCTTGCCGGCGGCTTTGGTGGCTGGCAGCGCTGCGCCCATCTGGCAACTTATCGCGGTTTGGCGGGCGCTGGGCTGGACAATCCTGTTGGCGTTTATGATTTACGCGCCTTTGCTGGCGTTGCGCCCCGAACGGAAACCCGCCTTTACCCTAACATTGAGCCTGATCGTTTGGTTGGTGATCTTGATTGCTTCGGTTCGCGCCGGGGGAGACATGTGGGATAACCCGCGCTATCGAGCCACTTTCGCTGGCCTGCAGGCTGCCCTGGCTGCCTGGGCCTGGGTCGAACATCGTCGGGCGGCGGATCCGCTCTTCCGGCGCGCCCTGCTATTGGTTGGCGCATTGCTGGCCTGGTTTTTGCCCTGGTATTTGCGCCGCTATACGCCGTTGAGCTGGCCGGTGGTGGATTTGTTCAAAACCCTGGGCATGGGCGCTATCACAGCCTTTTTGCTCATCCTTTGGGATTGGGCGCGCACGGCTGCAACTATTCAACTCGACGAAGCGCCGCTTCCTTTGGCGCAACCGCTTACCGACCCGCCGCCGGTGAGTGGGAATGATTGAGCGCTCTCCACGCTTTCAACCCCTGGCTCATATTATAAAGTTGGTGGTTTGAGGCAGTTATAATTGATCGCGCGACAGGTTGCGATGGTATGATGTGCCTCTCCAATCTTTTGTGAGCGCCTCGTTGATGAAACCTTCTTTGAGCAGATTGATAAGTTTCCCCTGGGTTGCAGAAGCCGTTTCTTTAATCGGCGCGCTTTGGTATTCCTGGCAATTGTGGGTTTTCGCCCATACACAGGAGTCCGTTCTGGATGAAGGCGCTTACATCTATAAGGGGTTACTGTTTGCCTCAGGGCAGTATATCCCTTATCAACCGAATGGCCCCTGGACAAACCACATGCCGTTGGCTTTTCTGATCCCAGGTTATCTCCAGGCCTGGTTTGGGCCGGGGATACGCGCCGCCCGTTACTCGGCGATTGTGTTGGCTATCTTGATGCTGATTGGCATGTGGCTTCTCAGCCGCCGGTTAGGGAATCGTTGGTGGGCGGCTGCCGTGGTATGGGCACTGGCGCTCAACCCGGCTTTGCTGAAAACTTACAGCACTGCTGTGTCGCAAGGCCTGGTAGCCTGTATGCTGGTGTGGATGCTAACCTTCGCCCTGGGAGATGATCGCCCCTGGTTGCAAATTGTTTTGGGTTCCATCCTGGCGGGGGCGATGGTTATGACGCGCATCAATATGCTTCCGGTAGCGCCCTTGTTGGTGTTATACATCCTTTGGCAGTATGGCGTCAGAATGGGGATCGTTTCTGCCCTGGCAGCGGGATCGGTGGTGATCTTCTGGCATGCTCTGTATTGGCCGGATATTCTACAAGTTTGGACGCGCTTGCCAAAATCGCTCACGCCATTTTTGGATGCCTGGCGTTTACCAGGCAGTTATAAACAATCCTGGAAACCGGATGTTTCGACGGTGGGGCGTGTTCTCAGCTTTTTCCATAGCCTGCGCTTTCACTTTGTCTCGATGATGGGTGTAATGGCGACAATCCTTCTCTGGCCGCGTAGAACGGATTGGAAAAAGGCTTCCGATATGCGCAGCGCGGTTTTCCTGCTGGCGTTATTTGTCTCTCTGCTGCTCTCGCACATGTGGGCCGCTTTGGGAAAGGATTACTGCGTGTTCTGCCTGGCGGGATATGTTTCTTTTTTTACAGCCAGCGGTTTGTTGTTGATCCTTCTGACCGCAATGAGCTGGCGAAAACACCTCTCTCTGGGGGCGCAGTTGCTCATCGTATTAATTATTCTAGCAGCCTCGGCGGGGATTGGATACGGCGCGTTCGAGCAAATCAGCGATCAGCTTTATAACATCAATATCCCGCGCTGGATGTTGGGTTCGCCTGAACCGGGTTCTGCACCGTTAGGAGCGGTGCTGATCAACAAGTTTGCCATAGCGGCGCAAGATTTGCGTCGTTTGTTGCCATTGATCTTTGGGCTTTCCTTCGGAGCGGCGGTTTTGTTGTGCACTCTGGCAGTTACATACCTGGCGATGCATTGGTCCAGAAGACAAGCGGCGCGCAGCGAGACTGCCTTCGCCAACCCAGGAAAACCGTCTTATATCGGCCGCGAGAAAATATCCTTTGGCTACTGGGCGCTGGTCATCTTTCTGATCGCTGGATTTGCGCTCGGACCTACCTCTGTGCTGGCTGGCGGATACGGCACCTACGATTGTCCTGGAGATGTCATTGCCTCGTATGAAGCGGCAGGTCAACACCTGGCGCGTATGCTCACCCCCGGCGCGCTGGTTTATTGGAAAGGAACGCTCTCCACAGTTCCCCTCCTCTATGTGCGCGATATTCGTATTTTCCCGGCGCAGATTAACGATGGTTACTCGATGCTAGAATCCGGCGACGATTTGGTGCTGATCACTCGGTTTGGGCGGTGGAACGAAGTATTGTCGCATCAGTGGGCTGAACAGGCTGATTATATTCTGATCGAAGAGCGTTCTTTCAGGGGATGGCTGCGCGAGCTGGTCAAGGGCGGCGGTTTCGAAGAGCTGGCGCCCACGCCTCCCGCCGCCGCCTGTCGTCCGGACTCTCAAATTCGTATCTTCAAGAGATTGCCTTGAAAATAGCGATACCTGGAAAGTTATATATACGTTTGCATCCGCGCTGGCCGCTTGGCTTGGGCCTGTTGGTTGCGGCGTGGATTCTCCTGCAAGCCAGCCGCGAGTTGATGGGCGCCTGGGAAGGTTTTGCAGTGATTTTCAACTCTTTGGGCCAGGCGCTGCGTCAATTCGCGCGCGGCGATGCGCAAGGGGCCTTGCTTCTCTCAAAATTCATTTCGAAATGGGGCCTGACCACGCTGGAGCTGATTTTGGCTGCCGCTGTTCTGGTTGTAGGGCTGGCGCTGGGCGGCTTGGCGATTTATATGCAGTTAACCGGTCGTTCCCCCGCCCTGGCGCGCCGATTGATCGAAATTCGCAGCCGTATGCGCTGGCTCTTTGTCCTGCTGGCTGTGATGGTCGCCTTTTATCCTTCATTCTTACTGCTGGGAACTTATTGGGGGGATGTCATCGCTGGGGCTTATCTGCGCCTGGGGTTGCTGCTTTCGTCTGCCTCTCTGGTCGCGGCCTGCCTGCCGTTTGACCGGCAGCGTTTGACTCAATCGGCGTCTTTCCTGTTTGGACTGGTTCTGGTGAGCGGTCTGTTTCTGGTTGCAGCTCAGTTGATTACAATCAATAACTATCCCTTTTCGCTCACCTGGTCGGAAGGCAACCGTCTGTATGAATATTCGATCTATTTCGGCGGCGGTCGGTACGATTACGCGGGCGAATTGACTGCCATCCGCCGCGCTTCTGGGCGCTATCTGTTGTGGGGTCTGCCGTTTTTAATCCGCGATACGCCGCTTTGGGTGCATCGCCTGTGGAACGCCGTCCTGTCCACGCTGCCGCACCTGACGCTGGGTTATTTGCTCTCTCGCTGGAGTGGGTTGCCACGCAAGATCAGATGGCTCTTTGCGTTATGGGTTTTTCTGTTTTTAGCTCAGGGACCAATCTACACACCGTTGATTCTGAGCGCCATTTTGGTGGTGGTTTTTGTGCGCCCGGGTAAGCTGCTGCAATCCCTGTTCGCCGCCACGTTGGCGGGTTATTACGCCAGTTTAAGCCGCTGGACGTGGCTGCCAGCGGTCCCCGCCTGGACGGTTTTTGTTTTGCTGACTGATTTTAGCCTGCCCCCGCCGCAACCGGGGCGTGGCCGTTTTAGCGGTTTGCTGTCTCGAGACGCTTTGCGTCGGCTATTGCCGATCGCCCTGACTGCGTTGGCTGCGCTGGGGGGAGGGTTGCTGGCTAATCCGAAGTTATTTCTGCCTCACAAGCTTTCGCAAAGCACCGCCTTTTCGCAGCCGCTGCTCTGGTATCGGCTTTTCCCCAACGCCACATATCCTGAGGGCGTTTTATTCGCCCTGGCGCTCGCCTGCTTGCCGGTGATCGTCCTGCTGGTGTGGATGATAGCGACCAAACGCTGGAAGATCAACGCCCTGCAGGCTCTGGCGTATAGCGCAGCCTTGTTGGTCTTTCTCTCAGGCGGGATCGTCGCCAGCGTTAAGATCGGCGGAGGCAACAACCTGCATAACCTGGATATGTTTCTGGTCTCTCTGGCGATCCTTGCCGGGTTGGCGCTACGCAACGTTCGTCTGGATACTTCTGCCTGGCCATCAATGATGCGTTTGGCGTTAACCCTGGCGATTTTATTGCCAGCATGGGCAGCCATCCGCAGCGGGTCGCCGCTCAAGCTGCCGCCGCCGGAGGTATCCCGTAAGGCTCTGGAGAATATCCGCGTCCAGGCGACGCAGGCCAGTCAGTCTGGCGAGGTCCTGTTTATGGATCAACGCCAGTTGCTGACATTTGGCCTGGTAGATGGGATACGATTGATACCTGAGTACGAAAAGAAGTACATGATGGATCGGGCAATGGCAGGCGACGGCGAATATTTTGAAGCCTTTTATCAAGACCTGGCCCGGCATCGTTTTGCTTTAATCATCAGCGATATGCAGTTTAAAATGATTAAGGACAGCAATTACGCCTTTAGTGAAGAGAATAACGCCTGGGTGAAGTGGGTCTCTGAGCCGTTGTTATGTTATTACACTCCCCTGCGCACGCTGCAAAACGTGGATGTTCAACTGCTGGTGCCCAATCCAGCAGTAGAGGATTGTCCATGAGCGCAGTTGCCCCTCTGAAGAAAAAGACGAACGACCTGCCCGAATCCTGGCAGCGCTGGGCGGCGATCCTGGCAGCGGGCTTTGTGTTTGTGCTCGCTGCCCTGGAATTTTTCCGACTATCGCCTGTCTCCGGCGCGCTGTTAGGTAAAATGTCGTGGAAATGGCTGGCTGCCTGGGTCGTATTGGTGGCTTTCTTCGCCGCCTCGTGGGGGGCGCTGCTGGCGATATTGTTTCAACCAACGCGGCTATCCAGCATTGAGCGGAGATTGACAGCGGTACGCCAGCGCTCAGGCCAATTTACCTGGCTGATTGCTGTGGTGATCGCAGCCGTGCTGCCCATTTTATTACTTTTCACCTCCTTAGGAAATCTGGCCGGGCCATATCTGCGTCTGGCGATGTTGATTTACACTGCTTTTTTGGTTTCGCTTTGCCTCGCCGAGGATGAGCAGAGAATGGTGACTGTCTCGACGCTACTCTTTGGCTTGCTGTTAGCCGGTAGCCTGCATGTGCTGATCGAGCGGCTGAGCAATATCACCGCCTACCCGTTTTCGCTGGGCTGGTCGGAAGGCAACCGCATGTTTAACTTTTCGCTGCGCGTGGATAGCAGCCGTTATGATTTGATGCACGGCGAAAATCTGCGCACGGGCGCGCCGGGGCGCAATTTTCTATGGGGCATTCTTTTCTTGATCCCTGGCACGCCGATCTGGCTTCATCGCCTGTGGGATGCGTTCTTATGGACTGCGCCTTATCTTGCGTTGGGTTATGGGATTGCGCGCTGGACGAAATTCGATAGACTGTCGCGTTGGAGCCTGGCGTTATGGATCGCCCTGTTCTTGTATCAGGGGCCGATTTATACGCCGCTGGTCTTGAGCGCCCTGCTCGTTGTTCTGGCGGTGAAACCGGGGCGCTGGCTGCCTACGCTGATTGCTGCGCCGGTCGCCGGTTATTACGCGGCGGCTAGTCGCTGGACATGGTTGCTGGCTTCGCCCGCCTGGGCGGCGATGATCTTGCTGGCCGATTTTAAATGGAGCAAAGGTGAAGGCTGGCGGCGCACAATCACACGGCTGATGCCTGTCGCTCTGGTTACCGTTGCCGGGTTAATTGGCGGCGCGCTGGCAAACGCCAAACTCTTTTCGCCGCAAGAGCTGAAATCTTCCACGGCGCTCTCTCAGCCGTTGCTGTGGTATCGGCTGTTGCCGAACGTGAACTATCCGCAGGGTGTCCTGCTGGGTTTAGCGATTGCCGTTGCGCCGACGACCGTCTTGTTATCCTGGCAGGCGCTCAGCCGCCGCTGGCGGCTGAACTGGGTTCACATTGCGGCTTATTTGTCGGTTTGCCTGGTTTTCCTGGGCGGGGGGATGGTTGCCAGTGTTAAAATCGGCGGGGGGAACAACTTGCACAACCTGGATATGTTTTTGCTGACCCTGGCGATCTTGTGTGGTTTGGCGTTGCGTGGGAAGTCTTTCCTGGAATTTGCAACCTGGCCGCGCTGGGCGCAGAGTGTGCTGGCTTTGGCGGTTGTTCTGCCTGCCTGGAGCGCAGCTCAGATCGGACGGCCTCTGCGCCTGCCGGATCGAGAAATTGTGCAAGAGGCGTTGAAATCCATTCAGACGCGGGTAATTAAAGCCCAGAGGCGTGGCGAGGTTTTGTTTATGGATCAGCGGCAATTGCTGACTTTTGGCTATATTACGGATGTGCGCCTGACCCTGGATTACGAGAAGAAATATATGATGGATAAAGCCATGGCTGGCGATGCAGCTTATTTTCAGCGGTTCTATCAAGATTTGGCGCAGAAACGCTTTTCGTTGATTATCACAGAACCGTTGTATGACAATGTGCAGGAGATGAGCGCTGGGTTTCAGGAGGAGAACAACGCCTGGGTGCAGTGGGTCTCCAGACCCCTGTTATGCTATTATGCCCCCGTAGAGACCTTAGCCGAAGTGCGCACGCAAATGCTCGTCCCCAGAGCCAATCCAGAGCATTGCGATGCGATCTTGCCTCAAGGCGACCATTGATCCAACAGCGCGCTGGGGTCGGCGTAGCCGGTCTGCCGCCGGAATTCTTCGGCGAAGGAGGCTGGCGGTGTGGCATAGTGCGGCGGCAGTTCTTTAATGTCATAAACTGCTTCGTTCGGGTCGTTGGTGATCTGCCAGCGCTCTCTCACTGTACAGGTCGCCAGGTCGAAAGCAATCAACTCGCCGCGATTGCCAACTAACAAAGTGTGGTCATTCATCGTCGTGACGCCGCGCAGAAAACCGTGTTCAGCTACCTTCGTGTTCGATAACAGTTGCCCACGCTCGGGTTCAATGTGCAGGATCGAACCGTCGGAAGTGTTCAGGTAGATGGCGGTATCGTTGGGCAACGCCAGTAAACTGTGGCTGGGGGCGGTGATGTTATGCAACGGCAGGCGCAGACTGCGCTGACCGTTGGGCGTGATGCGCACGATGGCTGATTTCGCTTGCGCCGGTTTGACCACCAGGTTTTGATCCATATTTTTCTGCTTTTTACCCAAAGCGCGTTGCGCCCAGTGGTTGACAGTCTTGAGCAGGGGCCAAACGCCCCACTGGATCAGGCGGATTTTCAGCCGTAACAGGTTGGCGAATTTGTCGTCGAAGACAAACCCCAGCGAAACCAGCATATCCCCATTGCTTAAAAAACACAGGCTGTTGACATGAGCGCGGTCATAGGTCTCTTTCTCGACCTCTTGCGGGTGGCGAAAATCTATTTTACCCTTGCGGATGATTTCATCGTTGAGCAAGGTCGGCGGTCGCCAGCCAAGCGCCTGCAGCGCCGGGGAGGGCTGACGCATGTAAAAGTGGCGCTGCAAATGACCTTCCAGATCGAACTGCAGCAGCAGGTCGGCGCGCGCTGCAGCCACCCACAGACTCTCCTCCCAGAACAGAATATCGTGCACCCCGGCGCAAGAGGGATGAGTGATAACACCCAGCAGATTCCACTGCGGGTCGAAGCGGAAGATCATCGAAAAGTTTGCCAGGGCGATCTGGTCAGGGCGCACGCTGATGCCTTTTGCCCCGCGCATCCCACCGCGCGGATTGGCATCCAGCTCGCGAAAAAGCGGTTCGATGATGGCGCTGCGCTGAATTACCTTCTGCTGGTGTGGGTCAACCAGGTAGAGATAACCGGAAGGTTCATCGGGGGGACAATGACGGCGGACGGTGGAGACCAGAAAATAAGTCATACAGATACCCATTCACTTGAGCCAATGGCTCAGATCGCGTTGCAGCAAGTCTTGCAGTTGCAGAATGTCCTGGCGATAGTATTCGGTCAGTTCGGCGCGCAGTTCAGTCGGAAAGGGGAGCTTTTCTACATCCTGGATCACCCATTCAAAGGCGGCGTGTCGCAGGCGCGGCGGCAGGTAGGGGCGCAAAGCCACCCGCAGGCGGTTGGAGCGCGTCCACAAGTAACGCAGCAGCGGATTGCGAATCACGCCGGAGACGTTGTGTTTATGCGATAGGTCGGGAACAAAAGCGTCATCTACTTCCAAAAACTGGAACAGGCTGCGCATCAGCCCGTAAGGATCATCTTTCAGATCCTCCATCAGCGAGATATGCAACTGACTGCGGTCGAAGTATTCCAGATAGCGTTTCAGCGATTGGTAATAAAACCCGCGGTTGAGATAGCGGCAAAACAACCAGCTATCCCGCAGCCCCTGGCGATCCTGGGCAATGGCCTGGGCAAAATCGGTACAGCTTTCCAGCCCATCCCGCAGGTTGTGGGCAAAGGCAGAGAATGCGCGCTCCGCTGGCTGACGCAGGATGACGATCAATTTTGCGTGGGGGATGAAACGATGGATAAGTTCCGGCGATTGTGGGCTGGCCAGATAGCGAACGGATGACTCGCCGATGGCCTTCTGTGTCGTGACGCCATTGAATAGCTTTTGATAATCATCCAGATCGGTCACCAGCCGGTTGAGCAGCTTTTCGAACCCCTGGCCCTGCAGATGGACATTTTGACCATAGGCCCAGAAGAAGCCGGCTTCTTTCACCGGGCACATATAGACCTCTGGATGCTGGGCGAGGGCGAAGTTCAATGTGGTCGTGCCAGCCTTTGGGGCGCCGATGATCAGGAAGTTCGGAAGGGTCATAGGGCTCGAAAATAGCTAAGCTGCTTCCAGGCTGGGGGTTTTAAGCGCCGGGAGTTGATATTGATAGCGGGGCAATTCTTCGCTGGAGAAGCCCACCAGGCTACGAAAATGCTCTGCAAAGGATGCTGGCGGAGTTTGATAATGCGGCGGGAGGATTTTGATGTCATACACCGATTCGTTAGGGTCTTGGGTGATCTCCTGCGTGGAGGTAACTTTCAGGTTGCGCAGATCGAAGGCAATCAGCTCGCGCTTGCTACCCATGAGCAACGTATGCTCATCGAGTTGGGTCACGCCGCGCAAAAAGCCATCCGTGACTTTGGTGGTAGATAGGATTTTGCCGTTTTGCGGCTGAAAGCGCACTATTTCGCCAGTGGTGGTGTTGAGATATACGACTGTTTGATCGTGCAACGCCAGCAGGCTGTGGCTGGGAACCGTGGCGCCGTCCAGCGACAAGACGAGGCGGTGCGCGCCGTCGGGTGCGATGCGCACCACCGCCGAACGCGCCCGCGCCGGCTGGACGAGCAGATCGCTATGCATGTTCTTTTTCATCCCTAAAGCGGAACGTAGCCTGCGGTTGACTGCCAGCAGCGCCGGCCAGATGCCGGCTTTAACCAGACGGCTCTTGATATAGAGCAGGGTCGAAAATTTTGTACCTAACACCAGCCCCATTGAAGCCAACAGACTGCCATCTGCCAGCCGACAGACGCTGTTGACGTGGGCGCGGTCATAGGTTTCTTCTTCATGAGTGCGCGGGTCGCGAAATTCAATCGCGCCCTGAATGACTTGTTCCGGGCGTAAAATGATCGGCGGTTTCCATTCCAAAGCGCGGATCGCCGGGGAGGGATTGCGCAGGTAGTAGTGCTGGAGCAAATTGCCGGAAAGATCGAACTGTAACAACAAGTCGTTGCGGGCCGCCGTTGCCCACAGTGTATCGCCGTCAAATAGCACGTCGTGAATAGCCGCCGCCGATGGGTGCGAGATGATGCCTAATAGATTCCATTGCGGATCATAGCGGTAGATCACCGAGGCGTTGGCGATGGCAATCTGATCGTCGCGTACGCTGACGCCGCGGCTGCCGCGCATTCCACCGCGCGGGTTGGTATCTACCTCGCGGTATGCTGGTTCGTTCATGATGCTGCGCTGCAATACTCGACCTTTTTCGGCTTCTACCAGGTAAATATATCCCGAAGGTTCGGTATAAGGCGTATGGCGGCGGATGGAAGTTACCAGTAAGCGAGTGGTCATGATGAGTTGCTCTCACTCCTTGTTTGAGGGGGTTTGTCCAGGACGCGGTAAGCCAGTCAACTGCTCATACACTTCCAGATGGCGGTTGATTGCCCGGTCAAGGGAAAAGGTCTCGCATACATATTGATAGCCTTGTTCAGCGAGAGAGCGCCAGCGGTCATTTTCGAGCAGGTAACGCAAGCCAGCGGCGAAGTCATCGTCGCGCGCCTGGTAGCCAAAGCGGGAGGCAAAACCGTCGGGGTCCACGGCGCTGAGGATGGCGCAGCCGTGAGCGCAAGCCTCGATGAAGGCGTTGGGTAAGCCTTCACGGGCGGCGGTATTTATCAAAATCCAGCTCTTGCCCAGCAGTTGCGATAGTTCGTTGCTACGGAACTGGTCTATAAAGCCTAATAGCTCCAGGTTGGGCAAATCGCCGTAGGCGCGGCGCAGATATTGATCGTATTCAGCGTTGCGGCTCTGTCCGGCAGCCAGAAAGCGCACTTCAGGGAAAGCGCGTGCCAGCTCGAAGAACAACTCCGGGCGCTTGCGTTTATCCCAGCGTGAGACAAAACAAACCGTGGGCGTTGGCGCTTTCTCGATGCGTAGCGGTATTTCAACTGGCGTGGGGAGAAACTCAGGGTCCGCTTCCAGGTTGTACTTGGCGCGCGCTTTGGGGATGATCATGTGGGCGGCGGCGAAGCGGGCGTGCGCCCGGCGGACAGCTTGCTGCACCAATGGATTGTCTTCGTACAACCAGTTAGCGATCACTTGGGCGGGGTTGAGCGACGGCAGGCGGAACTCGGTGCGCCAGTCTTGCGCGTCGCGCGGATCGCGAAAGGTGACGATATGTTTGCGATCCGGCATGGCGCGCATCGCCAGATAGGTGCCTAACGAAGGTTCTTCGGAATGATAAATGTCCGCGTCCGCCTGGCGAAAGAGCGCGCTGGCGGTCAGGAAGTCGCGAGGTTTAAAGCTCAGCACGCGAATGCCATCTAACATCTCGACCGCGCCTTGCCCGGCGCGGCGCGGCGTCACCGCGGTGACCTGGACGCCGCGCTTGACCAGCTCGCGGCCAATGATGCGCGTGGCGCGGCCAAAACCGCCGTATTTTCCCCAGGCGAAAATTTCCACCGAGATCAAACACACGCGCATCTCAAGACTCCTTCACGTTTCCTGTCGCAGGTTCGGTTTCTTTTGGCTGGGTAGAACGCAATGCCCGGACGGCTTCGGTTATTCCGCCAGTCAGACTGATGATGACGCCGCGCACAAACAGCAAGAAAGAAAAGGCTAACGAAAGTTCTGCTCCCACTCCATACGTAGCCAGGAGCGCCACCAGAGTGGCTTCGCGGAGGCCTAACCCTCCGGCCACAGCGAATGGAAGCTGAGTGGCGAATAAGACGACCGCCTGAATCCAGCCCATTTCCAGAAATCCGATCTCAATGCCCACCGCTTGGGCTATCACGACCCCTGATAGGATACCGCACATCACAGACGCCACCCCGGCAAAAACTGCCAGCAGCAAATCCAACGCCGGCATGTGTGCATAGGCAGACACCGCGACCAGGAATTTCTCCATCCGACGGGTCAATGGGCGCCAAAGAGGACGTTCCAAAAATTGGCCACCATGCGTTTTGAACCATTCGTACAAGGGAATACTTTTGCGAGTGACGAGGATCCAGCTCAGAATGATTCCCAAGATGACGACGATGATCCAAAACAGATTGGCGCCCAGGCTTTTCACCTGACCAGCTAACATCCAAAACGCCAGGCCCGTGGTGAGCGTCAGGAAAGTTTCCAGGGAGCGGAAGAATGCCAGGGCAGCCAGCGATTCGGCCACCTTTCCGCCAGGCTGCGACAGACGATACCACCTCAACCCGCTGCCCACCAATGTGGTAGGGGTAAACTGCGAATAGAACTTTACCGCCAGATTGATTTCCAATATTTGCCAAAGATTGTGACGAATGCCCTGGTTGCGGGTGAGCGGCTCCATTTCGACCGCAGTCAACGCGGTGGATGCGAAGCTCAGCACCAGCCCAATCAGCAAATAAAGAGGATCGGCGGCCAGGATCGCCTGGACGACTTTATAAACTGGAACGATCCAAAAAAGAACGATAAATAACGCCAAGAGGAGCAGGATTTTGGTAATCCGGCGGGCGCGTTGGGCGGCGGTCGATTCGCCTCGTAAATACCAAAGGAAGATGTTTTTTACCGACACAATCCAAGAGTCCACTCTTCAGGTTGCGGCTGGCAAGCGGCGCGTACGTGTGATCCGCCGGTCAACTCACAAATCCTGATTTTAGCACAGATTTATGCTTTGTTTGTGGCAGGCGAGCAGGCTTTTGCTCTTCCAGCATCCGCGGTAGGCCGGAAGGGATCTCGACTGCGTGAAGAAGATCCCAAATGCACGCAGGGCAGCATCTTTGCGCCTGGCTTTGGCAGAGTGGGCGCTGGCTCTGGTGAGACGGCTGCCTCCCTCGGCGCTGCCGGCGGACTTGGGTCTGCTGCCGTTCCTGTTTTTCTTCCTGGGGCATAGATGAAAACATGACATTTATCATGCATGTTATGGAAAATCTATATCTTGTATCGTCTCTGGAAGTCTTATAGAATGTTAACCTATTATTGTCTGAACAGGCATCTTTTTTCGCCACAAACGTTCCACTGGCCAGCCTCTCTTGTCCAATCTTCTTCCTCGACTACCGAAAGGCCGCTTTCTCCCATTGGCGCAGAGGTCGGTTTGCGGTCTAACCGTGACCTGCCCTGTATTTATATCGAAATTGTCCCGCATGACCTAAAAAGGCAAAGTTAAGGAGATCTTATGTCTACAATAGATCCGCTCGTGCAAGACTTTCTCGCGCAAGAAAAGATCGCCGTCGTTGGCGTCTCAGACAAACGCGAGACAGGCTGCAATCTGGCTTACCGCAAATTCAAGGATGCGGGATATACTGTCAGCGCGGTCAATCCGCGCCTGACGACTTTTGAAGGCGATCCGTGCTATCCAAATCTGCAATCCATCCCGGAGAAACCGGATGCGGTGTTTATCCTCACCAACCCCCAGGTTACCGAGCAAATCGTGCAGCAGTGTATGGAGCTTGGGATCAAGCGCGTCTGGATGCACTGCTTGATGGGGACAAAACCCGGTCTGGCAGCGGGCATGACCAGCGTGTCGCAAGACGCGGTGCGCATGTGTCGCGAGAACGGCATCCAGGTAATCCCCGGCAGTTGTCCGAACCAGTTTCTAAAGCCGGATTTCGGTCACGCCATGATGCGGGTGATGTTTCGCGTCATCGGTTTTCACCGCGTCGATTAGTGGAGAGCCGGCCATTTTCCCCAAGATACGAGCATGGCGGTGCATAAAGCGCAACAACCCGAAACAGATCTGCCGCGCCCATGCTCAGGAGGTGCTGCAATGATAAGAATCCTGGTTGCCTATGCCACCATGTCTGGTTCAACTGCCGAAGTCGCCCAAGTAGTGGGCGAGGAGATCGCGAAGAGTGGATACCAGGTGGACGTGTTACCACTCAGCCGGGTCAAAGGGCTGGAAGCCTATGACGGCGTCGTGGTCGGGGGACCGATGATAATGGGCTGGCACCGCGCCGCTTTGCGCTTCCTCAGGCAACACCGAAAAGTGCTTCAGCGGATGCCGTGGGCAGCTTTTGTGGTGGCGATGAGCCTGACGCAGACCGGCGAGACAGGCGTGGAAAATGCGCTGGTTACGGTGGACGACAAATTGCCCAGACCGCCCCAAAAAGAGGGGCGGCTGAATTTCAGAGAACGCTATGCCCGGCTTACGAATTATCTTCGCCCCATTCTTCAGGCTGCCCGTCCCGCCAGACCGGCGAGCATCGGGGTTTTCGGCGGTCGGTTGGAATATGGCCGTTTGAAATGGTGGGCGGTGTTGTTCGCCATGCTCATTATTCAGGCGCCGCCTGGCGAGCGGCGGAACTGGCCGGCGATCCGGGCATGGGCGGCGGAGCTGCCGACGCTGTTCGGAGCATAGGAAGTATTGATGAGCAACACCTCATAATGCGCATCACGATTTTTGCGGCGGGATCCCGAGGCGACGTTCAGCCCTGCGTTATGCTGGGCAAAGCGTTGCAACAAGCGGGTTTCAATCAACGCTTTGGGCTGCCGCCTTACACCCCAGCCAGTTTCTATCGCATCCTCAAGACAACGCCGCTATTGGGCGCATATAGCCCCAAGATTATTCCTCATCCCTCGGACTGGTCTGAGACCGTGGCGTTATTTGGCAATAGTGTCCACAAAGCGGTATTCATCACCCGCCAGTGCCTGTTCGATATCCTTCACTCGATGATAAGCGGAATGACCGTCCAGGTCATAAGGCCATTCTGCGCGGCGCTCCCTGCCGCTAAACCATTCTTCCGGCGCTTCTCTCAGCGCTGTCAACAACTCTTCATGAACCTGCCTGTGCCACGCCAGGACCTCTTGAGGCGACCGGTCGCGCCAGCGCAGGTAAATAAGGTGATTCGCCTCGCTTTCTCCTAAGCCGCGCATCTCCGGCGGCTTGCGCTGTCTCCTGGCGGAGAGAACCACATAGGTCTTCCAATGGGTGATGTGGGTCAGGGCATCCTTCACAGTCCAGGGGTCTTTGGTCTCGGGCCGCGGCAGCCGTCGCTCCCATTCCTCATTCGTCAGGTTTGCCACCAGATGATCCAGAAGCTCAAACTCGCGGATTGTACGTTCGATAACCTCTTCACGGTTGTGACGCATGGCTTGTGACACCTCCTTCTATTGACTGATCAACACCTGACCTGTTTCCATGCCTGCATCATACTATCAACGGGGGTGATCTTGCAACCGTGTTGCGACAATTCCAGACGATTGACCTCCAGATAGTTTGGTTATGAACGTCCTGCAGGTTTATTGCTTGGGAACCTGCGGAACGTTTTGCACCGACGGGATAAACCCATTTCGGCGAATCTCAACAATTTTTCCTTGACAAATTCTAAACCTCTCTTTATACTTTAGCGCGTTTAATTATCAATCAGGATTAAATACTTATGTGTGCTCTCCTTTCTCAAACCCTTCACGAATGGATGCGCCTCGTGATGCGGCGCTCGATGCGCAATTTTATCCTCTACGCCAAAGAGAAAAACTACTCGGTGGCGCAACTCAACGCCCTGTTTCGCATTCACCACAAAGGCGCCTGTGGAATCTCCGATTTGGGCGAAGAAATGGGCGTGACCAGCGCCGCTGCCAGCCAACTGCTCGATAAACTCGTCCAGCAGGGATTAGCCGTGCGCACAGAAGATCCGCTAGACCGTCGTAACAAGCGCGTCGCTCTGACCGAGGCTGGAGAGCGCATCGTGCAGGAGAGTATGGCTGCCCGTCAGAGTTGGCTAGACCATCTGGCTGATAAACTCACCCCGGCTGAGCAGGAGCAGGTGAACCATTCATTGCGGCTGCTGATTGAAAAAGCCGAGACTCTGGATTGACAGAAGGAACACGATGCTCAAACTCTTCCCCTATATTCGACGTTACGCCCTTCCTATCCTTGCCGCAGTGGTTTTATTGTTTATCCAGGCCAACGCCGATTTAACTCTGCCCGATTACCTCTCCAAAATTGTCAACATTGGTATTCAGCAAGGCGGTGTGGAAAGCCCTTTACCCCCGGCTATGCGCGCCCAAACTTATCAGCGCATGACCCTGCTCTTGGATGTCGCCGATCGGCCTCGAGTTGATGCTGCTTACGTTCGCGTTGAGCCGACGGATGCTGCGTATGCCGATTACAGTAAGAAGTACCCCGCTCTCGCAGGGCAACCGCTATATGTTCTTCAACCGCTGACGGATGAACAGCTCGCTGCGCTTGAACCCACTGTGAGCCGCGCCCTGATTGCCGTCTCTTTCCTGGAACAGGCGCAGACGGATCCGCAACGCGCCGCCGCCCTGGGACAAGGGCTGGGTTTCGATCTCTCCAAATTGCCGCCAGGTGTGAGCCTCTTCGATGTGCTGGCGCAAATCCCCGCCGCGCAGCAGACCCAGATGCGCGCCGCCATGCAGGAACGCTTCGCCGCTCTCGGCGATACGATGATCGCCCAGATGGGCATTGCCGCTGCCAAAGCAGAAATCGAGGCCCTGGGCGTGGATACGACTTCCATCCAGCAGAATTATGTCCTGCGCATCGGCGGGATGATGCTGCTGGTCACCTTCATCTCAGTCACTGCCACCATCCTGGTTGGGTTGATTTCGGCGCGTGTGGCGGCAGGCGCGGCGCGCGACTTGCGCGAGGCGCTCTTTGTGCGCGTCTCAAACTTCGCCAGCGCAGAGATTGAAAAGTTCTCCACTGCCTCGCTCATCACACGCGCTACAAACGACGTGACCCAACTGCAAATGGTGACGATGATGATTATTCGCATGGTGTTCTACGCGCCCATCATTGGCGTGGGTGGTATGATGCGCGCCCTGAACACCGCCCCCTCAATGGGTTGGATTATCGGGCTGATGGTGGTTGTGCTGGTCGGCATCATTCTGAGCGTCTTCTCGATCGCGCTGCCGCGTTTTAAGCGCATCCAGGCGCTAACCGACGCCCTCAACCGCGTCATGCGTGAAAATCTGAGCGGCATGATGGTTGTGCGCGCTTTCAACCGCCAGGATTTTGAAGAAAAACGATTTGATCAGACCAACCGCGATCTGACCGGCAACTTGCTTTTCATCAGCCGCGTGATGGTGATTTTGATGCCCGTCATGATGTTCTTGATGAGCGCCACTTCTCTGCTGGTGATCTGGGTTGGCGCGCACCGCGTCGCCGAAGCGCGAATGCAGGTGGGCGACATGATGGCGTTTATGCAATATGCCATGCAGATTTTCTTTGCCTTTATGTTTATGTCTATGATGTTCATCGTCCTGCCGCGCGCTTCTGTATCTGCTGACCGCATCGTTGAAGTGCTGGAGACACCGCCCACCATCCTGGATCCACAATCGCCCCGGCACTTTCCAGAACCTTTTCGCGGTGAAGTGACCTTTGACCATGTTTCGTTCCACTACCCGGATGCGGAGGAGGACGTGTTGCACGACATCACTTTCACCGCTCGTCCCGGGCAGACAACCGCCTTCATTGGCACGACTGGCTCTGGAAAATCCACCATCGTGCGCCTGATTCCGCGCTTCTATGATGTTACCGACGGCGCAATCCTCATAGATGGGGTTGACATTCGCCAGGTGCCGCAAGCGGAATTGCGTGAACGGATTGGATACGTGCCCCAGCGCAGCAACCTGTTCACCGGCACCATCGAGAGCAACCTGCGCTTTGGGGCGGAAAACGCCCGCGAACAAGAATTGCTCGAGGCGTTGGAGATCGCCCAGGGCAAAGAGATCCTCGACTCGCGCCCCGAAGGGATGGCGGCGGAGATCTCACAGGGCGGCGGCAACGTCTCCGGCGGACAGCGTCAGCGGTTGGCGATTGCTCGCGCCCTGGTCAAGCGCGCCCCCATCTACATTTTCGACGATAGTTTCTCGGCGCTGGATTATAAGACCGACGCCGCTCTGCGCCGCGCCCTCAAACGGTTTATGGCCGACAGCACGGTCTTCATCGTTTCCCAACGTGTGGCGACGATCAAGGACGCCGACCAGATCATCGTGTTGGATGAAGGTCGCATTGTGGGCAAAGGCACACACCACGAATTATTGGAGACCTGTGACGTGTATTGTGATATTGCGCTTTCGCAACTGAGCCAGGAGGAACTGGCATGATCGGGCATACCCCTGTTTCTGGAAGCGATAGCAACGGACGCCGCCCTGCCCTCCAGCGTGGCCCGATGGGCGGCGGGCCAATGGGACGCGGTGGCCCGATGGCAATGATGAAAGGCGAGTCGGCGCGCGACTTCAAAGGTACGATGCGTAAACTGCTTGCCTATTTGGGCCCCTATAAATCGGTCACCGCGCTCGTCATCCTTCTGGCTGCAGCCTCGACCGTGTTTTCTATCTTTGGCCCAAAGATCCTGGGTAATGCCACCACCAAACTGTTTGAGGGGGTGATGGGGCAAATCACCGGCGCGGGCGCGGGAATTGACTTTGCTGCCATCAGTCGGATCCTGCTCACCGCCCTGGGGCTATATATCCTCTCCTCTTTGCTGGCCTACATTCAGGGTTGGATCATGACCGGAGTGGCGGTGGACATCACCTATCGCTTCCGCCGTGACATTGCCGAGAAAATCAACCGCATGCCGCTGGGTTATTTTGATGGGACGAATCACGGGGAGATTCTCTCACGTGTCACCAACGATGTGGATACGGTCAATCAGACTCTCAGCCAGAGCCTCTCGCAAATCATCACCTCGATCGTCACGGTGGTCGGCGTATTAGCGATGATGTTCAGCATTTCCTGGCAGATGACGTTGGTCAGTTTGCTTATCATTCCGCTCACACTGGGGATCGTGCAATTCATCGTCCGCCGTTCGCAGCGATACTTCCGCCAACAGCAGGACTATCTCGGTCATGTCAATGGACACATCGAGGAGATGTTCGGCGGGCATGTGGAAGTCAAAGCTTTCAACGCAGAAGCGCGCAGCATTCAAAAATTCAGCGGGCTGAACCATACGCTCTACGAAACCGCCTGGAAGTCGCAATTCCTTTCGGGCATCATGATGCCAATCATGAATTTCGTTGGCAACCTGGGCTATGTGGGCGTGGTCATCGTCGGCGGGTATCTGGCGGTGCGAGGAACGATTACGGTGGGCGATATTCAAGCCTTCATCCAGTACGTTCGCTCGTTCAACCAGCCGCTGATGCAGTTGGCAAACATCTCTAACATCCTGCAACAAACCGCCGCCGCCGCTGAGCGCGTTTTTGAATTTTTAGAAGAGCGCGAGGAAGCGCCTGATGTTGCAGAGTCGGTTGAAATTGGGCGGGCGCGCGGGCATGTGGAGTTCCGCAATGTCCGCTTCGGCTATAGCCCGGATAAAATGGTCATCAACAACTTCTCGGCGGAAATCCAGCCTGGACAGCGCGTTGCTATCGTTGGGCCAACCGGCGCAGGTAAGACCACCCTGGTGAAACTGCTGATGCGCTTTTACGATGTGAACGAGGGCGCAATTTTACTCGACGGGCGGGATATTCGCACCCTGCGCCGCGCCGACCTGCGCCGCCAATTTGGTATGGTGTTGCAGGACACCTGGCTGTTCAACGGCGCAATTCTCGATAATATCCGCTATGGGCGCGAGGAAGCCAGCGTGGAGGAGGTTATCGCCGCCGCACAGGCTGCGCACGCCGATCACTTCATCCGCTCCTTGCCAGGCGGCTATCAGATGGTGTTGAACGAGGAAACGAGCAACATCTCCGCCGGTCAAAAACAACTCTTAACGATTGCCCGCGCCTTTTTGATTGACCCGCCGATATTGATACTGGACGAGGCGACCAGTTCCGTGGACACACACACGGAACTCCTCATCCAGGAAGCCATGCGTCGCCTGATGAGCGGTCGCACCAGTTTCGTCATCGCCCATCGCCTTTCCACCATTCGTGATGCAGATCGGATTTTGGTGATGAATCAAGGCGATATTGTAGAACAAGGTACGCATGAAGAGCTGCTGGCGCGCGGCGGCTTCTACGCCGAGCTATACAACAGTCAATTTGTAAGTGTGACCGCATAGCGCCCACGCAAGCGTAGACGATCACCAGCAATGTAAACTTGCTGCCGGTTGACTTGCAAACCCAATTGGACGCGCCCGTCGCTCATGATTCCAGTCCATATCCGGCTGATTGCCAGGCGCTTATGCCTCCTTTCAGCAGCGCCAGGTTCGTGAACCCGCGCCGTT
The DNA here is from genome assembly GCA_020060465.1 of Anaerolineales bacterium. Taxonomy (GTDB): domain Bacteria; phylum Chloroflexota; class Anaerolineae; order Anaerolineales; family UBA4823; genus RBG-16-57-11. The sequence goes on from JAGVAD010000016.1 coordinate 164,211, forward strand.
CCAGCAGCGAAATCCCCACCGTTGATCGGTCGGAGTGGCCGCAATGGACGACGATCGGGTGGTCTTTTGGCACGGGTAATTCCTCCGCCGCCAACCGGCCGGTTTCAATGTGTATAGCTCCAGGGATATGCCCGGCGCGCCATTCAGGATCAAAACGCACGTCAACCACCGCCGGTGCATCGGCTCTTTTTAGCCGACGGACGAGCTCTTCGACCGAAATCCTGGGCACGCGCGTGACCGGCAGTCCGGTTGCCTCCCAGGCAGGAATGCCGCCTTCCAGATAGCCGCGCAGATCGTCGTAACCAATGCGTATCAACTGCCGGGTCGCTTCTTCTCGTTGGTCTGGGTGGTCAGCAATGAGGATGAGTGGCATACCAAAGGGAATCACCCAGCCCGCCCAGGTGACCAGCGGCGCGTCCAGGGGGATGCCAAAGGATGCAGGGATATGACCAGCAGCGAACTCTTTCGAGGGACGTATATCCAGGATAGCAATAGATTGTGCCATCGCTCTAGCGACAGCCTCTGGTTGGAGAGGATTTAGCGGCGGGATCCCACCCAGCAACCGTGGTCCCATCTGGTTGATCCGCCGCAAGTGTTTGAAGTAGGTCGGGTATGAGGGCAGATCACTCAAAGCCCGATGGATGAAATCTGCTTCATCCTGCGTGTGCGCCAGCGGATTCCACGCTCGTTCCCGGCCAATGGTCGTGCTCCGCTCAGAGACGGCTGGGGCAGCGCAGAAAGATCCTGCTCCATGCGTGGGATAGACCGCCACATCATCCGGGAATTGAAGCAGCTTGTGGTGGATGGAGTGATACAGGTTGTGGGCTAAAGGCTCAGCCAGGGAATCGCCCAGCAAGTCCGTTCGGGCAGCCCCGCCAACCATCAGCGCGCCGCCGGTGAACAGAGCGGAGGGGATTTGCTTCTCAGCCTCGGTCAAGCTGAAGCTGATGTGTTCAGGCGTGTGGCCGGGGGTAGCCAGGACGCGAATGCTCAAATCCCCAAACTGGATAACCTGGCCGTCTTGCAACGGCAAGTGTTCAAAGCCCAGCTCTGCTTCGGCGTTGGCGCCGACCTGTACACCTGCCTGAGCAGCAAGCTCGCGTGATCCACTGATAAAATCGTTGTGCAGGTGGGTGTCCAGTGAATATACCAGGCGCAGACCCAGCCCTTCGGCTACCTGGAGATAACGATCAACGTCGCGTTGCGGGTCCAGGACTGCGGCTAGCCCGGTTTCCTCTGAGGCGATCAAGAAAGAAGAATTGCCCAAGCCCTCGTCCACGAATTGTTTTATGAACATAGACTTTGCCTCTCTGTTGGACCCAATAAGCTCTCATACAATGCGCAGGGCGCGTCGGTCCGACAGTGCTAGTAACTCTTTCTCTCAATGCTTCGTTATTTTGCATGGCAAGTGCGGTGCACTTTCGATGTGCGCCGCACCCAAGCAACCTCACCGCTTCAGGGCGAAGCCAGCCTGGATCGCTCACGTCGGTTTGCCCGAACCCTTGCAGCAGCTCAGGGTTTGTTATCGCGTCGCTGGAACCAATAGGCAGCAAACAAAATCACGGCTATCAGCGCCAGGAACAACGCCACGCCTGCCCAGCCGCGCAACGGCGAATTTTCCGCCGCGCGTGGCACTTCTCCCGTCGGCGGCAACACTTGTTCGACCGGCTGAGTCTCGCCCAACACCAAGATGAAGGCGGTCAGGTCGTTGATCTCTTGCTCCGTGAGCGGGCCGCCGTTGGCCTGGCTCCAGGCGGGCATGGGCGAGCCTTTTACCCCATTGGAGATAGTAGCTTTGACGGATAGATCCGGGCGAATGGAGGGCCAGGCTTTGGCCAGTGTTGCGCCAATGCGTCCCTCGCCGTTCGCTCCGTGGCAAACGGCGCAGTTCTGGTCGAAGAGCGTTGCGCCGCGATTGGGGTCGCCTTCCACATTAGGCGGCGGCGTGAAGGGCGGGCGTAGTGTGGCGGTGGCCGCCGGGGTATAGCGCGGCGCGCCGCCGGTCTGCCAGCTTAAGATATACTCCACCAGCGCCTCAATCTCGGATTCGGTCAACGGGCCGCCGTTGGCTTGGCTCCAGGCGGGCATGGGTGAACCTTGCACCCCGTTGGCGATGATGGTACGCACGGTCAGGTCGGGACGGATGGAAGGCCAGTCTTTCGCCAGCGTTGCGCCCACCCTCCCCTGCCCTTCTGCACCATGACATACCGCGCAGTTTTCTGCATAAAGCTGCGCGCCTTGCAATAAGCGCTCACTTGCTTCGCCGGGTTCTGGTGTGGCGCTTTGGGCGCTGGCGCGCATGACGCTCGCCAGGCTGGCGCAGGCTGCCAGCAGAAGCAGGACGAGAAACAGGAGGTGCTTGTATGTGAATCTGCGCGGCATGACGCCTCCCCTACTTCAAGGTGAGCAGGTAAGCGATTAAGTTCGCCATGTCCTGATCCGTCAGACTGTTGGCGTAGGACTGCGGCATCACACCGCTGGCAAAACCTGAGACGACAAAGATGTTAGGGTTGACAATCGACTCGAACAGGTATTGCTCAGGCGTTGTCGCTTTGCCGGTGTAATCGGGTTGGGTGATGCGGGTTGCGGCGTGGCTGCCAACGCCTGGTTCGCCGTCTTTGGCCAGCCAGACCGGCCCGGTGGGCGCGGCAATGTGGCAGGCGACGCAGCCCAACGTGGTCGCCAGCGCTTCGCCGGCTGCCGGGTCGCCTTCGGGGAGCTCTTTGGTGATGTCTGTGCCAACCACTGGCCCGGAGGGCGTGGGCGGAACTTCAATGGCGATGGCAGTCTCCGACCAGTTGGTGATGAAGGCAGCAATGGTGCGGATCTGATCTTCACGCAGCGGGCCGCCGAAGTGATCGGAAAAAGCCGGCATGGCGGGAGTACCCTGGCCGGGATAGAGCTGCGGGCGGGTGGAAGCCAGCCGTCCGCTGGATACGGTGGCGACGATGTAATCCTCCAGTGTGCCACTCCAGCCCACATCTTTCATGCGCTGATCGAAGAAATAGCGATCGTTGAGCGGCGGGCACAGGCCGGGGATGCCGGTGCCCTGCGTGCCGTGGCAGCGGCTGCATTGCGCCTCGAACAAGGCCGCGCCCTGCTCAATTGCCCGCCCACGCTGCGCTTCTTCCGCCTCAGCCATGCGCTTTTCTTCATTCAGACCATAGAACAGCACCACCACACTGGTCGCCAACACCATGATCGTCCCGAGGAGGATTTGCAGATTAATGCGGTTCATGGGTTACTCCATCCCTCGGTTGGCATGCAGGTAAACGATCCGTTCGTAGGACTTCGATTTGCCGTCCTCGCCCGGCCAAACGATGCGCAAGGTGATTTTTCGTAAATCTTTCTGCCAGTCTTCGATCACGACCACCGCCTGCGTCTCTGCCGGAAGGTCGCCTTTGCGGATCGCCTGGTTCACACGGTCGCTATATAGCCGGAAGAAAGCCTCAAAGGCCGGGCAGCCGAAATCCAGGTTGGGGCACATGTTGATCGGCTCATTGACGTTGACCTGATAACTGCCCAATTGAAGCTCCTCAAAAGGCAGCCTTTGCAGCGGACCAGCGCCCTCTTGCGGAGACATATCTTGTATGATGCGTTGAGCAGGCTCCATTTCGATGCCATATTGCGGCAGCCCCATATAACTCAACATCACCAGGATCAAGACCGAAAGGACGCCCAACGCCACCGCGATCGGTCGCTTATACAGGCTGCGGTGCGGATTGCGGTCAATGTAAGGCAACCCGACCAACACCAGCACCACAATGGTGGGCAAAATCACGCCCATCAGGATTTTGTCGCCCAGTTTGAGCATACCTTGCAGCCACCAGAAATACCAGGGCGCTTTGGTGTCCAGCGGCGTGACTTGCGGGTTGGCGACCGATTCGAGCGGTGCGTGATAGTTGAACACGGTCACGCCCAGCACAAGCAGCAAGATCCCCAGGCTGACCAGGAACACTTCGGTGGTAAGCAAATCGGGGATGAAATCAATGCGCTGCCTGGCGGCTTTCTTGACCTCAGGAGGGACGTTGCCCTCCTCCATATATGCTGGCAAAGAGATGCCATGTTCGCGCGAGACTTTGTAATAATGAATGCTGATTACCAGGATAGCTGCCAGCGGCAGCAGCACCACATGCAACAGATAGAAACGCAGCAACCCATTGGCGGCGATGTCGGGCGCGCCGCGCAACAGTAAGTTGATCTCATTGCCGAACAGCGGGGCCGCCTCCGCCATGCTGGTGCCCACCGTCACCGCCCAGTAAGCCAGTTGATCCCAGGGCAGCAGGTAGCCGCTGAAGCTGAGGAACATGGTGATGCCCAGCAGCACCACGCCGGTCAGCCAGGTGAAGGAACGTTCTTTCTTATAAGAGCCGGTCAGAAAAGTGCGCAGCATGTGCAAGGTGGTGAAAATCACCATCGCTTCCGCCCCCAGGCGGTGAATATCGCGCAGCATCTGACCAAAAGGCACGTTATTCAACAGGTTGAGGATCGATTCGTAGGCTTTCTCCGGCGAGGGGGTGTAGTAGATCATCAAGATCAGGCCCGTGAATAGCTCTACGAAGAAGAAGAATGAAGTGAAAAAGCCCAGCCGAAAGGTATGGGTTAAAATCGTGCTGCCCGCTTCATAGTAACGCGGGCGAATATGGAACAAGAAGCTGGTTGTATGCACCTTGTAGCGCGGGTTGGGCTTTTCAGTAGGCGGCTCGCCACGCATCAAGGCGCGCAGCTCGTTCAAGCCCAGGCCGGCGGTGATGGCGCGCGCGCGCTGATCCAACGCCTGATAGGCTTTTTGACGCATATCTTGTAGATTCAGGGATTTGAGCATAGGCGGAACTCTCCGTGGCAGTAAGATGGACGCTCAATGAACGCGGCCGAGAATATCCTGACAGACAGGCGGGGCTAACCTTTGGGCTTGCCGCGGATGCGCGTGCCGGTGTCCACGCGCACGACCGCGTTGGGGTCGTTGGGTATGGGCAACGGATTGCCAGCTTCATCCGTTTCGGCAAGCACATTGCCGGTGTTTGGATCAACCACCCGAAGGACGAAGCGATCCAGTGAGCGCGGCGCCGGCCCCTGAATATATTCTCCCTCCGGCGTAAATTGCGAGCCGTGGCAAGGACAGATAAACTTGCCTTCCTGGTCAACCCAGTTATAGAGACAGCCCAAGTGGGTGCAGACCTTGTAGATCGCCAGGGCGCCCTGTTCTGTATTGGACAACCACAACTTGACCTTGGGGTAATTGACCGGCGCTGAACCCGCCGCCGGCAGTTCTGAGACCGATCCAACGGTGAATACGCCGCCGAACTCGCCTTCCTTAAAACGCGGCATGGAAAACAGGTAGGTCATCCCGCCAATGTTGAGCGTTAAGAAACCCAATGAAGCCAGCCAGGCAAAATTGAGAAATTCACGCCGGTTGATAGGCTTGTTCTCTTTCTGAGACGGCGTCTCTTTAGCCATAAAATTTCCTCCAGACCGGTGAAAAATTTAGACAATATGACCCTAATTAATCCGGCGGGATTATAGCATAGCCAATCTTGCCAAACAAGACAAAAATGGTCATTAAGCTATCATTTAATAGGGTGATTCATGCATCACCCGTTCAGATTATCCATGCTCATCTTGTCTTTGAGAAAACGCCCCACCTTTAAACTCGCGGGTATAATCGGGGTCAACGATTGATATTCACCGAAATCGGTTTATCTGGTTGGTGCAAAATGTCCCGCAGGTTCGCCAGAAAACAAGCCTGTGTGCTCAGAAATCTGCGGGACGTTCATAACCAAATTATCTAAAGGTTAAGAATGCCGGAAATCAGCAACGTATTCCTCATTGGAGGCAGGCATGGGACTGGTCGAGATTCACGGCAACCTGGCCAATACAGCCTTGTTATATACCATCGCCATGGCGTTATGGGGTTTATGGCGTTATTTTCGTCGCCAGGGCGTGGATGGCAGTTATTGGGGCGCGCTGGCGATCGCCGAGGTGTTGTATGTGGTTCAGGGGGCATTGGGCGCGTTCATTTTCTTCAGCGGGGCGGGCAACCTCACCGGACGCTATATTCACATTCTTTATGGCGTTGTCAGCGTTTTGGTTGCACCGGGAATATTCATGTACACCCGCGGCGAGGCTACCCGTCGTGTGATGCTGGTATATAGTGTTGGGTTTCTCTTTTTAGTGGGGATCATTCTGCGTTCCATGGCCACCGCCGGTTGAGACGGGTTTTTTCAGTGAAGAACCAATCAGGCGCTACACTCACCCGGCGGGATTTCTTGAAGGCATCTGCCCTCGGCGTCGCGGCGGCGTGCGCTGGCTATATATCCAACCGCCACTTCATCGGGCAGGGCAACCCAAACCTCCGCTGGGTCGCCACGTGCTGCGGCGTAGGCGCAACTGGCGGCGCAGTGCGCCTGGCAGTCGCCAATGGACGGGCGCTGACGCTGGAACCCAACCTGGCGCATCCCTGCGGCGCGGACGTTGACGGTCAATATTGGGAAATTCTCCTGAGCAGTTTCGGAAGCGCACGGCGTTTGACGACGCCGCTGGAACGGCGCGGCGGTCGTTTGAACGAGATAGACTGGCGGCAGGGCGTGCGCCGGTTGGCGCAGTCCCTGAGCGATGTCCAGCCGCATGAGATTGCCTTTGTGCTGGGCGTTTATCCAGACCATTTAAACGATCTCGTGCGGTTGTTGGCTCAGGCGCTGGGCGGCGCCGCGGTGGTCCGCTTCGACTCGCAAAGCCTCGCCTCTGGTCGCCTCACGCTGATGGACGCTGCCCAAAGCCTGTTCGGTCTCTCGCAATTGCCCTATTTTGCTCTGGACCAGGCGCAGGTTGTGTTCTCGTTTGGCCTGACGGGGACTGAACCCTGGTTGACGCCGCGCGCCGCGGCCGCGCTTCGGAGAAGGCCCATGCAGCACCCGTCGGGGGAATATTGGGTGCAGTTCGAGGCGCGGCGCTCGCCATTCGCCGCCCGCGCCGACGAGTGGGTATGTATCCGACCGGGCAGCGAGGCGCTGCTCGCCGCTCTCTTGACTCGCCTGGCGCGGCGGGAAGTTCCACCATATCAAGACGAAGCCTTAGACTTGCAGGCGGTGGGTCAGGCGTGCGGCGTTTCGCCGGACGACTTGCAGCGCCTGGCGCGCCGTTTTGCTGAGGCGCAGCGCGCGGTTGCCATTCCGGGGGCGTTCGCTTTGGCGCAGCCAGCCGGGTTGGAGGCCGCCCAGGCGATCCTGGGGCTAAATCTGGTCAAAGAGAACTCCGCCGGGGCGCTGTATTTCTCGCCGCCGCCCCCGCTTCACCCTCATCTGCTCGCCCGTTCTTCGTCCCTTGCCGAGATCGCGGCGCTCATCGAGCGGATGCGCAGTGGGCAGATCAAAGCGCTGATTGTGCATGGGGTGGACCTGCTCGCCAGCCTGCCGGTCTCGCTGGAGGTTGAGCGCGCCTTGCAACAGGTTCCGTTCATCGTTTCGTTCGCCTCTTCACTGGACGAAACCGCCCAGCGCGCCGACCTGATCTTGCCCGATCGCTCGCCGCTGGAATCTTGGGGCTATCAACGCACACTGATGGCTGACCGCCCGGCGATCGCTGCCGTGCAGCCTGTGTTCCCGCCGCAGCGCGGTGGACTCTCCGCCGCCGAGGCGCTGCTCGCCGTGGCGCATCAAATGGGCGGAGAGTTAGCCGACCCGTTTCCCTATCGCAGCGAGTTGGATTTCATTCAGCAGGCTGTCACCCGTCTGCCGTGGCCGCCAGGCCAGGACAGTTGGGCGCGCTGGTTGATGCAGGGCGGCTGGTGGACAGAGCAACCTGTCTTGTTTCCGCCGGTCAGCCAGGTGAACGCCGGGCGCGCTTCGGGCTTACCTGCTATCGTGAGCATTACGCAGCCAACTTCAGATAGTTTTCAATTGGCGGTCGCCCCCTGGTCAGCCCTGTTGGCGGACGAAGCGCAATGGGGCGCAGAAATGCACCCGCAGGCAGCCGCCGCACTGGGCTTGCGCAACGGCGATGTGATCCGCCTTTCTACAACCGACGGGGAAATTGAGCTACCGCTTTTCACACAGCCGGCAATACAGCCCAATGTGCTGGCGCTCAGCCTGGCGTCATCAGGCGGTCGCCGAATCCGTCGCTCCGAACTGCTCGCCTTCCTGGGGCAGGCGCAAAACAGCGCCGGCGATTGGGCGCTTCAGGGTGGGAGGGTGAGGTGGATGGTTAACTAAAAGCTGCTAAGTAGAAGCTGTTCCTTATTCATCTAGATCACGAAGGATGTATTGTGTGAAGTATGAACCGAAGAAGGAAACGGCTGATCCTAATAATGTAAAGTAAAAACCACCACTAAGGGTGGAAGTTCCAAAAGGAAATATCGATAGAATTATGAATATAACTGCCATAATGATAAAAATGGTCGAACTACGTTTCTTAATCTTCAATAGGATGTTTTTAATCAATTTTAAATCTAACTTCTGGCCTTGGGATTTCGCCAATATCCGGGCTTCAAAAATCTTAAAACCATTTTTGGTGTTATAAAAAGCCATGATCGGTATCGAAATTATTAAAGCTGCGATGACCCATAGTATTAAACCCAACACTATTCCTGCCCCCTCGTTTGAAGCAAAACCAGCAAGACCTCCAACTAAAAAGCTCAAAGTAATTTGGGCCCCATTTCCTAGCCCCCTACCTAAATTAAGCCGCCCACTTCCGCCCATACCCAATATATCCATTAATAACTCAGCCAACCCTCCGAAACTAAACCATGGAGTCAACCATCCCAAAATTACCATTCCACCACCAACCATGCTTGGTATTCCGCCTACCAACGCTAGTTGTGTAAATGGGTTTTTGGGGGTCATCGAAGAATCAACAGGAGTTTTCGTATTTGTTATTTCTGGATCGGAAAGTTTAAAACCGCATTTTAAGCAGAACCGACTTGTATCTGAATTAGGAGTACCACAATTTGGGCAATTCATTTTGTCATTCTCCAGATGCAAAACATGATAACGAAAATCATGTTATTGGGTACCACAGTTATTAAGAAACGCTTCATCAGCAGGTATGTTTTGCTCACAGTTCAGGCATATTCTTGCAGAGTTTATTTCCAAAACCACTTAGGCACGTTCGGGCTTGAAGATGGCAGCTCCACAATCTGTACAGAAGGTTGCCTCGGCAGGAATTTTCGCATAGCATTGCGGGCAAACAATATGCGCAGTATTTTCAGTAAGAGAACTAGCCATCATTGGCGGTTCTTCCCGCTTAATACCTTCAAGCTTTGCTTCTTTATCAGCGATTTCTGTTTTAATGGCATCAATTATTAAGCATAATTCTTCCAATTCGCTCTGTGTTAAGATGTCTCGCTGATGTAAGTCAAGTGTTGTTGTAACTATTTGACTGTGGATGACAGAAATTTTGTTTCTTAATTCCCCAATTTCCCCTTGAACCTTCTGGATGCGTATGAGTTGATCAGCTTTCCATTTAGCAACATCAACGCCCTCTCTCATTTTATGAAAAATTGACATATGTTACCTCATACGTTTTTTAGATTTATTGACCAATCCCTAGCCCTTATGAGCGTCAGAGAAGCTTTTGTATATAATACAGGAAAAATTATTTTAAGTAAAGTTAATATTCCCTATGTGTTTGTAACATACACGGTTGGCGAGTTACGAAAAATAGTACTGAATCATGATTTTCCAGCGGTCAGTGGCTTTACCAATTCAACCTGAGCCGCTCAACAGAGAAGCGCAGCCGACCTGCCTGGCCAGGATTTGTACCCCCGTACCGTGCGGCTGCGCATTTTCATCCGTCCAATGACCTGCTCCGTACCATTGTTAGTCTAGGGAACATCCTTGTCCCAGTCAAACACTTAGTGGTTCTCTCGCTAAGTAGCGAGGATGCCAGGCCGAAGTTGAACACCAAAACCGCCCAGGACTGAGACCTGTTCTTGCGGGCGTTTTTTCCAGGAGTAGGGATGGCAGTGCTTGTTCCAGTAATCGAGAGCATCATTCAGGGCATGGGTCAGCTGATCCAGGGTCTCGAAACGGCGTCCTTTCAGCGCCAGCGAACGAAGCTGCTTCCACCAAGGCTCAATCAGGTTCAGCCAGCAAGCATACTTCGGGATGAACTGCAACTGCATTTCCGGCCAAGCAGCCAGAGCCAACTTGGTTTGTTTACTGATGTGGATCGACAGGTTATCTTCAATGATCAACCAACGCTCTGCGGGGAAAGCGGTCATGATCTTTTCCAGCAATCGCACATGACTGGCGCTATCCCGACTTGGACTGAGCACAGTGATCGCTTGTCCGGTAGCTGGCTCAAAAGCACCATGCACCCACAATTTGCCACGCCTGCCATAATCCGGTTCAAAGGTGGCGCGGTTCGGCCCCTCTTTCCATTCTTCGCCGGGAAAGGTCTTGACTGCAATCGGTCCCATTTCATCCACGCAGATCACTCGCGTGCCTGGGATGCGGGTTTGGTAGGCCGTGATGATGCCCCCTTTTTTCCACGAACTCCGCATCTGTTTTCTCGGCGTCGTGGAACCAGCTTTCTTGTCATTTCCAGCGAAAACCTTCCGCTTCCACCCATTCCCAAATCGTAGAGTCCGACAGATGGATACCCTCCCGTTCCTGGAAAGCGATCTGGAGACGTTCCAAAGTCCACAGCTTATACGGATATCCCAAACTTTCGGGCTTCGTCCGCGCCAGCTTGAGTAAAGCGCTGCGAACATTTTGGGCATGGGTTGGCGGACGGCCAGCTTTCGGTTTGTCTTCCAAACCCGCAATGCCCTCCGCATTGAACCGCTTCACCCAATCCACGCCCGATTGGCGACCTCTGAAACCGGCTTGCTGTCCGGCCTGGGTCGCGTGCAGCTTTGGGTCATCTAGCATGGCCACAATCACTTTCGCTCGTTGGACCAGCCGGTGGGCAGCTTTCCGCGATGCCGCTAACTTGCGGATCTCGGTTTCTTCTTCGGTTGTTAACGAACCATGTAAGGGTCTTGCACAGTGAAGGATGAAAATATTATGGTATGCTCCGGTTACAGCAGACAGAGTTTGGTTGCACACTGGTGATAATCATCCCGGTTGTTAACGTAAACCGATTGCCTGTGAGCACAGTGAATTGTTGCGGTTCAAAAAACCAGCACGCGTAGCAAAGTTCGAATTGTCTCGGCAATCCCTGCTGAAATCCAACGGGAGCAGAACGGAAATGGAAGACATCTTGGAATGTTGTTGCGGATTGGACGTTCATAAAGAGAGCATTGTTGCCTGCCTATTGAAAGGCCCGCTAGCAGCGGAGCTGAAGCCTCAGAGCGAGATCCAGGAATTCGGAACACAATTGAAGGATCTGGTTGCATTGCGGAAATGGTTGGAGAAGCACGAGTGCCACTATGTAGCCATGGAAAGTACCGGGATCTATTGGCAGCCGGTGTACGCAGTTCTAGAGACGGCCCTATCGGACGAAATGCATCTATTGGTGGTCAATGCCCGGCACATGAAGAATGTTCCTGGCAAGAAGACCGATATGCGCGACGCCGAATGGATTGCCACCTTATTGCGGGCGGGCCTCTTGAAAGGTAGTTTTGTACCTGAGCGTGACATTCGAGATTTGCGGCAGTTCACCCGCTATCGCAAAGCATTGATCCGAGATATCACCTCCCAGAAAAACAGGATCGAGAAGTTGTTGCAGTCCAATGGATTTCGTTTGTCATCCTTTCTGTCGGATATCTTTGGCAGTTCAGGCCTGGCGATCATGCACCAATTGGTGCAAGTCGGCTCCATTTCAAGCCAGAGCCTGGATCAGTGTCTCAAGGCACGAGCACGCCAGAAAGCTAACGAAATATTATCCAGTCTCAATGGGACCTTGTCCGTTCCTCAGCGCAAACTGCTCAAGATGCAACTGGCTCATCTGGCAGACTTACAAGCCAATTTACGGGAAGTTGAAGAAGAAATTCATGACGGCTTTTCTCAATTTCATGGCCCGATCCAATTGCTGGACTCAATCCCCGGGATTGATCTGACGGCTGCCTATGCCATTCTGGCGGAGATTGGTAAAGAGATGTCCGCCTTTCCCACGGCCCAGCACATTTGCTCCTGGGCAGGGTTGGCTCCTGGTAATCATAAAAGCGCCAATAAGCAGAAAAAACAGCGCATCACGCAGGGCAATAATTACCTCAAAACCATTCTGTGCGAAGTCGCTTGGGTCATCGCCTCTCATAAAAAACTGTACCTATCGGGTTGGTATTGGCGTCTCAAGCAACACACGGATGCCAAGCGGGCCATTGTCGCTTTAGCTCGCAAACTGCTCGTGATTATCTACACCATGCTTAAAACCAGCCAGCCGTTCAATGAACAAAAGTTCGCGGAGCGCAAGAATGCATCTGAACAGAAACGTGTCAAGCGCATGGTGTTCGAATTGACCAGGTTAGGTTATGCTGTCTCTTTGGCTGCCTAATCTATTTTCGTAGCAATGTGCGTAGCTTGACCGCTTTTCGCATGGCTTCCTCCTGTTTAGGAGGATTATAACCCAACTATTTGACGAGAATACCATTTAGATTTAAAATTCAACTTTAGACAAAACTCGTTTGAGCACCATATCTGGCGGTAAATAGTAGTGAGATACCACCATATGTTGGGCAAAATGCCATTTTGTCTAAACTCGAGTTAAAAACAACTATAAAAAACTGGGATAAAGGAAAACAAGAACAACACAAGAATAACAATAGTAGCTGACCTTGGTGAAATACTCGATGAATTCAAAAAGAACTGATATAAATTCCCATATTGAACGAACAGCCATGGTAAATGATTCGAGATTCCTCCAAGCTAATCACGTTCCTGATGAAGAATTAGCTGCCGATCAAGGTATCTCCGTTGAAGAGCTCAGGAAAGCGAGAGCGAAAGTGCTGGCAAGGGCATATGCTTATATTTTGAGTTGGGAAATTCCTGCCGCAAAGGAATGATCCTGATGTTCTCTTTTTGTTGGTTTATCTCCGTTTTGATATAATTATTAGAGCCGTACCGATAGCAAAACCGACTAGCATAAGGTTTGGAGGACAAATGATATTGGGCAACTCGCGGGTAACCCATTCAAGCGCTTCTTGCTCTAACTGTTCGATAAATCTTCCAATTTCTTCCTCGCCGCGCTGGCGTAGTTCTTCAATGCGCCGGTCGATATCTTCTTTTATCTGGCGCGCTTCTTCGGGAACAACAACTAGATATACCGTAATTTTGTTGCCAACTTGATCATCGCCTCTTACGAGCTGCCATTCTTGACGGAAAATGCCTGGTCTGTTTGGGGCAATGGCTGGTATTTCCCAGGTGGCAATCTCTTTGACCGAAGTTTGTTGGGGTAAAGTATAAATCGCTTCTGCGCCATATTCGTTACCCTGGCTGACCAATGAAAAATCCTGCACTCGCCAAGTCACCAAGCCGTCATTCAGCAAATTGATTTCATTAACCTTTGTGTCTCCAGGGAAATAAGTGGATATCGGCAGACCCTGAGGTTTGGACCAATCGGCGCAATGTGGATCTATCTCTAAATATTCAAGGATGGCCTGGGCGATCGATCTGCCAAAATCATCTTTGCGATTTCTGAGGATCTCTGCATCGCCATGAATTTCTGCAATCTCAATCAGCGCAGATGGGGCATCCCAATGATGGATATATAGACCGCCATACCGATTCTGCGTTTCCGGTTTTGTACCAATGTTTCGGATTTCTAAACGGGATGCTATGCTAGCAGAAAGCAGAGCGGCTAGGGTCTGACTGTTCTCATCGTCAAAGCCATTTACCGTATACCAACCTTCAGTTCCTGTTTGAAGCCCTGTAAAAGAGTTGGTATGAATGGAAACGCCAACCTTGGGGTTGTACCCATTTACGATCTCATCAACATCTTCCAAAGTATGATTGGGGTCGTCTCCGTCGCGGGTAAGGTAAACATCAACTGGACACCGATTTAGATATGTGCGAACATAACGCGCCACATCCAAATTGATGTCTTTTTCAATCAGATCGCCGTTCACAACACCGGGAGCAATTTTCTGGCTATCCTCATCCCACCATCCATGTCCAGGTGAAATAACAACTACCGGCCGGCTTGCTTGCGCATTCACGACCACAGGCATAATGGTGATGGTGAAGAGTAGAAGAATATAGATTGTTGCTTGAAATCCCCGTTTTGTCTTCATCGAACCCTCCGGATGAAAAAAAGTATCCGCTTCTATGGGCTCGCAGTGATGTGCTGTACTTCCCAGTTATGGTTTCATACGAAAATTGAGAGCCATATCTATAATATAGGTGGTTAGGTAGTATGTCAAGAGTTGTGTACTGATGTTCGGACATGAGTTAGGACAACTGAAAATAAAAGGAGCCTCAAAACCGGTACACTTGGTTTGCTAAAACCCTAATCGGTAGGAGGCTCCTCATGCACAAGTTTATCAATATTCGTCCTTTTATGGAGGGCCTATTCGATGATCGAACTACAGCCCACAAAGCGGCTGAAATCGGCCAGGCGATTCTGGCGGCTCGCTCACTGCGCTTGACGGAGATTGCGGCCAAGATGCGCGGCAGCAGCGAGGCCAGCTACAAGCGCATTCAGCGGTTTGTGCGATGGACCGATCCCCGCCAAGCGTTGTGGCGTCTGTTTCAGGAGCAGGCCGAGTTTGTGATCGGCGATCCCACCGAGATCGAGCGCCCACAAGCCTGGAAAACGGAGTACGTGGGCACGCTCCAAGACGGCAAGACCAGGGGTTTTTGGGCCTTGCTGTTGGCGACCCCTTATCGCGGGCGGGCTATTCCCTGCGGCTTGCTCACCTACTCGTCGAGAACCATCGCCGCCGAACTGGATTCGCGCAATCTGAACCATTTCCGCGCTTTTGCCGGGCTCAAAGACCTGCTGGGTGAACGGCCTTTGGTTTTGGATCGGGAGTTCAGTTACCTGGACTTGTTAGTCAACCTGGTCGAAGAGCAGATCAATTTCGTGATCCGCCTAAAGTTGGGCAGCCAGCCACCTAAGTTCTGGGATAGCGATGGGCGAGAAGTAGCCTTGACTATCGCTCCGGGAGAAACTGTGATTCACAACCGAGTGTGGTACAAAGGCAAGGTCTGTGTGAATTTGATCGGGAGCTGGGGCAAGGGCTTCAAAGACCCCTTGTGGATCATGACCAACTTGGAAGCCAAAGAAGGACAGCGTATTTATTTCGCCCGCATGAAAATCGATGAGTCTTTTCGCGATCTAAAAAGCCTGTTGGGGATGACCAAACTGATGAATAAAAAACAGCAGATCATGGAAAAGATGCTGGCCTTGCTTTTCCTCGTCTATGCCATCGGCCTCTTGATCGGTGAAGGTCTGCGGGATCATTTGTATGGCGAGCTCATCCAGGAGCAGGAGCTGGTTCCCGAGAATGAGCGCATCCCCGGATCACCCTGTCTGAAAAAGGGCAAGAAGTGGAAACGCTATTCGGGCTTGTTCATCTTGCTCAAGCAGAATTGGTCGCTTTCGGCTAAAGAGTGGCAGATGATTTTTTCCCCTGCTTTGACGTCTTTTTTGACCATAGTTCAGCACCCTGTCCTAACTCATATCTGAACTTCAGTTTATTCCATCTTGACAAAATGGAACATTTGTTCTATCATTTGATTCTTGACATTAATGGTCATCATATTCAAACAGGAGACTTTACTCATGAGCAAAAATTCCGTTTCAACTCATTTGATGTTCTTTGGTGCAGCTAGCGAGGCTATGGAGCTGTATCAATCCGAATTCGATGAATTTAAAATCCAGGAAATCTACAAGTATGGTGATTCTGATGGCGAAATGGCGGGGAAAATTAAAATTGCAAAGGTGAAATTTGCAGATCATGATTTGATAATCATTGATAGCCCACCTGTGCATGATTTTACATTTACGCCTGCAATGTCGCTATTTGTAGATTTCGAAGATACTGCCGATCTTGATCATGCATTTGAAGTTCTTTCGAGTAATGGGAAAGTTTTTATGCCTTTAGATAATTATGGGTTCAGCCCAAGATTCGGATGGGTGCAGGATCGCTTTGGAGTGTCCTGGCAGCTTAATCTTAAGCCGAAATGACGAGTTAGCCGCCGACCGGTTAATAGAAACGTCAAGGACCAGGAAGAAGTGGGGAATAGAATCGCTTCGAAATGCAAGTCGAGCAGGCGCTTCAGCGGTCGTTCTTCACTCCCTGCTTAACCCCCGCTATCCCCCCAGCCCTTTCCTGGCGGAGTTGGTCTGTTTTCTTCAGAGAAAGATCGCATCTTTATCCAGGCGGCTGAAGGTCTGTCGTCATCTCCAGAATCTCGGCAGGAGTACTTCCAGCCTGTTTTTTCCCCGCCGGCGACGCCTGAGGGTCTGCCCGGATTGCAGCCGCAGTCAAGTCATGGGCGTTCAGCCAAGCTGCTCTTGACGGAGGCGCGCGCCTGGCGCGCCTTTCCCCGCTCGGATAAAGAGTATAATTCACCTGCGAATTGAACCTTGCAGGCGGAGTTGGCATGCGACGACTTTCAGTTGTAATACCGGTTTATAACGAGGCGGAGAGCCTCCCGCTTCTACATCAGGCGATTCAACAGGCGCTTTGTACGCAGCCCGACCTGTGGTGGGAGGTCGTTTATGTGGATGACGGCAGCCTGGATAACAGTATGCAGGTTTTAGAAAGCCTGGTCAAAGATGACCCTGAACACACCCGGGCGGTGGAACTGCGGCGTAATTTCGGACAGACAGCCGCCATTGCCGCCGGGATTGACCATTCCCAGGGGGAGATCATCATCTTGTTGGATGCCGACTTGCAGAATGACCCCGCTGATATTCCAATGATGCTGGAGAAAATGGATCAAGGCTATGATGTGGTCAGCGGCTGGCGGGTGAATCGGCAAGATAAATTCTTCACCCGCGTGCTTCCCTCCAGGCTGGCGAATTGGCTGATCTCCTTCGTGACCGGTGTGCATCTGCACGATTATGGTTGCACCTTAAAGGCGTATCGTCGCGAAGTGCTGACCGGCTTTCGTTTGTATGGGGAAATGCATCGCTTTATTCCTGCCTATGCTCACTCGGTTGGGGCGCGGATGATCGAAGTGCAGGTGAATCATCACCCGCGCCGCTTTGGACGCACGAAATACGGCCTGACCCGCACCTTGAAAGTGATTCTGGATTTGTTCACGGTGAAATTCCTCATCAGTTTCGCCAACAAGCCCATTTACCTCTTTGGCGGAACGGGCATTTCGTTGATGGCTTTCAGCATGATGACACTGTTATTTCTGCTGGTGCGCCGATTGTGGCTGGGGACTTCGGTGACCCGCTCGCCGTTTTTCTCCATCAGCGCCATGTTCTTTATTCTGGGATTTCAATCCATTTTGATGGGCTTGATCGCCGAACTTTTGGTGCGTACCTATCACGAAGCCCAACAAAAGCCCACTTATACCGTGCGGCGGGTGCTTGCCCCCGCTTCGGATCAGACATAGGCCATGCGCATTCTGGTGGTGATCTATGAGTTTCCCCCCATCGGCGGCGGGGGAGGCATGGTTGCGCGAGACATCAGCCTGGGTCTGGCGCGACGCGGCCATGAAATTCGGGTGTTGACGGCGCACTACCAGGGTCTGGCTCGCCAGGAGGAACTGAACGGCGTGCAGGTGCTGCGTGTGCCTTCTGCTCGCCAGTCGGCGTATCAAGCCGGTCTGGTTTCCATGTCGGGCTTTGTTTTGGCAGGGTTGTGGGCCGGGCGTCGGCTTCTGCGCCAATGGCGCCCGGACTTGATGCATGTTCATTTCGCCGTCCCCTCTGGGCCAGTTGCCTGGGCGTTATCGCGGTGGTCGGGCATTCCTTATGTGCTCACTGCTCACCTGGGAGATGTGCCCGAAGGCGTGCCGGAGAAAACCGGGCGATGGTTTCGTTGGGTTTATCCCTTCACGCCGTCCATCTGGCGCGACGCCGCGCGCGTGGCAGCGGTGAGCGAACACACTCGTCAGCTTGCTTTGCGCCATTATCCGGTGCAGGTGCAGGTGATCCCGAACGGCGTAGATTTGAGTGAGCTTCCCCTCGAGACGATCAGCGTCAACCACCCACCGCTCATCGTTTTTGCCGGTCGTTTTGCGCCGCAAAAAAACCCCTTGCAACTGGTGCACACCCTGGCAGAGCTGAAACATTTGCCCTGGCATTGCCTGATGATGGGCGATGGACCGCTGCGCCCGGAAGTGGAACGCGCCATCCAGAGCGCCGGGCTGCAAGAACGCTTCACGCTTCCTGGCTGGGTTTCCCCAGAAGAGGTGTTGGAGGGTTTTCGCAATGCGGATATTTTGTTCATGCCCTCTCTGTCAGAGGGACTGCCGGTGGTGGGCGTGCGCGCCCTGGCATTGGGCTTGGCGGTGGTCGCCGGACGGGTGGGCGGTTTCCTCGATTTGGTAGATGTGGGCGAAAATGGTTTTTTGATTGACCCTGAAAACCCGGATGGGTATGTCCAGGCGTTGCAAGAATTGCTGACCTCGCCCACGCGTTTGCGAGCTTTTCGCTGCGCCAGTCGTCGAAAAGCGCAACAGTTCGATGTGGAGCAGGTAATTGAGGCGTATGAAACGCTGTTTCGCAGCGTGTTAGATGAGAGAAATCGCTCAAATGGCTCGCCTCTCAGGTGATTTTCTAAAACGCTCGCGCTGGCTGCGTTTCGTCGGCAGCAGCCTGGCCGCGGCGCTGCTGATTTACCTGCTCAGCCAGCAAGGTTGGTCAGAGATCGTGGCCGCCATTCGCCAGATCGCGCCCTGGCGGCTGTTCCTGGCTCTGGCTTTGATGTTGATCTCGCGCCTTGCAGTTACCGCCCGCTGGTATGTTTTGTTGCGCTCGGCTCGCACACCGGTCGCCTTCTCCCAGGTTTTGCGCATCACGTTCGCCGGGTTGTTCGCCTCGAATTTTTTACCCACCACCGTTGGCGGCGATCTGGTGCGTATCGCTGGGGCATTGCAGATGAAATTGGATCCCGCCGTCAGCGCCGCTTCGCTGATCGTTGATCGGGCGGTCGGCATGATCGGCATGGCGATGGCCGCGCCGTTTAGCCTGCCGGTGTGGGCGAGCGGCGGGTTGAGCAACGCGGGTTTCGTCCCGCCGACCTGGGCGCTTTCTGCATCGCCGCTGTTGCGCGGTCTGGAGACGATTTATCAATCCCTCGTCAGAGGGTTGCAGCGGATTTACTCGGCGTTTAAACTATGGTTGCGCCAGCCCGGCGCGCTGGCTTTATCGTTGGCGTTTAGCTGGGTGCATATGCTTTGTTTGTTTGGCGTCATCTCTCTCTTGCTGGGCGGGGTAGGCGAAGAAATGCCTCTCTGGTTGATCGGCGGCCTGTATAGCCTGGTTTATTTCGTCACGTTATTGCCGGTGTCTATCAATGGCTATGGCGTGCAGGAGTTTTCGATGACGCTGATTTTCTCGAATTTGGGGCGGGCGTCGGTCGGTTCCGGCTTGATCGTTGCTTTGTTATTCCGCACTTTGATGATGACCGCCAGCCTGCCAGGCGCTGTATTCATACCGGACATTCTCTCCGCTGCGCGGGATACACCAGCCAAAATATCCATCGAGTGATCTGATGAGTACGCCGCCGCGTAATTCACCCACAACTTTCTTTGGCGCTGTGCAAGTCGTTCTGGAGCGGCTGGTTCGTTGGCTGGCAGCATTGAGGAACGCTAACCTGGCCGGGTTCATCTTTTGTATGCTGGCGACCCCAGGGTTGGCTTTCTTGCCGTTTACCCGTTATTTACAAAGCGATTGGTCGCGCCTGGCAATCCTGTGCCTCGCGGCGATGGCAGGCAGCATTTTCTTGTACGCCTGGGCGCAGCGTCATTCTCGCTCAGCCGGTGGTTGTTGGGTGGTCTATTTCTCTATCTCGCTTACGCTGGCAGCGGTCGTTTATGTTGCTCTGTCGTATGCGCAGGATATTTCCACTTATCCGTTGACCCTCACCTGGTCGGAGACCAGCCGATATTATTACGCCTCGCTGTTTTTTGCGAAACGCATCTACGGCGTAGATGCGCCGCCAACCGTTTTGCATCCCAGCCGTTATTTATTGCAAGCGATACCCTTTATCATCGCCGATACGCCGTTGTGGCTGCACCGCGCCTGGCAGGCGTTGCTATGGGTGACCTTGCCGGCGTTGACCGCCTGGCTGTTGGCAAAACGCATGGCGCTCAGCAATCCTTTCCATCAGTGGATGTTAGCAGGGGCGGCTTTCCTGTACTTGATGATTGGGCCGGTCTATTATCATTTGCTTGTACCGATCATCTTGATGTTGTGGGGGTTTTCTACGCCGATGAAATTCGCCGCTGGCTCGAACTGGATACGATCGCTGATCCTGCTGTTCATGGCTTCGGCCTGGGCGGGCATCAGCCGGGTGAACTGGTATCCGGTTCCAGGCTTGTTAGCTGCGACTTTGATCTTCCTGGAAGAACCGATCCAGCATACAGACGCGTCGGATCGTCCATTCTTCGGTCTAAATGCTGCTGTCTGGCGGTATTTGCTCAAAGCAGCTTTGTTGACTGTCCTGGGCGCGGGCACAGCGTTATTGGCCCAAATCGCTTATATTTCTTGGTCGGGCAACCAGGCGGAACAATTTACGACCAGCTTCACCTCCGACCTGTTGTGGAGCCGCCTGCTGCCCAACCCGACTTTTGCGCCGGGCATCTTATTGGGCATTGTTTTGGTATCTCTACCCGCAGCGTTGATCGTGGTTGGAAAACTGCTTCAGCCTTTTCACGGCGCGCCGATGCTGCGGCGCGTCCACCCGCTGCGTCTGTTGGGCTTGATGGGCATTTTGCTGGTTTTGTTGATCGGCGGGCTGGTGGTGAGCGTAAAGATCGGCGGTGGCAGCAATCTGCATAATATGGACGCTTATCTGGTCTTGCTTGTCGTGATCTGCGCCAGCGTGTTTTCGGATCGCCTGACGCCGGATTTCCCTGCGGACGCGGCGCGCTCCGATTTTCGCCTTCAGCTTTCAAATAGATTGTTGCAAAGCGGGCTGGCGCTGGTTATTCTGATGGGGACGGCGTTCACTGTCGCGCCGCGCGCTCCATCCGCGCCCCTGCCCGACCGCGCCCAGGCAGAGAGGGGCGCAGCCACGATTGTTGAAGCGGCGCAGGCGGTCGGCGAGCGCGGCGGACAGGTGTTATTCATCTCGAACCGCCATCTACTTACATTTCATCAGATTCGTAATGTAGCGCTGATTCCAGATTATGAGCGGGTATTTTTGATGGAAGTCGCTATGGCTGGCGATGCCGCTTATCTGACCAGATTTTATAATGACCTGAAAAATCACCGTTTTGCTCTCATCGTCAGCGAGCCGCTTTCGCGTCAGCAAAAGGGGGGTGAGGGGGTGTTTGGGGCTGAGAATGACGCCTGGGTCAAACGGGTGTCGCGTTATGTTTTGTGTTACTACGAGCCGGTCAAAACCCTGCGCGCCGTTCAGGTGCAGCTTTTAGCGCCGCGCGCCGCGCCGGAGGCAGGTTGCCCCTGACAGGCGGCCCTGGAAGGCAGTGATTATGGATTGGAGTCGCACGGGAAGTTATTTACATCTGGCTTTATGGGGCTTGCTTCTTCTGTCCTTGTGGAGCGGGGGCTGGCTGTTGTGCGCCCGAGTTTTTAAGTTGCGCTCGCGCGAGCGCCTGATAGCTGGTCTGGCGACCGGTCTGTTGTTATTTATTCTCTTCGCCAACCTGTTGGCTCAGCTTTTCACATTATCCCTCGCTTATTGGGGCGCGGCTCTGCTGGTTTTGGGTCTGGGGCTGGCGAGTCTATGGCGCTCGCCAACGCCCTTAAGCGCGCTGCTCCAGGATTCACATGCCTGGCCAGCATTGTTGGCGCTGGCAGGTCTGTTTGGGCTGTTTTTGGGCATCAACCGCGGCCTTGCGCTTTTCGATGATTATTCAAACATCCCTCTGGTTTCGATCATTGCAACCGGCGATGTGCCGCCGCATTTTTATCTTAATCCGCAGCGCGTGCTGGATTATCATTATGGCTTGCATTTGCTGGCCGCCAGCCTGACGCGCCTCGGCGGGTTTTATCCGTGGATAGCATTGGACGTCTGTAAGGCGTTAGCAATCAGCCTGGCGGTAGGATTGGGCGTGTTATGGTATCGCCGTTTCGCCCCGCGCGGAGCGGCGCTTGTCGGCGGGGGGTTATTTATTCTGTTTGCTGGAGGGGCGCGCTGGTTGCTGTTATTGATCCCACCCAGGCTGTTGGAGCGCATGAGCGTGGGCGTTGAACTGATTGGCTCCGCCTCGCAATCTGCCAGCGATTTCAGCACCGCGCTGACCGGCGCGTGGCGCATCGAAGGGGATGGCCCCTTGCCCTTTCCATTTGCCTTTATCTCTGGCGTCTCCCGGCCATTAACTCTGGCCATGGGAAGCAATGGCGCTTTGCCCACCATGACTTTGTTTTTACTCCTGTTGCT
Organism: Anaerolineales bacterium; assembly: GCA_020060465.1. Classification (GTDB taxonomy): domain Bacteria; phylum Chloroflexota; class Anaerolineae; order Anaerolineales; family UBA4823; genus RBG-16-57-11. The sequence goes on from JAGVAD010000016.1 coordinate 186,622, forward strand.
GGCGCGGCGACGGTGGCGTCCTGCCCAGGGGTTGCTCTATGGTCTGATATTGGCTTCGCTGGCTCTCACCTCAGAACATCTTTTCGCGCTGGTTTTTGCAGGAACGATTCTGGCAGCCGCAGCGCGCGGCGTGCAGTTGCGCTCCTGGAGAGCCGTCCAATCATGGGGCTGGGTGTGGCTGCCGGGAGCCATCCTGGCGCCCGTGATGGGCGGCGTACTGTCGCAGCTTGTTCAACGAGCAGCAGCGCAGTTCGGCGGCGCGCCTGTAGAGGGCGGTCTGGGAATGCCAGGCATCGCGCTGCGCTGGCCGCCGGCGGTCTTTTCCGCTCATTTTGGGGCTTTGGCGTTAAGTCAGCCGGGACGGTTGTTCATTGCCCTCATTGAACTGGGCCCGTTATTGCTTCTGTCGCCGCTGGTTACGATGGCTGGGCTTCGTTATCTACGCTCTGGCAAACTGATCATGGCTGGGCTGAGCGGCATGGCGCTGGCGAGCTTCTGCGCGCCGCTCTTTCTGCGCTTTATGGAACGTGAACGCGATATTACCCGCCTGACCGGCTCAGCGTTGACGATCTGGGCAGTGTTAGGCTTACCCTATCTCTGGCTGGCGTTTCGCCGTGGGAGAGAATGGGTGCGTTGGGCAATTGGCCTCGGCTATCTGGCTGCCATCATGGGAGGAATCGGTTTGTTTCCGGCGCAATTGACGGCCATTCTCAAACCGCAGCCTTCTTATTATATTCAAGAAGCCGACTTGTGGATGAGCCGAGACTATTGGGATCAACTGGAACCAAGCGTCTGGGTGCTTGATCCAGCGTTTCCCTATCGCCCGGCCGCGCTGTTTGGCCGCACAACCGGCCCTGCATATCAGAGTGTGTATATCATCGAACCTGCGTTTCAGGCGCTGCTCGACCATCTGACGCCCGATTCGGCAGCGCGCTCTGGATATCGCTATCTTTATATCGAACGTGGATATTGGAGTAAAATGACGCCGGAACAAAGACGGCTCTATCAGCAAGATTGTGTTCATTTGATTTCCGAACGCAAGACCGATAGGGGGGATTTCCGCCGTCTGTACGATATCCATGACTGCCGGAATGCGCCCTGAACGCGCCAGAATTCATCCTTGACCTGTCGGCGCGCGGCGTTATAATTCAACAGTTGAATTTTGGCTATGGCGAGCGAATCTCTTTCCGACCGCGAGCTGACCTTGCTCGAACAGATCGAACATGATCCAGATGTGACTCAGGCCTCGCTGGCTGCCCAACTGGGCGTGGCTGTTGGCACAGTCAACTGGCATATTAAACGCCTGGTGTCGAAGGGTTATGTCAAAGTCAAACGGGCACAGCGGCGGAAGCTGCGTTACATTATCACGCCGGAGGGTCTGGCGTTTCGAGCATTGCTGACGGTGGATTATATTGAAAGTTCTATGCGCCTGTATCGGCGCACTCGCCAGCGTGTGCGCGATCTGCTGGGGCAGATCCGTCAGGCAGGTTACGATCAAGTGGTGATTGACGGCGATGGAGACATTGCCGATATTTGCCGACTGACCTGCCTGGAACAGGGTGTGCGGGTGTTTGATGGGCATGAAAACGCCGCCGCGGTTCACCTTCCTGTGCTGGAAGTGGCAGGGACGCGGGTGTTTTTGCATCTTGATCCTCGAGGAGAATGATGACGCAAATGAGCTACTGGAAAGATCGGCGGGTGTGTGTGACCGGGGGCGCAGGTTTTCTGGGCTCCTATGTGGTCGAAAAGCTACAGGCGCGTGGAGCAAAAGAAGTATTTGTGCCGCGCATCGAACGCTACAATTTAGTGGAGAAAGAAGCCATCCTGCGTATGTTGAAGGACGCCCAGCCAGATGTCATTTTGCACCTGGCGGCTCTGGCTGGCGGCATCGGCGCCAATCGCGCCCGTCCGGCGGATTTCTTCTATATCAATCTGATGATGGGAGTGCAATTACTCCATGAAGCCTGGCGAGCGGGCGTGGAGAAATTCGTCGCCGTGGGCACCATCTGCGCTTACCCCAAATATACGCCGGTGCCGTTCAAAGAGGAAAATTTATGGGATGGTTACCCAGAGGAGACCAACGCTCCGTATGGTCTGGCGAAGAAAATGCTGCTGGTTCAAGCGCAAGCTTATCGGCAGCAGTATGGTTTTAACGCCATCTATCCCCTGCCGGTCAATCTCTATGGCCCGCGCGACAACTTTGATCTGGAAACCTCTCACGTGATCCCGGCCCTGATTCGCAAATGTGTGGAGGCTGTCGAGCGCGGCGAGCGGCAGATTGTGTTGTGGGGAGATGGTTCCCCCACGCGTGAATTCCTCTACGTGGAAGATGCCGCCGAAGGTCTTTTACTGGCGACAGAACGCTATGATGGGCCAGAACCATTTAATCTGGGGTCTGGCCAGGAGACGAGTATTAAACAGTTGGCCGAACGCATTGCCCGGCTCACCGGCTTTCAAGGTGAATTTGTCTGGGATACCACCAAGCCGAACGGTCAACCGCGCCGCGCCCTGGATACCAGCCGCGCCGAGCGGCTATTCGGTTTTCGGGCGCAAATGCCGCTGGAGGAGGGGCTGCGGCGGACAATCGAATGGTATAAAGAGAACCGCAAACATATCCGATGACGCAGACTTCGTTACAAAGCTCAACCGCGCCTTCGCAACCGCAGGAGATGGTATTATTCCTACGCCCTTCGCGCGGCTGGGCGGCTCTCAATCTAAAAGAACTCTGGCATTTCCGCGAGTTGATCTATTTTCTCACCTGGCGGGATGTCAAAGTGCGCTACAAACAAACTGCCCTGGGGGCGGCCTGGGCGATCTTGCAGCCTTTTCTGACAATGGTGGTTTTTACGATCTTTTTCGGGCGGCTGGCGAAAGTGCCTTCAGACAATGTTCCGTATCCGATCTTTTCCTACACTGCTTTGCTCCCCTGGGGGCTGTTCACCAAAGCGCTCACCGACGCTGGTCGCTCGCTGGTCGCCAACCGGGCGATGATTACCAAAATCTATTTCCCGCGCCTGGCGATCCCTATTGCTTCTGTCTTGGGCGGATTGGTGGACTTTGCCCTGGCGTTTGTCGTCCTGATCGGCATGATGTTGTACTATAACTTTGCCCCCGGCAGCGATTATCACATCGCCGTCACGCCTGCCCTGGCGACGTTGCCGTTGTTTTTACTTCTATCCGTGGTCACCGCGCTGGGGGTCGGTTTATGGCTATCGGCGCTGAACGTGTTATATCGGGATATTAACTATGTTTTGCCTTTCATAACGCAATTCTGGCTGTTCATTACGCCGGTGGCATACCCGGCCAGCATGGTGCCGGGGCGCTGGCAATTGCTCTACGCGCTCAACCCGATGGCTGGAGTGGTGGAAGGTTTTCGCTGGGCGTTGCTGGGAACGCAATCGGCGCCTGGACCAATCCTGGCGGTATCCACCACCATCGCCATCCTGATTCTGGTCACGGGTTTGTTCTATTTCCGACGCATGGAGCGCACGTTTGCGGACACCGTATAATGAGTGATATTGCTATTCGCGTTGAAGATCTGGGAAAAGTTTACCGTCTGGGAGCTGGAGTCGGTGGCCTGCGCCCGCGCCAGGATTATCGCACGTTGCGCGAGACGCTGACATCGAAACTATCTGCGCCATTTCGCCGCCTGGCGAACAACGGGTATGAGAAAAATCGCCAGCTTCAAGCTGCGGAGGATGAATATATCTGGGCGCTGCGCAATGTATCGTTTTCGGTGCGCAAGGGCCAGGTGATTGGGGTGATTGGGCGCAACGGCGCCGGCAAAAGCACCCTGTTGAAGATTCTCTCCCGCATCACCGAACCTAGTGAAGGCTATGCGGAAGTGCACGGCCGTGTGGGGTCGTTGCTGGAGGTAGGCACAGGTTTCCACCCAGAATTGACCGGGCGTGAGAATATTTATCTGAACGGCGCAATCCTGGGCATGAAGCGGGCGGAGATCGAGCGCAAGTTCGATGAAATTGTGGATTTTTCCGGCGTGGAGAAATTTATTGATACGCCCGTTAAACGCTATTCCAGCGGCATGTACCTGCGCCTGGCGTTTGCGGTGGCGGCGCACCTGGAGCCGGAAATTCTGGTGGTGGACGAAGTGTTAGCCGTAGGCGACGCCGAATTTCAACGCAAATGCCTGGGCAAGATGAGCGATGTAGCCCATGAAGGTCGTACAGTGCTGTTTGTCAGCCATAACATGTCGGCTATCCTGCATCTGACCGAGGAGGCCATCGTGTTAGAGCGGGGCAGTCTGGTTTACCGTGCCGCCGCTCCCGAAGCAGTAGATTATTATATGTCCTCCGGCCTGGCGAAAATCGGCGAGCGTATCTGGATGTCTGACGAAATTCCAGAAAGCGCCGCCCCATTTCGCCCCCTCGCCATGCGGGTCAAGAACCGCCAGGGGCAGGTGGTAGATACGATACGCTCCACCGAACCGGCGACGGTTGAAGTGGAATATGCCCTGGATGATACAATCGTCGGTCTGCGAGTGGGTCTGTATTTGACCACCGCCCGCGGCGAATATGTGCTGGCTTCCTTCGATACGGATGATATGGTGCAATTCGAGCGCTATCGTGCCCGTCCGGCTGGGCGATATATCAGTCGTTGCGCCCTTCCGCCCGATTTTCTCAACGAAGGGCGTTACATACTGGGGATTAACGCCAGCTCCTATCGCATCCGGCGTTATTTTCAAGAGGAACAGGCGCTGACCTTCAATGTGGATGGCACGGACGCGCCGGGTTCACAATGGCCGGAAACGCGCCTGGGGCCGGTGCGGCCGCGGTTGGTTTGGCAAATCGAGGGCGACGCCTCGTTGGGAATCGTTCCAGATATGGATGAAGGTCATTTCTATGATCGGTAAACGAACGGTAAAACGTATCCTGGGTGAGTTGCCTTACACCGCCGAGCTGTATTGGCGCTTTGTCCAGCGCGGCAAACCTCTCACCAAAAGCTTTTCGTTGCGCCAATTGGAGAGGCGTCTGCCGGAGTGGCAAGCATTGATTCAGCAAGCAGCCCCGACCTCGCCGATCCCAGTAAATCAGCGGCGGCGTATCTTGATTTTCGCCGCGCTGCGCTACTGGATTGAGCATACTGCGCTGCTGGGCATGGCTTTGGCAGGTCTGGGACATGAGGTGACGTTAGCCTATTTGCCCTACCCCAATTTTCGTCGGCATTTGCAGCGTTTCGATGTCCGCCGCCAGAACGCCTATGCTCGCAGTGTTCTGGAATTGGCTCACCCGGTGATGAGCGCAGTCTCGTTGTTAGATGTGCGCCCGGTGTTGGGCCGCGCCCTGACGCCAGCTTTGATGCAGGCGCTTCATCAGGTATCTATACGCGATACCCAATACACACTGCAAGTCGAAGCGGTGGACCCGGATGACACGCATAGCGAGGCGGCGCGGCTTTATCGCTTACGCCTGGAACGCAATTTGCAGGCGGCTGCGGCGGTGTTAGGATGGATGCAAAATTCTGGATTGGGTCAACACCCCGATTTGATCATCACCCCCAATGGCAGCATCCTGGAGATGGGGGCGGTTTATCAGGTGGCGCGGGTGGCGCAGATCCCTGTGGTGACCTATGAATTTGGCGAGCAGCGTGGCCGCGTCTGGTTTGCTCAGAATGACGAAGTGATGCTCCAAAACACTGACGAGCTGTGGCGGTCGCGCCAGGGGCGGTCGCTGACGCAAAGTCAGTGGGAGCAGATCCGTGCGTTGTATGCTTCGCGCCAGAATGGTCAATTGTGGGAAAATTTCTCCCGCCTGTGGCAAGAAGCGCCCAGCCAGAGTGGGGAACAGGTGCGTCAGGCTTTGGGGCTGGATGAACGCCCGGTGGTGTTGTTAGCCGCCAATGTCATCGGCGATAGCCTTACTTTAGGCCGCCAGATTTTCAGCCAAAATATGACCGATTGGCTGGAGCGCACGGTGAAATATCTGGCTCAACGCTCCGACCTGCAACTGGTGGTGCGCATTCACCCCGGCGAGCGGTATCTCAAGGGGCCTTCGGTGGCGCAGGTGGTTCAAAATGCTCTCCCCCATATACCGCCGCATATCCATCTGGTGAAGGCGTTGGATCCAATCAATACCTATGATTTGATTCAGTTCGCCGACTTGGGTCTGGTGTACACCACCACGGTTGGCATGGAGATGGCGATGAGCGGCGTCCCGGTCATCGTGGCCGGCAAGACCCACTATCGCGGCAAAGGTTTCACCCTCGACCCAGATAGCTGGGAGAGCTATTTCCAGATGATAGAACGCGCCCTTTCTGCCCCGCAGAGTCAACGTCCATCCCGCCCGCAGGTCGAGCTTGCCTGGAAATACGCCTATCACTTTTTCTTTGATTACCCCACCCCGTTTCCCTGGCACATGCTTAACCTTTGGAACGATCTGGAAGCCTGGCCGTTGGAAAAGGTGCTATCGGCGGAGGGCCAGCAGCAATTTGGTCAAACACTCCGATGGCTGGCGGGCGAGCCGCGCGATTGGGTCGCTGATGCGGCATGAGGTGTTATGAGCGAGGTTAAACAAGAGGTCAAACAATTTTACGATCAAATTGGTTGGAAACTGGTTGGCGCGGATCTTTATCAAAACGCCCGTTACGAAGATTTGCGGCCGGTCGCACGGCAGTATATCCATGAATGTCACCTGCGCGTGATGCGGCATCTCTCTCCCAGCGGGCGCTTTCTGTTGGACGCTGGCTCTGGACCGGTGCAGTACCCGGAATACCTGGAATATTCGCGCGGCTATGGCTATCGCGTTTGCGCTGATATTTCGCTCACCGCGTTGCAAGAGGCGCGCAAACGTCTGGGCGAGCGTGGCCTGTACGTGGTGGCAGATGTAGCCAACCTGCCATTCGAGGCTGAGGTATTTGATGGAGTGGTCTCGTTGCACACCATTCACCACTTGCCGGAGGAGGAACATCTGGGCGCTTTCCGCGAACTGTATCGTGTATTGGCGCGGGGGAAGAAAGCGGTGGTGGTCAACGGCTGGTCTGCCTCGCGTTGGATGAATTATTTTGAGCCGTTGATTCGCGCCGCAAACCGTCTTCGTCACGTTTTTGCGCGCTTGGGTTGGATAGTGGTAGAAACTGGCGATGAGGCGAATGACGCTCCTGGCCGCCAAGGGTCGCGACCGCGCAAAGGAGAGAGCGCCCCGAAAGGCACTTTCACCAATAAGCATGATGCTGAATGGGTAAGGAAAGAGGTGGGCCGATATATGCCAGTCGAGATACTGGTTTGGCGCAGCGTGACGGTGCGCTTTATGCGGGCGCTGATTCACCCGCGCCTGGGCGGGCGTGTGTTGTTGCGTTTGCTCTATGCTTTGGAAGAGCGATACCCGCGTTACTTCGGCGAACATGGGAAGTATCCACTGATCGTCATCCAAAAACCTGAGGAGGCAGATAGCGTCCCATGAACTGGAAAGAGAAGGTCGTGCTGGTCACCGGCGGCACGGGTTCGTTTGGCAAAAAATTTATCCAGATCATGCTCGAGGAGTATCAGCCGGCGAAAGTGATTGTTTTCAGCCGGGATGAACTCAAGCAGCATGAAATGCGCATGAGCGGCTTTGACGGCCCAAGATTGCGTTATTTCATCGGCGACGTGCGCGACCAAGATCGCCTGCGACGGGCTATGCATGGGGTCAACATTGTCATCCACGCGGCGGCGCTCAAACAGGTGCCTGCTTGCGAGTATAACCCCATGGAGGCGATCAAAACCAACATCCTGGGCAGCAGCAATGTGGTCGAAGCCGCGCTGGACGCCGGCGTGGAGAAGGTCATGGCGTTAAGCACGGATAAAGCGGTCAACCCGGTGAATCTATATGGCGCTACGAAGTTAGCCGCCGAGAAGCTCTTTGTGCAGAGCAACGCCTATGCCGCCGGCACTGTGACGCGTTTTAGCTGTGTGCGCTACGGCAATGTGGTGGGCAGCCGCGGCAGCGTGGTGCCCATCTTTATCCGGCAGAGGCAGAATGGCAAGTTGACCATCACCGACGCCCGCATGACGCGCTTCTGGCTGACCCTGGAACAAGGAGTGCGGTTCGTGATCCGTTGCACGGAGCAAATGCGCGGCGGCGAAGTGTTTGTGCCTAAGATTCCATCCACGCGCATCGTTGATCTGGCAAAAGTAATCGCTCCGGACGCCGAGCTGGAGGTGGTGGGCATTCGCCCCGGGGAAAAACTCCATGAAGTGCTGATCAACGAAGATGAAGCACGCGCCACGGTGGAGCTGGAAGATATGTTCATCGTCCAACCCTCCTCTGCCCTGTGGTTCGGCTATGACTGGCAGAACCAGGGACGCCCCTTGCCAGATGGTTTTCGCTACACCAGTGAAACCAACCCGCAATGGTTAACTGTGGATCAGATCCGTGAATTTATTGCCCCTTTCGAAAAGATAGCCTTTGAGGGCAATGGTATTTCAGAACCTTGAAATGATTCTAGCGACCTGACAGTTTGCAAAATGTCATTGCGAAGAAGCGCAGCGACTGAAGCAATCTTCTGCCAAAGTCGTTTTCTGGCTGCCGGAAGATTGCTTTGGGGCAAGAAACACCCCTCGCAATGACATCGCTCCGTGGAGGAGTAAAACTGTCTGATGGCTAGAAATGATTTACGCTCCATAAAGTCCGCGCTTCGAGTTTGTCGCTTTTCTTTGTTCTGAACAAGCTTGAGGCGTTGATCGGAGGGCAGGTCGTGCGGAAACGCCGCATCCTAATTACAGGTGCCAGCGGCCTGCTCGGTCTGAATACAGCCTTAGAAATCGCCGCCGAATATGCGGTGATTGGTCAGGTGAATCGCAATGCGTTACGCGCAGAGGAGTTCACCGTTGTTCAGGCCGATCTGCTGGCGCCCGGCGCGGTGCAGCGCCTGCTGGATGAGACTCAGCCGGATTGGGTGATCCACTGCGCGGCGCAGGCCAATGTGGATGCCTGCGAAGCTAATCCGGCGCAGGCGCAACAAATGAATAGCGAAATTCCTCGTGTACTGGCTGAGCATGTCGCCAGGGGCGGAGCGCGCCTGATTCACGTTTCGACGGACGCGGTGTTCGACGGGCAGCGCGGCGACTATACAGAAGAGGACCTGCCCAATCCCTTGAGCATATATGCCCGCACGAAGCTGGACGGCGAGCGGCAGGTGCTGGCGGCAAACCCGGATGCCATCGTGGCGCGCGTCAATCTGTTCGGTTGGAGTCTGTCCGGCAAACGCAGCCTGGCGGAGTTCTTTTACAATAAGCTCAGCGTTGGCGAGCAAGCCATGGGCTTCACCGATGTGTACTTTTGCCCTCTGTTGGCGAATGATCTTGGCCGTTTGCTGGTAAAAATGCTGGCTGCTGGTTTGAGTGGTCTGTATCATGTGGTGGGGAGCGAGTGCATTAGCAAATATGAGTTTGGCCGACGAGTGGCACGCGCCTTCGGCTTCGATGAAAACCTGGTCATTCCCACCTCGGTGCGGGATAGCGGTCTGAAAGCCGTCCGCTCCACAAATCTGACTTTGCGTACGGATAAATTAATCCACGCTTTGGGCGAACCTGTCCCCGATTTGTCCACCGGATTGGAACGGTTTTACACCCTTTATCAACAAGGTTATCCACAGAAACTGGCGCGCATGATCCATCCATAAATGTCTGTCAGGAGTCCATGCCTATGGAAATTCAAATTGGCTCTCGCAAAATTGGTTTGAACCATCCCACTTACTTCATTGCCGACATTGCCGCCAATCACGACGGCGACCTGCAGCGGGCGAAAATGCTCATCCGCCTGGCAAAAGAGGCGGGGGCAGACGCCGCCAAATTCCAGAACTTTCGCGCCCCGCAGATCGTTTCGGATTATGGCTTTCGCGCTCTTGGCGGTCAGGTCTCTCACCAGGCAAGCTGGAAGAAATCCGTCTTTCAGGTTTATCAGGAGGCCTCCATCCCCTTTGAATGGACGGGCGTCTTGAAAGAAGAATGCGAAGCGGTGGGCATTGATTATTTTTCCGCCCCCTATGATTTTGAAGCCATTGATATGCTGGATCCGTATGTGGAGATGTATAAAGCCGGGTCGGGAGAGATTGACTGGATCGAGGCGCTGGAACGCATGGCGCGTAAGGGCAAGCCGTTCTTCGTCGCCACCGGCGCTTCCACCATCGGCGAGGTGCAACGCGCGGTACATGCCATCCTGAAAATCAACCCTCAATTGGTGTTGATGCAGTGCAACACCAACTATACCGCCAGCCCGGAGAATTACGATCATCTGCACATCAACGTGCTGAAGACCTACGCCCTCATGTTCCCGAACGTCATCCTGGGCTTATCCGATCACACGCACGCCCTGGCGCCGGTGCTGGGCGCGGTGACGCTGGGAGCGCGGGTGATCGAACGCCACTTCACCGATAGCAACGAGCGCGAAGGCCCGGATCATAAATTCGCCATGAATCCCGATCATTGGGCGAAGATGGTGGAGGAGACTCGCTTGTTGGAGCGCGCCCTGGGTTCGACGGATAAATTCATTGCCGATAATGAGCGCGAGACTGTCATTGTGCAGCGCCGCTGTTTGCGCGCCGCCCGCGATATCAAAGCTGGCGAAGTATTCACGCGAGACATGATTGACGTGCTGCGCCCTGCCACGCCAGGCGCAATCAAGCCCCACGAAATTGAGGCGGTGATCGGAACCAGGGCTTTGCATGATCTTCCATACGGCAAAGAGTTGCGCTGGACGGATTTGGGCGCATAAAAACCTTTGAAGCTGCTCTATTTTTCCCGCGATTACACCCCCCACGATCATCGCTTTCTTGCGGCGCTGGCCAGAACGGAGCACCAGGTCTATTATCTGCGCCTGGAGCGTCGCGAGCCCCAGGTGGAAGACCGCCCGTTGCCGCCAGAGGTCGAGATCATTCCCTGGAGCGGTGGTCAATCCCCAGCCCGCCTTCAGGATGGCCCACGCTTATGGTTTGATCTAAAGCGTATCTTGTATCATCTCAAGCCCGACCTGGTTCACGCCGGGCCAGTGCAACGTTCGGCGTTTCTGGTCGCCTTGAGCGGTTACCGCCCATTGGTAAGCATGTCCTGGGGCTATGACCTGATCCACGACGCGCAGCGCGGCGTCGCCTGGCGCTGGGCGACCCGCTATACCTTGCAACGCAGCGCTGCCCTGGTGGGAGATAGCGAGATTATCCGCCGTCTGGCTGTCTCTTACGGGATGGCGGAAGAACGCATCGTGACTTTCCCCTGGGGCATTGACCTGGAGCATTTTTCCCCTGCTGGGCGCGAACGTCCCTCGCCGGAAAATGCGTCGGCGCCCTTCACGTTGCTCTCCACGCGCAGTTGGGAAGCGCTTTATGGCGTGGAGACCATTGCTCAGGCTTTCGTCCTGGCGGCGCAACAGCGCCCTGAGCTGCGCTTGGTGATGTTGGGTGGCGGATCGCAGGCGGGCAGGCTGCGGCAGATCTTGAGTTCGGTTGAGAAATTTCCTCAGCCGAATCAGGGAAACGTTTATCGTGTGTTGACTCCAGGGCAGATCGGTTATGCGGACTTGCCGCGCTACTATCGCTCTGCAGATCTGTATCTCTCTGCCAGTTACAGCGATGGCGCTTCTATCTCTTTGCTGGAGGCGATGGCTTGCGGCTGCCCGGTGTTGGTCTCCGATATTCCCGGCAATCGGGAGTGGGTGACGCCGGGCGTGAATGGATGGCTGTTTCCTCCCGGCGATGCAAACGCCCTGGCGCAAGCGATCTTGCGCGCGGTGGAACAGCGTGGTCAGTTGCCGCGATTGGGCGCCGCCGCCCGCCAGCTCGCAGAAGCCCGCGCAGATTGGAATAAAAACTTCCCCCAATTGCTGCGCGCTTATCAACTGGCTCTGGAAACTTCATGAAATCTCCTGAGATCGTTGCCATTATTCAAGCGCGCATGAGTTCTTCTCGCCTGCCGGGCAAGGTGCTGTTAGAGATCGCCGGAAAGCCCATGTTGCAACGCGTGATCGAACGCACGCGCCGGGCAGCCACGATTAACCGGCTGGTTGTCGCCACAACGGAGGATGCAGCGGACAATCCCATCGTCGAATTTTGCCGGGCGAACGGCGTGGATTATTACCGCGGCAGCCTGCATGACGTGCTGGATCGTTATTATCAGGCTGCCCGCTGCTCTGGAGCGCAGGTGATTGTACGCATCACGGCGGACTGTCCGTTGATTGACCCGGCGTTGGTAGATCTGACGGTCAACGCCTTTTTGGGGCGCGTTCCGCCGCAGCCGCATTGGCTGACCAATGGCTTGCTACCGGCGACTTCGCCCACGCCTGACGTGAACGCTGCCAGGAATGAAACTTCATTCCCATTCGACTTTGCCGCCAACCGCTTGCCGCCTCCCTGGGGGCGAACCTATCCGATTGGGTTGGATACCGAGGTGTGCAGCTTTCAGGCCTTAGAGATCGCCTGGCGAGAGGCGAAAGAGCCGCACCAGCGCGAGCATGTGATGCCGTTTTTCTACGACCATCAGGAGCGCTTTCGCATCCTGCTGGTCAATTATCACGAGGACTACGGCGCGCTGCGCTGGACGGTGGATACCTCAGAGGATTTGGAACTGGTGCGGCAAATCTACACCCATTTTGCGGGTCGGGATGGTTTTACCTGGTTAGAGACGCTGGCGTTGTTCCAGCGTCGGCCAGAACTGGCGCAGATCAACGCCAATGTACAGCATAAGGATTACCGCCAGGTGGATGGCCGCCGCAGTCATTAGCCAGACGACGCCGACCTGACGCCCCTCTCGTTCGGGTATTTGTCAATGAGCTATCTCACCATATTTTCAGCGCCCAAACCCTTCACCGATCCCCATATCAACATGATCCAGCGTAACGCCATCCAATCCTGGATGCGCCTCGGCCCGCAGGTAAACGTTTTGCTGATTGGTCAGGAACCAGGTCTGGCGGAAGCGGCGGCCGAATACGGCGTCGCCCTCCTGACGGATGTGCGGCGCAACGACTCTGGGACGCCGCTGATCAGCTCAATCTTTGGGTTGGCGCGGCAAGCGGGCGATAGCCCTTTTCTGGCGTTCGTGAACGGCGATATTTTGCTGCTGCCGGAAATTGTCCAGGCTGCTCAGCAGGTTGCAGCGCAGGTGAGCGGGCCTTTTCTGTTGATCGGTCAGCGCTGGGATTTAGATGTATCTCAACCGTTGGATTTCTCAGATGGCTGGCCGGAGCGCTTGCGCCAGGAGGCGCTCCGACGCGGCCGCTTGCACCGCCCGGCAGGCAGCGACTATTTCGTCTTTCCGCGCCACGCCTTTCAGGAGATGCCCGATTTTGCGGTGGGGCGCGCCGGTTGGGATAACTGGATGATCTATCGTGCACGTCGGATGGGGTGGCCGGTGATTGACGGGACGCAGGATGTGATGATTATTCACCAAGCCCACGATTACAGTCATTTGCCCGGCGGACAGCCGCACTATAATCTGGATGAAAGCCAGCGAAATATGGCTTTGGCTGGCGGCTTCTCGACCATGTATATGGTATTGGACGCCAACCGGGAACTGGTCAATGGGCGAGTACGCCGCGCCCGATTGACCCCCATGCGCATAGTGCGCGCCGTCGAACGCTGGCTGACGCCCAAAGAAGGCGGGCTGCGCGGCTTCCGCGGCGCGCTGGCGCGTCGTTTTCGCCGCCTGCGCCGCAGGTATTACGGATAAACATGGCGCGCATTGGCATTAACCCGGCGCGCGGCCAGGTCGTTGCAGAGCGGCCCAAGCGCCTGACGATAACCATGGTCACATACATCCCGGAGCTGACGGGCTATTTCGAGCAGCGCCTGGAGGTGTTAAAGCTTTCGCTGGCCAGTTTGATTGCGCATACTGCGCCGCCGCACGACTTGATGATCTTCGATAACGGCAGTTGCGCTGAAGTCGTCCAGTACTTGCGGCAAATGCAAGCCCAGGGCGCGGTGAATTTCTTGCTTCTTTCGCAGAAGAACATTGGCAAAATAGATGCTTTGCGCATCTTATTTCAGGCTGCGCCCGGCGAATTCATCGCCTATAGCGATGATGACATCTTGTTCTATCCGGGCTGGCTGGAAGCGCATCTGGAAATTCTGGAGTATTTCCCCCGCGCCGGCATGGTCAGCGGCGCGCCGTTGCGCAACGCAGCCGGTCACGCCCGCAAGAGCCTGGACATCCTGGCTTCCAGCGGCGCCGTGGGGTTGAGCGTGGAACGAACGCGCCGCATCCCAGATGAATGGGAGGCGGATTGGGCGATAAGCACCGGGCGCGATCCGCAGGCGCATCTGGCAGCCACGCGGGATCATCTGGATCTGGTCTTTCGCCAGCAGAAGGATGGCGGTTATTGCGAGGCGATTGGCTCAGCCAACCATTTCCAATTTGTAACCACTAAACAGCTCATCCTCAAAGCCCTGCCGTCTGATTGGACAGGTAAGTTGATGGGCTCGATGATCGAGTTGGATGAGGCCGTGGATAACCTCGGCTATCTGCGATTATCTACTGTGCAGCGTTACACGCGCCACCTGGGCAACGTCATCAGCCCGCAGATGGCGCAGGAAGCAAGGGCGCTGGGCTTGCTGGCGAGCGGCTCAGAAGCAGTTGTTCCCCTACGCCGCTCAACGAAGCGGCATTGGCTGCTGCGCATACCCGGCGGACGCCGCGCCCTGACTGCCATTTACCGGCGTATTTTCGCCATTCTATACCGTTGATGAACGCTGATTTACGCGATCGCCCGATCTTTATCTGTGGCCACCCCAAAGCTGGCACCAGCCTGTTGCGGGCGGTGTTTGACTCGCATCCCCAACTGGTGGTATATCCAGAGGAGACGGTTTTCTTCCGCCGCTTTCTGCCGCGCGCTGCCGGCCTGGATTTGGAGCAGCTTCTGTCGCTGGCGGACGAGACATTGATCCATATTTTCCAATGGAACCTGACCGACCCGCCTCCCAGCCAGGCCGGCTTTCCCGATCGGGATTACTCAGCGATCCCCTTTGAGCAAGTGCGGGCGGAGATGCATCGCCTGGCTGCCGAGCGCTGCCGCCACCCCGGGGATGTGCTGAGCGCAGCGGCGCTGGCGTATGGGCGGGTGTGCGAGCAGATCAACGAACAAACCCGCGGCTGGGTGGAAAAGTCGCCATATAACGAGTTCTACGCGGCGCAGATCTTCGCCTGGTGGCCGCAGGCGCGCTGCGTGCATATTCTGCGCGACCCACGCGATAATTACGTTTCATATCGGCGCAAACACCCGGATTGGAGCGCAGAGTTCTTTGCCGCCAACTGGCGGCGCTCCACGCAGGCTGGCTTCGAAAACCAGAAGCGCTTTGGCGCTGAGAAGTACCTGATCCTGCGCTACGAGGATCTGACTCAGTCGCCCCAGACGACTTTGCACCAGTTGACCGAATTTTTGCAGATAGACTGGGACGCCTCGCTGGCCGCGCCCACCCGCGCCGGCGCTCAATGGCAGGGCAATTCCATGTTTGCCGAGCGCTTTCAGGTCATCAGCGCCGCGCCGGTCGCCCGCTGGAAAGAGAACCTTTCCGCGCAAGATGCGGCGGTGATCGAGGGGATGGCCGCAGCGCAGATGAAACGCTGGGGCTATCTGCCCGCCGTCAGCGCCGGGCCGACTGCCTTGATGGCGCGCTGGCGGGCGCTTTCCTGGCCCATCAGGCGCAGACTTGCTCGCTGGTTGCCTTCGCCATCTTTGGCGCATCAAGACGACGATCTGGATGATTAACAAAACACCCTGCCGCAGGAAGCGGCGATTCGATCCGTAGAATTTATGTCATCTTCGTTTCGGCAAAGAATTTCACTTGCGCTACGTGTTCTGCGCGGCGGCGACGCACCGCGTCCGGTGCGTCGAGCGGTTCCTCCCATCTCGGCCGAGGACGTGGCGGAAGCCAAAAGCTTTTTCCCGCTGGAAAAGTTCTTCATTTTTGGTCACGCGCGTTCCGGCACCACCATGCTGGCGCGCCTCATCCGGCTGCACCCTGAAGTGCATTGTAACTATCAGGCGCACTTCTTCACCCGACCGCCGCTGCTGGAAGCCCTGGTGGCTGACGAAGAAGTTGGAGCATGGCTGACGCGGGGCAGCAACCGTTGGAACCGCGGCAGCGACCTTTCGCCAGTTGTGCTGCGCGCCGCGGCGGATTACATCCTGGAGCGCGACGCACGTCGTGAGGGCAAATGCATCGTGGGCGATAAAAGCCCCAGCAGCCTGTTGGATGGCGAGGCGGTGCGGCTGATGCACAAAGTCTATCCAGATGGCTATTTGATCTATATTGTGCGCGACGGACGTGATGTGGTCATCTCACATCGCTTCCAGACTTTTATTGAGTTCCCCGAACGCCTCTCCAGAGAGGATCGGGAAATACGCGAAGCCTTTATCCATCAGCCGCAGCCTTTCCTCTCTGGACAACAATCCATCTTCACAGAGGCAGCCATCCGTCGCGCTGCGCAGGGTTGGACGCGCAACGTTATCGAGACGGATCAGCTCGGCAGAGAGTTATACGGCGAGCGGTATTTGTCTTTGCGATATGAAGATTTGCTCCAGAAACCCGCTCAGGAAATGGCTCGCGTGTGGGATTTCCTGGGCGCGGCGCCCGCCCCCTCGGATACGCTCCAGGAATTGGATGCGGAAATGGCGCAAAACCCAGATGCCGACTGGCAACAGCAGAAAGCCAAAGAACTGGCGCAGCCGTTGCAAAAAGGCCGACGAGGTACTTGGCGCGAGTTGTTCACCGAACGCGACCGTCGCGTTTTTCGCCAGTTTGCCGATGAGACGTTGCAGGCATGGGGGTACGAAGCCACGCTGTGAAAATCTTGATCGCGGGTTTTGGCTCTATTGGCCGCCGACATTTTCACAACCTGCTGGCTTTAGGGGAGCGAGACATTCTCTTCTACCGCACCGGTTACAGCAGCCTGGCAGACGATGAACTTGTGGGGTTTGCCGTTGAGCGCGACCTGGAGGCGGCTCTGGCGCATCAACCGCAGGCAGTGATCGTCGCCAATCCGACGGCCCTGCACCTGGAGGTAGCCATACCGGCGGCGGAGGCCGGGTGTCATTTGTTGTTGGAGAAGCCGATTGCGCATTCGTTGGAACGTATAGACGAACTTCAAAAAGCATTGGAACGCGGCGGTGGGCAGGTGCTGGTAGGATATCAATTTCGTTACCACCCCGGCTTACAGCAGGTGAAGCGCCTGCTGGATGAAGGCGCAATCGGTCGCCCCATATCGGCGCGCAGCCATTGGGGTGAGTATCTGCCTGGCTGGCACCCCTGGGAAGATTACCGCCGCGGCTACAGCGCCCGCAGCGACCTGGGCGGCGGCGTTGTGTTGACCTTGTGCCACCCGCTGGATTATCTGCGCTGGTTGTTGGGCGAAGTGTCCGCAGTGTGGGCTTTCACCGCCCACTTGAGCAACCTTGAACTGGACGTGGAAGATACCGCCGAGATCGGGTTGCGTTTTGCGAATGGATGCCTGGGCAGTGTGCATCTGGATTATTGCCAGCGCCCGCCGAGGCATGATTTGGAGATCATCGGAACAGAGGGCGTTTTGCGCTGGGATAACGCCGACGGCGCAGCGCGGTTGTACCGCGCTGCCAGCGGCGAATGGCAATCCTATCCACCTGAGCCGAATTTTGAACGTAATACCATGTTCCTGGATCTGATGCGCCATTTTCTGGAGGTTGTCCGCGGAAACACCGCTCCACGCTGCACTTTGCAAGATGGCATCCAGTCGCTAAAGATTGCTCTGGCGGTGCATGCCTCGCAATCGCAAGCGAAACTGATCTACATCTAAAAAACTGCTATAATAGCCGTTTGTGCTAAAAACCGAAACGAAGGAGACAGTTCGTTCATGCCTGAGAAGTCCAACAATGGTATCCTGATCAGCCCCTATGGCGGCAAACTGGTCAACCTGATGGCGAATGGCGAGGAACGCCAGGAGCTGATGGTGCGCGCCAGCAAGCTGCCCTCGGTGCAAATCTCTGCCCGCTCTTTGTGTGACCTGGAATTATTGGCGACCGGAGCGTTTTCTCCCCTGGATCGTTTTATGGGTAAAGCGGATTACGAGCGCGTTTTGACAGAGATGCGCTTAAAGAACGGGATGCTCTTCCCCATCCCGGTCACGTTGCCGCTGGATGAAGGCGCGCTGCCCAGTTGGGGTGAAGCCATCACCCTGTGCGACGCGCGTAATAACACCCTGGCGATCATGCAGATCGAAGAAGTGTATCATTATGATCCGCAACGCGAAGCGCGTCTGGTGCTGGGCACCACAGACCCCAAGCATCCACTCGTCTCGGAGATGGTGCGCTGGGGCAAGGTGTATGTCTCCGGCGAGCTAAAAGTGATCAATCTGCCGGTCTATCATGACTTTGTGGACTTGCGCCGCACCCCTGCCGAAGTGCGTTCGATACTCGAAAGCATGGGCAATGCCAACGTGGTTGCATTCCAGACGCGCAACCCCATCCACCGTATCCATGAAGAGCTGACCAAGCGCGCCGCCGACGAAGTGGGAGGCAGTTTGCTGATCCATCCGGTGGTTGGCTTGACCAAGCCGGGCGACGTGGATCACTATACCCGCGTGCGCGTCTATCGCGCTCTGGTGGAAAACTATTACGATTCCAGCCGTACGCTGCTGAGCCTCTTCCCGCTGGCGATGCGCATGGCTGGCCCACGCGAGGCGCTCTGGCACGCCATCATCCGCCGCAATTACGGCGCGAATCATTTTATTGTCGGTCGCGATCATGCCGGCCCAGGCGTCGACAGCCAGGGTAAGCCCTTCTATGGCCCCTATGAAGCGCAATATATGACAGCCCAGTATGGCGATGAGATTGGCGTTAAACCCATTGAGTTTAAAGAGCTGGTCTATCTGGCGGATGACGACCGCTATGAAGAGGTGCATAAGGTCCCCGAAGGCGCGCGCATCTACACCATTTCCGGCACCCAGGTGCGGGAAGAGTATTTGGCAAAAGGACGCATGTTGCCGGAATGGTTCACCCGCAAGGAGACAGCCGAAATCTTGCAGCAAATGTACCCGCCGCGCCACAAGCAGGGCGTCTGTATCTGGTTCACCGGCTTGAGTGGTTCGGGCAAATCCACCACCGCCGAGATTCTGACTTCGCTGCTGCTGGAGCGCGGCCGTCAGGTAACATTGCTGGACGGGGATGTGGTTCGCACGCATCTGTCGAAGGGTTTGGGTTTTTCGCGCGAAGATCGCGATACCAACATTCTGCGCATCGGTTTTGTGGCCAGCGAAATTGCCCGTCATGGCGGCATCGTCATCTGCGCCGCGATCAGCCCCTACCGCGCCACCCGCAACGAGGTGCGCAAAATGGTCGGCGAAAACTTTATCGAGGTATTCGTTGACACGCCTATCGAGGTCTGCGAGCAGCGCGATGTCAAAGGTTTATATGCCCGTGCTCGCCGCGGTCAAATTACCGGCTTTACCGGCGTTGACGACCCGTATGAAGAACCAGTCAACCCGGAGATCACCCTGGACACGGTAAATCAAGACGCGGCGGTTAACGCACGCAAGATCATCGCTTTTCTGGAAGAGCGCGGCTTCATACAGCCGATCAGCTTAAATAACAACAAGGAAGCTGCTCAGCCTGTAGAAGCAGAGCCGGTCGCTGAGCCAGCTAAAGCCTGATTTTTCCAGACAGACCAGCGCCTGACGCTGATCTGTCTGGTTACTGATTTACCTGAATACCATGAATAATTCACACAGCCGTCTGGGACGGCCTTTGCCTGGGCTGTTTGATTTAACTGGCCGCGTGGCTGTGGTTACCGGCGGCGCTGGGCTGTTGGGAGCGGAATTCTGCCGCACGTTGGCGGAGGCTGGTGCTCGCCTGGTGATCGCGGATCTCAATCGCCGGGCAGCCGAGGAGACAGCGCAAAATCTTCAGCGTAGCGGGCAGGCAGCGATTGCTGTGGTTGTGGATGTGACCGATCCTGAAGCAGTGCAGCGCATGGTGAAAGAAACCCTGGACGCATTTGGACGCCTGGATATCCTGGTCAACAGTGCAGCCTTAGACCCGAAATTTGATCCGCAGCACGTCGGGGGAACCTCGTCCAGCGGCGCGTTTGAAGATTTCCCGCTTCAAGCCTGGAATCAGGCGCTGGCGGTGAATCTGACCGGGGCGTTCTTGTGTTGTCAGGCTGCGGCTGAGCCAATGCTGAAGCAAGGCGGCGGGGTGATGATTAATCTTTCCTCGATCTACGGCCTGGTTGGACCAGACCAGCGTCTGTATCAGCAGCCCGGCCAGCCGCCGAAATTCAAGCCGGTGTATTATTCGGTGACGAAAGCCGGCATTCTGGGGCTGACGCGTTATTTGGCAGTATATTACGCCGGAAAGAATATCCGCGTCAACGCCCTGACGCCCGGCGGCGTGTACAACGGTCATGATGAGGACTTTGTGAGGTCCTATTCGGCGCGCGCTGTGCTGGGGCGCATGGCGGAGAAAGACGAGATGAACGGCGCATTGCTTTTCCTTGCCTCGGACGCCTCGGCGTACATGACCGGCGCCAACCTGGTCGTGGACGGCGGCTGGACCGCCTGGTAGCAACTCGCCTCTATTCGTCGGCGAAAGTCTTCCGATGATGTTCATAACAATCTGAAAATACGAATGACCGAAGTTCTTGCTCTGATCCCCGCCCGCGGCGGCTCAAAAAGCATCCCGCGCAAAAACATCCAACCCTTTGCTGGTTACCCGTTGATTGCTTATAGCATCGCCGCCGGCCTGGCGGCGGAAACAGTCACGCGAGTGATCGTCTCCACAGATGATGAGGAAATTGCCCAAATCGCCATGCGCTATGGCGCTGAGGCGCCTTTCTTACGCCCCGCTGCCCTGGCGCAGGATGATACGCCGGACTTGCCGGTCTTTCAACATGCGTTGGATTGGCTCTCTGCTGAAGAAGGATATTTCCCGGAAATTGTGGTGCAGCTACGCCCCACCTCGCCGCTGCGCAAAACAGCTCACATTGACCAGGCGGTTTACCGCTTGCTGGATCATCCTGAAGCGGATTCGGTGCGCTCGGTGTGCATCCCATTTCAGAATCCGTACAAGATGTGGCGCATAGACGAAGAACAGTATTTGCGCCCGTTGATGAATACGGAGTTTGCGGAGCCTTACAACATGCCCCGCCAGCTTCTACCGCAGGTATATTGGCAAACAGGTTATGTGGACGCTGTGTGGGCGGAAACCATTCTGGAGAAAGGTTCCATGACTGGCGACCGCATTTTGCCGCTGGTTCTTGAACCTGGCGAGTGGATTGACATCGACTCTCCCGATGATTGGCGCCGCGCCGAGCGCTTGCTGGAAAGCGGAGAGATTTCCTTTGAATCGCTGGGCTTTTACATTCGCGAAGACAACTGGTAACCATCATCGGTTGCAATCTTTGTTCGTCTGTTAATATGAGGAGCGCTCAATGTCTGTAATCAAAATCGGAGACCGTCTGGTTGGCGATGGACAGCCCACTTATATCATCGCCGAGATCGGCGTGAACCATAACGGTTTCCTGGACCTGGCTTTGAAACTGATTGATGTGGCGGTGGACGCTGGCGCGGATGCAGTCAAGTTCCAGAAGCGTAAGCTGGATAAGTTATACGCGAAAAAGTACCTGGAGAACGCCAACGCCGGCGAGAAGACCTTGCGTTACTTGCTGCCCATCTTGCAGCAAGTGGAGTTAAGCGATGATGATTATTACCGCATCGTTGAGCATTGTCAGCAGCGCGGCATCACTTTCCTGGCCTCGGCTTTCGACGCTGAAAGCGCCGATTTTCTGGAAGGCCTGGGCGTGCCAGCTTATAAAGTGGCTTCCGCTGACCTGACCAACCTGCCGTTGCTGGATCATCTGGCGCAGAAGGGCAAACCCTTGATCCTTTCAACTGGCATGTCGCACATGCACGAGGTGGAGCTGACGGTGGACTTCTTGAAGGAGCGCGGCGTGGAGTTCGCCCTGTTGCACTGCAACAGCACCTATCCGGCGGCGTTCGAGGACATCAATTTGCGCTTCATGGATCAATTGCGCCGCTTCGGCGTGCCGGTGGGCTATTCAGGTCACGAGCGCGGCATCGCTGTTTCCACGGTGGCGGCGTCTTTAGGCGCCAGCATCATCGAACGGCACTTGACCCTGGATCGTACCATGGACGGCCCCGACCACGCCGCCAGCCTGGAACCGCAAGGCTTCAAGAAAATGGTGCGCGATATTCGCCAGGTGGCGTTGGCGTTAGGCACTGGCGAGGAGAAATATATCTCCAGGGGTGAAATTCTGAATCGCGAGGTGTTGGGAAAAAGCCTGGTGGCGGCGCGGCGCATCCAGCCCGGCGAAGTGATCACAGCCAATATGGTGGCAGTGAAGGGGCCAGCTTTGGGCTTATCTCCGCAGAACTACACGCGCCTGGTGGGTCGTGTGGCTGAACGTGTGATCGAGGAGGATGAGCCTTTCCTGGAGCGCGACCTGGGCGTGAAGATCGAACTAGACACAGAAAGTGTCTTGCCAATGGATTATGGTTTTACGGTGCGCTTCCGCGACTTCAAAGAGATGCTGCCCTACAAACCGCGCATGTTGGAATTCCATTTCACCGATCAAGACCTGGATGAAACGTATTCCGGCGAGGATTTTAGCGCCGCATCGGCGCAGCCGCTGAAGCTGGTGGTTCATGCGCCGGAATTTTGGGATCGCACGTTGGTAGATTTGTGTTCTCAAGATGAACGCCAGCGCGTGGGTTCACGCGAACTGCTGCAAAAGACCATCCATCTCACCCGAAGCATGGCGCCTTACTTCGTCGGCATCCCGAAGGTGGTCATCCACCCGGGCGCCATGAGCCTGGATCATCCCATCAAGGATAAAGATGCTCTGTATAGAAATTTGCAGCGCTCAGTCAATGAACTGGATTATGACGGCGTAGAGCTTCTGTTAGAGAATCTGCCGCCGCACCCCTGGTACTTTGGCGGTCAGTGGTTAACCAACGCCTTTATGGATGCCTGCGAAATCCGCGACTTTATCACCTCCATGGGCTTGAAATTTTGCTACGACTCGTCCCACCATAAGCTGTACTGCAACTGGGCGCATGTGGATTTCTATGAACAATTGACCGTTTTGTTGCCGTATATCGGCCATTTGCACCTGTCGGACGGCGCTGGATTGGATGGCGAAGGCTTGCAGATCGGCGAAGGCGCCATTGACTGGGTGCATTTCTTCCGCGTGCTGGGCGAATATCATGGCACGATGATCCCTGAGATCTGGCGCGGTCACCAGCGTCAGGGCGAAGGTTTTCTCATCGCCATCCAGCGTTTATCTGAGGCGTATCACGCCAGTCGGCAGCCACTGGCAGGCAGCCGATAATTAGTCGCCGATGAGGGAGGGCGCGGCTTCGTTTTACAAACGAGCGATCTTTTCGAGAAATTACTCATGCCTAAATCAAACCTGCTAACTCGGATCACAGGCTGGCAAAATCACCTACGGGTGATCAACCTGGCGCGACAGGTAGCGGCGCATGTTCCAAAGACCTCTACGGCGCAGCCGGTGGTCTTCTTTAATGCCTCGACGCGCATCACCGGTCTTAGTCAAAACGCCGCTTTTGCATTGTTGACCAGTTGGGGGCTGCGACTGGCGGGTATCCCGGTTCGTCACTTTGTCTGCCAGTCGGGTATGAGCCATTGCGTGCTTGGCACCAGCCGCGATCATTACCAGAAAGCTCCGCCATGTGAAGCCTGCGTCCGTCAATCGCGGCGGTTGAACAACGCCGCGGATGTCTATTGGTTCTCTTATCACCCAGACGCCGAGCTGGAAGCAGCTTTGAGAGACCTTCCCCTGGACGCATTGAGCAATTTTGAGTTCAATACTGTTAAGGGCGCATTGGTAACGCCGGGACCATCCATTCCGCTTGGCAGGTTGGTGTTGCCTTCGCTTCGTTGGGCGCTGCGCAAACACAGCCTGCCGGATGACGAGGAGACGCGTTATCTGTTGCGCCAGTACATCCTCTCAGCCTACAATATCGCCCAGGAGTTTTCTGCTTTTCTGGATCAAACCAAACCCTCGGCAGCGGTGATTTTCAACGGCGTCATGTATCCAGAAGCCGTTGCCCGCTGGGTGGCGCAGTCGCGCGGTTTGCGGGTGATTACTTACGAGGTGGGTTTCCAGCGTTTCTCTGCCTTCTTTTGCGAGGGCGAAGCCACAGCTTACCCTATCTATATTCCAAAGGACTTTGAACTCAACCCAGAGCAAAACGCCCGTCTGGACGCTTATCTGGAAAAACGCTTTCAAGGTCAGTTCAGCATGGCAGGGATTCGCTTTTGGCCGGAAATGCGCGGCCTGGATGCGGCTTTTCTGCGTCAGGCGGAAAACTTCCGGCAGATCGTCCCGGTTTTTACCAATGTAGTATACGATACCAGCCAGGTGCACGCCAATACGATCTTTCCGCACATGTTCGCCTGGCTGGACGTAGTGTTGGAAATCATCCGTTCGCATCCAGAGACGTTATTTGTCATCCGCGCTCACCCAGATGAGATGCGCCCTGGAACCGCCAAACAAAGCCGGGAAAGCGTGCGCCAGTGGGTTGCCCAGCGCGAAGTGTTGAAGCTGCCTAATGTAGTCTTTATCGATTCGCAGGAATATCTCAGCTCATACGAACTGATCCAGCGGGCGAAGTTTGTCATTGTGTATAACTCTTCCATTGGATTGGAAGCGTCTGTGATGGGCGCGGCGGTGTTGTGCGGCGGCAAAGCGCGCTACACCCAGTATCCAATTGTATTTTTCCCGGAATCCTCGCAGGCGTTCCGTGAGACAGCAGAGACTTTTCTGACCGCCGAAGAGATCAAAGTCCCGGCCGAATTTCAGCGCAACGCCAGGCGTTTCCTGTATTACCAGCTCTTCCGCGCCTCTCTGAGCTTCGAGGACTTTTTGGAAGACGGCTACCGCAAGGGTTATGTACAGCTCTTGCCGTTTTCCTGGCAAGCGCTGCTGCCGGAAAATTCGCCCACCATGCGCGTTTTGATAGATGGGATCGCCAACGGCAGCTTCGACCGGCAAAGCCGGTTGCGCAGCAAGGAAGGCGAGCCAATCGAACGCCAGCCGTTCATGCTAGAGGAAAATCTGTGAGCCGGGAAGCTTTGGGCGAAAGTATCGAAATTCTGCCGGTTGACTTGCTGGATGAGCAGCGACCTGTTGTTGAGAGCTTGAAGCGTCTGGCGGCGACTTTGCGCCTGGAATTCGGCTGGCATTACTTACTTGATCTTAGCTGGATCCTCAGCCGATTGGGTGTGGTGGATGGCAAGAGAATTATGGATGCCGGGGCAGGCACAGGCGTTTTGCAATGGTATCTGGCTGCACAGGGCGCGTGGGTGATCAGCGTGGATCGCATGAGTCGGGCAGCCTTGCCGCTTCGTTTCCGCCGCAGGTTTCACGTGCGGGGCTTGCGTCCATCTGATCTGTCGCCTGCCTGGTCGGCTTATTTCCAGGGGTTTCGCCGCCCTGTGCGCGGCGCAGGGTTGCGTCGTTGGGCTACGCGCGGCTACAACCAGACGCTTGAACTGGCTGAATGGCTGCTGAAGCCGCCGGTCAAGGGCAGCGTGGTGATTTATAATCAGGACCTGGCTAACCTGGCAGAGATCGCCGATGATTCGCTGGACGCGGTGGTTTCTGTTTCCGCGTTGGAACATAACACACCGCAAGGCTTAGGGGTGGTCGTCAAAGAATTGATGCGCGTGCTCAAACCGGGCGGCGTTTTGTTAGCCACGCTGACCGCCGGCCGCGATCAAGACTGGTGGCACGAGGCTTCGAGCGGTTGGTGCTATACGGATAACACCTTGCGCCAGATTTTTGATCTGCCCGCCAGCGTCTCCTCCAATTATGATCGCTACGATGAACTTTTCGAGAAGCTGCGCAACTGCGCCGAACTGCGCGACAACCTGGCGAACTTTTATTTTCACGACGACCGCAAGGGAATGCCTGGCGGGGTGTGGAACCCACAATATCAACCCGTTGGGGTGTGCAAAATCAAATCGGTTTAAGGAGCATGGGAAGATGAGCCACGAAACGACATTGGCTGCGCGCGTCCAAAGTCTGGTCGCCGAGGCCATTCAGGCTCCGGTGGAGTTGGTGACGCCAGAACTGGCCTTTGGCGACCTGCCGCAATGGGATTCTCTCGGTCACATGGAAGTGATGCTGCGCCTGGAAGAGCAGTTTGGGGTGGAGATTGACACCGATGTGATCGCTCGGCTGGTGAGTGTGCCGGAGATCTGCAAATATCTGGAGGAAAACGCTCATGTCCAATGATCGGCGCGAAGCCAATCAGCCAATTGTGAGGTTGGAATTCCAGCCTGCGACGCCGATCCCTGAATACCTGACCGGCGAGGTGCAATCCAAGCTGGCCTATGTGGACGAGTGGATCGTAGGCGCAGAAGTCGCCCCGGATCGTATTACGCTGCAAGTTGCCCTGCCGGCGGTTGCCCGCGTGGTAGATATGATCCTGGATGAGCCGGCGGCGCTGACCAACGACCGCCGCGCCGAGTTAGAGGAAAAGGTGCAACGGGTGGTGCTTTCGATGGCAAAAGGCGCCATCAAGCCCAAAATCCAGGTGTTGGAAGATTATCTGGATCGGCCAGTTGCATACGAAAAAGACCCGTTGCCAGAACTGATTGCCCGCGGTGAGGTGAGCCAGGAAGCGAATGGCATTTTCGCTTTGGGCCCATTGGTTGCCCGTCTTATTGGCTATTTTGAACAGCAATTTCTCAAGCTGGCCGATTCGTTTGGCGCGCAGCCCTATCGCTTTCCGACCCTCATCCCGGCGCGCTATATGGAGCGCGTCAATTACTTCCGCGCTTTTCCGCACTCGTTAACCTTTGTCACCCACCTGCGGGAAGATTTGGAAGTAATTGACGAGTTCTCTCAGCACGCCGCCTGCGACGACCACGGCCTGACCACTTCGCCAGAAGCCTTTGCGCGCATCCAGGCGCTGCTCTCGCCGGCGGTGTGTTATCACCTATATTTTGCCCTGGCGGATCGGGTTTTGCAGGAAGGTCATGCAACTGCTACCGCGGTGGGCAATTGCTTTCGTTACGAGGCGATTAACCTGGCCTCGCTGGAGCGCATGTGGAATTTCACCATGCGCGAGGTGATCTTTGTCGGCCCTAAGGATTTTGTGCTGGAAAACCGCGAAACCGCGCGCCAGCGGATGAGAGAGGTCTTTGAAAGCCTGGGGCTGGCTTATCGAGTGGAAAGCGCCACCGACCCGTTTTTCATCGGCGAGTTTCGCAAACAGGCTGCTTTTCAGAGCGCCTTCCAGCTCAAGTACGAAATCCGCGCCCGCTTGCCTTACAAAGATTCCACTCTGGCGGTCGGCTCGTATAACTACCATCAGGATTTCTTTGGTCGCAGCCTGAACATTGCCCTGCCGGATGGCTCGCCAGCGCACACCGGGTGTGTGGCTTTTGGCCTGGAGCGCATGGCTCTGGCTTTCCTCAGTCAATTTGGGTTGGAACCAGACTCCTGGCCTAAGGAAGTGCGGCGCAGCCTCTACGGCTTGCCCGCCGCTTGATGATTTTCCTGTTTTCTTTCACTATGAGGCGGCTATGAGCGAATCACCTGCTGCATTGGCAGTAACCTATCGCGAGGCGACCGAGGCGGATTTCCCCGCCGTCGCCGCTTTATACGAAAAGCTGGATGCCCTGCTGCGCCAGCACACCTACAGCTTCCCTGTGGTGGAAAATGTCGGCCAGTTGTGGCTGGACATGTTTCGCCGCACGTTGGGCCGCTTCAGCGTGCTATATGTGGCTGAATATGACGGCGAAATCGTGGGATTTATCGTCGCCCGCCTCAAACGCGTGCCAGAGTATTTGGGCGGCGTGATGGTCGGTGAGCTGAAGGATATGTGGGTGGAGCCAAAAGTGCGCCGTTTGGGGATCGGTGAGAAATTGCTGCGACTGGCGATTGAATGGTGCCGCGCCCAGAAGGTTTATTCGTGCGAGGCCCAAATCCTGCTCGGCAACGAGCCAATCATCCGCCTGGTGGAATCGCTGGGGATGAAGAAAGAGCTTTATCAATTACGGTTGAGCTGGGAAGATTACAACGAAGGATGAGCTGTCGCAGAGAAGGGCGAGGCGCGCTTATTGGATCATAGAGCGCCGATTATACCTGCAATGAAAGAAGTCACCCGAGATCAAGTTATCTCCTGCCTGCAAGCGCTGGGCGTGGGCACCGGGGATGGTTTGTTGACGCATTCCGCAGTGCAGTTCCTGGGGCGGCCGCGCGGCGGCGTGGGCATGTATCTGGAGGCAATTTTGTCTGTGATAGGTTCAGCGGGAACGCTGGTCGTGCCTACCTTCAACTTTGCCTTTGCACGCGGCGAGCGCTACGACCCTACCAGTACACCTTCGGCAGGCATGGGCGCTTTCTCGGAATATGTGCGCCAACATCCACAGGCGCGACGCACCCCTCATCCAATGCAATCGGTGGCGGTCATTGGCTATTACGCTGAAGACCTTGTCCGTCGCGATACTCTTTCTGCTTTCGATCCGGGGTCGGCGTTTGAGCGCATGTTAGAGCTGGATTTTAAGCTTTTATTGCTAGGGGCGGATGCGCGGGCGATCTCAATGTTCCATTATTGCGAGCAACGCGCCTCCGTACCCTATCGCTACTGGAAAGAATTTAGCGGCGAAGTACGCACGCCGCTGGGCTGGCAGAAGCGCACCTACCGTATGTTTGTGCGCGATCTGGATTTAAACCCCCAACTCACCCTCGATCCGGTGGTCGCCGAAATGCAGGCGCGCGGCGAATGGCGCAGCGTGTCGCTGAATTATGGGCAGGTCTCGGTTTGCAAGCTGAAAGATTTTGTCGCCGCCGCCGATCGTTTCCTGGCTGCAGACCCGTGGTCGCTGGTGTTGAATCGGCCACAGAACGAATCACAGAATGTCTCATCGAGCGATTGACGCCTATGTCTTCAATGTACGAGCTTATCCAAGAATTGTGGTTTTTGCAGCGCAACCTGGTCTCCGATGATTACGACCGGGCGCTATATCGTCTGGCGCAGGAACTCGACGGGCGCATGATAATTCATGAATATCCCAGCGGCGAACCGTGCTGGACGTGGCGTGTGCCGGAGAAGTGGAGCTGCGACGAAGCCTATTTAGAAACGCTGGACGGTCGCCGCCTGATAGATGTTGCGCAACACCCGCTGCATGTGGTTTCTTACTCTTTGCCCTATGAAGGACAGGTCAGCCGCCAGGAGCTATTGGAACACTTACATGTCCATCCGCGCCTGCCGTCTGCCATTCCATTCGTCTTCAAATATTACCAGCGCGATTGGGGGCTGTGCGCAACGCAAGAGCTGCGCGACTCGCTGAATGAGGAGGCTTACCGCGTGGTGATTCGCACGCGCTTTGAGCCGGGAACGCTCAAGGTTGGCGAGGTGATAATCCCTGGCGAGAGCGAAGAGACTTTCGTGCTGGCGGCGCATCTGTGTCATCCGGCGATGGTCAACGATGACCTGAGCGGCGTGGTGGTTGGCTTGCAGGTGGTCAGGGAATTGCTCGCCGCGCCCAAACCTCATTACACCTATCGGCTATTGATCTTTCCAGAGACGATTGGCTCGGTGGCCTATCTCAGCCATCATGAAGCGTTGATTCCCAAAATGGTAGGGGGCTTATTCTTGGAAATGTTGGGCACCGATTTGCCGCATAGTTTGCAGGGTTCTTTCACGCCCGATAGCCAAGCGGATCGCTGTTTTGTCGCGGCGCTCGCTGGGCTTGACCCGGAAGGGTATCACGCGCCATATCGCAAAATCATCCACAACGATGAGCGTCAGTTTAATGCCCCGGGCGTGCGTGTGCCCATGCTTTCGATCTCGCGCGTGGAACCGCGCGAGTCGCCCACCTGGCCCTACCCGGAATACCATTCCAGCCTGGACACCCCGGAAATTGTCACCCCGGAACGTTTGCAGGCCTCCGTTCAAGTGGTTCTGGGTTTGATCCAGGCCTGGGAGCGCAATGTTTATGTAGTCAACAACTTCAAGGGTGAGATTTTTTGTTCCGGCTATGGCATCTGGATTGACTACCGTCACAACCCGGAAGGACACCGCCGCCTGTTTGAGATCATGGAACGCTGCGATGGTCAGCGGACGGTGGCGGATATTGCCGTCGAGTTGAACATCCCCTTTCAGGCGGTCTGGGAAGTGGTCGAAACCTTTGCCAGCAAGGGGCTGGTGGAGTATCGGCGCACGCCGCCCGCTTCTTGATCCAACCTGTATTTTATGAATGCATTCTATACTGCTAAATACTCTTTGAAACTGGCGCGTTGGCAGGCGAGGCGTTTTCAGGCCGCGCTGCGTTGGGGGTCGCAGGCGCTGGCGCAAACGCCGGCGGTGTTGGGCAATGCAATGCCCAAATCTGGTTCGCATTTAATCTACCAGGTGGTGCAGGGACTGGTTGGGTTGGGTCCCTTCGTCAACCCCGGTTTTCCGCCGGTTAACCGGGATGAAGTCAATGACAAATTGACGGACGATGAAGCGTTAGCTAATCTGCGTCGTATGCGCCCTGGCGACATCGCTTATGGATATATCAAAGCGCTTCCTCAGTTTGTCTCGCTGCTCACTCAGCCGGGCAGGGCGACAATCTTTGTGTATCGCGACCCGCGCGACATGGTCGTTTCGCACGTCTATTATGCAACGGAAATGCACCCCGGTCATGGGATGCATCGCTATTACACCACTGTGCTGAAAAGCATGGAGGAGCGTATTCACGCCGCCATTCGGGGCGTGGAAGAGCCGGGTTCGGAACTCTCGCCGCTACGCAAAAAATACGAAGGTTATCTGGGCTGGCTGGAACAGCCGGCGGCGCTGTGCCTGCGTTTCGAAGACCTGATCCTGGATCGCCCGGCGGCGCTGAACCGCATCCTGGATTATCTGGTTGAGCGTGGTTTCACCCCTCGCCTGCCCCGCGAACAGGAGATCGCCATTTTGGAGCGGGCGATTGCGCCAAAGAAATCCGGCACCTTCCGCAAAGGTCAGCCGGGGAACTGGCGAGAGCATTTCAGCGAAGCCAACAAAGCGTTCTTTAAGGAGCAGGCGGGGGATCTGTTGATTCGCCTGGGATATGAGACAGATGATCGCTGGTAAGCAGATCGGAGATCAGGCGCGTTGGCTGCGCCGCAGCACCCGCCGCTTGCGGCAAACGCTGCGTTATGGTTCGCTGGCGCATTCGCCGATTTTCTTCGCCAATTCGTTTCCCAAGAGCGGCACACATCTGTTGACCCAGGTGTTGCAGGGCTTTGCTCGCATTGGGCCGGCGGTAGATAGCGGCATGCCCGCTGTGACGACCTTTGATGGCTTTACCGGTCGCCAGCGCGGACTGGATGAAATCATGGAGGACCTGCGCCGCTTTTTGCCCGGCGACATCGGCTACGGACATGTGCACGCCTTTCCTGAAGTGATGGAATTGTTGAGCGGGGCGCGCTTTGCGACTTATTTTATCCTGCGCGATCCACGCGATGTGGTTGTCTCGCACGTACACTACATCGCAGAGATGGCGCCCAACCATATCCACCACCGCTACTATCATGAAGTATTGCTCGACTTTAATGAACGATTACGTGCCAGCATTGTGGGCGTCCCCGTTGAGGAGCTGATGAGAGCTAGCGACGGTCGGCCAGTGTACGAGCCGTTGCCCGACATCCGCCAGCGTTTTGAACCGTATTTGGATTGGCTCGATTGTCCCGCAGTGCTTGTCTTGCGCTATGAGGAATTTGTTGCTAACCGGCGGCAGACGCTGGAGCGGGTGTTAGATCATGCGCTGCAACGCGGCTTCAAAGCGACGGTTTCTATGCCAGAAGCGATAAACAGGCTGGAAGATAGCATTGACCCGGCGCGCTCGCCCACCTTCCGCAGCGGAAAGATCGGCGGTTGGAAAAACGCCCTCACCCAACAGCACCAGGAATTATTCGCCGCCGTCTGTGGAGATCTGCTGGAAAAATTAGGGTACGAGTGAACGAGATGCGCTGTTCGATTGTGATCCGCGCCTACAATGAAGCGCGCCACATTGGTCGCCTCCTGGATGGCATAATGCAGCAGACGATCCAGGATGTAGAGATCATTGTGGTTGATTCTGGCTCTACGGATGGCACGGTTGAGATTGCCTCACGTTACCCAACGCGTTTGGTGCATATCGCCCCGCAGGAATTTACCTTTGGCCGTTCGCTCAATCGCGGCTTGCAGGCAGCGAACAGCGACTTGGTTGTGATCGTCAGCGCCCACGTTTATCCCGTTTACCCGGATTGGTTGGAGCGCCTGCTGGCGCCGTTTGCCGATGCGCAAGTAGGTCTGGTCTATGGCAAACAGCGCGGCGCGCCGACGACCAAGTTTTCTGAGCGCCAGATATTCGCTCACTGGTTTCCCGAGCAATCGCAGCCGCGCCAGGCGCATCCTTTCTGTAATAACGCCAACGCTGCGATCCGCCGCAGCCTGTGGGAACAACAGCCTTATGATGAAACGCTCACCGGCCTGGAAGACCTGGCATGGGCGAAGGCGATCCAGGACGCCGGTCACGCCATCGCTTATGTGGCTGAAGCGGAAGTGATCCACGTACACCAGGAGACGCCGCGTGGGGTGTATAACCGTTATCGGCGCGAAGCGATGGCTTTCAAGCGCATTTTTCCGAAAGAGGCTTTTAGTTTTTTCGATTTTCTGCGCCTTTCGGTGGGCAATATCCTCAGCGATGCCTGGCACGCGGCGAGGCAAGGGGTTTTGCTTGCCAGCTTGAGCAGCATTGTGTGGTTTCGCCTGGCTCAGTTCTGGGGCGCTTACCAGGGGCATCGCCATCCCAGCCCGGTGACCGAACAGTTGCGCCAGACTTTTTACTACCCACGAAATTTGCGTGAACATTCGGATGCCTCCCGTCGCGATGTTCAACCCATCCAGTATGAATAACAGGAACCTGCCTATGCCCACAATCGTCGCACTTGTTCCCATGCGTCATCATTCGCAGCGTGTGCCTGGTAAAAATTATCGTATTCTGGCTGGCAAACCGCTTTATCAGCATATTATTGAAAAACTGCTGACCTGCTCAGAGATTGAACAAGTGGTGGTGGACACCGACAGTCCACCGGTGATGGAGGGGCTGCGCCGCGATTTCCCGCAAGTACGGCTGATCGAGCGCCCGGAACATCTGCGCGCCGACCACATCCCGATGAACGAAATCCTGGCGTATGACACCGCTCAGGTGAGCGCG
Source organism: Anaerolineales bacterium (assembly GCA_020060465.1). Lineage (GTDB taxonomy): Bacteria > Chloroflexota > Anaerolineae > Anaerolineales > UBA4823 > RBG-16-57-11. The sequence goes on from JAGVAD010000016.1 coordinate 219,789, forward strand.
GACTTTTATCTGCAAACCCATAGCACCAACCCGCTTCTGCGCGGCGAGAGCATCTCGCGCGCCATCCAAACGTTTCTGGCAAATTATCCCAGCTACGACTCGTTATTTTCGGTCACTCGCGTGCAGACCCGCCTTTGGGATCAACTTGGTCGGGCGATCAACCATAACCCGGCCATCTTACTCCAGACGCAGGATTTGCCGCCAGTATATGAGGAAAACTCCTGTCTGTATATCTTCACCCGCGCCAGCTTGCTGGCGCGGCGCAACCGTCTGGGCGAACGTCCGTTCATGTTCGAAATTGACGCCGCCGAGGCTTGGGATGTAGATGAAGAGCTGGATTTTGCCATCGCCGATTTTCTCTTGAAGCGCTGGCAGAGCCAAAACATGAGCGACCGCTTGTGAAATTGCGCCTTCCGCGCTGACTGAAAGGCTATTTGCCACAGAGCACACCGAGTGCATAGAGACAAAAGCTATCTTGCGCGGTGCTTTCTGTGGCTTTAGATATTCTTCATTATAAAAAATGAGGTTGTTATTTCATGCCCACTGTACTTGTTTCTGCTCCATACATGATTCCCGTCATTGACCAGTTTCGCCCTTTGTTGGAGCGGTACGGTATTGAGTTGATGATCGCCCCAGTCTCTGAACGCCTGAACGAAGAGGAGCTGTTGGCGCTGGCGGGGAAGTTTGAGGGCGCGCTGTGCGGCGACGACCAGTACACCGCCCGCGTGCTGGAAGCGTGCGCCCCGCGGCTAAAAGTGATCTCCAAGTGGGGCACCGGCATTGATTCGATTGACCAACAGGCTGCTGCCCGCCTGGGGATCATGATCGGTCGCACCCCCAACGCCTTTACTCTGCCGGTCGCAGACACAGTGTTTGGCTATATGCTGGCGTTTGTCCGTCGTCAGCCGTGGATGGATCGCGCCATGAAACAGGGGATTTGGGATAAAATCCCGGGGCGTTCGCTCAGCGAGTGCACCCTGGGCGTGATTGGGGTTGGCAATATCGGTAAAGCGGTCATTCGCCGGGCGCGGGCGTTTGGGATGCACATTTTTGGCAACGACATCGTAGAAATTGCGCCGGATTTCATCCGCGAGAACGAGTTTCAAATGACCAGTCTGGAAGATTTGCTGCACCGCGCCGATTTTGTCAGCCTGAACTGCGACCTAAACCCGACCAGTTATCACCTGATGAACCAACGCACTTTGGCCTGGATGAAACCCACCGCGGTGCTGATCAATACCGCCCGTGGCCCAGTGGTTGACGAGCCGGCTCTGGTGCAGGCGCTGCAGAACGGCGTCATCGCCGGCGCGGCGCTGGACGTATTTGAGAAAGAACCACTGCCTCTGGATAGCCCGCTGCGCCAGATGGATAACGTCATGTTGGCGCCGCATAACGCTAATTCCAGCCCGGCGGCCTGGGAGCGGGTGCACCGCAATACCATTCGGAATTTGTTGATCGGCCTGGGCTTTACCCCAACAGACTTGTAAAAAACGGTTATATGAGAGTTGATTTATGTCTGAAAATTCTGGAAAAACTGTATTGATCACCGGCGCGGCAGGTGGTATTGGCCGCGCCACTGTGCACCTTTTTGCCCAGCGGGGCTGGTTGGTGATTGGCGTGGATCGCGCCCCCTTTGGCGCCGGTTTCCCTTCGAATGGGCTGTTCATTCAGTCGGATATCTCCGTAGGCGCAAACCTGGAGACAATCTTTCGTCAGGCGCAAAACTTCACTCAGCGGTTGGATGCCCTGGTGAACAACGCTGCCTTGCAGATTGCCAAGCCATTCCTGGAGACCAGCGTGGAGGAATGGGATGCAGTCATGGCTTCTAACTTGCGTTCGGTCTTTTTAGGGATTAAGCTGGCGCATCCCTTATTCAAAGCCGCAGGCGGCGGGGCAATCGTCAATGTTTCATCTGTCCATGCCATTGCTACCTCAGCGAACATCGCCGCCTACGCCGCCAGTAAGGGCGGTTTGTTGGCTCTGACCCGCGCCGTGGCAATCGAATTCGCCCGCGATAACATCCGCTGCAATGCCATTCTCCCAGGGGCAGTGGATACCCCCATGCTGCGCGCCGGTTTAAGCCGCGATCACGTTCAAGGTAGCACCATTCTGGAGCGGCTGGATAACCTGGCAAGCAAAACCGTCAACGGACGGGTGGGCCGGCCGGAAGAGATTGCGCAGGCAATTTACTTCCTGGCGGACGACGAGCAATCTTCGTTCATGACCGGGCAGGCGCTCATCATAGACGGCGGCGCAACCGCCCGCTTAAGCACCGAATAAACCTCGGAGGGGCGTTTTTATTATTCTCAGAGAAGATATAAAGATGACGGAAGCGAAAAATATATTGAAATCAATCACCCCTAATCCAATCTGGCAGACTGCCCGTTCTTCCTGGCATACGCTGCAAAACGCCGCGCTCTGGCCGGAAGCCATGTTTCATCCCTGGCGGCGCGCCAGCATCCGCCGCCTGGGTGAGCTGAAAGACATTCACCGCGGTCAGCGTTGCTTTATTATCGGCAATGGCCCCAGCCTGAAGCAAACCGATTTAAAAAAACTGAAAGACGAATGCACCTTCGGGATGAACCGCATTTATCTGGGTTTCCCCGAAATGGGTTTCCAGACCACGTATTTTCTAACGATCAACAGCCTGGTGATCGAGCAATGCGCCGAAGACATCCGTCGCTTGAGTATGCCGCGTTTTATCTGCTGGCGCTCGCGGCGGGTGATTGGAACTGCTCCAGATTTGATCTTCCTGCATACCACGTATAACGGCCCGAAGTTCGCTGTTGATGCGCGCGGGCGGTTGTGGGAGGGCGCAACGGTGACCTATGTCGCCTTGCAGCTTGCATATCACATGGGGTTTTCTCAGGTTATCCTGATCGGCGTGGATCACAATTACTCGGCGCAGGGGAAACCAAACACCACCGTGGTTTCGCAAGGCGAGGATAAAGACCATTTCCATAGCGACTACTTCGGCAAAGGTTTCCGCTGGCAGTTGCCCGATCTGGAGACCTCGGAGCGCAGTTACCGCATGGCGCGTCAGGCTTACGAGCGAGATGGGCGTCAGGTGTTGGATGCGACCATTGGCGGCAAGCTGACCGTATTTCCGAAGGTGGATTACAACAGCCTTTTTTGACTCCAGATGCTAACACATTGGGGCGCTTTCTTTCGCCGCGCAGATGCGGCTTATATCATTTTAGCGCTGGTTTTGCTGGCGCTTGGCGCAGTGCTGCGGCTGTATGATCTGACCGATCAGCCAATTGATTTTCACCCCACCCGTCAGTTGCGCGGCGCAATTGTTGCGCGCGGCATCTATTACCAGCTCTTGCCAGGCGCGGATGAAACCACGCGCCAGCAGGCGGCGGCTTTTTGGGCTTCCACCGGCCAGTACGAGCCTTCGATCCTGGAAGGATTAATGGCGCTGACCTATCTGGCGATTGGCCGTGAGTTCTTTTGGGTGGGTCGCATCTATAACACTTTGTTCTGGTTGATGGGCGGGTTCGCCGTGCTGGCTCTGGCGCGTCGCGTTGTCGCTGCGCAGCCTTCCGGCGATACACAGGGTCGGACGATGGCGGTTGCCTGGCTCTGCGCTCTGGCTGCCCTGGCATACAATATGGCGTTGCCGTTTGGCGTTCAAGCCAGCCGTTCGCTGCAACCCGATCCAGGTATGGCTGCCTGGTTGGCGCTGTCCGCCTTGGCGCTCTACCGTTGGTCTGAAACGCGCTCCTGGCGTTGGGTACTGATCGGCGGCGTAGTCAGCGGTATGGCTGTGCTTACCAAAGCCATTGCGGTGTATTCGGCAGCGGGGATGATGATCGCCCTGGCGTTGTACTCATTCCGTAAACCCGAGCAGCCTGTATCTGGCGCAGCGGCGCGTATGTTGGTCAGCCCACAACTTTGGGCGCTGGCGGCGCTGACCCTCCTGCCAACGGCGATTTACTATCTGAGCCGTCAGGGGCGGGCAGCGGAGTATTTCACTTCTTGGACTCTGGCGCTCTCTCATCTATTGTTGGAGCCGCGCTTTTATCTGAGCTGGCTGAATATGATTCAGAAATTGCTCAACCCCCTGGCCTTATTGATGGCATTCGTCGGCCTCCTTCTGGCGCGTCGGCGCAACCAGGCGCTCTTATGGGGCTGGTGGGCGGGTTATGTGGTTTATGGGCTATTTTTGCCTTACCAAATGACCACGCACAATTACTACCACTTGCAGTTGGTGCCTCTGACGGCGCTTTCGATGACGCCTGCGTTTGAGGCGGGTTTGCGTTTCCTGCTGCGGCAGAAGATGATCTGGCGTTGGGCGGCAAGCGGCGGCGTCTTAGCCGTTGTGATTTGGATGAGCTGGCAGGCGCTTGTTCCGTTGTATCGCGAGAATTATCGCAACGAACCTGTTTATTGGCAAACCATCGCCTCTTATTTGCCTGGCGATGGCAAGATTGTTGCTCTCACCCAGGATTACGGCTATCGGCTGATGTATTATGGCTGGCGCAAAGTCACCTTGTGGCCGAACCGTGGAGAGATCAAACTATCCGATCTACGCGGCAGCTCGAAAGAGTTTGAGCAATACTTTGCCAAACGCATCCAGGATAAAAGTTATTTTTTGATCACTGCCTTTAAGCAATTCGAGGATCAACCGGAACTGAAGCAAATGCTCTACGAGCATTACTCAATCCTGGCGCAAGGACAGGGCTACGTGATCTTCGATTTGACGCAAAAAAAGCCGTGAACCTCCTGGTCAGCGTCGTAACCCCCTCTTTCAATCAAGCGCCGTACCTGGAATATACCCTTCAGTCCGTACAGGGTCAGGATTATCCGGCGGTGGAACATCTGGTGGTGGATGGCGGCTCGACAGATGGCAGCGTTGAGATCATCCGCCGTTATGCGCATCGCCTGGCCTGGTGGGTTTCGGAGCCGGATCAGGGTCAGGCGGAGGCGATCAATAAGGGGATGCGGCGCGCCTCTGGCGAGATCGTGGCGTGGTTGAATTCGGACGATCTGTATCTTCCTGGAGCGATCTCGCGTGCGGTGGCTGCCCTGCAAGCCAACCCGGAGCTGGGGCTGGTCTATGGCGATGCTGTGACGATAGATTTGCAGGGACGCCCACTCAACCGCCTGACCTTTGGCGATTGGGGCATGGAGGATCTGCTTCATTTTCGCATCATCTGTCAGCCGGCGGTGTTTATGCGCCGGCAGGTGTTGGAACAGGCGGGCTATCTTGATCCTTCTTATCACATGATGCTGGATCATCACCTGTGGGTTCGCATGGCGGCTTTGGCGCCGATCCAGTATATCGGCGGCGGGGCTGGTGGAAAGTTTATTCCGTTAGCAGCCGCCCGACATCACCCGACGGCAAAAAATGTCTCTCAGCCAGCACGCTTCGCCGATGAGACGTTGCGGTTGTTGGATTGGCTGCAAACTCAACCGCGCCTGGCAGAACAGATTGCTCAAAATTCACACCTGACTCGGGGCGGCGCCATGCGCCTGGTTGCCAGATATTTATTGGATAGCGGTCAGCCTGCGGCTGCATTGCATGCCTATCTACAAGCCTTGCTGGCCTGGCCTGGCTATACCCTGAAGCACGCACACCGTATGAGTTACGCGGTCTTGAGCCTGTTTGGGTTCGGCGCTGCGCTTGAGCGATGGCGGAATGCTTCGGATGCCAAAGCGCGCCGGTCGCTGGCGGATCAACTCCGTCATACTGAGTTTCCCATCCTGTATTCGTCAGGCGGAGAGCGAGGTTTCACCCGCCTGGAGAATTGGCCCGGGTTATGCCTGGAATGCTGAAACGTCCCATCTTGGTGACCGGCGTCCATCGCAGCGGGACGACCTGGGTAGGTAAGATGCTGGCTGCCGGTTCTCAGGCTGCTTATATTAGCGAGCCGTTGAATAAGCATCATCGCCCTGGCGTGATGCGCGCGCCCGTAAAATATTGGTATGCCTACATCAACCAGAACAATGAAGGAGAATATCTGCCCGCCTTCCAGGAAATGCTGCGTTTTCGCTATCATGCCTGGCTAGAGCTGAAATCACTGCGTTCTTTCAAAGATGCCGGTCGTATGGCGCGGGACGTAAGGATTTTTATGCGCGGCTGGTGGAAGGGTCAGCGCCCGTTGTTAAAAGACCCCTTTGCCGTGTTCTCGGCGCTCTGGTTCGCGCAGCGCCTGGGTTGCCAGGTGGTGATTACAATACGTCATCCGGCGGCTTTTGCCAGCAGCCTGAAACGGTTGGACTGGCCGTTTGACTTTCGGGATTTGCTGGATCAGCCGCTTTTGATGGCGGACTGGCTGGAGCCTTTTCGCGCAGAGATGGAAGCCATGCTGGATGCCCCGCAAGATGTCCTCAGCCAGGCAGCGCTGCTCTGGCGCATGGTTTACCAGGTTGCAGCGCAATTTTGCCGCCAGCGCCCGGATTTCATCATTGTTCGTCATGAAGATCTCTCCATCTCGCCGGTGGAGGGTTTTCGTGCGCTTTACGATCGTTTGAGCCTGAATTATTCGCCGCGCGTGGAGCAGGCAATCCTGGCTTCAAGCAGCGCCGAAAACCCCAAGGAGCTTTCTCACCGCGCCGTGCACTCGGTTCGATTGGATAGCCAGGCGAACCTGAACAACTGGAAGCGCCGCCTGGATAAAGAGGAGACGCGGCGCATCCGCCATCTTACTGAAGAGATCGCCGTTCAGTATTATCCGGAGATTTCTTGGGAATGAACCCTTCTGCGCTGCCGCTTGTCTCCATTGTGACGCCTTCGTATAATCAGGCGCGCTATCTCGAAGAGACGATCCAATCCGTGTTAGGTCAGGATTACCCAAACCTGGAATACTTGATTGTGGACGGCGGCTCAACCGACGGCAGCCGGGAAATCATCGAGCGTTACCAGGATCGGCTGGCGTGGTGGGTTTCAGAGCCAGATCGCGGTCAGACGGACGCCATTAACAAGGGGTTTGCCCGAGCGCGTGGGGAGATTTTCGCCTGGTTGAATTCAGACGACACCTATGAGCCGGGCGCAATCTCAGAAGCGGTGGCGTATTTACAGGCGCATCCAGAAGTCGGGATGGTGTACGGAGACGCCAACTTGATAGATGAAAATGGGGCGTTGATCGGTAAATTTCCCGCTCGCCAGACCGATTACCGCCGCTTGAGGCGCGGCTATGTCCACATTCCGCAACAAGCCGCCTTTTTCCGCGCCAGCCTGTGGCGGGAGGTGGGGCCGTTGGATGATACGTTCTACTTCGCCATGGATTATGACCTTTGGGTGCGCATTGCCCGCCGGGCGCCGTTGCGCTATCAGCCGCGCACCTGGGCGAATTTTCGCCTGCACGCGAGCGGTAAATCTGTTGTCGCCGATGAGTGCTGCTGGCCGGAGATGTTGCGCGTCCATTATCGAGATGGGGGCAGTTGGTTCTCGTGGTTGGTTTTCAAAGCCAAAGTGCGCCCATTGATTTACGCCTGGCTGCCCTTGCGCCTGCGTTTGATGCTGCGCCGTATGCTATAATGAGCGGGCTTTCTTTAGGAAGAATGGATGGACTCTTTACCTGTATATGATTCTTCGCGCCGCGGTATGCCGGCCCTGGAGGAGTTGCGCGAGCTGTTGCGCTACTCCAATTTGGTCATACAGACTGCCCGGCGCAACATTGTGGTGCGGTATAAACGCTCGATCCTGGGCATTGCCTGGACGATGCTCAACCCCTTGGGCACCACTTTGATTTTGTCGTTTGTGTTTTCGCGGGTATTTGGCGGCGCTTCCTCCTATGCAGTGTATGTGCTTAGCGGGCTGCTTTGCTGGACATTTTTCGCGCAAACCACCAGCGACTCAATGCATAATCTGATCTGGGGCGGTAATCTTCTCAAGCGGATTTATGTGCCGCGCACGGTGTTTGCTGTCTCGGCGGTCTTGACGGGTCTGATCAACATGGTGTTTTCCCTGGTGCCGTTGATGGTGGTGATGTTATTCGCCCGGGTTCCGATCCGGCTGACCATGCTGATCTTGCCTATCCCGGCTTTGTTCCTGGCGATGTTTGCGCTGGGGGTGGGTCTGATATTATCCACCATTGCCATTTATTTCATTGATGTAACAGAAATGTACACGATCCTGCTCACCGCATGGTTTTATCTCAGTCCGATCATCTACCGCAAGGATATGCTGCCGCAGGACTATGCCTGGGTGGTGCATTTGAACCCTATGTATTACCTGATCAACCTGTTTCGCGCGCCGATCTACGATGGCCGCATCCCAGTGTTGAGCGAATTTTTGGTCGCCGGTGCGATCGCATTGAGCACGCTGGTGGTTGGCTGGATCTGGTTTTCTTCGAGGGCGGATGACTTTGCCTACCGTGTCTGACCCTATGGTGGATATTCCATTGTCGCAGCCGTTGGTGGATTCACCCGATACACGCGGTTCGAACTTGATGGAAGCGATCCGGTTGGAGAATGTTGGGGTGTGTTACCGCGCCCCCAGCGAGCGCATTCCTTCGATCAAAGAATATACCATCCGCTGGTTGCAAGGCAAGATCAAGCACCGCGAGTTTTGGGCGCTGCAAGAGGTCAATCTCTCCGTGATGAAGGGAGAAACGCTGGGGTTGATTGGCAACAACGGGGCGGGAAAAAGCACATTGCTGAAGCTGATCGCCCGTGTTCTACGCCCCACAATCGGAAGAGTGCTGGTGCGGGGGAATGTCGCCCCCTTGCTCGAATATGGCGCTGGTTTTCATCCTGAATTGACCGGGCGCGAGAATATCTATCTGAACGGCGCTCTGCTGGGCTATTCTCGCAAACAGATGGAAGAGAAATTTGAGCGCATCGTGGATTTTGCTGAGCTGTGGGACTTTATTGATGCTCCCTTGCGCACCTATTCATCTGGCATGTGGGCGCGCCTGGGGTTTGCAGTGGCTACCGATGTTCAGCCGGACATATTGATCGTAGATGAGGTGCTTTCAGTTGGAGACGAGACTTTCCAACGTAAAAGCGCCGACCGAATGCAGGAATTTCGCAACCGAGGAGCTACGGTTCTGTTAGTCTCTCATAACATGAATCTGATCGAGGAGATGTGCCAACGTGCCGCCTGGCTGGATCACGGCCGCCTGAGAGCAGTAGGCAAGCCCGATGAAGTGATCCAGGCCTATCGTCGAAGTCAGGCGTGAACGAATGGCGGTTTTGCTATTCAGTGGTCGTTCGGGGCAAAAGGTTGTTTAAAGATCAAACCCTCTGAATATTCAAAAATTTGTTAGGGCGAAATCATAGCTTGGCTTACATCGTAGCATGATGGCGCGGCGGACCGAAGCAGATTTCGGTAAGCCGCCGAAAGGGGATAAAAAATGGATATGAACATTCTTCATCGAAACATGGCGCACTTCGCTCTGGCGTTTGTCATTTTCGGCGCATTTTTGAGCGGGGGGAGGATCAGAGGCGTTTCCACAATTGCTGCCCTGCCAACTCCGGCCAATCCAGAAGATGCACAAGAGAATCGGCGGATTTACTTGCCGATCATGCTGCGCCAGCTCACCCTGGGTCCTACGATTTTTGGCGTTGAGACCTATCAATTAAATACTCCCAATATTAATCTGATAAAAAACGCAAACGTATATTGGGCGCGGTATAAAGTGCTCTCCTGGGCGGATATCGAACCGGTGCGTACGAATCCCCCCACCTATCACTGGGAAATGGTGGATGAAGCCGGTTTAGCACAGGCGGCTGCGCGCAACCTTAAAGTGATTGCGATTGTGAAATATACGCCGCTCTGGGCGCAAAAAGTCCCCGGCAAATATTGCGGTCCGGTCGCCGTTGAATCGCTGGATGAATTTGCCGAGTTCATGCAAGCTGCGGTAGCCCGCTACAGTATGTGGCCTTACTATATTAAATACTGGGAAATTGGAAATGAGCCGGATGTGGATCCGGCGTTGCTAACAGACCCGTGGAGCCCCTTTGGTTGTTGGGGAGATAATAGCGACCGCAATTACGGCGGCGGCTATTACGCAACCATGCTCAAGTCGGTTTATCCGGCCATTAAGGCGGCTGATCCCCAGGCGCAAGTGATCGTTGGCGGCTTGCTCCTGGATTGTGACCCGGCGAACCCGCCGCCAGGGAAGAATTGCAAACCGGCGCGGTTTATTGACGGCATACTGGCAAACCAGGGCGGCGCTTATTTCGATTATCTCGGCTTTCACGGTTATGGTTATTACACTTCAGGCTTCATTGACGACGCCGGAGGTTGGGCGGCGCGCGGCGGCGTCATCTTAGGGAAGATCAATTATCTGCGCGAGCGGATGGCGTTGTATGGCGTCAATAAGCCGTTGTTCTTGACCGAGACATCGCTGATATGTCCCGTAGATAATGTCTCGCAATGTGCATCAGACGGCGCATTCCTGGAAAAACAGGCGGACTACGTCTCCTGGGCGTTCCTCCGCGCCTGGGCGGAGGGCGTCAAAGGCGCCACCTGGTACACGATCGAGGAATCTGGCTGGCGTTCTTCAGGGCTATCCTCCCCAAGCGGCCCCAAACCAGCCTATTACGCCTATCAATTCGCGGCGGGCAAATTGAGCGAAATGACCATCAGCGCGCCCATTACTCAGTATCCGGGCCTGAAAGGTTACGAATTTCGCGCCTCGGGAAAACGCACCTGGGTCTTATGGTCTGGCGATCAGGTGGATCATTCGATTCCATTGCCGCCTGGAACGCTTCAGGTGTTGAACAAATACGGCAATGTCATCCAACCCACCAATGGGCAAATTGTCGTAAACAGTCCACTCTATATTGATCTGGTCCCTTGATGCACGTTTTGTTCAGTTGGTCGGCGAGGCTTCGCCTCTTGTTCCCCTGGATCGGTGGCGCGATTTATCTTGGCGCTCTCACTGTGGCGATCTACACGCTATTTGCGGATTGGTCTTATGATGATCCGTACATCGTCTATCGCTATGCGCGCAATCTGGCGAACGGCCAGGGATTTGTCTATAACCCGGGCGAGCATGTATTGAGCGTCACGACGATCTTGCTGCCTTTGCTCCTGGCGGGAGCTTCGCGTTTGGGTCTGGATATTCCTCAGGTTGCCAGGCTGAGCAGCGCGTTCTTCCTCGCCTGCGGTGGTTTGCTTCTTTGGGAGCTGGGGCGCGTTTTTCGCTCCCGTGCGGCGGGGTGGGTATGCCTGGCGCTCTATCCCATATTACCGCTCATGCTAACCACATTGGGGTCGGAAATATCCATGACTCTAGCGTTTTGCCTGGCCGCGCTGGTCTGCTATGCCCGCCGCAGATACAACCTTGCTTCGCTCTTTTTGGCTTTGGCGACGCTTGCCCGTCCAGATAGCTTGTTATTGGGCGGGGTATTATTTTTGCATTATCTGTTTTGGATTAATGAACCGTTTCCCTGGAAAGCTGCGGCCATATTTGCCGTCATCCTGGTCCCCTGGGTGGTTTTTGCCTGGCTCTATTTTGGCTCGCCGATCCCAGTTACATTGATGGCAAAACAATTTCAGGGCACACTGACCATCAGCCAAAAGTTTGCGCCCGGGTTACTCGCTCTGGTCTGGAGCAATCTTCGCCAGCCCTATTTCGCGGCGCAGGCGATCTTGGCGGCTTGTGGCATCTTGTTCTCTGTGTATCAGCGGCGCGACTGGGCGTTATTATGGGGCTGGTCTGTGATGTATGGCCTCACTTATACCCTCTTAGGCGTGAGCCGTTATTTTTGGTATTATGCTCCGCTGGCGCTGAGCTGGATCGCCGCGGTGGGTGTAGGGGTCGCTGCCCTCGTTGATCTAAGAGAAAGGTTGATGACGGCGCGAAAAGCTTCGCTTCCCATCAGCGGGATAACCGCCAGCTTCATCACGCTCTTCGTCTTTGTGTGTCAGGCGCAGTCCGTATGGTTCGTTCAAGAAAGGGGCGATTTGCGTTACGAATCGTATCGCGCAGTGGGAGAATGGTTGCGCGAAAATACTTCTGCGACCAGCAAGGTGGGGACGCTGGAGGTAGGGATTATTGGTTATTATTCTGAGCGCCCCATGGTTGATTTTGCCGGTCTGATCCAGCCGGAGGTTGCGCCGCAACTTGCAAATCAGGATTCTTATGAAGGCGCAGCTCGCTGGGCGATTGACCGTTATCGGCCTGAATACGTGGTTTTGCGCGAGGATGTTTTCCCCACCCTGGAAGCGGAGTACCTGACGCAATATTGTCGTAGGGTGTTCACACTCCCTGCCGATCGGCCTCGTTATCCCTGGGAGATGAGGATCTATCAATGTTTTTCTGGGAATGGCTGAGTTTTTGCTATAATTCAACCCGGTTTGATGGGTTTTAGATCCTTTTTGTCTGGCTGCTGATTCGATGAAATTCATACCCACTTCAATCCCCGATGTATTGATCATTGAACCTCAGATATTCGGCGATCAGCGCGGCTTCTTTATGGAAACCTATCAGGCGCAGCGTTTTGCTGAGGCGGGTATTCGGCTGAAGTTTGTGCAGGATAATCATTCAGGCACCCGGCGAGGTTCTTTGCGCGGCTTGCATTACCAGATATTTCAGGCGCAAGGCAAGTTGGTGCGTGTGGTTGTGGGTGAGATCTTCGATGTGGCGGTTGATCTGCGTAAGTCTTCGCCCACCTTTGGTAAATGGGTGGGGGTCAACTTGTCCGCCCAAAACCATCGGCAACTTTACATTCCGCCAGGTTTTGCGCACGGCTTTTATGTGCTGAGCGATTGGGCGGAGGTTTTATACAAAGCCAGCGACTTCTATGCGCCGAGATGGGAACGCACCCTCATCTGGAATGATCCAACGATTGACATTCAATGGCCCTTACTGGATGGCAAGCCGCCTCTGCTTTCTGAAAAAGACGCTCAAGGAGCGACCCTGGATATAGCTGAAGTTTATGAGTGATGCGATGAAAAATGTGCTGGTTACAGGCGGAGCCGGGTTTATCGGCTCCAATTTTGTACGTTATCTACTGCGCGTTGAACCGCAGATCCAGATTATTAACCTGGATGCGCTGACCTACGCCGGTAGTCTGGAGAATTTGAAAGACCTGCCTGATCCGCAGCGGCATATCTTTGTTCAAGGGGATATTTGCGACCGCGCCCTGGTGGATCGTTTGCTGGCTGAACATCATATTGATACGATTGTTCACTTTGCTGCTGAAACGCATGTAGATCGTTCGATTTTGGGGCCCGAGCAGTTCATTCGCACCAATGTCATGGGCACTTTCACGTTATTGGAGGCTGCGCGTCAGTATTGGCTGGCAGAGAAAATGCCGCACGGAGACGCAAATCAGGTGCGTTTTCACCACGTCTCTACCGATGAAGTATATGGCGCGTTGGGTCCCAATGATCCTCCATTTTCGGAAACGACGCCCTATGACCCGCGATCGCCGTATGCCGCTTCGAAGGCTTCCAGCGATCACCTGGTGCGCGCCTATGGTCACACGTATGGATTGCCGTATACGATTTCCAATTGCTCGAACAATTATGGGCCCTATCAGTTTCCGGAAAAACTGATTCCATTGATTATTCTGAACGCTTTGCAGGGGCGACCGCTGCCGGTATATGGAGATGGACAGCAAATCCGCGACTGGCTGTATGTTGAAGATCACTGCGAAGCTATCTGGCTGGTGCTGCGTAAAGGCCGGGCGGGCGAGTCGTATAATATCGGCGGAGGGAATCAGCCTCCTAATCTACAGGTTGTGCAGGAGATTTGCGAGATTCTGGACGAACTCGATCCCGAGTCGCCTCATACGCCGCACAGCCATTTGATTCAATATGTGGCAGACCGCCCCGGCCACGACCGCCGGTATGCGATTAACGCAGCGAAAGTGGAGCAAGAGCTGGGTTGGCGGCCGAGACAGTCCTTGTCCACTGGTCTGGCAAACACTGTGAAATGGTATCTGGACAACCCGGCCTGGGTGGAAGCCATCCGCAAACAGCAGGAATACCAGGGGTGGCTGGCGAAAAACTACGACGCCAGACAGGAGCTGGCAAAACGGGAGGAGAGAAAATGAAGGGCATTATTCTGGCTGGTGGACACGGCACCCGCCTGTACCCATTGACCATTGGCATCAGCAAACAGTTGTTGCCGGTTTATGATAAGCCGATGATTTATTATCCCCTTTCAATGCTGATGTTGGCGGGTATTCGCGATATCCTGGTCATCAGCACGCCGGTTGCTTTGCCGGTTTTTCAAGGGCTGTTGGGAGATGGCGGTCAATGGGGTTTACGTTTCTATTACGCTGAGCAAGCCGAGCCGCGCGGTCTGGCGGATGCCTTTCTGGTGCGCCCAGATTTTATCGGCGATGAACCGGTGAGCCTGATCCTGGGAGATAACATCTTTTTTGGGCACGGCTTGCCCGCCGTGTTGAAGAAAGCTGCAACTCTGGAGCGCGGCGCGCTGATCTTTGCCTATCCGGTGCGCGATCCTGAGCGGTATGGCGTGGTGGAATTTGATCAGACCGGCCGCGCCCTGAGCATTGAAGAAAAACCGGCCTCCCCGCGCTCACATTTTGCTGTGCCGGGCCTGTATTTCTACGATAACCAGGTGGTTGAAATAGCTCGAAATCTTAAACCATCTGCGCGCGGCGAGCTGGAGATCACCGATGTTAACCGTTCTTATCTGGAGCGCGGCGAATTGCGGGTGCAGGTGATGGGGCGCGGCGTCGCCTGGCTGGATGCAGGTACGCATGAATCGTTGCTTCAGGCGGCAAATTTCGTCCAGGCTGTTGAAGATCGCCAGGGGATGATGATCTCTTGCCCGGAAGAGATCGCCTACCGTCTGGGTTACATCTCCCGCTCGGATTTGCAACGCCTGGCGGAGAAATACAAAGGTAATCAATACGGCGCATATCTGGCGCGCCTGGCGAGGGAAGATCTACCTTTTAACAACGATGCGGTTCTAGAGTCCCTGGCAGGCGGATGACAACAGACAGCAGTTCTTATCGTAAAGGATTATAGTCTCCCTCTTGAGCATCGGTGATTGAATCTCAGCATGGGTTGTCAAGAACAACAATTCGCTCCAAAAGATGAAAATGTCGCCACCGAGCTCACAGAGATCACAAAGAGTCTATTTTCAAAGCAGGCGCGGAGTACACGGAGATTTTCTAAACTCTTCTCTGTGCGCTTTGTGGCTTAGTGATCATTCCTGTCTTTCATCAAAACCGAATAAGGAGACGGTCAGATTATAGGATATGCACAAAATATTACTATTCGGCGCGCAAGGGCAGCTTGGCTGGGAGTTACGCCGGGCATTGATGCCTTTGGGTAGCGTGACCGCGCTGGATATTCCGCATTTGGATATCCGCGATCAGGCGGCTTTGTCTCAAGCGGTTTTAGCTTGTCGCCCGAATGTGATCGTAAACGCCACTGCTTACACGGCGGTTGATCAGGCAGAAAGCGAACCTGAGATCGCCATGGCGATTAACGGTCAGGCTCCGCGACATCTTGCGGAGCTTGCCTTAAAAATGGGCGCGGCGCTGATCCACTTTTCCACAGATTATGTCTTCGATGGAACCAAGGGCAGTCCATACGTAGAAGACGACCCCCCCAACCCTTTGAGCGTTTATGCCGCCAGCAAACTGGCGGGGGAACAAGCTATTTCACAGGTAGGCGGCGCTTACTTGATCGTTCGCACCAGTTGGTTATATAGCCTGCGGCGCGATAGTTTTGTGGTTAAGGTGCTTCGCTGGTCGCGCCAACAGGAAGTTTTGCGGGTCGTCGCGGATCAGATCAGCAATCCCACCTGGGCGCGGGCGCTGGCTGAGGCCATCGCTCAGGTGCTGGCGATGGGCGGCCATGAAGTTGTGGATTGGCTTCGTGAACGTCGGGGCGTTTACCATCTGGCCGGTGACGGGTACGCCAGCCGCCTGGAATGGGCGCAAGCCATTCTTCGTCTTGACCCGCGCGCCGAAGAACAGCGCGTCCGTGAACTGCAACCCGCACTGACCAGCGAATTTCCCACTCCTGCTGTCAGACCGCTGTTCTCGGCTTTGGATTGTACTTGTTTTACAAACACTTTTGGGTTGCGTTTGCCTGCCTGGGAAGAAGCTTTGCAGTTAGCCATGCAGGAAGACTGTTATAACCCTCTGGCACTGAAATGACTCCTCCGTTCGCGCCCGTTGGATTAGCCTCCGGGGAACTTGCCTGGAGGTTTTTTAGATCGGGGGAATGCAATGCAGCTTGTCGGCAGTTTCGATCAACTTTTCCGTTGGCGGATGATCTTGGCTAATTGCGATACGCTATCGAAATGTTCTGGCGTCAATTCAGTGTCGTCAATATGGACGCCGAACGTTTCCTCAATAAAAACCGCCAGGTCTACCAGGTGAAACGAATCGATCAATCCGCTGCTGATTAACGCTTCATCGGCGCTCAGCTTATATTGCGGCCGTTTGATGATATGCGTTGTAATATAATCGCTGAGTCTGGCCTCGATATCTGTCGTGAATTCGCCCATTCCGCGCGTGTTCCTTTCAGTAGTCTGGTCTATTGTAAGTTGTTGGAGAGCGTTCGGAAATTCTCCCCACACCTGATCTTGCTCCCCATCTCGGCGGCAAAGGGAGCCAGAGGGGATGGGTATTAAAGATCGTTTCCGAACGCTCTCTGATTGAACATATATCAACGTTGGGTGAGACACAAGAGCGGATGATTATCTGCCCTCTACGATTGTTCTTCTCCCAGAAATTCACGCAAATATTTCTCGCGGTTCGCCGCCCGGGCGATCTTGCCGCTGGAGGTCTTGATCAGCCAACGCTTGCCCACCAGACGCACATCTGCCAGAGCGACTTCACTGCGCTGAACGACCCTTTTGCGCAGTTCCATCTCAATATTGTGTTGTTCTTCTTTGCCCAGGCTGTGATGATCCAGTTCGCATATCATGACAATTTTCTCTGACCCTAGAGACTTATCCATCAGTCCAAAGGCCACGCTGCGCCCGGGTGTAATGCCGGGGATGGTGTTCGCAATGGCTTCTAAGTCTTGCGGATAAATATTCTTACCGCCGTGGATAATCAGGTCTTTTTTGCGTCCGGTGATATACAACTCGCCGTTGGCGATGTAGCCCATATCGCCGGTGTAATACCAGCCATCGCGCATTGCCTGAGTGGTAAGATCCGGGCGGTGGTAATAGCCGGACAACATACAGTTGCTACGCAAGGCAACTTCACCAATATGTCGCTCTGGCAATTGCAAGCCATTGTCGTCCAGGATGCAGATATCTGTGTTTGGGATTGGAAAACCGCAGCTCACCATAGGCGTTGATCCGGCGGAGGCTGGCTGCGCCGGAAGCGCGTGGCGTTGCTCTTGCAGCGTGCGCGTATGCACCCAATCCAGCGTGGGCATTTGCCCAACCGGAAATTGGGTGACGGCAAAAGTGTTTTCTGCCATCGCGTAACAGGTCGAAAGCGCTTCAGGGCGAACGCCATGTGCGGCAAACTTTTCTAAAAAGACTTGGTGGCTCTCAAAAAAGACCGGCTCTGAGCAATTGATAAACGCCCGCATGCTGCTCAGGTCAACATCCTCTATATCGCAGCTCCGGATCACGCGCGCGCAATGGTTGTAGGCGAAGTTCGGCAACCAGCATAGCGTGCCACGATGGCGGTGGATGGCGTGAAACAGCGTTTTGGGGTCGCGCACCCATTTGAACGGCGACATGAGAACCAGCGGAACACCGGCTACAAGGGGCATGACAAAACCGGCGATCAGTCCCATGTCGTGATAGAGAGGCAGCCAGCTAATGATTACGTCATCTGGCTGTAAATCAATCGCCTGTTGATAGGCTTCGATCTGGTTCAGCACCGCGCGGTGAGAAAGCGCCACCCCTTTTTGTAAACCGGTGGTGCCGCTGCTGTGCTGCAAAAAGGCAATTTTCTCGCCGTCATACATCGGCCACGCCATTTGTTGTAACGTTTGAGCGTTGGAGATTTCTGGCACATCTTCTGTACACAGCACGGCGCAATCCACGCCTTTCAGTAAATCGCTTAGCTGTTTCTTGAATTCTGGAAAAGTGATAACGGCTTTGGCGCGAGAATGCGTGACCAATTCACGCACCCGCGCCATATAGATCTGCGCATCCAGTTTTTCGGTTAGAAAGGGGAAGATAGAACCGATGGCGCCCAGGTACATGGCGCCCCAGAAAGCGTATAAGAGCGTCTGAGAATGCTTCAGCACCAACACAACCAGATCCTCTGGCTGCACCCCAATGGAGTGTAGGGCCTGGGCATAGCCGGCTGCGCGTGCGTGGAATTGAGCAACTGTGACGGTCTCCTCACGGCCATCATCGTGGATAAAAATCACCGCCGGCTGATCCGGGCGGAGTGCAGCGCGCTCCATCATGGCCTGGGTGAGAGTTTGAAGCCTTGTCAGATGGTTGAGCATTTGGGGAATTCTATCATGAGTTGTGCAGTGTGCCGGCTGGCGCGCCAGGAAAGGGACGCTCGAAAATTGCTGACTGCGTTCTCCTGGCATCGGTTGAAAACCGAAGCCTCAGGTTACCGAGCCTGCTGCAAGTGGGCCGGATTCGCGCCGTTAGTAGGATAGTACTTCCATACGGAATTGTCAATCAATATGCGCCAAAAATATGCCATAATTACGACGAAGTTCTTTGTCTTTGTGCCTTCGGACAACTGAACGAAATCAAGGTGATTACGCTGTTGCTGTTAAGGTATAGCTTGAATCTAAGCAAAGTGCAGGTTTGTGTTTTGTAAAGAACTGTGATGACAATTACAAATTTGACCTATAGAAAAAAAGAACCTTTTGCTCTAAGAAGCGCTGATCTAGGGTTTGAGTATGTATTTCCCAATAAGGGGAAAATTATATTAGATAAATGGTGTCTCCAGCTCTTAGATGCAGCCGATGGTCGAACATTAGAGCAAATAATTAAACTCAATGAAGTGGACCCACCCGATGTCATCCGAGCAGGATTAATGTGTCTTGCTGAAGCAGGATTATTGGAAAGATGGCAATACGAGCAACGTAAGACAAGGGTAGATACAGCGCCTTCTCTACCTAGTAGGGGTGAGTTGGTTTCCGTCATTGTTGTAGTGTATGAGGGGAAAAAGTGGCTTGAAAAGCTTTTGCCGTCAATATATGAGCAAACTTATGAGCCTATAGAAATTATTTTGGTTGATAATGCATCACCGACAGAAAATATCGAATCTTGGCTCAGAAAGGAATATCCTCTAGTAAAGCTTGTTCGATTAGAAAAGACGATCTCATTTTCAGCAGCCAATAATCTGGGGGTTATGTATTCAAATGGTGCTTATATACTTTTTCTCAATCAAGATACCTACTTAAAACAAGACGCAATCGCTAATGCTGTGGCCGTTGTTAAAAGTCATAAAGCAGCAGCCGCTATCGCTTTCATGTTGCGCTTATGGTGGGCTCCTAACTTCATCAACGGTATAGGCAACATTGTTAGAGATCACTCATGGGGAGAGGATATTGGTTTTGGGAATCTAGATCTCGATCAATTTAGCCATTGGGAGAGTATTCCATCTGCATGTTTCGCAGCAGTTCTTATTCCTCGCTCTGTATGGGAAATTGTTGGGCCATTGGACGAAAAATTCCCCATGTATTACGAAGACGCAGAGTGGTGTTATCGTGCTCGTTTGTTAGGTTATGATGTCATCTCGGCGCCAAAGGCAATCGTTTACCATGCTTTTGGTGGGAAGGAACCGGTTTTTGAATCCGAGTTAAGCCCGCGGAAGTTACGAAATGCTTGTTACGGTCGTCTTCGTTTTGCCGCCAAATTGGTTGGATCCAGAAACTTGTGGCGTTACCTTCGGAATTATCTAAAAGAGGATGTAATTGAGTTTGCATCAGCGCTCATGGCCCTAAACATTTCGAAATGTCAATCTTATTTGGTTGCATGGACTTCGTTTTTGCTCTCAGTCCCCGAGATCATAATCAGCAGAAAATGGGTTCGATTGCATCGCACTGCGTCGGATGAAAAAGTATTTTTTAGCTTTAGCAATGAAATGCCAAAAACGCAAGTCAATAATATCCCTTTGCTAACTAAAAAAATAATCGCAGATTACTACTTACAATTGGTAAAGGAAGGTAGGACTAGGTCAATGCCTGAATTTGAACATCCATACCCGAAAACGACTGTACTCATAGTGAGTAATGATATTGTGGATACAAATATGGCTGGCCCTGGGATGCGATATCTTGAGATGGCGCGAGCTCTCTTTGACAATGATATAGATGTCACCCTGGCTATTCCTAACCAGACCTCAATATCTGCAGATAATGTTCGATTGATAACATATAATGAGGCCAAAACCGAAAATTTAAAAGTGTTGGTTGAAAATCATGATTACGCTTTGATTTCTGGACACATGGTAAAAAAGTTTCCGTTTCTCAGTACTACTTCCACCAGACTGATTGTTGATTTATACGACCCGATATTTCTCGAGAACTTATATTATCATTTGGATTTGCCAATTGAGCAACAGGATGAGGCTAATAGGGAGACAATTGATGTTATTAATAGTTTAGCAAAAGTAGGGGACTATTTTATTTGCGGCAATGAACGACAGCGAGATTTGTGGCTTGGTGTGCTTGCAGCAAATGGACGGATAAATCCATATACATTCCTTGATGATAACAGCCTGCGAAAGTTAATTGATGTAGTTGGAATTGGACTTCCAGATAGGATACCCCAAGAAAAGCCGTACTTAAGGAATATTCACCCGCGTTTCGATAATGAGTCGAAGATTGTTCTTTGGGGAGGAGGAATATGGAATTGGCTGGACCCAATTACCCTTATTCAAGCATGGCCAACGGTATTATCTGAGATCTCTCAGGCGAGGCTCGTGTTTTTAGGAACGAAACACCCTAATCCTCTGGTGCCTGAACATGAAATGGCGCAAAAAGCTATCGCCTTGGCGAAAGAGATCCATGAACTAGATAATACAATATTTTTTATTGAGTGGGTCCCTTATGAAGAACGAGAAGCTTTGCTAACAGAAGCTAATGTTGGAGTAACCTTACATTCATCAAGCTTAGAAACTCGGTATTCCATACGTAGCCGGGTAATAGATTATTTTTGGTGTCGTTTGCCTGTATTAATTACTGATGGGGATGTGACGAGTGAATGGGTTGAAAGATATAATGTGGGGAAAGTTGTGCCACCTAATGATACGCGAGCAGTATCAAACGCCTTGATTGAACTATTGAGCAGCCCCAAAGATATTTGGAGGGAAGGATTTGAGAGAATATCAATGCAGATGAGGTGGAGTCAACAAATCCAGCCTCTGCGCGAGTTTTGCAAGAGAGGCGTCTATGCCCCGGATCGGAATAATCGTTATTATCAAAGCAAAGATAAGGTCATGATATTAGTAGCCGAGCCGGAAAGCAGGATAAAAGAAGCTATGTTTATATTTGCTACTCAGGGGTTGGATGCACTTGTGCAAAAAGTCGCATTTCACCTTCGGTGGTTATTATCAACCAGGTTCAAATAAGACAGGGTCTAGTGGTTTGTAGAGAAAGATAAGGATCGTCAGTCCTGCAAGGCAATAACATCGTGATATTCTATGAGGACAATGGAACACTTATGAAAATTCTACATGTTGTGCAAGGTTACTACCCTGCTATTGGAGGTACGGAGCTCCTCGTTCAGCGTATTTCAGAAGAGTTGTCCTCGACTTATGGCGATGACATTACGGTATTTACGACAAATTGTTACAACGGAGAGGGATTTTGGAAATTCAATGAGAAGCGGATGCCTCCCGGATGGGAAATTGTTAATGGGATAAGAGTATATCGGTTCCCAGTAAATGTTCATACAAGCTTTTTTTTTAGGTTAATTCAAAAGATTTGGTACGACTTCCGTTTGCCTCGTCACGATTTTGTACGTGCGATTTCACAGGGACCTGTTATTCGAGGATTGAAAGTGGCCGTGCAGAAATTCCCAGCAGATGTGGTGATGGCGAGTTCCTTTCCCTTGTTGCATATGCACGATGCTCTTCAGGGCTCAAGAATTTCCGATAAGCCCATTGTGTTTAGTGGCCATATTCATATACTAGACAAGTGGGGATTTGATCGAGATATGATTTTCCATGCTATTCAACAAATAGATCATTACATTGCATTAACACAAATTGAAAAAGATCACCTAATAGAAAAAAACATTCCTGCTGAAAAAATAACAGTGATTGGTGCTGGTGTAGATGTTGATCCATACAAATCTATAAGTAAGGAAGAAGCCAGAATCAGAATAGGTATTCCACCAGAGGCGCTTTTAGTAGGTTTTATCGGTCAAATAGGAGGTCACAAAGGGTTATATACCTTGATGCAAGCAATGCCTATTGTTTGGCAACAAATACCTGAAGCGCAGTTATTGATCGCGGGACACAAAACGTCTTATGCATCATTCATCGAACGAGAATTCTCGGATTTGTTGAGCGAGCATCGCGACAAGATTCATATTATTTATAATTTCGAAAACAACTTAAAACCTGTTTTGTACACTGCGGTAGATGTTTTTGCATATCCTTCGGGTTTTGAATCCTTTGGAATTGCGTTTTTAGAAGCATGGTCGGCTCGTAAGCCAGTAATTGGCTGTCGCCGTGGTGCCATCCCTTACGTTGTGAATGCAGGCTGGGATGGTTTATTGGTTAATTATCAAGATAAGCAGGCGCTGGCGGAAGCTATTTTGATTTTGCTTAGAAATCCAGCCTGGGCCACATTGATGGGAGAAAGAGGGTATGAAAAGGTTCTTGGTTATTATACTTGGCGTGAAGTCGCGAGGAAATTTCGGGCGATTTATGAGCTTGTGGTTCAAAGCCATACTCGGGATTTGTATTATAGGGGGAGCAACGTTAAAGGATCATAGACTAAATTCGGCTCAAACGTCAAATATTGTGCCAGAAGGGGATGATTTCGCTACCCAGGTATTACAAGACCCATGGGACATGAATGAATTCACTGATATCTCTGTGGGGCTTAACAATAGTGATCAGAATATTATTTATCTAAACCCTGTAGCAACACAGGGCGGTCTATTTGTTGCTACTACGGTATATGATGCTCAGTTTTTCCCCTTGTGGCCAACGTACTCAATTGGTAAAGTTGGTGACCAGTATCCTATTTCTAGTAATCGATTTGGTTGCTTAT
Organism: Anaerolineales bacterium; assembly: GCA_020060465.1. Lineage (GTDB taxonomy): Bacteria > Chloroflexota > Anaerolineae > Anaerolineales > UBA4823 > RBG-16-57-11. The sequence continues at coordinate 242,854 of JAGVAD010000016.1, forward strand.
ATACTGCGGTAAAAGTGAGTGGACAAAACAATCATCCGATTCAAGCCTTTTGGTTTGCTGATTATAGACTAAACACGGGTATTTGGGGATATACTGTTTTCAAAACCATCCAAAATAGAGAGTGGACTTTAGTCAAATTCGATTTGCAGAATGATTTTTATGGTGGCACTACTAGATGGCTGGATTATCCTGAATGGAAGGGGATTCGCATTGATCCAACCAATGAGAGCAACGCAATTGTTGAGGTAGATTGGATTCGACTAACAGACTGTTCAGAAGTTAATTTTACTATCAATGGTTTAAGTCCTAATAAAAATTATTCCTTTTATTTGTATTCACAAGATCGAGAGATTAAAATACAAGACTCCAGATCTAATCAATCTGGATATGTTAGTCTGGATGTACAAGGAGTAGCTCCCGGCACATATGAATATCGAGTTAAAGACGGGGGGGTTGTTGTTAAAATAGGTCAAATAATAGTGAATCAAACACCCATAATAAAGTTTAGTCGTCCATCTCCTCTAAGTGGCCCATCTATATCCTGGGAAATGTCCTCTTCTAACGATGTAATAAAATTGGAATGCATATATTTTGCGCAATACAGAGACGGTTATTTGGAGATCCGAACACATTCGAATGCATGTGCATCATCTAGCTCCGTAGGAGATCCTAAAATATACCTTAAATTGCCAACATCTATTGATAGTTCTCAATATCGTTACTTAAATTATAGAATAAATACTGAGTGGAGTAAACCTTGGGCAAATGTTCCGAAGGGGATGATTGTGCGCTGGATATGGTCAACCCTGGGTACCAGTGGTCGCTCCGGTAGTCGTTGTCATTGGGTGAGTCAAGACCTTCCCTTTGATGTGGATTGGAATATATATTCGGTTGATTTGTTTGACACCTTCTTGGGAGAACCTGAAGGAAAGGCTGGAGAGTGTCCCGCTACGAATCGCAGCTGGGCAGAGGCGAACGATATTCTTGAGCTACGCTTCGACCCTAATGAAAATATTACTGGCGAAGACATCACGCAAAAACTAGATTGGATCCGTCTATCAGGCATTGAAAAGGTGCAAAAGGGTAACCCCTTTCCGGTGGAATATTATGTCAATGAGAGCAAATCCCAATTAGCTTATATTGATTTTTACTACACCACAAACCCTGAAAATGATCCATTACAGCATAGGGCCATAGAATATCTTCCTAACCCGTCCCCTACTCCGGTTCCAAGCGGCGCGAAAATGATCTACCTCCCATTATTACTTTTAAGAAATACGTTTAATGGAGAAGTTTTTCATTGGGATACGTCTCAAGTAAATCCAGGCGAATATTATTTTTGCGCCCAAGTTTCTGATTCTTATAACACTGCAACATATTGCAGTAATGCGCCAATTCAGGTAGTAGAATGAGCCATTACGCGCTTTTGGTCTCTATCTTCAAGTCAGATATTTCAAAGAAGCTCTATGTTGACTTGAGACGCCTTTCCCGTTTTAGGTGGCCGCATTGACCTCACCCAAAATCCTGGCTGTTCTGCCCGGCGTAATGCCGTCCACGCTGATTTATATTGTCAAGCCCTTTCTCAGATTACAAGCCGATGGACATATTCGTTTGCGTGTGGCGCTGGAGGCTTACCTTAACGCCAACGCTATAGCCTGGGCAGATCTGGTTGTTTTTTGCAGGAATGTAGAGCCGCGCTACGGCTATATCCTGGATCTTGTGCGTTCGCGTGGGCTTCCTTATATCTATGATATTGACGACAATCTGTTCGAGGTGCCAGATCAGGTGGCGGACGGGGATTATTATCGGGCGCCGGAGCGCCTGGCTTTGCTTACGGAATATTTGCGCCATGCCAGCCTGGTGCGCGTTTATTCGAACATCCTCAAAGAGCGTTTTCTGCCGCTCAACGCCAATACCATTCAAGTGCGTCCCACGCTGGATTGGAGTTTAATCTCGCCGCCTCGCCCGAAGAAAGCCTCAGAACGAGTGAAAATCGTCTATGCCACCAGCCGGCGGGATGATTATTTGTTTCCCATCTTTACGGATGCCCTGCACGCGGTCTTGCAAGATTACCCTGCGCGGGTGGAAATGCACTTTTGGGGTTTTCATCCGTCAGGACTTCAAAACGCGGCGAATGTATATTTTCACAAGTTCGAATGGAATTACGACCAGTTCCTGCGCCGCTTTTCCAGCGCCGGATTTGATATTGGTTTGGCGCCCATGTTGGATGACGGCTTTCATCGTGCCAAGACGAACACAAAATTTCGCGAGTATGGCGCGTGCGGTATCGCCGGTATTTATTCTAAGGCGGCTCTCTATACTGAATGTGTAAGCGATGGGGAAACCGGTTTGTTGGTGGAAAATGAGCCTGCTGCCTGGCGCCAGGCGATGCAAACCTTGATCGAGGATGTCGGCTTACGTGACAGGATCCGTCAATCCGCGCGCCAGCGGGTGAGACAGCTCTATTCTCAAGAGCAATTTCAGCAGGAATGGCTGCAATTGATCGAGCGCGTATTAGGTCAGAACCAGAAACAAGTCGGGACGAGCGCTCAACTCTCTCACCCACTCCAACGCGCAGGAGCTGATCTGCCTGAACGAGCTGGCCCATCCAACTTGGGCATCTTGCGGGAGAAACTAGGGCGAGGCATTGAACTGATGAAGGGTGGCGAAATCCAGCGTTCGATATTTAATAGCCGCGTTCACATGAACAATCTCTGGTGGTTATTCAAAGTCAATATCTTGAAACATTTATGACCACTGCGCCCACGGATTCGCCCCCTTTGTTATCGGTGATTGTGTTGAATTGGAACGGCGCAGCTTGCCTGCCTCGTTGTATGGATGCCCTGGTAAGCCAGACCTTTAGCGATTATGAGGTGCTGGTCTTAGATAATGCTTCCACCGATCACTCAGCCGACGGTTTGGAGGAGCGTTGGGTAGGCGTTCGTGTGGTTCGGTTTGAACGAAATCTGGGTTTTGCCGCGGCGAATAATCGCGGCGCTGAACTGGCACGCGGCCGTTGGCTGGTTTTTCTAAACAACGATGCCTTTCCTCAGCGAGATTGGCTGGAAAAACTTGCCGCTGCAGCGAGCGCTGCTCCGCAATATTCGTTTTTTGCCTCACGTCTGGTATATGCCTCCAACCCAGAAATGGTGCAGGCAACTGGCGATGTGGTTCACGTCAGCGGCTGCGCCTGGCCGCGGGATAATGGCCTTCCAATCACTCAGGCGCATTTGGAACAAGGAGAAGTCTTTAGTGCCTGCGCCGCTGCGGCGATGTACGACCGCTCGGCTTTTTTGCAAGCCAACGGTTTTGATGAACATTTCGCCAGTCATCTTGAGGATATAGATCTGGGCTTTCGTTTGCGCCTGGGCGGATGCCGCTGTTTATATGTGCCGGAGGCGGTGGTTGCGCACATCGGTTCTGCCAGTTACGGCGTCGAAAGCGAGCATACTGTGTATCAGGTGCAACGCAACCTGATCTGGATGTACATCGCCGATATGCCAAGCAAGCTGTTTTGGAAATATTTACCGGCGCATATTTTTGCCAACCTGGTGTTTTTAATCTATTACACACTACGCGGGCAGGGTAAGGCAGTCTGGCGGGCGAAGCTAGATGCCTTGCGCGGGTTACGTCTCGCCATTCAGCGCCGCAGACTGGTGCAAGCCAATCGCAAAGTGGCATTGGAAGAAATTGACCGTTTGTTCGATCATGGTTTGGTCAGTCCATACCTGTTGGGTCGGCGCGGTGCACGGTTTCGCGCCTCCAGTCAATCTTTCACGCGCCAGCGGGAGTGACTCACTTGGATTTGAATCCCAACCCATGCGTATATATCGCGCCCCCTTCAGTTCAGCCGGGCTGGATCGGGCGGCGACCGTATTTGACCACGCCGCAGGGCGGCAAGATCATCGTTGACCGCTACGTGCTTGGTTTATGGCGTTTTGCCAACCAGCGAAATTTGGCGCAGGCGTTGTCCTGGGCAGAACAACAGGGATTGCCGCGCTGGGCGGCAGCCAGCGCCGTGGTTTGCCTGGTTGAGGCTGGTCTGTTATCGCGGCGCGGGGAGCAGGTGGCGCCCGGCATTGCGTCAGAGGAGGAAATCCATACGCCTGAGCTAAGGCAAAACGGCGAGTTGGTCAGTGTGGTGATTGTCTCATACAACAGCCGTGATTGGCTTCCTGCGTGCCTTTCTTCTCTGCAAGCACAGACGTATTCAAACCTGGAAATCGTCCTGGTGGATAATGGCTCCAGCGACGGCTCGTTGGAGTGGGTACGGGAACATTATCCTGAAACGCGTTGCATCCGTATGACGCCTGCTGCTTCTCTGGCGCATGCGATCAACCAGGGCATACAGGCCTCTGCGGGCGCTTATTATTTGATCTTGAACCCCGATGTGAGGCTTGAGCCAGGCGCTATGGCATATATGGTGGCTGCGGCGCGCCGGGAAGCGCGTTGCGCAGCCGTGGCAGCCAAGCTGCGTTTCCTTTGGGCGCCGACCTTTTTGAATGGGTTGGGAAATTTTGTGGGCGCTTTATCTTGGGGAACGGATAGCGCGTTAGGCCACTTGGATCTGGGACAGTTCGATGATTGGCGGGAGTTGCCCTCGGCCTGTTTCGCGGCGGCTTTGATCCCGGCTGCTGCCATGCGCGACGTCGGTTGGCTGGATGAGGGCTTCCCCATGTACTATGAGGATAGCGAATGGTGTTATCGCGCCCGCTTGCTGGGTTATCGCGTCTGCGCCGCGCCACAGGCGGTGGTTTATCATGCCTTCAGCAGCCGCGAGGCAGGGGAGGAGCAGAGCGGTTTAGGAGCTGTGAAGCTGCGCAATGTGGTTTATGGTCGGCTGCGTTTTGTCGTCCGTTTGCTGGGCAGCGCGACGCTGGCGCGGTTTTTGCTCTCGTATGCTTTGGAGGATCTGGCGAACATCATAGCAGCGCTCCTGCGCCGGCGTTGGGCGATGGCGCAGGCCTATGCTCAGGCTTGGGGAGATTTCCGAAAGGCGCTGCCTGCTTTGCGAGTTGAAAGAAAGCTCCTTCAAAATCAGCGCCAGTGCGGCGACCGAGAGCTGTTCGCGCTGCAAAAGCAGCTCCCCCCCACGCTGATCTGGCGGGGTCTGCCGCTGCTGACCTGGGATAGCATTTATCATTATTACGCGCCCTGGTTGATGGCGCAACGCACACAGGATTATCCAGAGTTTCGCGAGCAAAAGGCAGAAGCAGGGGTACCGAATCCAAGCACTGCTTCGCGCCCGCTATGGCGGCGCTTGATAGAAATGCAACGCGCTGAAGGGGCTCTCGCCGCGCTGCATCGTTTCGCAAAGATAATACAGTGGAAATTGATGCAACCCTGAAGTTATTGATAGTTTTCCTCTTGAGTGTGGCGATTGAATTTCGCAACTGGGTTGTCAAAAACGACAATTTGTCCCACAGATCGAAAATATCGCCACCGAGTTCACAGAGATCACAGAGAGGCTATTTTCAAAGCAGGCATAGAATATGCGGGGATTTTCTTGACCCCTCTCTGTGATTCAGTTATCAATTCCAGCGTTCATCCACACCGAATAGGGAGACGATCAAGTTATAGGAGAGTAAAAAGTGCGCATTGGCATTGACGCCACGCCGCTTCCTGCTCAGCCGGTGGGCGCCGGCGTGTATATCATCCAATTGATCCGCGCCCTGGCAACCGAGCCAGGCGCGCATCGTTTGGTCGTTTTTGCCCAACGTGGTCGGCGTGACTTGATTGATACACCGCGGTTGACAGGGGTGGAATGGATAGAAACGCCCGATCTCAGCCCGGCGCGGCGGCTTGTTTGGGAACAGGTCGCGCTTCCGGCTCTGGCGCGCCGCGCCGGCGTCGAAGTGTTGCATTCGCTTCACTACACTCGACCTTACTTCCTGCCTTGCGCCTCCGTGGTTACGTTTCATGACATGACATTTTTTCTATATCCAAAGCTGCATACGTTCTCCAAACGCGTTTTCTTCCCATTAATGATGCGCATGAGCGCCAGAAAGGCGCAGGCAATCATCGCCGTATCTAAAAACACACATCGGGATGCAGTGCGCATCTTGAAAATCGCGCCGGATAAGTTATTTACCGTACAGAATGGCATCGGCGCGGAATTTCGACCCATAGACGATCCGGCGCTTTTACAGGCCTGTCGAAAAAAATATAACCTGGAGCAGTCATATATTTTGTATGTGGGTACAGTCGAACCGCGTAAGAATTTACCCTTGTTGTTGCGCGCGTTTGCTCGCCTGGCGGCTCAAGGCTCGGATTTTTCCCTGGTGATCGTTGGGCGTTTGGGATGGATGTATGAGGATGTGTTTCGTTTGGTTGAGTCGCTGGGTTTGAGCGGACGGGTTCAGTTCACCGGATATGTACCTGCTGAAGACTTGCCAATGGTTTATAATCTGGCTCAGATTTTTGTTTATCCTTCCCTTTATGAGGGGTTTGGCTTTCCGCCCCTGGAAGCAATGGCGTGCGGCGCGCCAGTGATCACAACCGCCTCCTCAGCCATGCGAGATCAGGTAGGAGATGCAGCCATTCTGACGCCGCCAGGGGACGAACAGGCGCTGTATGAAGCGATGGATCAATTAGCCCATAATCCTGAGCTGCGGCGAATGCTTTCGGTTCGCGGCCGCAGCCAGGCTGCTCAATATACATGGCAAACGACCGCGCAAAAGACGCTTCAGGTTTACCAGTGGGCAATCCTCAATCGTTGAGCGAAGTGGACGTTTCGGTTTGCATCGTCACCTATCGCGCTCGGGATTTGCTGCGCGATTGTTTGCGTTCCTTGAAAGAAAATACCCGCTTGAACTATGAAGTCATCGTGGTGGATAACGGCTCACAGGATGGCGTGGCAGAGATGCTACGTCAGGAGTTTCCATCCGTGCGCCTGATCGAAAACAAACGTAACGATGGCTACACCCGCCCGATGAATCGGGCACTGCGCCTGGGCAGTGGCCGATATTTGCTCCAACTGAACCCCGATACCTTGATTCTGCCCGAAGCGATTGACCGGATGGCAGCTTTCATGGACGATCACCCTGAAGCGGGAATTTGTGGACCAAAGGTGCTTAACCGCGACCTCACGCTGCAAAAGCCCTGCCGACGCGGTGAACCGCGCCCCTGGGCGGTGATCACTTACTTTCTTGGCCTCTCGTCTTTGTTTCCACGCAGCCGTCTGTTTGGTCAGTATCTGATGAATTATATGGATGAAGATGTAACGCATCCCGTGGCGGGCGTGTCTGGCTCGTGTATGCTGGCTCGCCGTACGATGGTAGAGCAAATCGGATTTTTAGATGAGGCCTTCTTCGCCTACCAGGAGGATGCAGATTTCTGCTTTCGCGCCCGTCAGGCGGGCTGGCAGGTGATTTATTATCCCGAAGCGAAAATCATCCATTACGGCAGCCAGGGTGGTTCGCGCGTGCAGCCTTATCGCTCTATAATTGAATGGCACCGCTCTTATTATCTTTATTATCGCAAACACCTGGCGAAAGATTATTTCTTCTTGTTCAATCTGTTTTATTACCTGGCGATGATCTTCAAGCTTCTTGTGACCTTAGGGGTTAATTTCTTGCGCCGCGAGAAATTCGCAGGTTCTCGCAAGCCTTGAGTTTTAGAGAAGCGAGCTTTCCTCTATGACATCCCCTCAACTCTCAGCCATCTATTTCGTTTTTCGAGGGCTGTTATTATCTCTGGTAGTTATTCTGATATTGGCCTGGGTCAGTATGAGGATCGCCCAAAGAATCCGCTTGCTTGATTTACCGGGAAGCGCTCCGCACAAAAGTCATACTCGACCCACACCCCTGGCGGGTGGCATTGCGTTGTTCTCGTCGCTGTTGATCTGTGAAACATTGCTGCGCACTCTCATCGAGCCAACGATTCGGGCGACGTTTTTGGCGGGGGCAGTGGTGTTTCTCTTTGGATTGCTGGATGACTATTGGACTTTGCCTCCATTGATGAAGCTTTTTGGTCAAATTTTAGCGGCCTTGATTTTAATCTTTTCTGGCGTTTACATTCAAATCTTCGAGTCGCCGGAGTTTTTCTTTTATGGCACCACGCAACTTTACCTGTATCTGGATTGGCTGCTCACCGTCTTTTGGGTGGTAGGGATCACCAACGCCTTTAATTTCGTGGATAGCATGGATGGGCTAGCGGTTGGGCTGGGGGGTATGGCTGCGGCTTTTTTTGTTTTGCTGACTCTGGACTCGCAGCAGTTTCTGCTTTCGCAACACAGCGTCCTGATTTTTGGCGCCTGCCTGGGGCTGTATTTCTATAACTCCCCGCCCGCTCTCTTGTTCTTAGGGGATTCCGGCTCGCAGACTCTGGGGTTTATCCTTTCTGTGTTGGCGATTGCTTACAATCCACAAGGGGCGTATCAATCTTCTTCATGGTTTGTGCCAGTGATTATGCTTGGCGTGCCTATTTTTGACACCCTGTTGATTGTAGTTTCGCGTTTGAGGCGCCGACGCCCCATCTATCTCGCGGCGCAAGATCACACCTATCATCGTTTGCTGCGTTTGCTACAATCGCCCAACCGGGCCGTGCTGGTGATGCAGATCAGCTCTTTGTTGCTTGGCTGCCTGGCGATTTTGGGTTTGAATCAGCCGCCGTTGATCGCAAACACCATCTTTTTGATGGTGCTGATGATGGGCGCGGCGGCGCTGGTCTTCCTGGAACGGGACAAGGATTGGGTATAATCGAAAAGCTGTCCTATGGAATGGTCATTTCGAGATGAATTTCTTGCCGCCACGCATCGCTGGTATTTGATCATGCTGTGCTGTCTGTTGGGCAGCCTGGCAGGCTGGTCGGTTGCGATGCTCTGGCCTTCGCCGGTGCGCGTCACGAAGGAACTTTTTGTTGGATTGAACGTTTATCAATCCAGCAATGACCGCGGCGCCATCCAGCACGCTGGCTTGCCGTTTCAAAACGCGAATGATTATAAGAACTGGCAGATGGCCAGCCTGAACACAGTGATCTACATGGATAGCATATTGGATGAGACTCTGGCTCGTTTGCGGACTATGGATGCCTATTGGCAAGGGGTCAGCCGCGAAGAGCTGGCGGAGATGCTGCACGTCTATTGGCGCAACGCCGGAAAGTGGCGATTGGTCGCCAGGCATGAAAACCAAACGTATGCAACACAAGCGGTCTTGGCCTGGCAGGATGTGATTGTCGAACGTGTGCACTTTGCCGTTGCAGAAGCGCAAAATGCGCTGCTTTTCGCTTCTCAATTGGAAGCTCTGGCGGGGGCTCGCGCGGTCGCCGAGCAGCAACACGCCCTTCTTCAACAGGCGAAAATGCAACTGGAAGGCTGGCGCTCCAGGCTGACCGACCAGTCGCCATTGGGGGATGATGAACGAATGCGCTTGTGGATGGAGTTCGCGCAAGTCGCTGAGGGCGATAGGTGGCGTTTGGCGAAAGACGCTTTTCCAATGGACAGTTCGCCCAACCGCCTTTATCTTGCCTGGTTGGAAGAAGTTTTGCCATTGCTCGACCAGGAAATTGATCTTACTCAGAAGCAGATCGAAGCGCAGGATCAACAATATGCAGAGTTGTCTGCGCAGTATTCCCGGGCATTGGATGCCAGCCTGGGTCTTTCGGCGGAATTACTCGTCCAGAAAATTAGCGATCGGAAACTTCAGCTAACGGTTGAACGTCCAACCGGTGTGTTGATCTTAATCGGCGCCGCCATTGGATGGATCGTTTGGGCGATGGGGTGGTTGATCCGGCCCGCGTTGCGAATGACATCATGATTCAAGCGCATATTCGTCTGTTTCTGGGCGCGGCGCAAAAGGTTGCCTGGGCTGCCCTTCTGTTCACCCTGCCGGTGACCAGCTTTCCGTATTTCCCGCCAGCGTTGGGCGGGGATGCGTTGGTGCGACCTCTGGCGGTCTATCCGTTGATCTTGCTAGGGGCGCTAGCCGTCCTGCCCGCCTTGTTTACCCGCCCGGTCTCGCGCACGGTTTTGACTTTGCTGCCTTTTGTCCTGATCGCGTTAGTCAGTTCGCTGGCTTCGTTGTTGCGCGGCATCGAACCGGCGTTGGGCATCTCGGTTGAAGCGCGTGTCTTGCGCGGCGTGATCACGCTGGCGATTGGATGCGCGTTTTATGTGACCATTGCGACCATCCCGCAGACGCGCCAAGACCTGGACTTTTCTTTGCGCTGGATCTACGCCGGCGGGCTGGCGGCTTTGTTTTGGGGGTCTTTGCAGGCGGCCAGTATCTTTTTCTCCTCTCAATCATTATTTGCTTTTTTGGAGAAGGCGCAGACTTATATCTCCATTCGTCCTTTGCGGCCAGACCGTATCTCGGGTTTGACTTATGAGCCGCATTGGTTCGCAGAACAGATGATCTTGCTGTTATTGCCCTGGACGCTGGCGGCGGCATTGAACGGTTACAGCGTCTATCGTTGGCGCTGGCGCTGGTTGAGCGTGGAATGGTTGATTGTTGGCTGGTGCATCCTGTTGCTGCCCTTCACGTATTCGCGAGCTGGCTTGTTGAATCTGGCGATCCTGGTTTTCCTGAGCGTTATTTTCTTTCGTCCCTCTAAAAACAATCATCTACCCAATGTGGTGGTGAAGCAAAACGCCGCCCGCCGACTGGCAGGTTGGGGCAAAAGGCGGCTGGTCGAAGCGGTTATCGTGTTGGGGATTGTGCTGATTCCCATATACTTGATCGGCGACCGCAACCCGTTTTTTGCCCGCATTTGGGGGTATTGGAAGCAACCGCAAGCCAGCCTATCCGGTTATTTGAGCTATTTGGGTTTCGATGCTCGTCTGGTATATGGTCAGGCGGCTTTCAATACCTATCTGGCTTACCCCATTCTGGGGGTGGGGCTGGGCAATTATGCTTTTTATTTCGAAGAGATGCTTCCCTATCGCCCCATCGCTGAAGTGCCGGAGGTCCTGCACATGGTTACGCCTGAGCCAGGCAGAGACCGGTTGATCACTTCGAAGAATTTATATCTGCGCTTGCTGGCTGAAACGGGGATCGTTGGCGCAACGGCATATCTGGCCTTTGTGATCGCCCATGTCGGTTGCGCGATCTATCTCTGGCTTTCGATAGATCGCCGCTGGCAATATTGGGGCACGGCCAGTCTGTGCGGGTTGCTGGCTTTCGCGCTCTCAGCCATGACGTTCGACTCGTTTGTCATCCCTAACACCTGGGTGGTTTTTGGCTTGATCTGCGCGGCGACTCGGGTTATGATGCAACCTCTGTCTTCACATGGTGAAACTGAATGAATAGAACCTGGCAATTGCGCGATGAGCTGTATCGCGTGTTTCACAACTGGAAAATGCTGCTCGTTTTTTTCGCCCTGGGGTGTGGACTGGGCTGGGGGGCGTCTGCCTTGTGGCCGGCCTATCACAAAGCCACGCGCGTGGTTTTTGTCGCCTTGAACCCATATCGCGCGTACTCGGACGCCCGATTTCTGGCGCTGGCTAAACCGCGTTATTCCAACATTGATAACTACCATTACTGGCAAATGTATCAGTTGGAGACGGCAATCTATCGCGACCCGTTGATCCAAACCACGCTGGAGCATTTGCGCGCCCTGGATCCTTACTGGAATAATGTTGAGGCAGCGCAACTCCGCCAGATGTTGGACGTGGAATGGCGCACGGCAGGGAGATGGCGCTTGATCGCCCGCTCTTCCGATCGAGACCACGCTATCCAGGCAGTTCAGGTATGGAGCGAGCAATCCGCTTTACAGGTGAAAGAAGCGGTTGCTTCCGCGCGAAAAGCGTTCATGATTGACCAACAACTGGTGGCTGCTGCTCAAGAATTGCAGGAGGCATGCTTGCGGGAGCAATCGCTGACCCAGGCGCAGCAGGCGTTGCGCGATTGGCGGATGGAGGCCGCCTCTTTGCCCCAAGACGTCCCATTGTCACCGGAATTGCGCTGGCAAGTCTATGCATTGACGACGGCTTTTGCTCAAGATACCCCTGCCTGGCAGGCGTTGCTGGAGCGCGCGCCTGCGCTCGATGCGCCCACGCAGGATTATTTCGAATGGGTGGATCAGGCTCTGGGGCAATACCAGGCTGAACTGGAGCTTCTGCCGGGACAAATCTCCTGGCTGGAGACCCAGTATGAGCAGTTGAAACAGCGGTATGAGACGGAGGCGAATAACAGCCTGGGATTATCGCCCAACTTAGAAGTTGAGGAATTAGGCGAATTGCAAGAGCAGGTTGTCCGTCCGGCTTCCACTTTGGCGCTGGTCGGCGGTTTGATCGGGTTGTTGGCCTGGCTTTTCATTGAGGTGTTGCGTGTCCGAAGCAAGGAGCGCCCCGGTGAATAGAGCCGCCATTATATCCCTTCTGGAGCGCTTCTCGCGCTTCGCCTGGGCATTCTTCTTTTTGGCTTTGCCAGTAACCAGTTTCCCCTTCTTGCCAGACGAATTGGGAGGCAAGGCGCTGGTGCGTCCCCTGGCGGTTTATCCTCTGATATTCTTGCTGGTTTTAATTACCTTGCCGCGCCTGCTAAGAGAACCCTTGCCGCTGACCTTCCTGCCGCTGTTTGGGTTCATTCTTGCGGCGATGATCAGCTCCGTTTTTGCTTTTACGGTAGATCTGGAAGCCTATCGCGGGGTCAGCCTGGCTGAACGATTCCTGCGCAGCATGATTACTCTGGGGCTGGGGGTGAGCTTTTATTTGACGGTGACGTTACTGCCCAAAAGCTGGTCGGATTTACGTTTTTCGCTGCGTTGGTTGTATGGCGGTATGGCGCTGGCTTTGTTGTGGGGTTCGTTGCAAGCCTTATATGTGATCCATTACATTCCTCGCTATTTCAAGCTGCTCAATCTGGCGCAAAGCTATATCTCCACGCGTAAATTGTTCACCACACGCATCTCCGGTCTGACCTACGAACCCAAATGGTTCGCCGAGCAAATCATCTTCTTACTCCTGCCCTGGTTGCTTGGCTCGATCCTGACCCGACGCACGATCTTTCCCTGGCGCTACCGTTGGCTGACTGTGGAGTGGGTCTTATTTGCCTGGGCATGTGGCGTGTTAGTTTTCACCTATTCTCGTACTGGATTGTTCGTCCTGGCGGCGCTGGTCATCCTGGCGTTCGGGTATTACCGCGCCAGCAGCCATCGAAAGGCTGTTCAATCCAGCGCTACGCCGCGGCGATGGGCAAGACGCTGGGTGGAGCTGGCTGCGTTGGCGGCGCTATTGGTCAGCGGAATGTTCCTTGTTGGCTCGCAAAACCCGTATTTCTCTCGCCTCTGGCGTTACTGGACGGAAAACAAAGCGCGCAGCCGTACCTACCTCGAATACATTGCTTTTGAACAACGGTTTGTGTATTGGGCGACGGCGCTTCGCATTTACCAGCAAAATCCCTGGGTGGGCGTCGGGTTGGGCAACTACGCTTTCTATTTCGCGGAGATGATCCCTGATCAACCTTATGACCAGCAGAAGGAAGTGATGCGCCAGATCACGCCAGGTGAAGGGCGCGACCGATTGATTACGCCCAAAAATCTGTACGCCCGTTTGATCTCTGAAACCGGTTTGCTGGGCATGGTAGCGTTCACCGCGTTTCTGCTGGCGGTGGTTGGCAGTTTGCTATATTTGTGGTTCTCGCCTTCTTCGGAGCAAAGATATTGGGGGGTTAGCGGGGCGTTAGCCATCTTTGTGTTTGCTTTTGTAACCTTTTCCTTCGATTCGTTTGCATTGCCCAATATGTGGGTGGTATTTGGTATGATTACTGCTGCGGCCAGGCTGGATGATCCTCAGCCGGCTGAAGGCTGATTTGGATGAACCGAGATACTTTCTTGCTTAATAAAAACGCCGCCAGGCGCTTTTATCGCCTTTTTTGGGGGCTTGCGCTGTTACAGAGCCTTATCGCGATTGCGTTGATGATCCAAACGCCCTCGGCGCAAGGCGTTGCTTTGTTGGCGGGGGTGTCGAAAGCGCGCCTGGCGCTGATGTTTATCATCTTGGCGGTGAGCTTGGGGTTTGCTGCATTGCTTCTGGAAAGCTGGCTGCGCCCAATAGCCTGGGAAATTCGCCGGGAACGCCTTTTAGCTTATTTCGGACGCCGACAAATTTGGGGAAGCTGGCTGGTGGTCAGCGCAATTGTTTCTTTTCTGGGGGCGTTCTATATCACCCTTCTGCCAGATATTCATGAGCCGTTTACACAGGCGATTGTCCATCGTTTGTTGCCGCTGGTGGTGTGGGGCGCGGGACTGAGTTTGCAGACGTTTCTCGCTTTGTTGATCCTGCGTCACGGGCGGGAGTTGTTTGGTCATCATCCGAGGGGTCGTTTCTTTTATCTGCTTCTGGCGTTCTACGCTGTAATGTTTTGGTTATGGTCATGGACGGCGCGCGAGGTAATTCCGGCAGAAAGCCAGCGGCTGGGATGGAATCGTCAGGGAGCGCCGTTGGTAGAGGCGCAGGTTTTCCTGGCATGGCTGGCGGGTCTGGCGTTGCTGCTCTTGACGACCTTCATCAGCGATCCGCAGCGGCTCGCTCTCTGGCGAGAAAGATTGCGCTGGCGAAGGATTGATCTCTGGCTGTCGTTGTTGATTTGGCTCGGCGCAGTCGTCGCCTGGCAGGCGGCGCCGATTTCACCCAACTGGTTTTTGACGACGCCGGTTTATCCCAATTTCGAATACTACCCTAGCTCGGATGCCCGCGCCTACGATACGCCAGCGCAGACGGCGCTGATCGGCGAAGGATACACGTTTTACGGCGCGCCGTATATTCGGCGCTCGCTTCTGGCGATGTACATGACCGTTTTGCATCTTCTTGGGGGACAGGATTATGAGAGAGTGGTCTTTCTCCAGATTCTGGTGCTGGCGCTGATACCGGTTATGATTTATAGACTGACCCGCGCTTTACACAATCGTTACTCTGCCCTGATGGCCGCGGCGCTGGTCATCTTTCGCGAAGCCAATTCAATCCGCCTTGCCGGCAGCATCACCACTTCGAACGCAAAGCTGCTCATGGCTGATTTGCCCGCTACATTGATGGCGCTGATTTTCATCTACTTGGTGGTGCTTTGGCTGCAAAACATCGAAGAAAAGAAGCATCTGGCTTTGGTCTGCGGCGGCGCATTGGGTTTTTCGATGCTGATTCGTCTGGAAACTTCCCTGTTCTTCTTCCCGTTGGCGGTCATTGCGGCGTTGATCCTCTGGCCCAAGAGGAAGTTTGGGCTGTGGTTCCAGAGCGGGCTGCTGGCAGCATTGGGGATTTTGATGGTAATCTCTCCTTGGGTCTGGCGGAACTATCGCCTGACGGGCAAGGTATTTATTGATCATCCCTATTTTCAAATTGGGATATTATTCCAGCGTTTTCACCCCAATCGGGAAATTTTATTGAGCAGCCAGCAAGAGGACGAGACGCCTGAAGAGAGCCTTGCCACGGTCATTCCGCCGCCCACGGAAGCCGCTCAAAGCGTTGCTCCACAAACTGGAAGCATTCCCTTGCCCACCCAGCCGCCGCCGCCAGAGATCCCTCAGGAGCTGATCGAGCGCGAGACCAACCGCACTCTCGAATATATTCAGCAGAACATCGGGCGTTTGGTAGGCGTGATGATTGGACATACGTTGAACAGTCAATTGCAGACATTCTTGACGCTCCCGACCACCTTTCGCGGCCTGGACAGCCTGATCGCGTGGATTGGTCACCGTTCGACGACGAGGTTTTGGGCGGAGTGCTGCGCAGTCGAGAAATATGTTCGCCGCCTGCCCTATTGGCGCAAATGGGATGGTCATTTTCCCAGCCAGACGCTCCTACCGCTGGTCGTCAATCTGCTGTTGATCGCCTGGGGGGCGAACCAGGCCTGGAAACGGCGCGGCTGGGCGGGCGTCGCACCCATCGCCCTGACGATCACCTACCTGACCTTCAACGGCATCTTCCGCAATTCGGGCGGGCGTTACATTCTGCCGGTGGATTGGTCGGCTCTCGTCTATTTCAGCATTGGATTGGTACAAGTCAGCATGGATGGATACGCCTACCTGACGGGCAAAACCGCAGTGGAAGAACTTCCTTTCCCGCCGGACAATGAACAAGCAGCGCGGAAAAAGTTTTCCTTGCCGCGCGGTCTGGCAATTCCGCTCATTGCTGTGGGGTTACTTTTGTTGGGCAGCCTCGTCCCGCTTGTGGAGCGCAGCTTCCCCAGGCGCTATGATGAGGCACGGATTGAGGCAATGTACTCGGCGTTGCTCGCCTCGGATCGAATTCCAGAGCAAACGCGCCAAGATTTGCAAACCTATTTATCCAACGGCGCGGTGATCATGGCCGGGCGCGCCTTGTACCCGCGCTATTTTCCCGCCGGCGTTGGAGATAATGTGGCAAAGCGCAATCCCCTTGCGCCCAGACCCTACCCGCGTATGGTGTTTTTCCTGGCCGGGCAAACCAGCCAGAACATGGCGATCCCAGTGGCGGGAAAGCCAGCTCGCTTTCCCAATGGCAGGGATGTGGTGATGATCGTTTGCTCGGAGCGAGACATCCTGGCGCTGGCGCTTTTTGCCCCGGATGGGTCGCTGGAGCATGTCCAATTGCGCTCGCCTTTTCCGATGCAGCTTGCCTGCCCTCTGCCGGAAGAACCAGCCGACACCCCCTGATGATGTCTTTAGAGGTGAAGTTTTCCTGATGAGTAAACAGAATAAAATTCTTATCGTTATTTTGACTTGTGGTTTTTTAGCGGCGCTTGCTTGCGGTGTATGCATCGTTGGCGGGGTTGGGGCTTATCTTTGGCTTGCGCCGGTCTCAGAACAGGTCTCAGTAATGACTGTTCAGCCGGTTATGCCAACTGTAATACCAACTGTAACAGCCCATGCGCCCATCTTCGCCACACCCACCACGGTTCACTCGCCTGTTGAATCGCTTAGCCCGCTGAGTCCCACTCCTTTGCAGCCTGCCGATGACTCTGCTCTGGCTGCGGCGCTTGAAACCTTGCGTGTCTTTGAAGAAACGATCGTTCCCATCAACGATCCCATTGACCTGGCAAAGCGGTTGGAAGGTCGTCCTGATCTTCCTCGCAACCTGGAAGCGCCGGTGAAGACATATCAAATCGGCGACCAGCAGACCTTTTGGGTGACCAATTCCGACTCGAACGATAATTTCGAGGTCGAAGCCAGTTTGCGTTATGTGACCGAACACGTATATTTTTGGATTCAAAATGGCGTGCGCTATAACGAGCGCGATTTGAAGGAACTGGTTGAAACGTTCGAAAAAGAGATCTACCCACGCAACCGCGAATTCTTTGGCAGCGAATGGACACCGGGCGTGGATGCAGACCCACATCTCTTTATCCTGTATGCGCGCGGGTTGGGCGGCTCGGTGGCGGGGTATTATTCCTCTGCGGATGAATATCTGCCGGTGGTGCGTGAAAAGACCAATGGCCATGAAATGTTCTTGCTCAGCGCCGATCATGTAGATCTGGGCGAAGAATATGCCTATGGCGTTCTGGCGCACGAATTTCAGCACATGATCCATTGGTATCGCGACCGCAATGAAGAGACCTGGATGAATGAAGGCTTCTCGGATCTGGCAATGTTTTTGAACCATTACAGCATCGGCGGCGCAGATCGGGCGTATGTCAGCGACCCGGATATTCAACTCACCGACTGGCCCTCAACGCCAACCAACCGCACCGAGCATTATGGCGCATCTTTTCTCTTTATGACCTACTTCTTGGATCGCTTCGGCGAGCGCGCCACCCAAATGCTGGTGGCGGATGAAGCCAACGGTATGGTGAGCATTGATCAGGTGTTGGCATCGTTGGAGGTAACCGACTCCATCACAGGCGCTCCGATTCGAGCCGATGATGTGTTTGCCGATTGGGTGATCGCCTCATTTTTGCAGGATAGCCGGGTTGCAGATGGGCGATATACTTATCACAATTACTCCAGCGCGCCGTCTCCCGGCCCAACGGAAACCATCAGCGATTGTCCAACGCCAACCGAAACGCGCGATGTCAGCCAATACGGCGTGGACTATATTCGCATCCGTTGCCGCGGCGATTATGTCTTGCGCTTCGAAGCGCCTGAATTGATCAGCGCCTTACCAGTCAACCCGAAATCTGGAGCTTATGCGTTTTACTCAAACCGCGGCGACGAATCGGACATCACCTTGACGCGTCAGTTTGATTTTAGCGATCACACCGGCCCATTGACTTTTTCCTACTGGACCTGGTATGACCTGGAGGAAGATTATGACTATCTGTATCTGTTGGCGTCTGAGGATGGGGAAACCTGGCAAATCCTGACCACGCCCTCCGGCACTGCAGAGGATCCCGTAGGAAACAGCTACGGCTGGGCATATAACGGCCTGAGCGGTTCTGGCCCGCAATGGATTGAAGAGAAAGTAGATCTCTCTCAATTTGCCGGCAAGAAAGTTCAACTACGCTTTGAATATATCACCGACGCCGCCGTGAACGGCGAAGGCTTCCTGCTGGATGACGTCAACATTGAGACCGACCCCGCGCGCATCTACTACGGCGAGAAACGGGGCATCCCTGGCGCCCCGGTGGGCCTCCGAGACTTCTCCGGGCGCCTCCTGACGACGGTGTACTCGGATCCCAAC
>JAGVAD010000047.1 GCA_020060465.1 Anaerolineales bacterium
ATCGTCCACAGCAAAGCCAGCCTGGAGCAGAAAAGGCTTCATGCGCCGCGCCAGCTCTTCCGGCGGCAGGTGTCGGATGTGCAGACCGTTAAAATGATCCAGCTTGGTGAAGTTGATCGCCGCCGGGGAGGGGTTCAATTTTTCCAGGCTGAATTTTTCCACAATCTCCGGCAAAGTGAAGAACTCGGTGTGATCGTCGTAGCTCCAGCCCATTAAGGCGATCCAATTGACCACCCCTTCGGGCAAGTAGCCCAAATCTTTCAAGTCGCTGATGAAGATCGAGTAGCCATCTTTGATGGCCTGGGCGCTCTCACGTTTGCTCATCTTGCCTTTGCCGCTGGGCTTAAGAAAAATGGAGAGATGCACAAAGACCGGCTCCTGCCAGCCAAAGGCGCGTAAGATATGCCCATGCAACGGCAGCGTAGAGAGCCATTCCGAACCGCGGATGACGTGCGTGACACCCATCAGATGGTCATCCACCATGGCCGCCAGGTGATACAATGCCAGGCCATCCGACTTGACCAGGATATAGTCATCCAGGCTGCTGTTCTCTACGGTGATCTCGCCGCGCAGCAAATCACGCACGGTGATCGAACCCTGCTGGGGCGTTTTAAAGCGCACCACATGGCGCTCGCCGCGCGCCACACGCGCCGCTGCTTCGTCTGGGTCCAGGCGGCGGCAGGTTCCGTCGTAGCGCGGGTTTTGCTTCAGCTTAATTTGCTCCTGGCGCGCCTTTTCCAGGCGTTCTGGCGAACAGAAGCAGTAATAGGCGTGGTCGTGTTCGATTAGCCATTGAGCGTGCTGCTGATAAATCTCGCGGCGCTGCGATTGATAATATGGTCCATGCGGACCGCCAACATCCGGCCCCTCGTCCCAATTGAGCCCCAGCCAACGCAGACTTTCGATCAGCTCTTGTTCCGCGCCCGGCACATAACGCTTCTGATCGGTATCTTCGATACGCAAGATAAAAGTCCCCCCCGTCTGGCGCGCAAAGGCGTAGTTGTAGAGCGCAGTGCGGCCGCTGCCCAGGTGAGTGCGACCGGTGGGAGAGGGCGCAAATCGAACGACAACCGGTTTGGATGATGACATGTAAGCTCCTTTGGTTAAATTCACCGCCAGAAAAAATCCGCGCAAGCGAGGCGCGGCGGAGTAATTCTTGCAATGGGTGTTAGAAATCCAGCGCGCGGTGACGCAAGACAACGCTCTCCACCAGGCCTATGCCAATCAAGGATGAGAGCAACGAACTACCTCCATAGCTCACAAAAGGCAAGGTAAGGCCGGTGGCGGGCATCAGGTTGAGATTTACGCCGATATTGACCATCGCCTGAAAGGTAATCATGGTCGCCACGCCATAGGCGATGAGCGCTCCAAAAGTGTCTGAAGCCAGGCGAGCCGCACGCAGGCAGCGCAAGATCACAAATAGCAAGACGAGCAGCACCAGCAACACACCGATAAAGCCGAATTCGTGCGACATGGCGGAGAAGATAAAATCCGACCAGCGCACTTTGAGAAAACGCAATTGCACCTGCGTGCCCTGGCCATATCCCTGGCCAAGCAACCCACCTGAGCCGATGCTGATCAACGCTTGTTGAATGTTGTAAATATCGCCATGCCGGGCGTTTGGGTCTGGGAACAGGAAATTCAGGATGCGGCGCTGCTGATAATCCACCAGGAAGGGGAAAGCCACAATGGGGGCGAGGATGCCGGCGCCAATGAACATCAGCAAATGGCGGATGCGCAAACCGCTGGCCCATAACAGGGCAAACCACAACACCATCATGACGATGGAAGTGCTCAAATTGGGCTGAAGCAGAATAGGCACCACAATCAACATGGCAAAACCAAAGCTAAGGGCGACAAAACTCAGGTTGTGGATTTTGCTCATATTGCGGGTAAAGAAATCCGCCAGCACCAGGATCAATACGATTTTGGCGATTTCGGAGGGTTGAATGAGAATAACGCCGGTATCAAACCAGCGCGCCGAGCCAAACAGCGCCGCGCCGGCAATTGTCAGCGCACCCAGTAAAACTACGGTGATGATATACAAAGGACGGCTGATGGAAGCCCACAGCCGGTAGTCAATGGCGCTGACAATGAACATCAACACCAGTCCGCCAATGGCAAAGATGGCCTGGCGCTGCACCAGGTTCAATTCAACCAACTCGATGTTTTCTGCCACGGCTGAGCGGATCATGGTAATGCCAAATATGACCAGCAACACGACCGCGCCCAGCAGCCAAAAATCAAAATGCCGCCAGGTAGAAATAAAATTTTGCGCCTTCATTCACACTTCTATTCAAGTCACTCTGCGGCGGCGAACCGGCCGCAGAGGGATATCTGCGATGAGTCGCTGCTCACGTCCTTCTTGCGTCATTTCGATGCGCACCGCAGAGGGGTCAATCTCGATGTGCCGAGAGATGGCAGCGATCAAATCATCCTTCAACACTTCCAGGACGCCCGGGGCAATGTCGGTGCGATCATGCACCAGCACCAGTTTCAAGCGTTCTTTGGCTTGCTGGGCACTCTTGGTTTCCCGACCCAGGAGGCGATCTAAAAATCCAGCCATGTCAGTCCCCTCCGGCGCGGATACGGCGCACCAACTTGCCTAAGAAACCGCCTTCATTATCCATGCTCAAGAAGGGCACGTCTTCGCCGCGCAAACGGCGGGCGATATTACGAAAAGCCTGACCCGCTTTACTCTTCCCATCTAAAGCCACTGGCGTACCCCGGTTGGAGCTGGTCAGCACCATCTCATCATCCGGGATCATGCCCACCAGTTCAATGGCCAGCAATTCCAACACATCCTCCACCGCAAGCATGTCTCCACGCCGCACCATATCGGGCTTGATGCGGTTCACCACCAGGCGAGCGGGGCCTTTTTCTTCTGACTCGATCAACCCGATGATGCGATCTGCATCTCGCACTGCAGAAACCTCAGGGTTTGTGACCACCAGGACAACATCCGCGGGGGCGATTGCATTGCGAAAACCACGTTCGATGCCGGCCGGAGAGTCGATCATGATCCAGTCGAATTCTGGGCGCAACTCGTCGCATAAACGAACCATGTCGCTGGGAGAAACGGCACTTTTATCGCGAGTTTGCGCGGCCGGGATCAGATAAAGCTCAGGCAAACGCTTATCGCGGATCATCGCCTGGCGCAGGCGGCAACGACCTTCGACCACATCCACCAAATCATAAACGATGCGATTTTCGAGGCCAAGCACGACATCCAGGTTGCGCAATCCGATATCGGCATCAATGCACACGACCTTGTCGCCAAACTGAGCCAGCGCAGCGCCTACGTTGGCCGTAGCGGTGGTCTTTCCGACGCCCCCCTTTCCAGAGGTGACGGTGACAACTTTACCTGTCATAGTTTCTCCCTCTTTGGAACCCATGGTTCGGCCACCACCTGGCCGTTGATAATCCGCGCCATTTCGGGCTGAGGCTTACCACGCCTTTTGGGGGCAAGAGCAATTTGCCCTGCGATGCGAAGCTGGGTTGGAGAAAGGTCTAACGCGCAGACCACCGCTTTCTCATCACCTTCTGCACCAGCGTGCACCAGACCGCGCAATCTGCCCCAAACCACAACATTCCCACTGGCGACGACCTGCGCGCCGGGGTTGACATCTCCGATAATCACCACATGACCGGCGTGTTCCAGGCTGAAGCCGGAACGTAAAGTGCGACGCACCAACACTGCGCTCTCGCCGCCGTGCAGCGCCGTATCCAGCGGCGCTACTCCCCGTTCGATGCGCGGCCGACCGCCAAGACGAGTGGCCAGACCAAAGGATTGCGCCGAACGCTCTGTGGTGGGCGAGCTGCTCAAGACCGCCCACAAGGTCAGTTGACGGTCGGCAAACTCTTTGCTTAGCTGTCCCAGGTCTGCGGCTTTGAGGATATGGTTGCCTACATCCAAAGCCAGACGTGCGCCGCGCAAGAAACCGGCTTGTTGATCGAGGTGTTGCAGCAAGGCGCGGTGTATGTCATCCCAGGCGCCATCGCCCACCGTGACCAACAACCCCTCGCGGATGCCCTTGATCTGCACCAATGCGCTTGTATCCTGCGTTCCTTCCACCCAGGCGATCTCCGTCATGAGATGATCTTCAATTTCTGGCGGGGCAAGATAACCATTCTCGCAGCCCGCGTCAGAGTATCCGCGATTATAGCATGAAGATTAAGCAATTGCCGGAGCAAGGCGAGAGACGACCACCGAGGTTTGTACTTCATTGGACTGGGGGCGCTGTGTCAATGTTCTTCAATTCGAAGTAGGTTTCCAACACGCGGCGGACGATCGGGCCGGCCACGGTGGAGCCTTCTGTGCCGTTATATACATAAGCCACCACGGCAATCTCCGGATTTTCCAGCGGGGCGAAAGCCACCGTCCAGGCGTGAGAAGGCCAGTTGCCAGGGATGCAGCGGTTCAGGGCATTGGCATACTTGTCGCAATATTCGGCAGTTCCAGTTTTCCCGGCGGCGGAGATCGTCTCGCCGGCAAATATCTTTGCCAGGGTGCCTTCGGTGACCGCCAAACGCATCCCTTCTTTGATCTTTTGGAACACCCAGGGGGCGACAGTCTTCATCTTGCCGGGGATCGGCTCGCAGCCGCGGATGGTTGTTTCGCCATACTCTTGAATAACAGGGTCGGTGGTCAGATCCCACTTTGCAATCGGCTGAAATGGGGAAACCTGCACGCTACCAGGCGTGGGCTGTTCTACCAGATCGCCCTCCGGCGTACGCCAAATGGGTATCACATTGCCTTCGTTATCCAGCACTTCGCGCAGCAGGGTGGGCTGCATCAGCTTGCCATCATTGGCAATGGTAGCAGCGGAGAGCAATACCTGGATCGGGGTGGCTAAAACATATCCTTGCCCCACGCTGGCGATATAGGTATCGCCCGAAGACCAGCTTTCCGCCTGGTTGATGCGTTTCCAGGTGGGATCCGGCACGAGGCCGTCTTCTTCATCCGGCAGACCGATGCCCGGCGCCTGACCATAGCCCAGGGCGCGGGCATAGGTGCCCAGGCGGCAAATGCCCAAGCCGCCGTTTGGCACTTCGTCTTTATAACCGCCGCCCAGTTTATAGAAATAGACGTTGCTCGAATTGGCCAGACCATGAACGAAATCCTGATGCCCAAAACCGGCCTTGTTCCAGTCAACGAATTCTCGCGCCTGGCCCGGATCATTGGCATAGTAACGTTCGGTCACCTCTAATTTGGGCGGGGTAGAGATGACCTGATCGGGGGTGACAACCCCCTCGTTGAGCGCGCCGACGCTGGTGACCAGTTTGAACACCGAACCAGCCGGCAGCACGTCGCCAACAGCGTGATTCAACAAGGGATTGGTGGGGTCGTTGACCAATTGATTATAGTAATAAGCGGGGATGAAACGCGCCATGCGGTTGTTTTCGTAGGTTGGATACGAAACCATCGCCAGGATTTCACCCGTCTTGGGGTTCATGGCGATCACGACGCCGCTCGAATAACGCATTTCGTTGAAATACGCGTTCCAATCATTGATTTCATCCACCAGAATTTCTAAGGCAGCCTGCTGCAAACGGGTGTCAATGGTCAATCGAATGCTATTTCCCGGGCGGGGAGGGATGGGGGGTGCGATATTTCGCAGTTCCTGACCGGCTACATCCACCTGTACGACGCGCAGACCATTGCGCCCGGCCAGCAAATCCTGGTATTGCAATTCCAGGCCAGCATACCCCACCTTGTCTCGGTTCGGCACCAGCCCGCGCTCAACATAATAGTCCTCTAAGGCGGCCGGCACCGGCCCCAAAAAACCAATCATCGAAGCAGTAACCGAGCCGGTTGGGTATTCGCGAATGGGCTGGATTTCAACGTCTATGCCGGGCCAATCCAGCTTTTTCTCGCGGATGACTTTCGCAACCCGCTCGTCAATATCACACACGATTCTGACCGGTTGATAGGGGGTGGAGGTCTCGGCGTATTCAGCAATTTGGGCAATGCCATGGTCTGAAACGCAAGGCACGTAGGGGTTTTCCGGGCTGATTTCATTTCGATTGACCGGCACGCCGATCAAGGCGGATAACTGGCGAAATATCTCCTGAGTGGCGCCGGGATCATCCGGCAGATCGGCTGCTTTAACGACGACGTTGTACGAAGCGACATTACGCGCCAGGATAACCCCGTTGCGGTCATAGATTAAACCGCGTTGGGCGGCGATATTGATTTCCTGGGTGCTGTTTTCGGCGGCTTTGGCAAGCCATTCATTACCTTGCAGCACCTGAAGGACGAACAGGCGCAAGATAAAAACCGCGAACACCACGGCAACCACGCCAATAAAGGCCAGGATGCGGGGAGTGGATATTTCGTTGCGAATTGTGGGTTGTACTGTCATACCAGATTGAAATTTTAATCCTGAGATTCAAATCTGAAACAATCACATCTCCAACGGCTGTGGATATAACCAGTTTGCCAGATCATTAAACAGCGCGTACATGGGGAGTGCGAGTACCAGGTTCAGCAAGATGCTGGGCAAGGTGACCAGGTTGATGGCTTCCCAAAATGGAAGCGGCGTATCTACGAGCCGCAAAGCGAGGATTTCCACCAGGTGGACAAGCAGCGTGCCAAAGAAGGTGGCGATTAACATCGCCAAAATCGGCAATTGCCACACCCGCTGGCGCAATATCACAGCCAGCGCGACGGCAAGCAGGTAACCCACCAGAATCACCCCGAAAGGTATTGCGGAGACATAGCCGACAAGCAACCCCGCCAGGATGCCCCACGACCAGGCGGTGCGCACGGGCTTCTGGATTGCCCAGGCGATGAGGGCCACCAGGATCAAGTCGGCGGCGCCTTGCAGGAGGCGCATGTGGCTCACAAGCGCGGTTTGCAAGATGATCAATCCACTGAGAATCGGAAAGGCGAGGAAAAAAGCCATAAACTCTCTATCACCTGCTTAGGGGCGATGTCCATCCTTCACGGCGCTCCGGGGGTGGGGAAAAGCGGACTGATATCCACCGGGCGAAAATTGACGATGATCAAAACGATCTCCAGCCGGCTGAAATCCACGGTTGGTTGAACATCAGCGGTTTGAAACAAATCCGTCTCTTCGCGATCCACATTGGCAACCTGACCGATGAGGATATTGGCTGGGTAGTTGCCGCCCAAACCGGAGGTAAGCACCAGATTGCCGGTTTGAACCGAGGCTTCCTGCGGGATCATATCCAGGGAGAGCTTACCGGTCAGGCTACCGACCAAAATACCCTCAGCGGCTGTGGGCTCCAGGCGAATGTTGACGGAGGAATCGGGATCGGTGATTAATTGCACACGGGCAGCGCCAGCCGTCACCGCAGCCACACGACCCACCAGCCCCTGAGCGGTAACCACCGGCATACCGCGGCGCAAGCCATCATCTGAGCCGCGATTAATGATGACATACTTCACGAATGGGCTGGGGTCGCGGCCAATAACAGAAGCAGCAACATAACGGTTCTCGGGGTGAGCGCGGGCGAAATCCACCAATGCAGATAACACCCGCGTTTCGGCGAGTTGTTGCTGCAAATCAATGATCTCGGATTGCAGGCGAGAGACCTCCGCTTCCAGTTCCTGGTTGCGCTGGCGCAAACGGGCGACATCCTGCGGCGAACTGAGGTAATTTTGAATCGTCTGGTAACGCAATGCAAGCCAGGTCTGCGCGCTGATCAACGGCTTGAACAAGACCCGGCTTGCCGGCGCCAAATATCCCCCCAACGCCAGGGCAATCAGGCCGATAATGATCAGAGCCAACACCAGGCTCTGTAATGAGAAAAACGACGAAGATCGCATTAGTTGTGGCGCGTGCTACCGCGTTCCAGGCCCACCAACAAGCGCTTGAGGGCCTCATAATCCTCCAAAATCATACCCGCGCCGCGTGCAACACAACTCATGGGGTCATCCGCCACCCAACATCGAATATGAAGTTCATCCATCAGGCGTCTATCCAACGCCTGCAATAGAGCGCCGCCGCCGGCCAGACAAATACCCGATTCCATCAAGTCGGCTATAATCTCCGCCGGCGCTTCGTCCAGGGCATCTTTAATTGTTTCGATAATCACCTGAACCGAACCCGAAATGGCTTCGCGCACCTCTACGGAAGAGATTTCGATGGCTTCGGGGAGACCCGTAATGAGATTGCGGCCGCGCACCAGCATTGTTTTTTCTTCGGGGAGATGATAAGCAGAACCAATGGCGATTTTCACCTGTTCCGCCATGCGCTCGCCGATCAGCAAATTATATTTGTTGCGTACGTATTGCACGATGTCTTGATCCATTTCGTCGCCGGCGACGCGCAGGGAGCGCGAGATGACCACGCCGCCCATGGACATAATCGCCACCTCGGAGGTGCCGCCGCCAATGTCCACGATCATGCTGCCGCGCAC
Source organism: Anaerolineales bacterium (assembly GCA_020060465.1). Lineage (GTDB taxonomy): Bacteria > Chloroflexota > Anaerolineae > Anaerolineales > UBA4823 > RBG-16-57-11. The sequence continues at coordinate 8,389 of JAGVAD010000047.1, forward strand.
GTCGTTCACCGGCAAGCCGGCGCCTAAAGCAGCCGCCACCGGCTCTTCGATCAACCCGACTTCGCGCGCGCCAGCAGACATGGCTGCGTCGTAAACAGCCCGTTTTTCCACTTCGGTGACGCCGGACGGAATACCTACGATCACACGCGGGCGCGGCACAGGCACAATGCTTTGCTCATGCGCTTTACCAATAAAATACTCTAACATGGCCTGAGTGATCTCAAATTCTGAAATCACACCATCCCGCAAAGGGCGGATGGCGACCACATTGGCTGGCGTGCGCCCAACCATCTCGCGCGCTTCTGCGCCAATTGCCAGCGGCTCGCGAGTGCGTTTGTTGATCGCCACCCAGGAGGGTTCATTGATCGTAATTCCTTTACCACGGACATTGACCAGCGTGTTCGCTGTACCGAGGTCAATTCCGATATCCAGCGAGAATAAACCTAATAACCAATCAAATGGTTTAAACGCCAATTTGGGCTCCTCAGCCGTTTATGGTGATATTCTCCCAACGGCTAATTCTGTCCATGCGGTTTTTTGGAGTCGCGCCCAATTTTCTTAGAGTGCGAATTACCGCTTGGGATTATACCATCGAACCCCGATAAGCTAAGGACTTGAGAAAGACGGCACAAATTTAAGGATGCAGCCGAGATGGCAACCCGCGCCGCCGGCTGCATCCTGTTGTGCAGCTTTAGAACATCAGATTGTTGACCATTTCAATCGTTTCGCGCGGCGGCCGGATGCGGCGTTCGGGTAAGCGATTGAGTGGAGTTTCGGTCAGGTGATAGATATCGCTTAATGTGGGTTGCGATTCGGTAATATAAATCAGGCCGGTGAGCAGCCAACGTTTGGCGTTGGCTTCTTCGAGGATGCGCATGGCCTCAGAGCGATTGCGAGGGTCGTAGTCGCGATCCAGTTTCTTCAGGATGACGCGCGAACCATCGTGCATGGTCACCTCGGTCGTTTCGCCTTCGCCGTATTCCACCATGATCTCCTCCACCCGCGGGACATACGAAAGCTCGTGCAGAGCCACTTCATGTTCTTTGCCCCAGGCGTAAGAATGCATTGAATCGTCCTTGTTGTTGAAAGTGACGCATGGGCTGATAATATCCAACACGGCGACGCCGCGATGCGCAAGGGCAGCCTTAATCAACTCTTTCACCTGTTTAGGGTCGCCAGCGAATGAACGAGCAACAAATGTGGCGTGGCCGACGATGGCCTCCCAGGCGATGTCCACCGGCAGGTAGGGGTTCGTTCCCTGACCTTTTAGGGACAAGCCTTCGTCGGCGGTGGCAGAAAACTGGCCTTTGGTAAGGCCATACACTCCATTATTTTCCACAATATAAACCAGGTCGAGGTTGCGGCGTAGAACATGTTTGAATTGTCCCATGCCAATGCTGGCTGTATCGCCATCGCCGCTTACGCCCAAGCCATGCAGAGTATGATCTGCAAAGAGGGCGCCAGTCGCCAGTGAGGGCATGCGTCCATGCAAGCCGTTGAAGCCAAAGGAACGATTCAAAAAGTAAGTAGGGCTTTTGCTGGAACAGCCAATGCCGCTGAACTTGACAATCGTTTCTGGAACGATGTTCATTTCGTAGCAGGCAGCGACGATCTGGCTGGAGATGGAGTTGTGGCCGCAGCCCTGGCATAATGTGCTGGGGTTGCCGCGATAATCCGCCTTACTTAACCCCACCAGATTGACTTGCAAACGAGAAGAGGTAGCTTGGTCGGTCATGATTTTATTCCTCCGCCATGAGTGAGGCGAGTTTTTGCTTGCCTTCCAAATCTTCGACCTTTTTCGGCCAGGTCAGGATGGAATCGCGGACGAAACTGGCGCTCAGCGGGAGACCATCGGTATAGGCGATAGATCGCAGCCGGGGGGCCAGATGCGGGTATTCCAGGGTCAGCAGTTGATTGAGTTGCCCATCGCGGTTCATCTCTACCACATAAACGACATCGTGATTGGAAATGAACTCTCCCACTTCGTGCGCGAAAGGCACCGCCCGCACTCGCAGATAATCGGTGGGGATGCCCCTTTGCGCCAGATGATGACGGGCTTCCTGGATGGCGGGAGTGGTAGAGCCAAACCCGATGATGCCATATTGAGCGCAATCCATGCAATCCACTTGCGGCGCTGGCAGATATTGGCGCGCGGTTTCGAACTTTCGCTTCAGGCGGGCCAACAAATTATGCCAGACCTGATCATCTTCACTATAGCGAGCGTTTTCATCGTGACCGGTGCCGCGGGTGAAATAGGCAGCGGCAGGGTGACGGTTGCCGGGCAGGGTGCGATAGGGGATGCCATCGCCATCCACATCGCGGTAACGCGCCCACTCGCCTTTCAGCCGCTCCAGGTCTTCCTCCCAAAGCACTTTGCCGCGATCCATGGGGACATCGGGATAGCGGAAAGGCTCGGTCATCCACTGGTTCATGCCAAAGTCCAAATCAGAAAGCACAAAAACCGGCGTTTGCAGGCGCTCGGCAATATCAAAAGCGCGCCAGCCAAACTCGAAACACTCGTTGACCGAACCAGGAAGCAGGATGATAGACTGTGTATCACCATGGCCAATGAAAGAGACAAAAGTCAGATCGCCCTGGGCGGTGCGGGTGGGCAGTCCTGTGCTGGGACCCACACGTTGCACATCCCAAACGACCACAGGCACTTCGGCGAAATACGCCAAGCCAGCGTATTCGGCCATCAGGCTAAGGCCGGGGCCAGAGGTGGAAGTCATGGCGCGCAGCCCAGCCCAACCGGCGCCGACCGCCATGCCAATAGCAGCCAGTTCATCTTCGGCCTGAACCACGGCATAGGTGTTGCGATCCGGCTCTTCTGGGTCTTTACGCAAGATTGGTAGATATTCCACCAGCGACTCAGCCAGGCTGGAGGCAGGCGTAATGGGATACCAGGCGGCGAATTGAACGCCGCCGTAGATCGCACCCAGCGCGGCGGCGGTGTTGCCATCCGCCATGATGTAACCATCTGTGGCGTTCATGGGTTCTACGCGATATGGATCCGTTTTGGTCAGGTTTTGGCTAGCCCATTGGTGCGCCGCCCGGACGACGCCGAAGTTGAGATCAATGGGCTTCGGTTTGCCCTTGAAGTGGAAGCTGAGCGCCTGATAAATCTTGTCCAGGTCAATGTTCAACAACCAGGTGAGCACACCTACATAAACCATATTAGCGACATAGTCGCGCAGTTCGGAAGGCGCGCCGGAGTCTTTGACCAATTGCTTCACCGGCATGGGGTAAATCGAAATATCGTCGCGCCCAATGGCCAGGCGAATGTCATCCGCGTAGAGGAAAGCGCCGCCCGGCAAAACTCCTGCCAGGTCTTTGGCGAAGGTGGCCGGGTTCATGGCAACCACAATCTCAGTCTCTTCGCGCCGCGCCAGGAAACCATCTTTGCTGACGCGGATGGTGTACCAGGTTGGCAAGCCCTGAATATTGGAAGGAAACAGGTTCTTGCCTGAAACTGGAATCCCCATTTTAAACAGGGCGCGCAAGATCGTCAGATTGGATGTCTGGCTGCCTGAACCATTTACCGTGCCTACGGTGATCGAAAAATCGTTCACCACCGGTTCTCTGCTCTGAGCCGGTTGATCTTGCTCCAGGATTTGAGTTGCAGACATAGATACTCCCTTGAAAATGAGCCTATGAGACGGCTATGGCCGCCACAGGCTTCAACTGTACCTGGAAACCGAGTTTCTCTAAGCGGCGTACTGCTCTGCGTTTG
>JAGVAD010000040.1 GCA_020060465.1 Anaerolineales bacterium
CGGGCAGCGGTAAGACCGTGCTGGCAAACCAAATCGTCTTTAACAGCATCTCACCGCAGCACAAGGCGCTCATCATCACCACCGTCTCCGAACCGCTGCCGCGCATATTGCGCTTCATGCAAGAGTTCGCTTTCTTCAAGCCCGACCTCGTGCCGCAGGTGGTGATGTATGAGGACATTGCCCCGCATTTGCTGGAGGGCGATGGGATGATCGCCATTCAGCGCATCGAAGATCTGGTTTTGGAGCATCACCCCGCCTTGCTGGTGGTAGATAGCGTCCGTTCGCTGCACCAGTTGGCTGAGAGCACCGCTGCCAGCCGACGCGCCTTTTACCGCCTGGCTGCCACGCTTGCCAGCCTGCCCTGCACCACGCTGCTGGTGGGCGAATACCAGACGGACGAATTCTCATCCAGCGTGGAAGCCACCATCGTGGACGCCATCATCACCCTGGATCGGCGACCAGCCGCCCTGCGCGATCAGCGCCTGCTGCGCATCCATAAGCTGCGCGGCAGCGACTACACCACCGGCGACCATACCTTCCGTATATCGCAGCAGGGGATCTCCGTCTTCCCACGCCTGACCACCCCTGCCACGCCCGCCATGTATACCACCAGCCGCGAGTACGCCCCCACCGGCATCCCCGGCATGGACGACCTGATGCTGCCCGGCGGGCTGTTGCGCGGCACCATCGCTCTGCTGGTAGGCGATCCAGGTGTAGGCAAAACCGTCACCGCCCTGCATTTCCTACTCAATGGCATAAAACTTGGTGAAACCGGCGTCTATATTTCCTTCCAGGAGGACCCCACGCAGTTGGAACGCATCGCCGCCAATTTTGGTTTTGATGTTTCGGCGCTCAAAGCCAGCGGAAAACTGAACATGCTGTACACTTCGCCGGTGGAGCTGGATATTGACGAGCACGCCCAGAAGATGCTCGCCGCAGTGAACGAGCTAAACGCCCGCCGCGTGGTGATTGATAGCGTGGGCGATCTGGAAGCGGGAGCGCACGGCAGCCCTGACCGATATTTCAACTTCGTCTATTCACTGGCGCAGCGGTTCAAATCGAACGGCGTCACTGCACTGTTCACCGGCGAGATGAGCGGTTTGTTCGGCAGCGAACTGACCCTCACCGGGCGCGGGGTTTCGCACATCGCCGACGCCATTCTGCTGCTGCGCTATACCGAAATTGGCGGTGAAATCCGCCGCGCCCTGGCGGTTTTGGCGGCGCGCGGCAGCGACCACAGCAAGCAGGTGCGTGAATACCTCATCTCCGAGAAAGAAGGCCCACGGGTCGGTCCGCCGCTGAGCAGCGCTTTCTCGATGCTCACGCCCACGCAGCGAAAGGAGTAACGCCCATTCGGGCGCTGTAGGACACAAGCAGAGTTCTTATGGCAGCTTCAGAGCTCGAATCGCTCTACCGCCTCAGCCTTCGCCTCGGCGCCACCCTCGACCGCCGCCAGGAAAGCGCACTGTTCCTGGAATGGACGCAGGCTGAGGCGCAGCCTCGCCTGGCGGTGTTGTTCGCCGCCGATGAAAGCCGCCGCTCGCTGTGCCTCCTGGCAGCCCACGGCTTGGACGCCGAGAAAAAAGCTGCAAACCTGTTGGGCGCCACGCTGCCGATCGGGTTGGATCCCTGGAAATGGTTACACAAGTCTGGGGCGCGTCTGCCGCGTTCGGCAGCGCGCCAGCGCTATTCGTTGCCCATCATTTTGGAAGGTGAGCTGATGGGCTTGCTGTGCGTGGTCAGCGCCCGCAAAGGAGCCGCGCTGCAAGATGAACAGCGCCTGCTGGAGCTCGGTCTGGCGCATCTTGCTCCCGTTCTGCGCAACATTGAGCGGTACGAAAGCATGGAGCAATTGGTGCAGCAGCGCACCCAGGCGTTGGCAGCCAGCGAGGAGCGCTACCGCATCATCTCCGAGATGATCTCGGACTACGCCTACGCCTTTCGCGTCAACGAAGACCAGACCATGACCCGCGAATGGGTGATCGGCGGATTCGAAGCGATCACCGGTTATACCTCTCAGGAATTGGACGCGCTGGGCGGCTGGCAAGTGCTCGTCTACCCCGAAGATATGCCCATCGCCCTGGCGCGCGCTCGCCGCCTGCTGGCAAACCAGCACGATGTGAGCGAGTTTCGCATCCGGCGCAAAGATGGCGCGATCCGCTGGCTGCGCGACCACGGTCACCCCATCTGGGATGCAACGCAAGGCCGCGTGACGCGTATCTACGGCGCAGCGCAAGACATTACCCAGCGCAAGCTGGCAGAAGAAGCCTCACGCGCCGCCGAGGCGCGCCTGCGCGCCCTGATCGAACAGGTTCCGGCGGTTGTCTTTACCACTGCGGCGGAGAATGACCGCCTGTTATTCATCAGCCCGCAGATTGAAGCCTTGAGCGGTTATCCCGTCGAGCAATGGCTCAGCGAACCAAATTTCTGGAGAAAGCTCATCCATCCCGAGGATTTTGCCCGCGTCCGGGCTGAAGAACAACGCACCAGCGCCAGCGGCGAACCATTCCGTATCGAATGCCGCATGATTGCCAGAGACGGACGCATTGTCTGGCTGCGAGACGAAGCGGTCTTGATCCGCGACCCGGCAGGGAAGCCAGCCTTTTGGCAAGGGGTGATGCTGGACATTACGGAACGCAAACAACGCGAGCGGGAGATCGAAACCCAGGCGCTGCTCGCTCAGGCTTTGAGCGAAACGCTGGAGCTACAGCCATTGCTGGAGCGCCTCTTGCAGGCTGCCCTGCATGCCATCCCGACGGCGGAAAAGGGCAGCGTGGCGTTGCTGGCTGATGAAGCGCATCTGCAAGTGCGAGCGATCTTCGGTTATCACAGTCCGAATGTGCTGGGTTTCACCTACCCCATCCAGAGGGGCTACGCCGGGCGCGCTCTGCGTGAGCGCCGACCGTTGCTCATCCAGGACCTGCAACAGGATGCCGACTTGCAAAAAGATGCGCAACAGGCGAACATTGCAGAAGTGCAGGCGTTGCGCAGCGCCATTGCCGTACCCCTTCTGGCGCGCGGGGCCGTCATTGGGGCGCTCTCTGTCGAAAGCTCAAAGGCGAACTCCTTCAGCGAGACAGACATGGGCGTCCTGGTTTCCATAGCCTCCACCGCGGCCTTGGTCATCGAGCGCGCCCGCCTTTATGAAGAGGCTCAGCAGCGGCTATCCGAACTCAGCGTGCTCCATCGAGCCAGCCAGATCCTGCTCATGGCCAGACCCGACCCGGAATCTACTTACGCCGCCGTGCATCAAGCGGCGGCCTCGGTGATGCCCTGCGAAGCCTTTGCGATCGTCCTGGAGGATGAAGTCCTGGGCGACTATCACGGCGTGTATCTATATGATAAAAGCGGACGCCATCCGCCGCAACACATTCCACGCGGCAAGGGCCTCAGCGGCCAAGTCATCCCATCTGGGAAAACGTTGCTGATCAATGATTACCCCATTCAGAGCGAGGTCCAGGCGGTGCATTTTGGAGACCCGCAACATGTACGCTCTATTCTGGCGGTCCCGTTGCGACGCGATGGACGAACGTTCGGCATGATCTCCGCTCAATCTTACCAGCCGAACGCATATAACGAAAGTCATCAACGGCTGTTGGAAACCCTGGCGGCGCAGTTCGCCGCCTCGATTGAAAACGCGCGTCTGTTCGAACAAACCCAACGCCAGGCGCAGAAGATCGCCGCGGTGAACGCCATGGGACGCGCCCTGGCTGCCAGCCTCGACTTACCGACCATCTACCGCACCGCCTATCAGCATGTGCGCCAACTGGTCAACTGCGACAATTTGGGCATCAGCCTGTTCGATCAGACAGCCAACACCCTGCGCGCCGTTTACATCCTCAGCGACGGCGAAGAATTGGATGTCTCCTCTTTACCGCCGTTGGTCTTCGATCCGCAGCAGGCGTTGAACGGGCGCGCCAAAGCCGCTATGGAAGGGCAAACCATGGTGGTTAACGATCTGAGCGCCAAACGGCAACAGCGCGGCGGCATGTTGATTGGCGATAGTCGAGAACCGGAGTCCGCCGCCTACACGCCGATGATCGTAGAGGGCAAGGTCATCGGCTTGCTCGAACTGCAAAGCTATCGCAATCACGCCTATGGCGAGGATGACCTCGATCTGCTGAGCATGATCGCCAATCAGATCGGATTGGCGATCCAAAACGCTCTCTTGTTCTCAGATGTGCAGCAGCGCTTGTATGAAGTGGAGTTGCTCCAGGAGGTCTCCAAATCCCTGCGCCAGGCGCAAAGCATGGCTGAGATGATCCCTGTTTTTATTCAACACTCTCTGCTGGCTGTGGGGGCACAAGCCGGCTCCATTTATCTGCTGGATGAATCGAGCGGAGACTGGGTCTCCACCGGCTGGATCAACACCCGCGGGGAATGGCTTGCCCGGAGCAACCCACTCATGCGTCACCGCCCAGGCGAAGGCGTGACTGGTTTTGTCGGCTCGAGCGGTGAAATTTACTATACCGAGGACTGGCGCAGCGACCCCATTACGGTTATTCCTCCCGGCGAAGAACAGATACTCAGCGCCTATTACAGCGGCATCTCGCTGCCGTTGCGCGCCGAGCAACGCGTCATCGGCGTGATGCACCTATGGAGCGAGAAACGGCGCTCCTTCAGCGCGGAGGAACAGCGCCTGCTGCTGGCCATCGCGGATATGGCCGGCAACGCTTTGCAGCGCTCCCGCTTGTATGAGGAGACACAGCGGCGGATGGAGCAATTAAACGCCCTGCAGACCGTTGACCGCGCCATCAGTTCTTCACTGGACGTACACTTCTCATTGGATATTTTGTTGAAGCAAACCATCACCCAATTGAAGGTGGACGCGGCTGGCGTGCTGCTGTACAACCCGCTCACCCTGGCGCTGGAATACGCCTCCGGGCGCGGTTTCCGCACTCGAGAGTACGAGCAATCGCGATTGCCTATGGGCAAGGGATTGGCTGGGCGCGCCGCCTTCGAGCAGCGCATGATGCTGGTTCCCGATCTCGCCACGAACCAGACTTTCTTGCGACGTGATTTCTTAGAAAAAGAGGGGTTTGTCTCATACGCTGTGGCGCCATTGCTGGCCAAGGGAGCGGTCAAGGGCGTGCTGGAGATCTTCCACCGCTCGCGGCTGAATTTTGACTCCGACTGGCAGAATTTCATGGAGGGGCTGGCGCTTCAAGCGGCTATCGCTATTGACAACGGTCAGATGTTCGAGGGCTTGCAACGCACCAACCTGGAACTTTCGCTGGCTTACGACGCCGCCATCGAAGGCTGGGGGCGCGCCCTCGACCTGCGCGACCGCGAAACCGAGAATCATACGCAGCGCGTGACCAAGCTGGCAGTCGCTCTGGCGCGGGCGTTGGGCTTCAATGAACAGCAAATGGTTCACCTGCGTCGCGGGGCAATCTTGCACGACATCGGCAAAATGGGCATACCAGATAGCATCCTGCAAAAACCCGGTCCGCTCAGCGCAGAAGAATGGGAGATCATGCGCCGACACCCGCAATTCGCCTATGAGATGCTCTCTCCCATTCGGTACCTGCGCCCGGCGTTGGACATCCCATACTGTCACCACGAAAGATGGGATGGAAGCGGCTATCCGCAGGGTTTGAAGGGCGAAGAAATCCCTCTGGCGGCGCGCTTGTTCGCTGTGGTGGATGTGTTCGACGCCCTGACCAGCAACCGTCCCTACCGCCCGGCCTGGCCGCGCGCCGAGGCGATTGCCTATTTGCGCCAGCAGGCGGGTAAGCTATTCGACCCGCAAATCGTAGCCGCGTTTCTCAAGATCATTCAGGCAGAAGGCGAGCAAGCATCACCCGCCTCGAATTAAAAAACGAGAGCGCTCGAGTGAGGGGGGCACCCGAGGGCTCTCGCTCATAATCTTACCACAATTACAACAAATTTCAAGGGGTGATTTTTATATAGTCTCCCTTTTGAGCGTTGGTGATTGGATCTCAGCATGGGGTTGTCAAGAACTACAGTTCGCCTCAAAAGATGAAAATGTCGCCACCGAGCTCACAGAGAGTCTATTTTCAAAGCAGGACTGGAGTACACGGAGATTTTCTTAACTCTTCTCTGTGCGCTCTGTGGCTAGGTGATCAATCCTATCGTTCCTCAACACCGAACAGGGAGACGGTTGATTTTTATAACTCGAGCTATCAAGCATCGTTTTGTTCCAGTGATGATTTATTCACCAGAATATCATTCTATCATCTCCAGGCGTTCAGCGCTGGCGTAATGACGGCGGTAGGCAGCGGTCTCGTCCAAAAGGCGGCGCGTTTGAACAAGCAACTCCTCAGCCAGGGCAGCGTCCGCCAAAACAGGTTGAGACATCAGGAGCGCTTCATCGCCGTTACTCGGAACTTCGCCAGGTGCGTAGCTTACCCTGAAAGCGCCTTGCGCCGCCAGCCACTCCAGCCCGCGCCGCACGGTCGTTTCGCGTGCGGCCAACGCCGCTGCCAGGCGCGCCAGCGAAACGCGCCCATCCAATCGAGACAGAGTGTAGCGCGCCAGCCCGGCCAGCCGTTCTAAAAAAGCTTGCGGCTGGTCAAAACCCGGTTGCACGGCGAACAGCGCAACCCGCTCGGCTTGCGTCTGTGCCAGCGCGGCAGCCAAATGCGTCGGCGAGGGCGGGATGCTCCACACCGCCAGCGCACGACAGCGCTCCAGCTCATGCCGCCCGCAGAGGCGCACCGCGCCCACCTGTCCGGCAAGTTGCTCGACCACCCCACCCTCCGCCCAAATGAGCGTTTCAGCCAAAACACCCTCCGCTTCGCGCTCGGCCAGCCAGCTCTGCAAACGCGCCAGCGGCTGTAGTTCGAAGCGCAGATCATCTACACGCAAGATGCGGCGCACCTCCACCGCCGCGCCTGGCGTCGCACGGCAAGCCACCCATTCAATCTGTGCTTCCCGCTCGCCGCGAAAAGCCGTCGCCCGCAAGATAAAAGCCAGATCGAACAGCCCCTCCGGCAAGGGCTCTGTTCGGATGTAATCCGCACTGCCCCACCAGATCACCCGGCGACGCACACCATTTTCATCCTCCAATGATAGCGCCAGGTGCTCTTGCTCGCGACCAATGAACGATTGCGACACCAAGCGCAGCCGGCGGCTGACCAACACCGGCGCAGGGTTGCTGCGTCCGAACGGCGCCAGGCGCTCAACCTGCTCGGCCATCTCAAGGTTGATCTGCGCCCAATCCACACAGGCGTCAATCTGCAGGCTGGGGCGCGCCGCTGGCACGGC
>JAGVAD010000012.1 GCA_020060465.1 Anaerolineales bacterium
ATCTGATCTGATGCCGGGGGTGGTCGGAGCGGGTTCGTTCTGGAAGGCGATGACCGACTGGGTGTCGGGCGCAGCCGACCTGGATACCGTGCTGGCTGAAATCGACAAGTCCTGGCCGAAATAAGATGATGTAGTGAATTGGGGCTGCCAGTGTGGATGAGCTGGCAGCCCCAGCTTCAATCATGGCATTGGCTCTCGATTAGATGAAAGGAGTCTACCATGCAATACCTTGAGAGACGCGCAAGCATGGAACTCAGCCCGATCGCCCGTTTGGTGACGAACCTTCTGCGCATTGCTTTGGCTGCGCTTATTCCTCTGATTGCTTTTTACATTCTCTACCAGGGCTTTTTGTTCTTGCGGGCTGGCAACGCGTCAAAGGGTGTGATCACCCTCATCGCGATTGTGTGGGGAGTTGGGGGCGTTGCTATCCTGTATTGGGTATTCAACTGGCTGGTGGAGCTGCTCCCTCTCTATTGGACGACGCGGCTTCAACCCTTTGTCTTTGTTGGGCCGGCAATGGCAATCCTTGCCTGGTATCTGTTTCTGCCTTCGCTGCGCACGCTATGGATCAGCCTGTATGGCAAAGATGGCCCGCCTGGAATACCTTTAAGTCTGTTATTTTCATCGCCAAACGAGTTCATTGCCTTGCTGCGCGCTCAATTCGTCGGCTTGGGCAACTACATCGCCGTATTTACCGACCGCCTGATGCGCGAGGCTTTCCGGAATAATATTTTCTTTTGGATCGGGGTCGCCACACCACTTACGGTAATCTTTGGCTTGCTGGTTGCTGTATTGGCTGATCGCAGCAAGTTCGAAAATTTTGCAAAGGCAATGGTTTTTATGCCCATGGCGATTTCGTTTGTTGGCGCGGGGGTGATCTGGAATTTTATTTATGAGGTCAAACCGGTTGGGAGCCCTCAAATAGGATTGTTGAACGCCATCGTTGTTGGGTTGGGCGGTCAACCTCAAGCCTGGCCGGCGTACACCGCCATATCTCCCTGGAACAACCTGTTTCTGGTCATCATTGTGGTTTGGCTGCAAACCGGATATGCAATGGTGCTGTTCTCGGCGGCGTTGAAAGGCATCCCGGAGGAAATCATTGAAGCTGCTCGAGTGGATGGGGCTAACGAGATGGAGGTATTTTTCCGCATCATGGTGCCTTCGATACGCGGCACGATCATCACCGTTACCACCACTGTGATCATATTTACTTTGAAGATTTTCGATGTGGTGTGGGTGATGACGGGCGGCCAGTTTGGCACCGATGTGATTGCCACTCAGTTTTATCGGCAATCTTTCATCGCCCGCAATTCGGGCTATGGCTCGGCAATCGCCATTGTCCTTTTGATTGCAGTCATTCCGGTGATGGTTTATAACCTGCGCAGATTTGGAGAACAGGAGGCGTTCTGATGAAAAGCTCGCGCGCCCAAAGAATTCGCGGTTTGTTACTGGTCAATGGCGTTTTGCTCCTCCTGGTGCTGATCTGGTTAATTCCAGTCGTCGGTTTGTTGGTCTCTTCTTTTCGCGATCGGTTTGATATTCAAACCACGCCGTGGTGGGCGATCCTCCCCCACCGCAAATGGGAGGTGGTTGAGAAGATTGATCCGCGCGCCCAGGGGTTAGATGCCAGCGGGCCAATGACCATTAATGGGATTACAGCCACGTTCGAGGAATTGCGCGCTGGTGTCACCACACCGGAGGGTCAGCGTTTGCAGTGGATTGGCAATCGGCGGATTGGGACGATCGAAGTGCAGGACAAAGTCTGGACAGTGAGCTGGAAATTTACCCTGGATAACTACAAACAGGTGTTGCAAGGCAAGAGTTTTGTCTATACACGCGAAGATGGGACTGTGGTGACCATCCCAGGGGACAACTTTTATGGGGCCTTGTTGAACAGTATCGCGGTGGCGCTTCCTTCAACTTTGATTCCCATTCTGATTGCCGCTTTTGCCGCCTACGGTTTTGCCTGGATGAATTTCCCTGGACGCCGCCTGATGTTCATTCTCGTGGTTGCGCTTTTGGTTGTGCCGTTGCAGATTGCCCTGGTGCCTATTCTAAGGGATTACGCAAAGTTGAATCTGAATGGGACTTTCCTGGCAATTTGGTTGGCGCATACCGGCTTTGGTCTGCCTCTGGCGACCTATTTGTTATTTAACTACATCAGCACATTGCCGCGCGAAACGCTGGAATCTGCCTTTATTGATGGGGCGTCCCATTTCACCGTGTTCACCCGTTTGATCCTGCCTCTCTCAGTGCCTGCTTTGGCGTCATTTGCCATCTTCCAGTTCCTATGGGTTTGGAACGACTATCTGGTGGCGCTGATCTTCCTGGGCGGCGACCGGAATTTTCAGGTGGTGACCATGCGTTTGGCGGCTATCGTTGGCGACCGTGGTCAAGACTGGCATTTGCTCACCGCAGGTGCTTTTGTTACGATGGTGTTGCCATTGATTGTGTTCTTCTCATTGCAACGCTACTTCGTGCGCGGCTTGCTCGCCGGCTCCATCAAAGGCTGATCCGTTCACCAAGCTTTTCGACGAGCGATTTTAGCCGCCCCATCTCTCGGCGGTCGTTTCCACCGCCGAATAGAACACGGCCATCCGTCTGGGCAGGGATGATTGGTAAGGTTTAACGCGTCATGCATAAGCAAGACCATTCTTCCTTCGATTGGGCTTTCCTGTTCACCTGGATCATTTCCACCAGCATGGGGTGGATTGTTGGGGGATTTCTGATCGGCGGCGTATCCTTGATCGCCTCCGGAGTGGTCATTGGCGCGCTTCAATACTTCGTGCTTCAGCACCGGTTGCGTCAGCCGCGCAACTGGCTAATTGCCACCGTGCTGGGATGGGCGGTCGCCTCGCTGGTGCTCATCCTGTTGAACCCGGGTCAGTCGCAGTTTTTGACTGGGGTGATCATCGGCGCCATCTCTGGCTTCGCTCAATGGTTGGTGCTGCGCCAGGAGATCTTCCTCTCTGGTTGGTGGATCATCGTCAATATTGTTGCCTGGACGAGCGGGCTGGCGTTCTTGCCTGGTTTTTTTTCAACCGGCGCAGTCGCCGGAGTGGTGACGGGTTTTGCGCTTGAATTGTTGTTGCGTTTCCCAAAAGTGGCAGCCCAATAGCGCCCGGATTTGGTCGAAATTATTCCGCTAAAAAGTCGAACACGATGGATCAAATACAACAAAGATCAATACCCAAAGATGACCTCTGGTATAAAGATGCCATTTTTTATGAACTATATGTACGCGCTTTTCGCGATTCAAACGGCGACGGGCATGGCGATCTGCGCGGCGTGATCGAGAAGCTCGATTACCTGGAAGCGCTGGGGGTGAATTGTCTCTGGCTGCTGCCCATCTATCCATCGCCATTGCGCGATGATGGTTATGATATTGCAGACTATTACGGCGTTCTGCCGGAGTATGGCAATCTACAAGACTTTAAGGACCTGGTGGCTGCGGCCCACCAACGAAATATACGCGTCATCGCCGATCTGGTGCTAAACCACACCTCAGATCAGCATCCCTGGTTCCAGGCAGCGCGTACGGATCGTTCCTCTCCGTATCGCAATTATTATGTCTGGAGCGACAGCGACCAAAAATATGCCCAGGCGCGCATCATTTTTCTGGATACCGAGAAGTCAAATTGGACCTGGGACGAAGTCGCCGGGCAGTATTATTGGCATCGTTTCTACTCGACGCAGCCAGATTTGAATTATGACAATCCGGCGGTTCAAGAAGAGATGATGCGGGTGGCTAAATTTTGGCTGGATATGGGCATTGACGGCTTTCGCGCGGATGCTGTCCCTTATCTATTTGAGCGGGAAGGGACGAATTGCGAGAACCTGCCAGAGACACATGTTTATCTCAAGCGTTTACGGCGGTTTTTGGATGAAAACTATCCAGGGCGCGTCTTGTTATGTGAAGCCAACCAATGGCCGGAAGATGTACGCCCCTATTTTGGCGACGGCGACGAATTTCACATGGCTTTTCACTTCCCGGTCATGCCGCGCATTTTCATGGCGTTGCGCAAGGGCGACCGAACGCCGTTGGAATGGATCCTGGAACGCACGCCGCCCATCCCCAAGTCTTGTCAGTGGTGTACTTTCCTGCGCAACCACGACGAATTAACTTTGGAGATGGTGACTGAGGAGGAGCGGCAGTGGATGTGGCGAGAATATGCGCCAGAGCCGCGCATGCGTTTGAACCTGGGAATCCGCCGCCGCCTGGCGCCGCTGCTGGATAACGACCGCCGTAAGATTGAGCTGGCGAATTCTTTGCTGTTTACTCTGCCTGGCTCGCCAATCATTTATTACGGGGATGAGATCGGCATGGGCGATAACATCTGGCTGCCGGACCGCAATGGCGTGCGTACGCCCATGCAATGGAACGCTGAACAGAACGCGGGTTTTTCGAGCGCTGCGCAAGAGAAACTGTATGCACCGCTCATTCAGAGCGATGATTATCGGCCGGAGCGGGTGAACGTGGCTGCTCAGCGCGCCGATCCGACCTCGCTTTGGAATGTCATTCGGCGCATGATTGCAACGCGAAAAGCGCACCGCGCTTTTGGATGGGGCGAGTTTGTCTGGGCGGATCTGGACCTGAATGGCGTGGCGGCTTATTGGCGCAGTTTCGGGGACGACCGACTGCTGATCGTTCAGAATTTGACGCCAGAAATGCAACTGGCGCGCCTGGTTTGGCCTGGCCTGGGTGATGGTTATGTGTATGATGCGATTCGCCCAGACGAAAGGAAACGCGTGCGGGCTGGCGAATTGTTTCTTGAATTGGCGCCATATCAATACGCCTGGCTGACGGATAATCGGGGCGGCGGGTAAAATAGCGTGGTTCGATAAGATGAGGTCTGGAATGCCAAATGTGACGATTCGAGATGTCGCCAGGCGGGCGGGGGTGGGATTGGCGACGGTTTCGCGCGTGATCAATGGCAGCCCGTTGGTCAGCGAGGAAACGCGCCGCCGCGTTTTGCAGGTGATTGAAGAACTGGAGTTTGTGCCGAATCCCGCGGCGCGGCGATTATCAACCGGCAAGACATTAACGGTGGCGGTGATTGCGCCCTTTTTCACCCGTCCAGCTTTTATCGAGAGATTGCGCGGCATCCAGAACACATTGCTCGAGAGCGAATACGATCTGGATGTTTATAATGTGGAAACGGTGAAGCGCCGCGATGAATGTTTTCATGAGATTCCGAGACGTGAGCGAGCGGATGGCGTCATTATCCTGTCGCTTTCGCCGCGGGATGAAGATATCCCCCTATTGGCGCGAGCGGAAACGCCCATCGTTTTGGTGGACGCTAACCATCCTTCCCTGTCTCAGCTTAATCGAGTCATCACGGATGATGTCCAGGGTGGGTTCAAGGCCACGCAATACTTGCTTAAACTGGGACACCGACGAATTGGCTTTATTGGCGATTGGTTGGAAAGCCCTTTCAACTTCACATCCAGCCGCGATCGTTTCCAGGGCTACCGTCAGGCGCTGGATTTGGCCGGGATGGCTTATCGGCCTGAGTATTTTGGACAGGGCGAGCATGGCCGTTATCCAGCGCAGCTACTGGCGGAGCAAATGCTCGCCCTGCCGGAACGGCCGACCGCCATCTTCGCCGCCAGCGACACGCAGGCGATTGGAGTGATGCAAGCTGCGCGCAACGCAGGTATACAAGTTCCGCAAGACCTTTCAGTGATCGGGTACGATGATATTGAGATCGCTGAGCTGTTGGGGTTAACTACGATTCGTCAGATGTTGTACGAATCGGGGCAGCGCGGCGTGGAGCTGTTGCTAGAATCGCTGGCTGGATTCCACCGTGAACCGGTATGTGAGGTACTGCCGACCGAGTTGATTGAACGCAATACCACTGCGCCGCCGGGATCATAAAAATTTGACCTGGTTTTGCTCTGATGTATTCAACAAATCTTATAGCGTAATTATTGATCTCCCATCAAGGAGAGGTGATGGAAGAGGCAAGCAGCGATGGATGAACTGGACAGGAAAATAAACATTTCTCTTACTCGTCTCTTACCGCGGGTTAAAACATTCTATAAAACTCAAAAGAGGGCGCAGAAAAATGATTGGCCGATCTTTGAGGCGCGCCTCAAGCAGCATTTCCCGCGGCTTTTCGAGTTGTATTATCGCCTATATGCAGAACAATACGATTTTTTTTACCACCTCGAGGATTTACTGCTCACCCTGGCGCGCATGTGGATCGCCCGGCCATTTGATCTTAAGGCCCTTGACCAGGAACGCGAGAGAAACCCGCTCTGGTTTCAGTCAAACGAGATGGTAGGTGGGGTATGTTATGTGGATTTATTCGCCGGTGATCTCCAATCCTTGCGTCAGAAAATCCCCTATTTCAAAGAGTTAGGCTTGACTTATCTGCACCTGATGCCTTTGTTTCGCGTGCCGCAGGGGGAAAATGATGGTGGTTATGCGGTCAGCAGTTATCGAGAGGTCCGCCCCGACTTGGGGACGATGGAGGAGTTGGCTGCGCTGGCCGGCGACCTGCGCCATCAGGGGATTAGCCTGGTGTTGGATCTGGTCTTCAATCACACTTCAGATGAGCATGAATGGGCATTGAAGGCGCTGGCTGGCGACCCGGACTACCAGGAATATTATCGCATGTACCCAGATCGGCGAATGCCGGATGCCTATGAAGCACATTTGCGAGAGATCTTCCCTGACGAACATCCTGGGGCATTTTCCTATCGGCCTGAAATTGGTAAATGGGTATGGACCACCTTCCATTTTTATCAATGGGATTTGAATTACGCCAACCCGGTGGTGTTCAACCGTATGGTGGAGGAAATGCTCTTCCTGGCCAATGTTGGCGTGGAGGTGCTTCGCCTGGACGCGGTGGCATTTATCTGGAAACAATTGGGCACCAGTTGTGAAAATTTACCGGAGGCGCACACGCTCATTCAGGCGTTCAACGCCTGTGCTCGTATTGCGGCACCCGCGTTGCTGTTCAAATCGGAAGCCATTGTTCACCCTGACGAGGTGATCAAGTATATCTCTCCCCAGGAATGCCAGCTATCATATAATCCCTTATTAATGGCGTTGTTGTGGAATTCTCTGGCGACGCGCGAGGTGCGCATGTTGGATCAGGCGTTGCGGCAGCGTTTTCGCATCCCACCCGGCTGCTCCTGGGTGAATTATGTGCGCTGTCATGATGACATTGGTTGGACTTTTTCGGATGAAGATGCTGCCCAGTTGAACATCAATGGGTTCGATCATCGTCGTTTTTTAAACGCATTTTATACCGGGCGTTTTCCGGGGAGTTTCGCGCGGGGCTTGCCTTTTCAGGAGAATCCTAAAACGGGGGATGCGCGTATTTCAGGCACCTGCGCCTCGTTAGCTGGTCTGGAAAAAGCATTGCGCGAAGAAACCGCTGCCGAAGTGGAACTTGCCATCCGGCGCATTTTGTTAATGCATGCCGTCATTATGACCGTAGGCGGCATCCCGCTGATCTACCTGGGCGATGAGATTGGCGCTCTCAATGATTATCGTTATCGAGATGACCCAGCGAAAGCTGGCGATAGCCGTTGGGTGCATCGTCCATTCTCCGATTGGCAGGCTGTGGAGCGTCGCAAAGAACCGCAAAGCATTGAATGGCGCATCTTCCAGGGACTGCGTCGCTTGATTGAGTTGCGTCAGCGTACTGCGGCGTTTAGCGGCAATGAATTGCAGGTGATCGCCACGGATAATGAGCACGTCTTGGGTTATTTGCGCATTGGCGATCATGGCCGGGCGTTGGTATTTGCGAATTTCAGCGAAAGCGAACAGCGCATTTCCGCCAATTTGCTTCGCCTCTATGGCCTGAGCTACGAGCTTAAGGACTTGATGAGCGGCCAGATATTTCATCTCCAGGATTTGATCCTGCCGCCCTATGATTTTCGGTGTTTTAGCGTACCAAATCCCGTCCGCCAGTGAACTGAGCTGCCAAAAGATGGGCAAAAAGTGACACATTACTCTCTCATTTAGGAAAAGCGTCCATTGAAAAAAGACGTGAAACCTGTCACAATAGGGGGAGTAGTAAAATCGTAATGAAAGGTCACCCGGTATAAACCGCCATATAATATCTCAATGAAAGGGCAAACAGACATGAGCAAGAGCGTTTCTATTGGACAGCGACAATTCATCCCTACGCCGATCCATTTGCGCCGTCCGGTGCCGTCGGATATTGAAATCGCCCAAGAAGCGAAATTGAAACCGATCATGCAAATCGCAGAAGAAATCGGGCTTCTCCCAGAAGAGCTGGAATTGCATGGCAATTACATCGCCAAGGTTCGTTTGGAAACGCTGGAGCGCCTGGCGGATGTGCCAAACGGCAAGTATATTGATGTGACTGCCATCACCCCCACACCATTGGGAGAGGGCAAGACGACCACCACGGTGGGTCTCAGCCAGGCGTTGGGCGCGCACCTGGGGAAGAGGGTGTTCACCTGCATTCGCCAGCCAAGCCAGGGGCCAACATTTGGCATTAAAGGTGGGGCGGCTGGCGGGGGTTACAGTCAGGTGGTCCCGATGGAGGATTTTAACCTGCATTTGACCGGCGATATTCATGCAATTACTGCGGCCAATAATTTATTAGCCGCGGCGATTGACGCCCGCATGTTCCATGAAGCCAACCAACCGGATGACATTAAGTTGTTCAACCTTCTCTGCCCGGCGGATAAGCAAGGCAATCGCAGGTTCTCCCCGTCTATGCTGCGGCGGCTGAAGCGGCTGGGGATTGATAAGACTGACCCGAATGACTTGACGCCAGAGGAGAAAGCGCGCTTTGCTCGTCTGGATATTGATCCCAACAGCATCACCTGGAGACGTGTGGTGGACACCAATGATCGTTTTCTGCGTGAAATCGAGATCGGTTTGGGACCAGAAGAAAAGGGCTTCACCCGCCGTACGGGTTTCGACATCACCGTAGCCAGCGAAATTATGGCGATTTTGGCGCTGACTTCCGATCTGGCTGATATGCGCGAACGGTTCAGCCGTATTGTGATCGGCACCAACCGCAAGGGTGAAGCCATCACTGCGGAAGACCTGGGCGTCGCTGGCGCGATGACCGTTCTGATGAAGGATGCCATTAAACCTAACCTCATGCAAACGCTGGAAGGGACGCCGGTTTTCGTGCACGCCGGCCCGTTCGCCAACATCGCCCACGGCAACAGTTCCATCATTGCAGACCGGATTGCGTTGAAGCTGGCCGATTACGTGGTCACCGAATCGGGATTTGGCGCGGATATTGGCATGGAGAAGTTCTTTAACATCAAGTGCCGTTACTCTGGCTTGATCCCTAATGTGGTTGTTCTGGTGGCAACCGTGCGCGCCCTTAAGATGCACGGAGGCGGACCCAAGGTGGTTGCCGGTCGGCCTTTGGATGCAGCCTACACGGATGAAAATCTGGATCTGCTGCGCGCTGGTCTGGGCAATATGCAGGTGCATATCAAGAATGCGCTGCGTTTTGGCATCCCGGTGGTGGTGGCGGTAAATTCCTTTGCCACCGATACCCCGGCTGAAGTGGCGTTGGTGCGTCAGGCTGCGTTGGAAGCCGGCGCGGATGACGCCGTGGTCTCCACCCATTGGATGGATGGCGGCAAGGGTGCAGTCGCTTTGGCCGAGGCGGTGGTGAAGGCGGCTGAGAAACCCAGCAATTTCCGCTTCTTGTATGATCTGGATATGTCCATCAAGGAAAAAATCGAGATCATTTGCAAAGAGATCTATGGCGCCGACGGCGTGGATTATCTCCCCGAGGCGGAGGCGAAAATCGAACTTTATACTCGCCTGGGCTTTGACAAGCTGCCGCTGTGCATGGCAAAAACCCACTTGAGCTTGAGCCATGAGCCAGATGTGAAGGGTGTGCCTAGGGGCTATCGCATTCCGATCCGCGATATTCGCGCTTCAGTGGGAGCGGGCTTCTTGTACCCATTGCTGGGCACCATGCGCACCATGCCCGGCCTGCCGACCCGCCCGGTGTTCTATGATGTGGACCTGGAGACTGGCCGCGTGGTAGGGTTGTTCTAATTCGACGACGATAGAAGCGCAGCCGGAAACCGCAGTTCCGGCTGCCTTTTATTAATTGCTTCTCAGCCGAGCGCCAATGAATCACAGGGCAAGCGTTGGTTGATCGTCATCTAAGCGTCAAGCAAACCCTTTCCCCCTGTGCTAAGATACTTTTATCATTTCTTCTTCTCCTCCTTGAACGAGCGCCGGGCTGGCGGGCATACCCGGCGCTCCTCTATTTTTCTGCTCTCAAGGTCAGGAGAACAATTTTTGGAGTTTCCTTGCGTACAGCAAAACGTTCTCCCGGTCGGTAACCGGGCAGCCAGGCGATCTCTTCGCCGGAAAGAACCAATGGCCAGCCCTCTCGGGCGCGTCGAGGTAATCTCACGTTGATCATGAAATCAGATAATTTGAGCGAGCGCCCACCCATGCCCAAAGGCTGAAAACGGTCGCCGGGGCGGCGGCAGCGCACGAGCAGCGGCGGCTGTAAGGTCGCTCGGTCGAGCCATGCCTGATAAGGATCGGGGTTTTCAATCGCCTGGGTGTAGTGTTGCGGCGTGTTGTCGTAAACTTCGGCGCGCATTCGCCAACCTGCGGCAAGCTCCACCTCACCTGGGATGTCCAGCCTTAACTCAACGCCGGGTGGAATTTGCGGCCAATCTGCGCCAGGCAGGGCCGCGTCCTGTTCTGCCAGCCACAGGCGAGCGCCCTCCTGTTCCAGCCGCAGGTTGGAGATCAGATCCGTTTGACTGCTGCGAGTGGGTGAACGAAGGAAGGCCAGCGCCCGTTCGATTGACTCGAAATCTATATTGCGCAGACTGGGGCGTAGCCGGGCAATCGCCCAGCGGAACAGACGCCGCTGCACGGCCAGCGGCTGTTGGCGCAGCCGATCGGCGTCAAAGGCAATCGCTTTCTCTTCCACGATGAGCGCGCAGTCTTGCCAGGCTTTGGCGGTGATCGCTTCAATGAGATCCTCCTCTTCGCGCAACAATTCAGCGGTCTTCCACAGCCTTTGGCGTATACCGGGGTTGAGCGTATCAAGATAGGGCAGGGCTTCGTGACGCAGGCGGTTACGATAATATGTCATATCCAGATTACTGGCATCCAGCGTAGCCTGCAGGTGATATTGCTCCAAATAGCGGACGATTTCCTCGCGCCAGACGCCTAACAACGGCCTTACCAGAGGAATTTCGCCGCTCCAGGGGTTGGGCAGGCTGCGGTAGGCCATTCCTCGAAGTCCGGTCAACCCTGCCCCGCGCAATAAATGCATCAGCACGGTCTCCACCTGATCATCCGCTGTATGCGCCACAGCAACCGCCTGAGCGTCTTGTTCTTGCGCCAGGCGGAAAAGAAAGCCATAGCGTAATGTTCGGGCGGCTTCTTCGATTGATTCTCGGTTGCGGCGAGCATAGGCTGCGACATCTTCTTTGCTGCACACGACTGGCGCGCCTAACTCGGTCGCGAACCGCTGGACGGCTTGCGCTTCATCCGCCGATTCGGGTCGCAGGCTGTGATCCAGGTGACCCACCAATACAGGGTAGCCGAGCTGGATGAGGGCGTGCATCAGGCACAGGCTGTCCGCGCCGCCGGAGACACCCACTACGATCAGGCGGCGCTCCAGACGGCACATTTCTTTCAGAATCGAATTCAGATGTTCCAGGAGCATTGAGCGGATTATAATATTATTTGGACGGCTGCGCCGCTTGCCTGAGATGTATCTTTGTGCTAGACTGTTGCTGGCGGGTTACAGATACCCGCAATGTCTTACTCGCTGGATTTCTTGACGAGAGTTGATGCGATGGCCGAGAAAATCCTGGTGGTGGATGATGATTTAGATACATTGCGCCTGGTGGGGATGATGCTGGAAGGGCAGGGATACGTCATCCTGGCAGCTTCTAACGGGCAGCAGGCGCTAAATTTGGCGCGCAGCGAACGGCCGGATTTGATCGTCCTGGATCTGATGATGCCGGATATTGACGGTGTGCAGGTTGCTCGCCAGTTGCGGGCTGACCCTCAGACTCAGGACATCTTAATCGTCATGTTCACCGCCAAAACTCAAATGGAGGAAAAGCTGGAGGGTTTTGAAGCCGGAGCAGACGATTATCTGACCAAGCCGATCCAGCCGAAGGAGTTGATTGCGCATGTGAAGGCAGTGCTACGACGTAAAACGGGCGTCCACTCCATCTCGGAGTTGAACTATTCCGAAGAAGGTCATCGCATTGCCTTTATCTCCGCCAAGGGCGGGGTGGGGGTTTCGACGCTGGCGATCAATACGGGCATCGCCTTGCACGGCTTATCAAAAAAATCGGTGATTGTCACTGATTTTCGCCCTGGCTGCGGCAGCATTGGATTGGAGCTGGGTATGACGAACGCGCAAGGTTTCAACCGATTGTTTGCGTTAAATCCGGCAGCCATCTCCCCTCAAATGATCGAGAAAGAGCTAATGACCCACCCTAGCGGCGTCAAACTCTTGCTGTCTTCTCCACAGCCAGGCGATGCGCGTTATCTGAACTCGGTGGATCATTTCCACGCCATTTGTCGTCAGGCGGCGTATCTTGCTCACTTTGTGATCTTTGACCTGGGGGCGTCCTTAACGCCGGTGAATCGAAAAGTTCTCAAGGAGTGCCGTCAAGTGGTGTTGGTGATCGAACCGATTGGTCAGACTGTAACACAGTCTAAGGATTTATATGACCTGATGGTTGAGCTGGGATTGTCTGCTGGGAACATCATCCTGGCGCTGGTGAACCGCCAGCGCGCCGGGATGCAGCTCTCGCTGGGTCAAGTGCAGGATCAGCTTGGGCTCAAGATCGGTCATGTGTTCACGGCTGCTCCAGAGCTGGCGTATCAGGCGCAGGTCTCTAACACGCCAATGATCTTGCGCCAGACGGACGGCGTGGTAACACAACAGGTGGTCAGTCTGGCGCAGCGACTTCTGCAAAATTCGCGCTGAAGGAGTGATGACAGATCTTTCTGTATCCACGCTGATGGGAATTCGTTGCGCAGCCGATATTATTCGGGGGAGTAAGCACGCGGTGGTGTTGACCGGCGCGGGGATTTCTACGCCTTCCGGTGTGCCCGATTTTCGATCGAAAGATAGCGGTCTGTGGGAGAAGTTCGATCCATTTGAGGTGGCGTCCTTAAGCGCCTTTCGCTATAATCCTTTGGGGTTTTATTCCTGGTTGCGTAACCTGGCGAGAGGCATTTTTGAAGCCATGCCCAACCCGGCGCATTACGGGATCGCCCGCCTGGAGCAGGCGGGGTACGTGCAGACCGTCATCACTCAAAATATTGATTTGCTGCATCAACGCGCTGGCTCAAAAAATGTCTTGGAAGTGCATGGTTCGATGAGCAGCCTCACCTGCACAAGCTGCTATCGCACAATGGATGCCCTCGGATATATCGAACCCTATCTCGAACGCGGCGAAGCGCCCTATTGCCCGGCTTGTGGCAGCATCCTCAAGCCGGACCTGGTGTTGATGGGCGAACAACTACCGGCGCGGGTGTGGTTAAAAGCGCAGGAAGCCAGCAAGAATTGCGATCTCATGATCGTCGCTGGGTCATCGCTGGAGGTTTTACCAGTGGCCGGTTTACCGATGCGCGCCCTGGAAAACGGCGCTCATCTGGTGTTGATTAACCACACTCCAACTTATCTGGATGTGCGCGCCGACGTTGTTCTACATGAAGATGTTGCTCAAGTGATCCCGCGTATTGTGGCTGAAGTCTTGGGGGAGTAAGCAATTACCGAGCGCCTTTGCGGCCAAATTGCCGTTCCAGTAAATCCACCGATAAATGGATCATGGTTGGGCGGCCATGCGGGCAGGTGCGCGGGGATTGACAGGCTTCCAGATCGAACAGCAAAGCGCGCTGTTCTTCCATAGACAAAATTGCACCCGCCTTTACTGCAGCGCGTTTGCACACGCGGGCGATGATGCGCTCCTCTTGAAGAGCTTGCAGCGGCGTTTCATCTTCTTCGAAATTTTCCACCAATACGCGTAGCGCATCTTCTGGGTTGCTGTTAGCCAGTAGCGCCGGAATGGCGCGAACGAGGAAGACGCCAGGCCCGAATGGCTCCACTTGAAATCCTAAGCTGGCCAAGGTCGGCAGTTGATCGGCGAGCAGGCGAGCTTCCGCGGCAGATAAATGGACGGCCGCGGGTTGGAGCAGCGCCTGTGATGGAATGCCAGAGCTGCGCTGCGCCAGGAAGCGTTCGAAGAGCACGCGCTCATGCGCTGCATGTTGATCAATCAGATACAGGCCATCTGGCCCCTCCGCTGCCAGGTAGGCGGCGGCGATTTGGCCGACGGGGCGCAGCAAGGGTACGCGTTGATCGGGCAAGCCAGGTTGCGAGCTTGCTCTGGCTGGAGGCGAGGCGCTGATGGGCGGGTTTGCGTCTTGCGCTTCGACCGACGCCTCCTGCGGGGGAAACTTTTCCATACTGGGCCAGCTTGGATCAAAATGCCCAGTAAAGGAGGATGGACGCTGTTCCCCGCTTCCCCAGTGAAGCGAAATGTTCAACCCTGGCGCAGGGCTGTGGGCAAGAAGCGCTCGTCGCACCGCGGATTGAAGTGCCGCAAAAACCTGTTCGGGCTGGCGAAAGCGAACCTCGGCTTTTGTCGGATGCACGTTGACATCCACAGCGTCGGGCGGCATTTCGATGAAGATCGCGCCCAATGGGTAGCGACCTACCATCAATAGCGTATGATAACCTTTCAAAAGAGCCGCGCTGAGCGCCCCGTCTTGTACAGGTCGTCTGTTGACATAAAAGAAAATATCTCTGCGATGACTGCGGGTGAGCGAGGGCGGGCTGATGAACCCGCTGATGCGCATTTCGCCATCTATCGAATTCACTTCAAGCATCTGGCGCGCCGCTTCAGCGCCATATAGCGCAACCAGGATTTCGCGTCGCTCGCCGCGCCCGCTGGTCTGCAAAGCGGGTCGCTTGTCTTGCATTAGTTGAAAGCGGACGTTTGGATAAGCCAGAGCATAGCGGACAACCAGGTTATCAATCAGACGCCGTTCCGTCGCCTCGCTTTTCAGGAATTTCAAGCGAGCGGGTACGTTATAAAACAAAGCCTCGACGCGCACGGTTGTCCCCGGCGGCGCGCCGGCTGGCTGCAGATTGAGCAGTTGACCGCCCTCCATGCGCAACTTTGCCCCGACTTGTGAATGTGCAGTGCGCGAAACCAGCGTGAGATTGGAAACCGAGCCAATCGAGGCCAGCGCCTCACCGCGGAAGCCCAACGTTTGGATATTGAACAAATCTGCTGCCTGAGAGAGTTTGCTGGTGGCATGACGTTCAACCGCCAGCGCCAGCTCCTCTGCCGGAATGCCGCAGCCATCGTCAATCACTTCTACCAGTCGTTGCCCTGCGCCTTCGATGGAGATCGTGATAGAAGAAGCGCCGGCATCAAGAGAGTTTTCCACCAACTCTTTAACCACAGACGCCGGTCGTTCCACTACCTCGCCGGCCGCAATCTGCGAGGCGACTTCCGCAGGTAAGATGTGAATGCTCATGCAAAGTATTATAAAGTAAGCGTCAGGTCAGCGAAAGGGTGAAAGCCGTGGTCAGGTCTATCTCAGATAGGTGAACCTCTGTATAATAACCCCATGAAATATACGGCTTTATTCTTCGACCTGGACGATACGCTCTATTCGCATACCACTGGTTTGTGGGCGGCGATCCGCGACCGAATGGGGCGCTTCATGGCTGAACGTCTGTCCATCCCATCTGAGCAGGCGCCAATTTTACGCCGCCTGTATTATGAAAAATATGGCACCACGTTGCGCGGCCTGCAATTGCATTACGCCGTGGACGCAGATGAATATCTGCGCTATGTTCATGATCTACCTCTGGAGCAATATATCCGGCCGGCGCCGCGCCTGCGTCAGTTGCTGCTTCGCCTGCAGCAACCCCGCTGGATCTTCACCAACGCGGACGCAGGTCACGCTCATCGAGTGCTTTCGATCCTGGGAGTAGGCGATTGTTTTAACGGCATTATTGATATACGCGCCCTGGACTTTGTTTGCAAACCGGATGCCCAGGCGTACCAACGGGCGTTAGCTTGCGCCGGACTTTCAAACGCCAGCGGGTGCGTGCTGTTCGACGATTCCATCACCAATCTGGCTGCCGCCCGACGCCAGGGATTTACCACCGTTTGGGTGCATGGAGACGGAGAAAATCACTCCGAGGCGGATTTCCACCTGGCGGATTTATTGGAGCTTCCTGAGGCGATGCCGGAATTATGGGCGGACGGCGATCAATAAGCTGCAAGGGCGTACGTTGCACGAGCGGGCTGCTCGTATTTTTGGAGGCGCTTAGAATGGTCACAATCACGGATCGCAAACTGCTCACCATTGAAGAAGCCGCAGCGTTGACGCCTTCTGGCTGCTGTCTGGCGTTGGGCGGGATGACGCTCTACCGTCGTCCAATGGCATATGTGCGCGCCATGATCCGCCGTTTTCTTGAGACGGGAGAACCGCGCGATCTCACTTTATTGGCTTTCACCGCTGGCCTGGAAAGCGATCTTTTGGTGGGCGCAGGGATGGTGAAGCGAGTGCGCACCTGTTATTTTGGGTTGGAGATTTTTGGATTGGCGCCCATGTTCACCTATTACGCCAATCGCGGCGAAGTGGAGGTGGTTGAAGAGACGGAAGCCAGTTTGGCTCTTGGTTTGCGAGCGCAGATCGCGGGTGTGGGGTTCATGCCGGGGCGCGGCTGGCTAGGCACCGATCTGCCCACTCTGCGCCCGGATGTGCGCACTGTTATAGATCCTTACAGCGGCGAGGAATTGATGGCTTTTCCAGCGATTCGACCCGATGTGGCGGTGATCCACGCCTTACGCGCCGACCTGGATGGCAACGCCGTGATCGGCGATAACAAAGGGATTGATGAGGAACTGATGCTTTCGGCGGGCCGGGTCATTTTGACCGCAGAGGAGATTGTACCCGAGCTGAGCCGTGTGGACTTGATTGGCCCGCTGACGCACGCTGTGGTATTGGCTGAGAAAGGAGCGCTGCCGACCTCCTGTCACCCGCTTTATCCTTTGGATGGCGAGGCGCTTCTGGCATATACCGAACAGGTCAGCGATCCGCCTTCCCTGAATAGATATTTAGAAAGGTGGTTGAAAGAAGAATAGGAGACGGTATGCGTTATCAATATGCAGATCGGATTATGGCGTTGTTTGTCACAGTGCTGCTGGTCAGCAACATCGCTTCTTCGGCGAAAATTGTGGATTGGGGCGTATCTTTGTTGGGCGTGCCGCTGGCTTTTGACGCCGGAACGCTGCTCTTTCCCATCAGTTATATTTTCGGCGATGTGTTGACCGAAGTGTATGGGTATCGTTTCGGGCGCAGGGTGATCTGGACCGGTTTTGCCTGCTCGCTTCTGATGAGTGTTGTATTGTGGATGGTGGCCAAACTGCCCGGCGAGGCGTTGTGGGAAGTTAACGTTGGACAAGGGGCTTATTTGGCGATTCTGGGCGGTGTAAGCAGCGGGGCGATTGTGATCGCCAGCCTGGCGGCGTATTGGGCGGGTGAATTTTCCAATTCATACGTCCTGGCGAAGATGAAGATCCGTACGCGCGGACGCTGGTTATGGACGCGCACGATTGGCAGCACGCTCGTCGGCGAGGGGGTGGACACTTTGGTATTTGTTTCACTGGCGACTTTTCTGCGCGTGCCCGGGTTTGCCCCGCAAATCTGGCTAACTTTGACGTTGACCAATTATCTATTCAAAGTCGGGGTAGAGGCGCTGATGACGCCGATCACTTATCAGGTGGTGAATTTTCTCAAGCGGGCTGAGCAAGAAGATTATTTCGACGACCAAACCGATTTCAACCCGTTTCGGATCACATAAAGCGATATATGGCAGCTCTATCACAATTCTTGCACAATGCTTATCTATCTCTAACCAATTTGTGATAATCTTTGAGGTTGATTTATAACTGTAAGCATGTAGTCGAATTTTTGGGAGATTCTTTGGTTAACCTCCGTCGCGGCAGCGGGTGTTTCTGGCGACCCGTTGCCGGGCGATGAATGGAGAAAAGTTCTCATGCAGAAGAAACCATTTGTCGTTGTTCTAAGCGTGTTGGTGGTTTTGATCTTGCTGACGGGTACGTGCTCAGCAGGTTTTATCGCCGGCTGGACTTTTCGCACACCTGGGGCAGCTCCGATTGCCAGGCTGCCTTTCTTGCAAACGAACCCTCAGATCGCAGAAGAGACCCCTGCTGGCGATCTGGCTGGTACGCCGCAAGATTTACAGGAGCTGTTTAAGCCATTTTGGCAGGCATGGAACCTGGTTAACGAACTTTACGTGGATCAGCCGGTAGATCAGGTGGCTTTGATGCGTGGCGCCATCAAAGGTATGGTGGAAGCGTTAGGCGATCAGCATAGCTCCTATATGGATCCCAAGATGTTTGAGGAGACTCAGGCGCATTTGGAAGGTCAGGAATACGAAGGCATTGGCGCCTGGGTGGACATCACGCAGGATTATCTGACCATCATCAGCCCCATGCCAGGGTCGCCGGCCGAGGAAGCGGGTCTGCGTCCAGGGGATCAGGTGATTGCGATTGACGGCGAGGATATGACCGGCAAAGACGGCGAATACGCTCGCCAGCATGTGTTGGGCCCGAAAGGTACAACGGTGATCTTGACCATCCTGCGCCAGGGTGTGGATGAGCCATTTGATGTAACGGTCAAACGTGCTGCCATCGTCGTTCCCACGGTAGCTGGCGAGATGTTAGATGATAACATCGCTTATATACGGTTGTACACCTTCGGCGATGATACTGCAGCCAATTTAAGAAAGACCATTGACGACTTAATGAAACAAAAACCAGTTGGTATGATCCTGGATTTGCGCAACAACGGCGGCGGTTATCTGGTGACCGCTATTGATGTGGCTTCGCAGTTTATCAAAGATGGCGTGATCATGATTGAAGAGTATGGCGATGGGCGCAGGGACGTTTATGAAGCGCGGCGCGGCGGCAGAGCTACGGATATTCCACTCGTGGTGTTAGTCAATGAGGGCAGCGCGTCGGCTTCGGAAATTGTGGCTGGCGCAATCCAGGACCGTGGTCGCGGCTATCTGGTAGGCGTTACCACTTACGGAAAAGGGTCGGTGCAGAACTATGTTGAGCTGGATAATGGTCAGGGCGCAGTGCGGGTCACTGTCGCACGTTGGTTAACCCCGAATGGCCGTCAGATTCATGAGGTTGGATTGCAGCCGGATTTCGTTGTGGAAATCACGGAAGAGGACCTGGTGGCAGGGCGAGATCCTCAGTTGGATCAGGCGATCGCTGTTTTGCTGAAGAAGCTGACACCTCCGCCGACTGCGATCCCCACGCCAACTCCAGTGGAGACGACCCCAACTCCGTGATCGAGTGTAGTAAGATGTAAGGATTGTACAAGCAAGGAGAGACGCCATGTTATTCGACTCACGCTACTTAATGTTTATGTTGCCCGCCATTCTATTGATGATGGTGGTGCAATTTTACGTGCGCTCGGCCTACAGCAAATGGAGCCAGGTGCCTGCGCGCAGCCGCTTCACCGGCGCGCAGGCTGCCCAGCGCTTGATCCAATCGGGCGGTTTGTACGGTGTGCGCGTCGAGGGGGTGGCCGGCGAATTGACCGATCATTACGACCCGCGCGATAAAACGCTGCGTCTGTCGCGGGGAGTGCACGAAGGAACTTCGGTCGCAGCGCTGGCGATCGCTGCCCATGAGCTGGGCCATGCCATGCAGGATAAAGAAGAATATTTCCCGTTGCGGTTGCGCGCCATGCTGGTGCCGGCAGTCAATATTGGCTCGTATCTGGGATGGATTTTGATCCTGATCGGCCTGTTTTTGCAACTTACCGGCATCGCGTGGCTGGGAGTGGCGGTTTTTTCTGGAGGCGCGTTGTTTGCCCTGGCTACCTTGCCGGTGGAACTGAACGCCTCGGCGCGAGCGCGAAAGTTATTAACCGATTCTGGATTAATCGTCAGCGAAGATGAAATGCGCGGCGTGAACAATGTTTTGAACGCAGCCGCCTTGACGTATGTGGCTGCGCTGGTCACGGCGGTGCTGCAACTACTCTATTGGATCTCCGTGGTGGCAGGTATGAGCGGACGACGGCGAAGCTGATCGGCGAATTCATCGGACAAGAGCGCAGGCTGCCGGGATGTCGCCATTCCGGCAGCCTGTTCATTTCAAGTCAGTTAGGCGAAATTTATAGCGGCGATCTTGACGTTGCAAACAAGCCGATGTAAGATGAAGCGCTTGGGAAATCAATGTGTAGTGGAGTGAGTTTACAATGAAACTGGTTGTTATAGGCTGTGGACGGGTCGGCGCAGAGCTGGCTCATCGCCTTTATTTGAACGGTCACCAGGTGGTTGTGGTGGATAAAGCAGAAAGCGCCTTCCACAACTTGCCTGTAGATTTCAAGGGTCGTCTGGTTGAAGGCCATGTGCTGAACTATGATGTTTTGAAACGGGCCGGCTTATATGAGGCAGATGGCTTGGCGGTGGTGACCAATTCGGATACGATGAATGCGGTGATTGCCCACATTGCGCGTGAGGAGTTTCATGTCCCGAATATTGTGGTGCGGAATTACAATTCGCGTTGGCGCTCCATGTTAGAAGTGTTTGGTGTTCAATTAGTCAGCTCATCGAGCTGGGGAGCGCAGCGCATCGAGGAGCTGTTATATCAACAGGAGACGAGAACAGTCTATTCAGCCGGGAATGGCGAGGTCGAGTTATATGAATTTGCTGTTCCAACAGAGTGGGATGGCCGTCCATTGTCTGAGCTGGTGGCGGAAAAAGAAAGCGTCGTTGCTTCTTTGACGCGCGCGGGACGGGCGATGATCCCCCCCATGGACATGCTCTTGAAAGCCGGGGACGTAATCTTGATCAGCGCGACTCTGGAAGGCAGCCAGGCGCTGCATAAACGCCTGTGCAACGGCGCGAACGGCAATTCTCGCTCGCAATCGCCGGTGAAACCATAGGACGCATGGCAGGAGTTTGAAGATGTTTGTGATTATTGCAGGCGGCGGTCGGACAGGCACCCAATTAGCACATATGCTACTCGGACAGAAACACCAAATCCGGCTAGTGGAGCATCGCCCAGAAGTTCTGGCGCGTTTACATCGGGAGTTGCCGACCGAGGTAATTTATGAAGGCAATGCTACTGAAATGGATGTGCTTGAAAGGGTTGGGGTGCGAGAAGCGAATGTGGTGGCTGCCTGTACGACAAACGATGAAGATAACCTAGTGATTTGTTATCTGGCGCGTAAATGCTTTAACGTCCCCCGCACGATTGCACGCGTCAATGATCCGCGCAGCGCGTGGTTGTTTAATGACGTGTTCTGTGTGGACGTAGCCCTTAATCAGTCTGCCGTCATAGCAAGCCTGATTGAAGAGGAGATGTCACTGGGAGATATGATGACGCTGTTAAAACTGCGGCGCGGCAACTATTCGCTGGTGGAAGAGAAAATTCCTCCTGGCGCGCCGGCGGTTGGCGTAGCGCTGAAGGATTTGCAGCTCAACGAAGAATGCGTCATCGCGGCTATCATTCGTAAGGGCAAAATGGTGATGCCGCGCGGTCAGAGCGTCTTTGAAGCTGGCGATGAAGTCCTGGCAATCACCAGCCGCGAAGGGGCGGAGCAACTGCGACGCTTGTTCACTCCGGTCAATTCTACGCCGCAGAGCTAGCAACTCTCCACCACGGTGCTTTAAACGCGCCGCCGATCACATTATCCGGCGGCGCGTTGCGTTTCGTCCACGGACTAATCCACGCACAGATTATCTTCTTCAGGATCTTCAAACACTTTCACGCGGCTGATTTCCTCTAATTGACCGTCGGTTTTTATCAAAATATCCACAGCATAGGTGGGGTGGGGGCCACAGCCGCATAATTTGTAATCGTACAGTCGCGCCAGATAGCCCTGCTCCGTTTGACGTACAAAGGTGTCTTGCAGGTCATCCACAAAATAGCGCAAGCCGCGTTCAACCTGCAGGCCATAGCGCACACCCAGGCCAGTGGCGGCTAACGCGTAGCTTAGAGCTTCCGTCTCCGATTGAATGGGAGCGTAGATTTCCTGCAAATCTGATACGCTCTGGATCAGGCGATATTGACCGTTCTGATAGATGACATAACGCACATATTTTGAAAGCAAGCAGCCTTCTTTGTAGATGAATTGCGCCGGCGGCGTTGCGCCGGGTTTGCCCGTCAGACAGATGCGCATCGGGTAGAAGGGCTGCAACCCGCCCAGTAGGTCGCCTGGAGTACGAATTTGATCGCAGCCAAGAATACCCAGCTTGCTCTGCGGGTCGCAAATCCCATCGCTGTTCTCTCCGCTGCAAAGCGCAGCGTCAAACCCGGTGGTGTCCAACGTGATAGCAGAGGTAGGGTGGTTTTGCACCGTTGGCTTGGAGAAATTGAGCAATAAGCAGGCGGGTGTGAGGATGAGAATTGCTGCGAGGATTAAAAATTGCTTGCCGCGCTTTGGGAGATTTTTTGTGTTCATAGGCTCACCTGTGACCAGATATATTATATCCCTTCATCCGCCTGTTCAATGCAGGGTATAATTTATTGAGCGTTGATGAAAAAACGAACGAATTGAGATTCCTATCACTTTTCAGGAGCGCGTTGATGTCTATCGTTGGTCAATCAGTACCCCGCGTCGATGCGGTTGCAAAAGTAACGGGTGAGGCGTTGTATCCGGGAGACTACAATCTGCCAAACCAGGCGTATATGAAAATACTCTTCGCCAACCGACCGCACGCCATCATCCGAGGCATTGACCTTTCAGAAGCCGAGGCGTTGGAAGGCGTGATCGCCATCTTCACCGCTGGGGATGTTCCGGTCAACGAGTACGGTTTGATCATGCCCGATCAACCGGTGCTGTGCGGGCCTGGCTCGACGAAGCCCTTCGCAGAACGCGTGCGCTGGATCGGCGATCAAATTGCTCTGGTGATTGCGGAGACCGAAGAGATCGCGGCGAAAGCGCGGGATTTGATCCGCGTGGATTACGAGGACCTGCCCGTGGTGACGGATCCTTTGGAGGCGATGAAAGAGGGCGCACCGTTGCTGCATCCCGAACGAGATTCAAACATATTCTGCCATTACCGCATCCGCAAAGGGGATGTGGAAGCGGCGTTCGCCGAAGCAGATGTCATCGTCGAGGGCGAATACCGCACCCCGGCGCAGGAGCATGCGTACTTGCAGCCAGAGGCGGGCATTAGCTTCATTGATGAAGAAGGGCGGGTAACCGTCATTGTGGGTGGACAGTGGGCGCATGAGGACCGCGAGCAGATCGCCCACGCCCTGGGTCTGCCAGAAGAGCAGGTGCGGGTGATCTACCCGCCAGTTGGGGGAGCGTTTGGCGGGCGCGAAGATATGTCGGTGCAGATCGTCCTGGCGCTGGCAGCCTGGAAACTCCATCAACGCGGCATCAACCGACCGGTGAAGATCATCTGGAGCCGCGAAGAGTCGATCATTGGGCATCATAAACGCCACCCTTATATCATCCGCGCTCGTTGGGGCGCCACCCGCGGAGGCAAGGTCATCGCGGCAGATATGGAAGTGATCGCCGACGGTGGAGGATATGCTTATACCTCAACCAAAGTGTTGGGGAATGCCACCTTGATGTGCACTGGGGGGTATGAAATCCCCAATGTCAAGGTTGATTCTTACGCTGTTTACACCAACAATATGGTCACCGGCGCGTTCCGCGGCTTTGGCGGGCCGCAAGGCGCATTTGCCGCAGAGATGCAGATGAATCGCCTGGCGGAGGCGTTAGGGATGGATCCGGTAGAGATTCGGCTCAAGAATGTGCTGCGCGAAGGTTCTTTGCTATCTGTTGGCACGCCTCTGCCGAAAGGCGTCAGCCTGCCGGAGGTGATCCAAAAATGCGCGCTCGAATCGGGCTGGCAATTGGAACGGCTGGAAGGCGGCGAGACGCGGGCGAAGTTTGTTGGAAGGCCTGAACTTAAAGAATCACCAGCGCCTCATCTAAAACGCGGTATTGGATTTGCCGCCGCTTTCAAGAATGTAGGCTTTTCTTTCGGCGCTCCCGAAAATTGTTGGGCGACGGTTGAGCTGCATGGCGCAACCGAAATTGAGCGGGTCGTGGTGCGGCACGCGGCTTCAGAAGTGGGTCAGGGTTCGCATACCGTCATTGCTCAGATGGCTGCCGAGGCTGCCGATGTGCCGCTGGAAAAAGTCCAGTTGGTGATGGCTGATACGGCTGTGACGGACAATTCGGGCAGCGTATCCGCCTCGCGCATGACCTTTATGGCCGGTAACGCGGTCAAAGGCGCCGTCAACCTGGCGCTGGAAAAATGGCGGGCGGAGGATCGGCCGGCGATTGCCACCTATCAATACCGACCGCCGCGTACCACACCTTTTGACCCTCAAACCGGCAAATCGGAACCTAATTTTGCTTATGGTTATGTTGCCCAATCGGTGGTGGTGGAAGTGGATACCGAAACCGGTCATGTGCGCGTCCTGGATGTGGTTTCCGCCAATGATGTAGGCCGGGCGATTAACCCGCAGCAAGTGCAAGGACAAATCGAAGGCGGCGTGGTGCAGGCTGTGGGGTATGCGTTGCTGGAAAATTTCGTCCAACAGAACGGGTATGTGCAGACGCAACATCTTTCGACTTATCTGATCCCCACCGTGTTGGATGTGCCGCAGCAGGTGCGCTCGTTGATCCTGGAATATCCAGATCCAATTGGCCCCTGGGGG
This sequence comes from Anaerolineales bacterium, assembly GCA_020060465.1. GTDB lineage: Bacteria > Chloroflexota > Anaerolineae > Anaerolineales > UBA4823 > RBG-16-57-11. The sequence continues at coordinate 24,724 of JAGVAD010000012.1, forward strand.
GCGCGCGGCATGGCTGAAATGCCGTTCTTGCCGTTTGCGCCAGCAACGCTGGCTGCGGTGCATGACGCGATCGGAGTGTGGTTTAACGAATTCCCGCTGACGCCGGAGCGCGTCTTACGGGGGCTGGGCAGAATTCGTTGATGATGACGGTTCGTAAACGGATCATCGTCCTGACTGCTGACGCCGGATTCGGTCATCGCTCGGCGGCAACCGCCACGGCTGCTGCCTTGCAAGATCTCTATGGCGACCGCTGTACCGTAGAAGTATTGAACCCACTGGATGACAAACGCACGCCGGCGTTTTTGCGCGAAACTCAAACTGAGTACGATAAGTTCGTCCGCCGTATGCCGGAGTTTTATCGCCTGAACTACCAGCTCAGCGATTCGCCTGTCCCGGCGGCTGTGCTGGAACGAGCGCTGATCGTGATTTTATTCCGGGTCATGCGTTCGATTTTGAAAGACTATGATCCGGCGGTGGTAGTCAGTACGCACCCCTTTTTTTTGGCGCCCATGAATGCTTACATTACGGTGCGCAAACTGCGCATTCCATACCTGACGGTGATCACAGATCTCACCAATATTCACCGTTTGTGGTTCAGCCCCGGAGCAGATCTAACCTTGCTGCCGACGCAAGAAGCCTATGAACAGGGCGTCGCCAGCGGCTTTCCGTCGGATCGAATGCAAGTGACCGGCATCCCGGTCAACCCAGTGTTCTCGAAAGAAACGCGCTCCAAGGATGAATTGCGCGCTGAACTGGGTTGGGCGATGGGTATGCCAACCGCTCTGGTGGCGGGCAGCAAACGCGTGAAGAACCTGATGAGCGTGCTGCATGTGATCAACCATTCCGGCTTGCCGATTCAACTGGTGTTGGTGGCTGGTGGCGACGACGAGCTTTTTGCGCAATTCAAGGCGACGGAATGGCATACTACCGCCCACATCTATAACTTTGTCACCACCATGCCGCAATTTATGCTGGCCTCTGATCTGATCATCAGCAAAGCTGGCGGGTTGATTGTGACCGAGGCCCTCGCCAGCGGATTGCCGCTTTTGCTGGTGGATGTCACGCCTGGTCAAGAAGAAGGAAACGCTGCTTACGTGGTGGATCGTGGGGCTGGGGAACTGGCTGAAACGCCAGCCGGGGCCCTGGAAATCTTGTTCCACTGGCTGGATCGCGATGGAAAATTGCTTGCAGAACGGGCGAGCATCTCGGCCTCATTAGGGCGTCCTCAGGCGGCTTATCAGGTAGCTCGCCTGGCCTGGGAGGCTGCCGAACGCGGCCGCATCGTACCCAAATCGCGCTTGCGCGAATGGGCGCCTCGTTTGCGGGAATTATTGCGCACCTTTGATATCCCTGATTCGGAATAGAGCGAACCTGATATGACATTATGGGTGCTGATTCGCGGCGGCGGCGACCTGGCTAGCGGTGTGGCTTTGCGGTTGTACCGCGCTGGATTGCAGGTGTTGGTGACGGAATTGCCCGAGCCGCTGATGGTGCGGCGGAAGGTCTCTTTCGCTGAAGCAGTTTATGAGGGAGAGACGTTTGTGGAAGAGGCGCCTGCTCGCCGGGCGGAGGATTTGGATCACGCGATGACCTTAGCGAGGCAAAGGGTGGTGCCAGTCCTGGTGGATCCAGAAGCTGCGGCGCTGAAAAGTTTGCGAGAGCGATTGGGCGATGAGGTTCCGATCATCCTGGTGGATGCTCGGATGACGAAACAACGCTCTGAACTAAGCCTGAACAGCGCCTCTTTGGTCATAGGTCTGGGTCCGGGTTTTGTGGCGGGGGAAAATTGCCATGCAGTGGTGGAAACCATGCGCAGTCATTGGCTTGGGCGGGTGATCTGGCAAGGAGCGCCAGAAGCAGATACCGGCATACCGGATCCCGTGAACGATAAAGGAGCGGAGCGAGTGTTGCGCGCCCCGGCCGCGGGAAAAGTGGAAGCGTTGGTAGAGATTGGCGAGCGGTTGCGTAAAGGGCAGCAGGTGGCTGCCGTTTCGGGGCTGCCGGTGCTGGCCCCCTTTGATGGGGTGTTGCGCGGTTTGGTGCACCCTGGTTTACAAGTGCCACAAGGGATGAAAATTGGAGATGTTGACCCGCGCAACGACCCGCGCTATTGTTTCCTGGTTTCGGATAAATCGCTGGCCATCGGCGGCGGCGTGTTGGAAGCCATCCTGACGCGGCCCGAGATTCGGCCTCATCTTTGGGATTAAGATGCGTCTGATCAATGCGCTACGCCTCGATCCTCAAACTCGCCTGGCTTTGGTCGGCGCGGGCGGCAAGACCAGCGCGCTGTTTCGCCTGGCTAAAGAATTCTTGGACGATGGTCAGTGGGCGCGTGGCGCATCACCTGGCGGTAAGTGTGTGTTGTTGACGGCTACCACCCATCTGGCGATTGAGCAGACCAGGCTGGCGGATCGCTATTTTCCCATCCATTCTTTAGAAGACCTGGAGATAGCGGCGCGCCAGGAGCTATCTGGCGTGGTTTTATTTACAGGTCCTCAAGTCGAAAATGAGCGCGTGGCAGGATTGAGTGAGCCAGTTTTGGAGCATTTGTTTGCGTTGGCGGAGGCGCGTCGGCTGCCTTTGCTGGTTGAGGCGGATGGTTCACGGCGGCTTCCGCTCAAAGCCCCGGCGGCTCACGAGCCGCTAATCCCCGCTTGGGCGCGAACCGTGGTGGTGGTGGCTGGTCTATCTGCATTGGGAAAACCGTTGACTGGGGAATGGGTGCATCGCCCGGAAATCTTTGCCCAGCTTGCCGAGCAGTCGCCGGGAGAGATGATTACCCCGGAATGTATGGTCAAAGTGTTGACCAGCCCTCAAGGCGGGTTGAAAGGCGTCCCACCGGCTGCGAGGCGGATCGCTTTGTTGAATCAGGCAGACACTTTGGAGCGTCAGGCAGCCGCCAGCCAGATCGCTCGGCGCTTGCTCGGCGATTTTCACGCTGCGGCAATTACGGTTTTGTCGCCTCCGGCAAGGGAGTTGCGCGAACCTGAAACGGCTGTGGATGGCGTTCAGGCGGTTTACGAGCCAATCGCCGGGGTTGTGCTGGCAGCAGGGGGATCCAGCCGTCTGGGGCGACCAAAGCAGCTCTTACCCTGGCGGGGTAAGCCGTTTGTCTGGCATGTTGCTCAAACAGCTTTGCGGGCGGGTCTGTCGCCGGTGATTGTGGTGACGGGTTTTGCAGCGGATGAAACGGCGTCGGCGTTGCAGGGCTTGCCGGTATCATTGGCATTTAATCCGTCCTGGCAAGAGGGTCAGGGAGCTTCGGTAGCGGTGGGAGTAAAAACTTTGCCAGAATGGGTCGGCGGAGCTGTGTTTTTACTGGCCGATCAGCCGCAAATCCCGGCGGAGCTTGTTGCCAGTTTGGTGGAAATGCACACGAAAACGCTGTCGCCCGTCATCGCTCCGTTGGCGCAAGGTCAGCGGGGTAATCCGGCGTTGTTCGACCGAGTTACATTTGATGACCTTCGCTCATTAAGCGGCGAGGCAGGTGGTAGGGCGTTGTTCTCGAAGTATGGGGTCACATGGCTGCCGTGGCTGGATAGCAGCATCCTGCTGGATGTGGACACGGAGGAAGATTATCGGCGTTTGCTGGAATGGGGGACGTAGGTTGCTTATGGCGGAGGTCGAGCGAATCGCAGCGATTATAATGGCGGCTGGACGATCCAGCCGTATGGGGCAATCCAAGATGGATCTACCCTGGGGGCGAACCACGGTGATTGGTCAGGTAGTGAACGTGTTCGCTCAGGCTGGTCTCAGCGAGATCGTTGTCGTCACCGGGTGGGCGCGTCAGCGGGTTGAGGCGGCAGTGCAAGGAATGTCAGCGCGCTGCGTTCATAATCCCCGATATGCCGAAGATTACATGATCCTTTCTTTGCAGGCTGGATTGAGATCTCTTTCGAGCCGCGCCTCCGCTGCCCTGGTTGCCCTGGGCGACCAACCGCAGATCCAACCAGAAGTTATCCGCCGGGTCATCGAAGTCTATCATCAATGTAATGCGTTGATCGTTGCGCCGAGTTATCAAATGCGCCGCGGCCATCCCTGGTTGATTGACCGCCGTTTGTGGCCGGACTTGCTGGAGCTACAACCACCCTATACGCCGCGGGATTTCTTGAACGCTCATCAGGGAGAGATTGCGTATGTAGCAGTGGAAAGTGATTCGGTGCTGCGCGATCTGGATACGCCAGAGGATTATCAACGCGAACGTCCCATTAAAGAATAGTTTTGCTTGTTTCGGAGTAAAATATGGATAGCCAACAGTTTTCTGGTATGATGAGCATCCGTTACAGCATTTACCTGTACGTATGCGATGCCATTAAGATCAACAAACAGTTCTATTGCAGCGGCTTGGAGCGCACGTCAGATGGGTTCAGGCAAGAGCGTAGTGATCGTGGAGGACGAACCTGATACTGCTGAAATGTTTGCTGAAATGACGCGGTTAATGGGTTATAAAGCGATGAAATCGCATGGCGGCGTGCGCGCCATTCATTTGATTGCAGAAGTGAAACCGGATGCTGTTATTCTGGATATCATGATGCCCGATCTATCTGGTCTAGAAGTGCTGCGCTACATTCGCCGCGATCCTCGCCTGGCGAAGGTGCCGGTGATTATTGTGTCGGCAAAAGGTTTGCCTTCAGATATTCAAGGCGGCCTGGAGGCAGGCGCGGCGATCTATCTGACCAAACCAGTGGCCTTTAACGATCTGAGGGGCGCTCTTCAAAAAGTCGCCGGTTTGCCTGCTTGAATTGCCTGATTTATGAGCGTCATTCGCGCCTTTATTGCTCTCAATTTATCAGAAGAAATTCTTCACGGTTTGAGCCTGACGCTGGCGGAACTAAAAAAGCGGATGCCGGGCATCCCGGTGCGTTGGGTGCCGGTGGAAAATATCCATCTTACATTAAAATTTCTGGGTGATGTTTCCATTGCCAATCTAGAATTGCTCACGAAAATCTTGCGCGCAGAGGCGGCGCGCCAATCCCCCTTTGAACTGAGCGTGGGTGGTTTAGGGGCTTTCCCCTCGGCTCGCCGGCCGCGGGTAATTTGGGTAGGGGTGGAAGCGCCGGCGGAATTGGGCGTCTTTCAACGCAGCGTCGAGGCGGAAATGGCGCGTTTGGGCTATCCTCCTGAGGATCGGCCATTCTCTCCCCATTTGACGTTAGGCCGAGTTTTGCGCAACGCCAACGCAGAGGACATTCGACAAATTGGCAATGTCGTCGAAGGGTATAAAGTTGGATTCCTGGGCGCAACGCGCGTTCAAGCGGTGCATCTTTACCGCAGCGATCTCAAGCCGGGGGGCGCGGTATATACGCGCATCTTTACCGCTAACCTGGGCGATTTGGCTTCATAAATCATTCTCGATATGTTCAATGTGAGGTGAACTCTGGATACAATGGATCTTGCTCGAAACATTGTGAATTATTTGGAGGAGAAAAAGGGAGAAAATATCCTGCTTCTCGATATTCATGAATTGGCGGATTTTGCGGAATACTTTGTGATCTGCTCCGGCACCAGCGACCGAATGTTAGGGGCGCTGGCGGATGAGGTGCAGGAAGAAGTGCGTGTGCATTATCAATTGAAAGGCCGCCTGGAAGGAGAGCCGCGGGACGGCTGGATGTTGATTGATTACGGCGATGTGGTGGTGCACTTGCTTTCCCCTGAGCGGCGGAATTATTACCGCCTGGAAGAATTATGGGGAAAAGGTAAAGTGCTGCTGCGGGTGCAATAGTGGAAAAAGCGTTTCAAGATTATTATCCTGAACAGCTCAGCTATTGTTATGGTTGCGGGCGTTTGAACGAGCATGGTCTGCAAATTAAAAGTTATTGGGAGGGGGATGAAACTGTGTGTGTTTTTCAACCGCGGCATTATCATATCGCCATCCCAGGGTATGTTTATGGCGGTCTGATCGCTTCGCTGATAGATTGTCATGGCACCGGCACAGCCGCTGCGGCAGCCTATCGCGCCGAAGGACGAAGTATGGATAGCGAGCCTCCGCTGCGTTTTCTTACCGCCTCGCTGCACGTGGATTACTTGAAACCAACGCCTCTGGGGCCGCCGTTGCAAGTGCGCGGAAAAGTTGTGGAGGTGAAGGGTCGCAAAGTGGTGGTGGAAATTACCCTGGGCGTTGAAGGCGAAGTAACAGCCCAGGGTCGGGTGGTAGCGGTGCAGGTGCCGCAACAATTGCTGGATCAGTTAGCCAAAGCGTGAGATCAAGGAACCTCAATCTGGCCGACATCCACGTTGTTCACCAATACAGTATATTTTCCGGCTGGTAAATGATCCAGCCGAACATTGGCCTGGAACGATGAAAGCACCTGGATGCATACCGCCGTTGGATCCACCAATGAATAGACTGAGACCTGGATACGGTTCTGCGCATCTGGCGGCTGGACATCCACCCGTAATTGGTGGCATGGAGTAGGTAAAGCGCCTTCCAGGTTGAGCATGAATTGGGGCGGAAAGCTCTCCAGGACCAGGATTTGATGATTGTTGACGAACGCTTCGCCGCGGGTCAAAGCTACATCGCCGGGTTGCGGTTGCCAGGGTGAGGGTTGTCTGTCGCCAGAGGCGGGATAAGGCGACGGTCCTGAGATATTGGGATACGGATTATCGGGCTGCATGGGCGGATAAGGCTGAGGGTAAGCAACGCGGTCGTTGGGAGCGGGCGCGCCTGTCCATCTGTAAATGGTGGAACAAGAAGTGAGCGAAGCGATCAAAATCAAACAGAATGTTATCCTGAGCAGAATCTTTCCAAACATATTGAGCCTCCATCCGCCAGCCTGTCACCGCTGTAGGTCAAACCAGAGACGTTGGAATCTACGAAGGGGTTCCCGCCAGCTTGTAGGGACAAAAAACCTCAATAGACGTTGGAATCTCAAACGGCAGCGATTTATCCTTTGACAACCGCCACCGGCCGCAGACGGGCGACTTTACGGGCGATCTCTGCGCCAGCGACTGTTTCAACCACTGCATCTACATCCTTGTACGCCTGCGGCGCTTCTTCAGCCAGACCTGCCATCGAACCCGCGCGCACGCGAATGCCATCCGCTTCTAGCTCTTGCCGCAGCGCTTCGCCGCGCACCTGTTTCTTCGCCTGTTGACGGCTCATCACCCGGCCCGCGCCGTGGCAGCTCGAGCCAAAGGCGCGCTGCATACTGCTTTCTGTGCCTACCAACACCCAGGATGCCGTACCCATACTGCCCGGCACCAACACCGGCTGTCCAATCCGCCGATATTCATCCGGTAGTTCTGGCGAACCTGGGCCGAAGGCGCGGGTGGCGCCTTTCCGGTGTACACAGACCTTGACTTCCTGTCCGTCAATGATATGCGTCTCGATCTTGCCCATATTATGAGCGATGTCATAGACCTGACGCAATCGCCAATCCCTGACTTTGCCAGCAAAGACTTGCTCGAACGCAATACGGGCGTTATGCGCCAGCATCTGCCGATTCGCAAAGGCGTAATTTGCTGCGCTGCGCATAGCGGCGAGATAGTTTTGTCCTTCCGGCGAGTTCAGCGGGGCGCAAACCAATTCTCGGTCGGGGAGCTGAATGCCATAGCGTTTCACCGCGCTTTGAAATTCACGCACGTAATCGGTGCAGATCTGGTGACCAAAGCCGCGTGAGCCGCAATGAATTTGCAGCGCTAGCGCGCCTTCTTCGAGCCCCATCACCCGCGCCGCTTCCGCATCGAAAATTTGCTCAACGACATCCACCTCAATGAAATGATTGCCGGCGCCCAGTGTGCCCAATTGCGGGCGGCCGCGCTCTTTTGCGTGGGGGCTGACTTTGGATGGATCGGCTCCTTCCAGGCAACCGCCTTCCTCGGTGCGCAGCAAATCCATTTCAGTGGCGTACCCTTGTTTAAGCGTCCAACGCGCCCCTTCACGGCACACCTGGTCCAGCTCTTTTTCGCTCATTCGCAAGGCGCCTTTTTCGCCCACTCCGCTGGGGCAGTAATGGTCGAGCGCTGTAGCTAAATCGCCCAACAGCGTTTTTGCTTCTTCGTATTCGATGGAAGTCGCCAGCAGGCGTACGCCGCAGTTGATGTCGTAGCCAATTGCCCCAGGCGAGATGACGCCCTCTGGATAGCGGGTGGCGGCCACACCTCCGATTGGGAAACCGTATCCTTGATGCATGTCGGGCATGACCACCACACGTCCGACCAATCCCGGCAGAGTGGCGGCGTTGACAGCCTGCTCAAGGGATTTGTCATCCATGACTTTTTCCAACAGCCGGCGCGTGGCGAAGATGCGCACCGGTACGCGCATATCTTGACGAAAGGTCTGTGGGATTTCCCACTCATAATCGCTGATGCGCTTCAAGTCTTGAATTGCGATCATGTTTCACCTCCTCACATAGAATGCGCTTGAACTCATACATCGAAAACGATATTTGCCCGTAAGAGATTGTTTTCAGCGTGAACGGACAAGTTGTGGTAAGTGACGGCTTTGATCTCTTTGTCCGTTTTGGTGATTGGAGCGCCGCTCAATTCTGCGTGTAATGTCAGATGGTTGATTTCGATCTCGATCTGGTCGAAGGCTAACCCTTCTGTTTCGCCGATATACAGCAGTTCGGAAAGGAAGGCTACTAACAACCCTTCTGCATCGCTTGCCTCTAAATCTACCTGGCGCTGAAGGCGCGGCCGATCCGCTATTTGGATCCCCGACAAAGCATACATGCCGCGCGCCGCCTGGCGCAGCAATTCGGCCAGCGTAGGCGCCCATACTTCCAATTCCCAGTCTGCTGTATGCGCTACTTCGCGGTAACCTGAGAGGTATGTTTCCATACATGTAGTATATCGTAAGTTTCCCCCTTTTGTTCTTGCGCGTTGGCTTTATGGCCGCACGGGCCACTCCGGCGCGCCTCATTCGGGGCATTGGATCGAGATGTATTCCAACCGCTGCAACGCCCGCTCGTGCAGATCGGGTTCGTCGGCCTCATCACCGATCCACGCCGCGCTGGGAGCGCCGTAACGGTCCAGGATGCACAGCAAGAGCTTGTCGTGAATATCGAATTCGACAAGTTGATTGTATTTCTGGCGTGCGCCGCCGTCAGCATCGGAGAGCAAGCGGATATTGAGCGCCGCGTCGGCGGAGCGCAATTCCTCCTGCGGGAGGACGGCGATCAGTTCACATTCTAACGCCTGGAAGCGCTCGGCGAGCTTAGAGAAGCGCTGAATGGTCTGCCAGCAGGCTGAACAAGAGGCGGCATGGGCAAAAAAGATGACCTGGTTTGCATGCCCATACAAAGTGGACGAATCGAATAGGTTTCCGCGTGCGTCTGATAAACGCAGCGCAGGTGCAGGCGGTTCGCCGGTTTCGTAGCGGATCCAGGTCATGGGTTACGGGTCGTCGCTTACCCGCGCATCGGGTTTGCGAATGTCAGGATCAGGCTAATAAAAGCCGATCCACCGCGGCAGTCAATTGCGCCAGATTGCCGGCCTGTAAAACGACATCGCAGTTTGGCGCATATTTGAGCATATCGCTGTCGCCGCTGCCCCAAAGCATGGACGCTTCCGGGTTGATCCAGATGGTACGGCGGCAGCGCCGCGCCAGGGCGCGGAAGATATCCAGGCGTGGATCATTGTAGTTATTGCGACCGTCGCCTACCAGGATGAAAGTGGTGCGGCTATCAATTGCGTCCAGATAACTTCGCTGAAAATCTGCCAGACTGCTGCCCAGATCGGTGTTGTAATAACCGGCAGGCATACGCTCAAGCACCTGGGCAACCGCAGTGTGAACCTCTTTGCCGCTGAAATCTGGAGAGATGTATTCCAGGCGGTTAATGAAGGCAAACGCATACGTCTTGCTGATCAAATCCTGCATGTGGTATAGCAGACTGAGCATCAATTCGGAACAATAGCGCATAGAGGTGCTGACGTCGCAGAGAATGACCAATTTGGGTTTGAGTGTGCGCTCGCGATGTTTCAGTTCTATGGGTACATTGCCATGCTTGAGATTGGCGCGTATCGTCGCTTTGGCGTCCAACTGCCCGGATTTGGCGCGTTTCTGGCGCAGCGCCACGCGCGTTTTCAGCGCATTGGCTAATCGTTGCACCTCCTTGCGCAGCCGTTCCATATCCTGGTCGGAAAGGGCGTTGAAAGGACGGTTCATCAAGGAGTCAATGCCATCCTCAGGCGGGCGTTCGCTCATATTTTCTGCGATGCGTTGTCCGGCATATTGGCGCAATTGGTCTTCTAAGGCGTGTTGGTTTGCTTGCATCAGTTGAATAAGTTGCTCGGCTCGCTGCTTATCCATGCCCATTTGAGCCAGGGTTTCCGCCAGCTCTTTCAATGCCTCTTGAACTTCTTTGAATCGCAAAGCCTTTTTCATCCGCTGCACCATCCACTCCCGATAGTGCAGGTTATCCATCTGCGAAAGGCCGACCATTTTGCCCAGGCGATCCAATTCGTCCTGAGAAAGCTGCTCGCCTCTGAGCAGCTTTTCCATCATTTTGCGCAGTTGCTCGCTGAACTGGCGCAACGCCTCAGCAAGCATTCGCGCTTCTTCAGGCGATAAATCGTCTGAAGGATTGGTCATGGGGGGATTTTCACTGCTGCTGAAGAAGATGGGGAACAGTTCTTCAAAGATGGGCAGGTTGCTGGCGTCTTTGATGAGCGTTGTTTGCAGGCTGAGACGAAAGATTTGGCGGTCTTTTATCCCCATGCTGTTGATAGCCTGGAAGGCATCGGCGCTTTCTGCCAGGCTGACGCGTACGCCCGCGGCGCGTAAGGCGGCAATAAATTTGACGATCCTCTCTTCCATACCTGTAAATCTCCTGCATTACCACCAGCCAATGACGCAGCGAGAAGCTGCTCGAACGAAAGAGGCTCAGTTACGCCAGCTCGAGGCGCGCGGATCCACATCTTCGCCAGCGCGCCCGCCGCCGGATGGGCGTTGCAGCCAGCGTTTTACGCGCTGCAAATCGCTTTCGTGTTTGAGCAAGATGCTCATGGTTGTTTCCAGAGTGGGCAGATCCAAGTTGCGCGCGTTCAAAGAAACCAGGGCTTTTGCCCAATCTATCGTCTCGCTGATACTGGGCGATTTGCGCAAATCCATCGAACGCAGGCTGTGCACTAATTCGACAGCCTGGCGCGCCAACTTGGGCGATAATTCTGGCACCTTCAGACGCACCACTGCCATCTCTTGTTCGATGGTGGGGTAGTCAATGAAGAGATACAAACAGCGGCGTTTAAGGGCTTCGCTCAGCTCGCGTGTATTATTGCTGGTCAGCACCACTAACGGTCGGTGAACCGCCGTCAGCGTGCCCAGTTCAGGGACGCTGACCTGAAAATCGCTCAGAACCTCCAGAAGGAAAGCCTCGAATTCGGCGTCGGCGCGATCTATTTCGTCAATCAGCAACACCGTGGGCTGCTCGCTCAAAATAGCTTTCAGCAGCGGTCTTTGCAACAGGAAACGCATAGAGAAAAAGACATCTTCTTCGCCAGCCAATTTGTCCGCGGCGGCGGTCAGGTTTTCTGTTCCAGATAGCGTCTCCTGAAGTTTGTCGCGTAACAACTGCGTGTATAACAACTGCTTGGCATACTCCCATTCATAAAGAGCCTTGGTCTCATCCAGACCTTCGTAGCATTGCAGGCGAATCAGCTCTCGACCGGTTGCCAGGGCAATGGCTTTGGCAAGTTCTGTCTTGCCGACCCCGGCCGGGCCTTCGGTCAGCAGAGGCTTACCCAGCTCTTGACATAAATACATGATTGTAGCAATCTCATCGCTGGCGATGTAGAGCTGTTCCCCCAGCGCAGCTTTTAACTCGGCTGGAGAATTGAACCGACGGCTGTTATTCATTCGTGCTCCTCTCAGCCGCTTGGGGTTTCCAATCTGGAGCTGCGCGCAGCAGTTCCTTATGTGAAACCCGATTAACCCGCCGACAATGAGGGCAAGGGGCGTCGTAATGGCTCAAGTTTTCCGCTGTTGCCAGGTCTAAGGCTGCGTGAATGGCGGCTTTATTCAGCGCGTAAGGCTTGTGACAGTGATAGCAAAGGATTTGCATTGCAATTCTCCTGAACTGTTTCTCAATAGGTAGTGCATTCTGGCAATCCAGAACCCTGAAAGTATTATACATCGTAATTTGGACTAGTCCAGGTTATAATCCTATACGCCATCTTTTACTTCTTATTTATTAATGGAGCGATTTGATAGTCTTTCTCTTGATCGTTGGCGATTGAATTTCAACCCAGATTAGTCATGAACAAAGTTCGCCCAAAGGGATGAAATTATTGCGCCGCCGAGTTCACAGAGGTCACAGAGAGACGATCGGCGATTTAGACTGATTTAAATCCTTCACAGGAGAATGACACTATGACCAGCTTCTACACTCGTAAGGGAGATGACGGCTACACCGGCAGATTAGGCGAAGGGCGTATCCCAAAATATCATCCAGTGACCGAGGCAGTGGGCGCGGTAGATGAGGCGACTGCTGCTTTGGGGATGGCGCGCGTTTCTGTCCGGGGTGAGATGCTTCCGCAGATTTTGTTGACCGTCCAGCGGGATCTATATCATCTGATGAGCGAAATATCCGCCGCGCCGGAAAACGCCGCCCGCTTCAGGAAAATTGATGCAGATCGCGTGATTTGGCTGGAAGAGCAAACCGATCTGTTCACAAACCAGGTGGAAATGCCGCGCAACTTTATCCTGCCGGGTGATTCTCCGGGCGGCGCTGCGCTGGCTTTTGCCCGCGCCGTTATCCGCCGGGCGGAGCGCCATGTAGCCCGTTTACTGCACGAAAATCAACTGGAAAATATGGATATACTGCGTTATCTTAACCGGTTGTCTTCTTTATGCTTTGTTCTGGAATTATACGAAAACCACGCCTGGGGAAAAACCGCGCCAACGCTGGCGAAGCAGGTGTGAAGCCGCCTGTGAATTGAGAGCAATTTGGGGTCAGGAGAACCTCCTGACCCCGTATAAGCCACCGAAATATTGTGTAAAAGGTCAGTTACCGGCGCTGGCCAATTGCACTGCCTGCAAGATCTGTTCGAAGGTGGGCACTTTGCCTGGCGATACATCTACCCCGTTGACGAACACACTGGGGGTACCCTGTACGCCCATCTGTGAGCCTAAGGCGAGGCTTTCATCAATCCGCGGTTGAGGGGTCTTTTGGCTATAACAGGCGTTGAATTGGTTCATATCCAGATTGAGCGATTCGGCGAAGGCGATCAAGCGCTCATCGCTAAACTCTCCAGGCACACTTTTCTGGTTTTCAAATAGGATTTCTTTGTAATCCCAATAGCGGTTCTGTTCAGCAGCGCATTCGGCTGCCAGGGCGGCGCGGTCTGAATCCTTCGTGGAAGCATTGTCATCCAGGAAGGGGAACATGTGATGAATGTAATACACTTGTCCCGTTTCGACCAGGTTCTTGATTACATCGGGTTCAATATTCTTGGTGTAGATCTTGCATGCGCTGCATTTGAAGTCCTCAAAAACTTCGATCTTCACTTTGGCGTCTGGATTCCCCAGTCGTGTGCCGTCGGCGGTTGTGTAGGCTTGAGGGGTGATGCGCACGAAATCGCCGCCAGGATTCATAGCCGATTGAATGGAGGGGACAATCACCAACCCAATCAATGCCACTGCAATGAGCAGCACTGCGCCGATTACGATAATGCGTTGCTGTCGCTCTTTTCTGCGCAATTCTTCTTTACGAGCCTGACGCTTGCTCAGGCTTTCCTTTTTATCACTCATGATTTGCTCCAAACTTATGAGGTGTTGTTAAATCATATAACGCATATAACGTGCGCCGAATTTTGCCATGATGGAGACAATTTGTCCAGGGAGATGGATCAATCTCTGTTTTGTCTTTCCATCTGGTCATCTAACCAGGAAATGACATACGCCAGGACTTGATCTTTCTCTGGTTCGTTATGCGTCTCGTGATAAAACCCCTCCCAAAGCTTTAACGTGCAAGACGAATGAACGAGAGAAGCAAATTCCTGGCTGCCGCGCGGGTAGGCGATTTGATCGTGATCCCCATGCATGAGCAACAAAGGAAGATGAAACTCATGAGCATGTTCAAAGGTATATTGAATAGCTTTCAGGGTGCTGCGCGCTAAGCCCAGGGTGGCGTGTTTCTCAACCAGTGGATCCTTGATATAAGCCTTAACGACCTCTGGATCGCGGCTGAGCTGATCGGGGTCCAGACCGGTGGGAATGCTTAGCTTTGGCAAGATGGGGGACAGCCATTTGGTGAGCATTATCTTGAATTTTTGTTCCTCCAGAGCCGTGCGCAACCCGGCGCTGGCAGCAATCACCCCAGCCAAAACCGGTTTACGACTTAAGGTGTAATACAAAACCAGGATGCCGCCCAGACTGTGACCGTATAAAAAGCGCGGCTTTCCCGCATATCTTTGCGCGGCTTCTTGCAGCAGGCAATCCAGACTCTCCAAATAGATAGAGCTGGAGGGGATATGTCCGCGCAATCCGCCAGAACGCCCGTGCCCGTGGTGGTCAAATGCCAACACGGCATAACCAGCCTGGTTGAGCGCGGCAGCTACATGGGCATAACGGCTGCTGTGTTCATTCAGACCATGAACCAGGCAGACCACGGCTTTGGGTTCTGCGTCTGGTTGCCACCCTTGCGCGTAAAGCTCAACGCCGTCCTCTAAACGCCAGCGCATTTCAAAATGGTTTATGATGATATTGCCCTGCTTTTTGCGATTCAGTTGTTCAGATCGAATTGAAAGACCGGGTATTCCTCGCCGGTCATTTCGAACCCAAAGCGTTGATAGAGCGCCAATGACATATGGTTGTTCTTTTGCGTATTGACTGTAACTGTACGCGCCCCACGGCGCACAAATTGGGTCAGAACATCGTTGAGCAGACTCCGGCCTATACCTCTCCCCTGAAACTTTGGCTCGACCGCCAGGCGCGCCAGATGTCCGCCTACGGGTGTCGAAGTGCTGATCTGATAACCCGCTAGGCTGCCATCTGATTCTGCTACAGTGGCGATGGCGGCTTGCCTGAAGGCTAATTCAAGATAGGCATGCGAATTTTGCCAGATAGGCGGAAAAGCTGCCTCGTCTATCTTCTGCACCTCGGTCAGATCGTCCAGAGTCATAGGTCGAATATTTACAGCCGGCGTTGTTTGGATGGCATACGAACGGTCACTTTCCCATGAAAGCATGACAATGCTATGCGTCTGTTCAAAGCCGCCACTGGCAAGCAAGCTGCTGAACCAATTTTGCATTGGAATTGCTGCCGCCCAGCGTGCGCGATGAAAATTAATCAACTCTGCCAACGCTTCTTCCCACAGATTCTGCCAGGCAGGTTGCAACGAGGCGTGCGACGATGCGGCAAACAACCGTATCCAGGCAACCTGCGGCGGGTCAGGTGGGCAAGCCAGAGCGCCCGTGATGGCGTTGTTCTGTTCCATCACCAAAAAGGGTTCATTCCCAAACCAATCCAGCGGCGGCCGATAATCCAGGTGGCGATGAACATAGGTTTCGAAGTGAATCAGGTTGGCAAGTTTTTGCAGATCTTTGGCGGTCGCCTGGCGTACTTTGGGTCTCGTCTGAAGCAACATGTGGTTTTTTACCGATAACTGTTCAGATTCTTCTACGCGTGATCATTTCTATGGGGATATTCAACAATCTCTTGAGGAAAGATTGCTTTGGCGTTGGCCGTCGCACCCCTTCTAAACCGGCTTGCATGGTAGCCAAAGCCTGCAATTGACGCCCGATGTTAAACTGGAGCATGGAGAGAGATTGCATGGTTTGGGCGCGTAACTGATCTTCCCCAGCTTGTTGTAAGATATCCGCCGATAGCTGGTAACCCTGGATGGCTTCCTCGTAACGTTCCAAAGCCTCTAACGCAGCAGCGCGGTTGCTCAGCGCCATGCCCTGGCGACGCAGATCTCCAGCCTGAGCGAAGATTTCCGCTGTGCCTTCCACTGCCGCCAGCGCGCTTGCGCCTTCACCAGCCTTCAAGTAGGCGACGCTGCAATTATTCGCCATTTCCGCTGCCGTCAGCGAATCGCCGGCAGCCTGGTAAGCCACTCGAGCAGCCTCGAATGTGTGCGCTGCGTTCAGAAAATCGCCGCGTTGGTATGCGGCTTTGCCTTCTTGTGCTAACTTTTCAGGAGATGCAGCCTGAGCCATCAGTAGGTGATCTCCAGCAATCCTTCTGCCACTGCGCGCAGCCGCTCCACGGACATATCGCTGAGCCGTTTCGCCAGATCCAGGTAAGGGCGATGAGAGGGGTTGCTGACGAAGACCTGGATATCTAACGGCAATTCCAGGAAATTTTTCAGGGCGCGTTGTCGCTGGTTCCATTCACCAACCGGCCCGTGCTTGTCCTGAAATTCGCGGATCGAACGCTGCAAGATTGCGCACAGTTCTTCCAATTCCGGCAAGGGCGCTGCTTCCTGCCCCAGTTCGTACGCTTGTAAGCGCTCTACATCTATTTGCGCCTTTTCTGCCAAATCTTCCAACGAAAGCCCCATCTCTTGTCGCGCCTGCCGCAGCAGGACGCCAATCATGCGGTGGCGCAGGCGCAACAGTTGTTCAACTTGAACAAGGGGTTGATGATGATCCGGGGCGACGCGGGTTTCTGGCTGCCAGAAATGATCCAGAGGCGTATCCAGGCTGTAGGCCAGGGCCTCCAGCTCCGGCAGCGAGATCATTTGCTCGCCCGTTTCGTAGGCTTCGAGTTGTTCGGCGGTTGCGCCGATTGCCTGGGCGCATTCCTGGAGGGAAAGATTTCGCGCCTGGCGCGCCTCGCGGATCAGCGCCCCAATCGTTTTTGCCCGCAGCATCAGGTCGTCAGGGTTCTTGGCCATAGGCTTTTCCTTGTGTTTGGAAGTGATTACTCCAGGATGTCATCGCTTCAGGAAGATAAATTATACCTCTTATCTGGTGCGGCTTGAGCGGCGACCTTGCGCAAGCATTTCAGCCACATTCACGCCGAAGACTTCGGGACGCAGCTTGAATCCGGCGGCTTCCAGTCGAGTGGAGAACAGAGGTCGGATGCCGGTGGGTTTAAGCTCGCCCAACACTTTTCCTTCGGTGCTGACGCCGGTCTGTTCGAATTTGAAAATGTCGGTTAAGACAATCGTGTCGCCCTCCATACCGGCCAGTTCGGTGATCTGAGTGACCTTGCGAGTTCCGTCGCGCAGACGGGTTTGTTGCACAATGACATCTACCGCCGAAGCGATTTGCTCACGCACCACGCGGATGGGCAGTTCGATTCCGGCCATCAGGCTCATGGTTTCCAGGCGAGAAATGGCATCGCGCGGGGTGTTCGCATGTAACGTAGTCAGCGAGCCGTCGTGACCGGTGTTCATGGCTTGAAGCATATCGAGCGCCTCGCCTCCGCGCACTTCGCCGACGACGATGCGCTCTGGGCGCATGCGCAATGCGTTGCGTACTAAATCGCGGATGGTCACCCCGCCGCTGCCGTCTGCTCTGGGGGGCTGCGCCTCTAAGCGAACAACATGCTCTTGTTGTAGTTGGAGCTCAGCCGCGTCTTCGATGGTAACAATTCTCTCGTCGGCGGGGATAAAGCTGGACAGTATGTTGAGTAAGGTGGTCTTACCAGAGCCTGTGCCCCCGGAAATGATAATGTTCAAGCGGGAGACCACGCAGGCTTGCAAGAACTCTGCCATGCCCTCCGTCAGCGAATTTAGTTCCACCAACTGCTTGATCGTCAGTCGTTCTTTCTTGAACTTTCGAATAGTGATGGAAGGCCCATCAATGGCTGCCGGGGGGATCACCGCGTTCACGCGTGAACCATCCGGCAGGCGAGCATCCACCATGGGGTGATCTGCATCAATGCGCCGTCCCAACGGGCTGACGATGCGCTCAATCACTCGCACGACATGATCGTTGTTTTCGAAAACAATGTCGGTTTTAATCACTTTCCCCTTGTGTTCCACATAAACGTTCTTGGGCCCATTGACCATAATTTCGTCAATTTCGGGGTCATCCAGCAAGGGTTGTATCGGGCCATAGCCGGCCAATTCGTCCAACACTTCGCGGAATAGTTTCTCGCGTGTATCCTCAGGCAGTTGGAGGCCGGTGCGGGTATAGATTTGCGCCAGACTCTGCAACGCCATCTGGCGGCGTTGATCGGGAAGGTATTTGTCGGTTTCGAATCCCTTCTGCAAGGCGCTGATCAGAAAATTTCTGACTTTAGCCAGATCTACCACTTGCCCGCGGGGGGCTGGCTGTAAGGGAGGGCGAGTGGGGAGGCTCAAGCTTCACCTCCACGGGATTTCTTCTTCATGCCAGGCTGCACGATCTGATCTTGAGGCAGCAGCCAGACGATATATTCGCGATGGACAGCCATGAAATCGCAACGATAAATCTCTTCATTGGCGGCGTTGTAGATAATAGCCTCAGTGACTGCAAAAAATGTTTCAGATTGATTGATTTCGTCCTTCAAGCGCTGCCCCGGTCGGACGTGGATGTTCCCGTGGATTTGATGGGTTGGCGTTTGGATGATGACCGGAACAGCTTCTTTTGAAACGATCTCAGTAAAAAATTTGCCTTTTTCGTCGAATCGGATGCTCATAATCACATTCCTCGCAGGTAACTTCTGGCTAAAGCGGGGGCATGGTATAGCCCAGCCCAGAGCGCGTGAGGATGTGCTGGGGGTTCTTCACATCGTGTTCCAGTTTTTGGCGCAAGCGCGAGATGCTCACCCACAAAATTTCCTTGTCGTCGCGATATTCTGGCCCCCACACATCGGTGAGCAGTTGTTCGGAGGTCAAGACTGCGCCGACATTGTGCGCAAACTGCAACAGCAAACGATATTCTGTGGCTGATAGATAGACGATCTTGTCGTCCTTGAACACTTCTGCGCGGGCAAAATCAATGCGCAGGTTACCGTGATGAAACACAGATTGTTGAAAGGCGCTGCCCGAAGATTGGGCGCGCCGTAAAACCGCTCTCACCCGCGCCAGGAGCTCGGTTGCCGAGAAGGGTTTAACGATGTAGTCGTCTGCGCCCAGATCCAGTCCACGCACACGGTCGTGCTCGCTGCCGCGCGCTGTGACGATAATGATGGGGACACTGGAAAACTCTCGAATTCGTTCGCAGGCGGCAAAGCCATCCAAAACAGGCATCATGACATCGAGCAGCACCAGGTCTGGATGCCTTTCCACCACCAGGTCAACCGCCTCCTGTCCATTGGTGGCTTTCAGCACCTGAAAACCTTCTGTGATGAGGTTGGCTTCCATCAGTCGCAGATAACGGGGTTCATCGTCAACAATCAGGATTGTGCTCATATCCGCCTCCTTACAAAGAGAACAGGGCTTGCACTAGGTCGAATTTGGATCTAAGGGTAAATGGATGAAGAACGTGGTTCCCTCGCCCAGGGTCGATTCTGCGGTAATTTCCCCGTGGTGCGCCTGAATGATTTTTCGGCAGATATACAACCCTAAGCCGGTGCCCCGGACAGATGTGCTGGTATCTGGCACACGGTAGAAACGTTGGAAGAGTTTTTCCAGGTGTTGCGGAGATATGCCTGGGCCAAAATCGCGGATTGAGATATGGGCGCGGTTGCCAAACTCGGTCATCGTGACCACAACTTTCGAGTTTGGCGCGTATTTGATGGCATTGTTAATGATATTGTCAAAAACCTGCCCTAATCGGGTGGAATCGGCAAGGATTTGCAAGCCGGGAGACTTGAGGTTCAATTCAATAGACAGGTTCGGGTTACGCGATTGGGCGCGCAGAGCAATATCTTTGAGCAGGGTATCCAGACGGATGAGCTGGAAATTCATGCGCAGTGTGCCAGCCTGCAACCGTGAAGAATCCATCAGGTTATCTATTAATTCTCTCAAACGGTCTGATTCTTCATTGACGATGTTTAGAAACTCTCGGCGCGTGGTTTCGTCCCAATTGATATCCTCGCGCAGCAAAGTGGTGGTGTATCCTTTAATGAACCCCAGAGGCGTCAGCAATTCGTGTGAGATGGTGGCAATGAAATCCTCTTGCAGGTTATCCAGCCTGCGTCTGGCTTCCAGATCGGCAATTCGTTCGACTAATTGACGATGTTGCAAAAGCTGCGCCACGTGTTGGGCGATAAATTCCGCCAGATGGATTTGCTCTGGTAAAAACGCCGGGCCGCCGAAACGAATGAATACCAGCGCCCCTAACTCCTCTCCACTGGTATAGAGCGGCAAGCCCAGAGAATAGCGGATGTTGGTGCGGTCTGGCTCGTTTGAGCCGGCGCCTTCCACCTGGGTAACAATTTCGTGGGTGAGGTGAGCCTGTTGTGCTGTGGCCTCGCCCCAGGCCAGATCCGCCTCATGGAAGCGCCCGCGTCCAATGGCGCGGGCGTATTTTACTTCCAGGGAGTTATTGTCCTGGCAGCAAGTGTATAGCACCATATTATCAAAAATAAATACCGGGCGCGCCAGTTGGACGATCTCATCCAGGACGGCTTCGGTGTTCACCGCTTCGGCTACAGCCCGGCTAATCGCATAAACAGCTTCTAATTCTTGAGGTCGTAACGAGCCAGTGGCTTTCTTGAAATCATCCATCGGTTTTCCAGCAAAACCAAGCGCCATTCATTGTTAGGGCAGATCACGATCTGTTGCAGGTAAAGTAAACTCGAAGCGTGAGCCTTTACCCACCTCTGAGTCGACGCGTATTTGTGAACCGTGTGCTTCAATAATGCGCCGCGCCATGGCTAAGCCTAAGCCTGTTCCGGGATAACGACGTGTTGTAGAGCCGTCGAGTTGATGGAATGGCTCGAAGATTTCGTTCAGGCGCTCCTTGGGGATGCCAATGCCGGTGTCAATCACTGCTACGTTTACCAGACCATCTTCGGCTGCAACTTGAATAATGACCTCGCCCCCTTTGGGGGTGAACTTTAACGCGTTGTCCAGCAATTGTGCGATCACCCAACCAATTTTTTCTTCATCCGCCTGAATCGGAGGCAGTCTTTCAGCGATATTCACATGGATTGTAAGGGCTTGTGCTTGCGCCTTAGGGGCAGCGCGTTCAATGATCGGTTTTATCAACCGCTGAATGTGGAATTTCTTTAGAGTTAGAGAAAGTTCACCGCGTGTAGCCAAAGAAAATTGGATCAAATCTTCAATCAGGCGTTCCAGGCGCGCTTCGGCGCGCTTCATCACCGTAAGCGCTTCAGACTGCGCCTGGGTCAGCGGACCGAGGCCGCCATCGGAGAGCAGGTCCAAATAGCCCTTAATGTGAGTCAGCGGCGTGCGCAATTCGTGGGAGATGTTGGCGACGAAGTTCGTTTTGAGGATATTTAGTTCAGATAAGCGCTCCAGCGCTTGCTGCAACTCCCGCGTGCGCTCTTGAACGCGTTCCTTGAGCGACTGGTTGGCTTCTGCCAGAGCGTTTTGCAATTCCAGGATTTGCGCGGTGACGATTTGATCCAGCGTCTGTTGATCGGTAAAGCCGAGTTCCAGGAGCGCCCGCCCAAGCAGGATGGGCTTTCCATTTTGAGCACATTCCTCTTGATATTTTAATGCCTGTTGCAATTCGTCAGGGGTGAGCAAATTGCGCTCAATCATATAATCCCCGATGCGCGGCACTAATATTTCAGGCGCCATGGGTAGTCCGCTGGGAGGTTTAATGGGCAGCATCGCTTGCTGCTCCACGATGCCAACCACCACTGCCAGGTCTATGCCGCAATGTTCGCAATTACGTGACTGTGGTCGGACAGGCTGTCTGCAATTGGGGCAGATAATAACGGCGCTCATAAATGTCACCAAATTATAAACGCATCATAACATATCTATCCAGGCTTTAACGCCATATTGACGAAGTCTGATGTGCGCTGAATGCGGTTGTAAAGTGATTGTAAGGTGGACAAAAGTTGTTCTGATGCATAATACAAGCTATGGTCTGGAACACATTGTTGAAATCATCGCTAGCGGAGAATACCCAGCCAAAATGTTTTCGATTCCACACCTTAGCAACCGTAATCAGCCCTTCGCAGCAACAATGACAGCTCCGGTAAAAATCTTAATCCTGGATGATGATTATGGGACATCCGATTTGCTTCGGGTGATCCTGGAATCGGGGTGTTTTGAGCTGATGACAACCCGGTCGCCGGAGGAGGGCCTGGAGCTAGCAAAGCGGACACCGCCGGATGTGATCGTCCTGGTGTTAAATATGCCCGATGATGAGGGAATAGCCTTGTGCAAGGCTTTTCGCATGATCTGCGCAGCGCCTATTCTGGTGCTTTCATCCAATGGCAGGCAGGGCTTTGCAGAAAAATTCCTCAACGAAGGCGCAGACGATTACTTGGTGAAACCGATTAATAACTCCGTTATGGTCGCTTCTATCAATCGGCTGGCGCGCCGAGCGAGGGCCGAGCAAGAGGCGAACCGCGCGAACGGGGATCATTGACTCCTGCTTGGATTGGCTAACTGAATAAAAGTATCTTGTTGCTTCAAATACCTCTTTGAAGCCGATGCGAGTTGGGTTAGAATAGTGAAAATTCTCGCAGGAGGAAAGCTGTGCAAATTTGCTCTAAGTGTCACACGCAATCGCCAGATGAAGCGAAGCAATGCTCCAATTGCGGCGCCGATTTAAGCGTGTGGTCGGAATCGGCTGTGGCGTTGAAAGAGTTGCAAGAGAATCCTCGCGTAATCTACGTGCGGATATCCGTGGCTCAC
This sequence comes from Anaerolineales bacterium, assembly GCA_020060465.1. Taxonomy (GTDB): domain Bacteria; phylum Chloroflexota; class Anaerolineae; order Anaerolineales; family UBA4823; genus RBG-16-57-11. Next base: position 47,325 of record JAGVAD010000012.1, read on the forward strand.
GATTGTTGTCCGGTCTGTCGTCAGGCAGAAGGGGCTTATGCGAAAGATTCTACGCCGCGTTTGCCCATCGAAGGTTGTTCCCACCAATTGGGATGTCGGTGCTTCTATCAACCCGTGCTGGACGAAATTTATCCCTAGAGATCGGCTGAACGATCAACGCCAGACATTTACCGGCAAGTCGTCTCTATTGGAGATGTTTGCGGGCGAATTCTATTGCGGATGCGCGGTCGCTGACCTCGCCGCTGGCCTGGGCTTCACGAATTTCCTCTAAGAGTTGTCCAATCTGGGGACCGGGCTTCAAACCCAATATTTCCATTAAGTCGTTTCCGCTGATCAGGGGTGGGGGAGACACCTGATCTGCTTTTTGTTCCCACCATGCTTCCAACAAGGCGCGGATAACATCCATGTGTCGCATCCAAACCGCTTGAGGCAAAGAGCTTGCGTACGTAGCCTGGACATCGGCTAGGGAAAGCAGGCAGATGTCAACACCGGCGGGGCCAACGTCGCGAAAAAAGCGGTAGATAGCCCGTCTGGAAGGCAATCCTGGGCTTTTGCTCAAGAGCAGTGGACGTAAATGGTGGCGCACAATCATCTCCAGCCGCTCGCCTTCGAGATTGCTCAAGCGGTAAGCCTGACTTCGCGCTCTGGCAATCTGCGATCCCGCCTCATCGTGTTTCAAGAACCGCACACTGCCATCCGAGGTGCGTTGCGCGGTGACTGGCTTTCCGACATCGTGATAGAGCGCCGCCAGCAGCAATAGGCTTCGCAGGGTGCGCTCCGGGTTTAGCTGCTTTGTCAGGTGTTGCTGCAAATTCTGGCGAAAGCGACCCAGACGCAGCGATACAAACCCCATCGTCCAATTTGCTGTTGTTTCTGGGTCGTGCTGAGGTTGGAGTACGCGCAGTAAGTTAGCCAAATATTCAACCGTATGAAGGGTGTGCTCCCATACATCATACACATGCGGCGCAGATTGCTCCTCGCCTTTCATTGCTGCCAGCTCTGGCAACATGGAGTTGATGACGCCCAGGTGATCCAAAATTCGCAGCGCGGCAACGGGCGCTTTTCCGTCCAGGATCTTAAATAGCTCATCACGCATACGTTCGGGCGTTATCGAAGAGAGCAATGGAATCGCCTCTTGTAGCAGCCGCTTTGTTTCTGGCAGGATACGTAGCTCAAAATCTACCGCCAGGCGCGCGCCGCGCAAGATGCGCACCGGATCAGCAATCAAAGATGCAGGCGAGCAGACGCGCAGCCGGCGTTCTCGTAGATCTTCCGCACCGTTCAGCGGGTCAATTAGCGTCTCAGGCCGATGGAGATCCAGCGCCAGGGCGTTCACCGTGAAATCTCGGCCGCGCAGATCGCTTTCCAGGTCGGGACCGCGAAAAGCTGCAAAATCCAGGATCAGGCGCTCCCCTTCGGAGAGTCGCAGGATAACCCTTCCTGTGTCTCGCTCTGCATCTAACGCATAAAAATCTCCGCCCAAAGCGTTGGCTACTTTGCGTCCGGCGGAAATCGCTGCGCCAGGGAGAACGAAATCCAGATCATGGATCGGGCGCGAAAGCAGAGCATCTCGAACCGCGCCGCCCACCAGGTAGAGTTGCTCAGGCTGAGGGAGAATTTCCCGGATCTGCGCCGCAAGCGGGATTTGCGCCAGGAGAGAGGTCATTCGTCAGGATGATATTTTTCCAAATCCACTGTGGCGATGAATGGCAAGTTGCGGTAATACTCGTCCAGGTCGAGGCCATACCCAAAGACGAATTTGTTGGGGATGACAAAACCGCAGTAATCTATCGGCACTTCCACTTCCCGCCGTTCGGGTTTGTTGAGTAGGGTGCAAACTTTCAGGCTGGTTGGATGGCGGGTCTTGAGAAACTCAAGCACCGAGGCGATGGTGTAACCGCTGTCCACAATATCTTCAACCAGTAACACATTGCGTCCATGGATTTCATCTTTCAAGTCAAGGGTGATGCGCACCTGTCCAGTGGATTGGCGCGCGGTGCCGTAGGAGGATACAGCCATAAAATCCAACGTGTTGGGAACAGTGATATGCCGCATCAGGTCGGTGAGGAAGACAATGCCGCCGCGCAAGATGCAAATCAGGTGTAAATCCTGCCCGCGATAATCCTCGCTGATCTGTGCACCCAGCTCGGCGATGCGTTTCTTCAATGAGGCCTCATCAACAAGGATTTCCTTCAAAAATTCGCGATAATCCTGCATAATTAGCTCCTCAACAGGTTCGTTCGCTGACCGTACGCGGCAGGAATTTAGGGCAATCGAAAGGGCGAATCAACCGCGCGGCACAATATGGTGTTTGCGGCAACGGGCTTCATATAGTTCGGCAGCGCCAATAATGACCACCGGATCATCGTAACGGGCGGGCTGACCATCAACCAGGCGCTGGGTACGGCTGGCTGGCTCACCGCAAATCATGCAAATGGCGTGCAGTTTGTCCACCACCTCGGCCTTGGCCATTAGAGCAGGCATTGGACCGAAGGGTTCGCCGCGAAAATCTGTGTCTAACCCGGCAATAATGACCCGCACGTCGTGATCGGCCAATGTTTGGGCAATTACGATAATTTCGTCGTCGAAAAATTGCGCCTCATCTATGCCAACTACCGTAGTATCGGGTTCCAATCTTTCCAGGATTTCCCTGGCATACTGGATAGGCTGCGCATCGAATTCACTGCCGGCATGCGAGGTGACCTTTTCGACCGTATAGCGGTTATCAATTACGGGTTTAAATACTTGCACCTTTTGACGGGCAATCTTTGCCCGACGCAACCGCCGAATCAGCTCATCCGTTTTTCCGCAAAACATCGAGCCGGTAATGACTTCCAGGGAACCCGTATGATGTTTCATGCTGCTCCTGAAATGTGTGGAATGACCCGTATTTTACCCCGCAGACTCCAAAAACGACAAGGATTGCAGGATGAGAAGTAGAGCAAATAAAACGCGCCGCGCTGTGTACATCGCAGCCAAAAGCGCCAAGCATCGGAAAAACCAGAGAGGTGGCGCCGGGTGTCCACCTCTCTGGCTTGTGGTTTGCAAAATCCGATGGGGGTTGATGAACAGATTGTCGAGTGCGATGCTCGAAGTTAGACAGTGATTTCTTCTGCGGCTTCAGGCAGCTCATAGCCAAACTGGCGCAGGCGCTTCTTCAGATCTGCCAATGCTTTGCGTCCAAATCCTTCAATAGCTAACAGCGCGCCTTCACCTTCGGATAGTTTTTCCAGCGCCTGACCAACAGTGATTACCCCAGCCGCTGCAAGCGCATCGGTGGGGCGGGTGCCTAATTCTAATTCGGTCAAGGGGCGCTCCAAGGAGGTGCGTGCAGCCTGCCGCGCTTCAGCTTCAGCCACAAATTGCTGGCGGGCTTGCAACTTCTTGTAGAACCGATCTACCTGGCCTTCGGTATCCACGATGCGCTGTTCCCCGGTGAAGAAGGGGTGACACTTCGAGCATACGTCGGTTCGAATCACCTTGCGGGTCGAACCGGTGGTCCAGGTGTTACCGCAAGCACAGATCACCTGTGCGTCTGTGTAATACGTAGGATGAATGCCTTTTTTCATAGCCTGACACCTTTAATTCTGGCTGCTATTTGCCGCCTGCGCTTCTTCTACGGGGATAACGCTGACCCGTTTGCGGTCATCACGCAGGTTCTCATAGACCACAACGCCATCCGCGGTGGCAAACAGCGTATCGTCTTTACCTTTATCTACATTGCGGCCGGGTTTGATGCGTGTGCCGCGCTGCCGCACCAGGATATTGCCTGAAATCACGAATTCGCCGCCAAATTTCTTTACGCCTAAACGCTGGCTGTTGCTATCACGACCGTTGCGGCTGGAACCGCCGCCTTTCTTGTGCGCCATAATTACTTCTCCTTCTCTCTACCCAGGTTGATGGCCTCGATCTGTAAACGAGTGTACTTCTGGCGATGACCCGTTTTGACGCGTATGCGTTTTTTGGGTTTGTAGCGGAAGACGATCAGTTTGGGGCCCTTCACCTGGGCGGCAACTTTCGCCTGCACGGTTGCGCCTTCTACATAAGGGGTTCCAACTTTGATTTTGTCTTCATTCACGACCAGGAGAACATTCTCCAGATCTACTTCCTCGCCGATCTCCGCTGGATAGTAATCCACTTCGATCGTACCACCTTCGACGGCGCGATACTGCTTGCCGCCATCCTCAACAATTGCATATTTCATTCTCAGTTCCTCCAACCTTCACTTCGCCGTACATGTCGCGCCTGGCGCATTTTTCCGCCGAAACCATTTCTGGCGCAACCGTATGGGGAAGTTGGGGATTATTTTCCTGGTTAAAGCCAGGAGGGATACAATATTTTGCCCCAGCATAGGTTGCCGGGACAATGCGGGCTGTATTATACTGGTATTGACCCTGGCTGTCAACATCCGTTGGCGGGAAATTTAAATCGAAATTATTGCTTTGAGCGCGTGAATTATTTATGCAAAATTTACATCTTCAGGCTCAACCCAACAAATTTGTACATTGTATGCAAGCCTGAATAAGGGTAAGATTCTGGATGATGGGCTCTTTGTGCGCTAATTGCGGCTTTCATAACCCGCCAGGTATGCGTTTCTGTGGGAATTGTGGAACACGCCTGGCGCAAGCGCCTTCGGCTGGCATGCCGCCGTCATCCGCGCCCAGCCCCACATCGCCAGAGTTTGGCGCAATGATGGGTGCAGATCTGGCGGAGCGTCTGCGTCGCGCCGGCTTGGAGGCTGCGGGTCAGCGCCGGCACGTCACCGTGCTTTTCGCTGACATCTCCGGCTTCACCGCGCTTTCAGAACGGATTGACAGCGAAGATTTATATAACCTGGTTCAAGACTATATCCGCGTTTTAGCCAATAATGTCTATAAATATGAGGGGGTGGTGGATAAGATCACCGGCGACGGCATCATGGCTCTTTTTGGCGCGCCGATCTCGCACGAAAACAACTCAGAGCGGGCAGTGCGCGCAGCGTTGGATATGCAAAGCGACCTGAAGGAGCTGAGCCAAAAAACGGCGCGCGAGTTGGGCGCAGAGATACGAGTGCGTATTGGTTTGCATTCTGGCCTGGTGATTGTAGGCGGGATCGGCGCTAATGATTTGGTGTTGAACTATACAGCCATTGGGGATACTGTCAACCTGGCGCACCGCATTGAGGAGGCAGCGCAGCCCGGTTCCATCCTGATCAGCGAAGCTGTTTTTCGCCAGGTGCGCCCCTTTTTCGAATGCCGGCGAGTTGCTGCACTGAACCCAAAAGGCTTCACGCATCCGGTGATTGCCTATGAAGTGATTGGTGAGAAAAGCCAGCCTGGGCAGGTGCGCGGCATTGAGGGGTTACGCGCGCCGATGATCGGCCGCGAGGCGGAATTGATGCAGCTCAAGCGAGCGGTGCAGGATTTGATGGAAAATCGTCGCGGACAGTTTGTCCTGATTACTGGCGAAGCCGGTTTGGGAAAAAGCCGCCTGGCGGCTGAATTCAAAGCCTGGCTGGATGTTTCGCAGTTGCGCATCTTGGAAGGGCAGAGTCTGGCGTATCGTCGGGTCTCGTATTGGCTTATACGAGATGTGCTATACCACTATTTGGAGATGCCCATCACCGCGCCACCGCTTAAAGTGCGTGAGCGTTTGCATCAGCGATTGTTTCAAACCATGGGTATACAGGCTGAGGATGCGCTCCCTTATTTGGAATTGTTGATGTCGCTGCCTTTATCAGATCCACAAGCAGCGCAGCGATTCGAATTAATCGAAGCCAGTCAATTGCGTCAGCATATCTTCCTGACGATGTATGACTTGCTCATCCTCGAGGCGCGCAAACAACCCTTACTGATTATCCTTGAGGATTTGCACTGGGCTGATGAGGCTTCATTGGAAATGTTGGCTTTCCTGTTGGATGCGTTGCGCCAATCGCCGATCTTCTTCCTGGCGGTTTCTCGCAGCATACAATCGGGTGCTTTGGAACGCGCAGCCATTTGGGCCAGGCAGAACCTGGGTGAACGCTTTTGCCATATCCAGCTCCAATCTTTATCGCGCGATCAAAGCCGACAACTCTTGAATCTGTTGCTATCCATTCCCAATTTGCCCGACCCATTGCGCGAACAGATTTTGTTGCGGGCGGCAGGCGTGCCGTTCTATCTGGAAGAGACTTTGCGCATGTTGATAGATCAAGGCGTATTGCAAAAAGAGAATGGGCGCTGGCGGGTAGCTGCAACGGTTCAACCCGCATCTTTGGGTGTGCCGGATACTTTGCAGGAATTGATTCTGACCCGCTTTGACCGTTTGGCGCCTGCTCAACGCCGCACATTGCAAGTAGCGGCTGTGATCGGTAAAGATTTCTCTTTGCCATTGCTCTCATCGGTGTTGTCACCGGAAGAAATCCCCGATTTGCCCGCCATTCTCGAATCTCTGGTGGAGCGAGAATTTATTCTGCCTCAGCAACCAGGGGAATCTGCTACGGAATATACTTTCCGCCACATTTTGATGTCGGACGCCATTTATAGCACGCTGCTGCGCAAGGAGCGCAGCGCCCTGCATAGCCGCGTGGCGGAGACTATCGAACAACTCTATGCGGATCGAATTGAAGACCAGGTGGAATTGTTGGCAAACCATTTCCGCTGGAGCACTCGCCTAGATCGAGCTTTGCATTATCTGATCTTAGCCGGGCAAAAAGCGTTTCGCAATCATGTAAATCAACAAGCGCGAGCCCATTACGAGGCAGCGCTGGATTTGTTGAAGCAGGTGGAATTTGAACCTTATCAGGCTTATCAGATCCATGTCGGGTTAGGGGATTGCCTGATGTTTTCCGGCGAATATCCGGAAGCCAGAAAGCATTATGAACACGCTTTGCAGCAGATACAACAAGAGTCGTCTGGCGAGAAAGCGCGTGAAAGAAGCTCGGTGTTGCGCAAGATTGCCCGTACCCATGAACGACAGGGCGATTATGACATTGCTTTGCAGCGTCTATCTGAAGCGCAGGATGCGCTTGGGTCAGATGATCACCGCTATATCAGCGAGCAAGCCAGGATATGGAATGACCGTGCATGGATCTATTTCCGCCGTGGAGAGCTGGCGGAGGCGGAGAGACTTTTGCGTGAGGCGTTGAGCCTGGTGGAAGATTCCGCCGATTACGATGTAATCGCTTCGATTTACAACCGGCTTGGCGGCATCGCCTATAATCAGGGGGAGTGGGAGCAGGCGGCAAACGCGTTGCGAAAAAGCATCCAGATCCGCGAAGAAACCCACGATTTGGTAAATCTGGCTACCTTGCTGAACAACCTTGGCCTTTTGGAAATCGAGATGGGGCGGCTGGATAGCGCCTTAGAGAACCTCACCCGCAGCTACGAATTGAAAAAGCGTCTGAACCAACCCGAAGGCGTCGCCATGGCGCTGAACAACCTGGGCTGGCTACGCATTCAGCGTGGTGAATTGGGCGAAGCTCGCTCAGCTTTGCAACAGGCGCTGGAAATGGCGCGGCAAATTGGTTATTCTTCTTTATATCAGCAGATCTTGAGAAATTTTGGCGAATTGCACCTGGCTGCCCAAGATTGGAGTGCGGCGCTGACCGTGTTAGATGAAAACAGGCGCGCGTTAGAAGAACTGGGCGCGGAAGATCAATTAATCGAAGCTTATTGTTATCTAGGCGAAGCATCATTGGGGCTGGAAAATATCGAGGCAGCGCGGGTCTGGGCGGAGAAAGCCAAAGAACTATTGGAAAGGTGTGAAAGCCGCTCCGGGGAGCGCCTGGCTTTACAACGCGGCGAATATCTTCGTTTTCAGGGAATGCTGGCTATTGCATGTAAGAATTGGCCTCAGGCGCAGGAATATCTCAACGAAGGCGAAGCGATCTTTCAGGAACTGCAAAGCCGGTTGCTTTTGGCGCGGGTTCTATTTCAGAAGGGTGAGTTAGCGAGGGTGCAAACGGATTATGTAGCCGCGCGAGATTATTACGCTCAAGCAGCCCAAATCTTCAAAGAGGTTGGCGCGCTGTTAGATGCGAAGAGAGCCAGAGAAGTCTATAACAGCCTTTCATAACCCTGAAGCAGGTTAGTCAAAAATCATTTTCCTGCCTACGCTCCGGTTGGTAAGAGGGGATACTGATTTGAGCGCTTTTTAGTTGGTCCCTGGACGAGCGAAAATATATCGTAACTTCTATCGTATATTCTGCGGTTTGAGCCGGCCCAGTATGTGTTAATCATTTACCAATTTGCTGTTAATAATATTGTAAAAAACGTGTAAAAGGTATATAATGGATAGTACAAAAGTCATGGCATTATAAAATGTCCATCAATGCAGCGTGAAACCAGTGTAAATTCGGTCAAAACATCTCATAACCAAACCCCATAAAATGGGGGAAAGGGGGAAGAATGACCCCCACAAAACACCGGGCGAGATCTTCGGTGTATCACCTCAGCAGGGGATGATGAAGATGATGAAACAAAATCTGTTGTTTCTGGCTGTATTGCTCTTCGTCTTTTTGGCGGCTGGGTGCGAAGGGGGGGAGGATGTCGCGTTCTATGCAACGCCAAGCCTGTCTTATAGCATTGACCCGGTGTTTCGCGAATTCTATAACTATCGCGGCGGCGAAAGCCGGCTGGGTAAGGCAATCTCGCCGCCTTTCCAGGAAGGCCGAAAGACGGTGCAGTTTGTCGAGGCGGGCAAAATGATCTTCGATCCAGACGCGCCAGTCAAGGACTTGTTTCGCATGGCCCCGTTGGGTGTTGAAATGTGGGCAAGCGAACCGCCTGTCGAACCGCCCGCTCACCCTGGATTGCATTACATTGCAGGGCATATCATCTTCCCTGATTTTTACCCGTTATATGAACAATTAGGCGCTCAGATGGTCGGCAAGCCGCTGACCGAGGTTAAATTTAATCCAATTCGTCAGCGTTATGAACAATATTTTGAAAACCTGGGTTTCTATCGCTTAATTGGTAGCTCTGAAGTGCGTTTGTTATCTTACGGCGTTTGGGCTTGTAAGGAGCGTTGCCCTTTGACGGAGCCGACCTGGCGGGATAGCATCATTGATACCCATAGCGTAGATGCGATTGATCCAACCTTCAAACCCTTCGTGACGGAGAAGGGAATAGATTTTACCGGCTCTGCCCTGGAAACGGCGCGCCGCGCCGATGATGGGAAATGGGAGCAGATTCTGGAGAATATTGTTCTGGTCGCCGAAGCGGCTAATCAGTCCGAGAGCGTGGCGCTGCGCCCGGTGAGCGAAATGTTGAATATCTTGCCGGATGCACCGCGCCCATATAGCGGCGATCCCAACAATTATTTTTACCCCGCTCAGGACAGCAACCTGGGCTACGAAATCCCGAATTTCTTTTGGGAATATATTGAAAAACACGGCAACATTGCTGTCTTTGGCGCGCCCATCACGCACTACACTCCGTTCGATCAAATGCGCTATCATCAGTGTTTCCAAAATCTATGCCTGTTTTACGACCCCGGCGCTCCCGAAGGAGCGCGCATCCGCCCCGAGCCGCTGGGTTATGCGTATAAGGTGTTGTATGGGAAACCGGCGTTACAACCGACGCCTGTCCCGACGCTGACCCTGGCGCCCACTCGCACTCCAGAACCGCCTCTCACAGTGACGCTTGAGCCTGCGCCAGCCAGCCCCTCCCCGCTGGGCCCTGAGCAACCACCTCAACCGCCAGGCATCGTCGTTCCAGGCATGCGGGAAATCGCCATGCAGGTTTGGGAGCGTTACACGGTTGTGAAGACCCTTCAATCGCAGGAAATTGGGGTTTGGATTTTGGAAAACAATCATCCCATGGTGGGGCAAACGGCGGAATTGACGCTGAAATTGCCGGATGGCAGCGAGCAGGTTTATACGCTGGCGCCCACCGATCTCAATGGACAGGCCAGCATCACATTACCGGCGATTGAAGCCCCAAACGGGGCGTTGATTTACTACAAAGCCTGCGTTCCCGTGGCGGCGGATCTGCGCACTTGCATCGCCGATTACTTCGTCATCTGGAATACGCCCTAGCAACTTACAAAACTTTTTCATACAAGCAACCATTCGCCGCGGCCCGTTCGTTGGCCGCGGTTTTCATTGTTGAGCGATCCAATTTGATTTAGCAGGGCGGCAGGCCGCTAATCTCGGCCGGCAGGTGCGGCAGGTCCAGGCATGCGTCGTCGCAAAAGAGCATTGCCCGTTCGATGACGTTGCGCAATTCACGGATGTTGCCCGGCCAATCGTGCGCCATCAAGGCTTGCATGGCGCGCGGCGCGACATCCTGAATGTTCATGCCCATACGCTGGTTGTTGCGTCGGATAAACAACCCGGTTAGCTCTGGAATATCCTGTTTGCGCTCACGCAGCGGTGGAAGGTGCAGGTCCACTACTTTGAGACGGTAATAGAGGTCTTCGCGAAAACGACCGTCGGAGATCAGCGTCGGCAGATGGCGGTTGGAAGCAGCCAGCACCTGCACGTCCACGCGGATCAGGTTGACGCCGCCCACCCGCCGAAAGGCGTGTTCCTCCAGGGCGCGTAGCAGCTTAGCCTGCATATCCGGCGGCATGGACGAAATTTCATCCAGGAACAAGATGCCGCCGTCGGCCACTTCCATCAGTCCCAGCTTGCGTTTTTCTGCGCCAGTGAAAGCTCCGGCCTCGTAGCCAAAGAGTTCGGATTCCAGCACAGTGCTTTGAATGGCCGCGCAATTAATGGCGATAAAAGGTTTGTTGGCGCGCGGCCCCATGCGGTGGATGGCGTTAGCCAGCACCTCTTTGCCGGTGCCTGTCTCGCCGGTGATCAACACAGATACCGACGCTTCGGCTGCCCGTTGGGCGTGATTCATCAGAGCGCGCATCTGTGCTGTATTGCCGACGATATAATCCTCTTCATCTTGACGACGTTGACGTAAATGCGCCAGCTCACGCCGCAGCGCTACCACCTCCTCGGCGCGCAGAATGGATTTTTCTAATTGCGTCAGGCTGATCGGTTTTTGTAGAAAGTCATGCGCGCCGTTTTTCATGGCCTCCACTGCCATGTCAATATCCCCATAAGCAGTGATTAGAATAATCGGCGGGCGCGTCGCAAGTGTAGCAGTCTCATCCAGCAGACGAGGCCCATAGCCGTCGGGGAGTTGGACATCCAAAAGGATGATGTCTGCCTTGCCCTGTTGCAGGCATTTACGCGCTTCGCTTAACGTCGCCACCCCGATCGTTTCGTAACCTCGCCCATTCAAGAAATTGCTAATGTTGATCTGGGCGTTTTCTTCGTCATCTACAATCAATATCGTAGCGCTCATAATAGATCCTCAGGGGACTGTAGTTTCTACAGCCGGCAGCCGCACATGGAAGATTGTGCCGCCAGGAAAGCTGGTCAGGTGGATATCGCCTTTATGGGCTGTGAGGATACGCTTGACAATCGCCAGACCCAGGCCGGTGCCGCCTTTTTCGGTGGTAAAGAAGGGTTGAAATACCTTATCCTGGAGTTCGAGAGGAATGCCTGGGCCGGTATCCGCCACGCTGATTTCCAGGAATAACTGCCCGTCCTCGCGTGTGGGTGTGGCTTTAATGATCAGATGTCCCCCATCTGGCGTCATGGCCTGGACTGCATTGCTGATCAGGTTATTGAACACCTGCTCCAGGGCGCGCAGATTGCCTTCCACCTTCGGGCAATGGGCTTCTACGCGCAGATCGTATTGTACGTTCTGGCGGACGATGCGCGGATGCAAGCGTTCCAGTAAACGGCGCAATAGCTGAACGACATCCAATGTTTCCATTTCATAGTCAGTGGGTTTGGCATAGGCTAACACAGATTTCAGAAGTTCAGCCAGTCGGTCGCAATCCTGCAACATGCGGGCGATCACTGCCTGGTTTGCATCCTCCGGCGGCAGATTCATTGCCATAACCTGCAGGCCTGTGCTGATGTTGTTGATCGGATTGCGGACTTCGTGAGCAAAGACTGCCGTCACTTCGCCTAACAGGGCGCGCTGCTCCAACTGTTGGGTTTGCAAGCGGATCTGCTCTTGTTCGCTCAGGTCTTTAATCAGCGTCAAGACGCTTTCAATCTCTGAGCTTCGATGTACTGGAAAGATACGGATCAGCGCTGGAAAGGCTTCGCCGTTGCGCCGGTACAGGCGAGCACTACCCAAGTTGTGAATGGCGCTGCCCTCCAGCGCAGCGCTCAACGCCGGAAGCAGCGCCTCTGGGCCGATCAGCACGTTTTCTACTCGCTGTCCGTTGACTTCGGCGCTGGCGTAGCCCATCATGAGTTCGGCGGATGGGCTCATATACGAGATGCGCAATTGCGCGTCGAGTACAATGACGCCCTCCTGAGAGTTTTCTTGCAATGTTTCCATCCGGCGCAATTTACCAGCCAGTTCCTCAATCTGCGCCTGTAGATGCTCAATCTGGAGAAAACGCTCAAAGATCGCGGAGAGGGTAGCCGCCAGAAGCTGGGCGAATCCCTGGGCAAGGTCAGCTTGCAGCGGCTGTGTGCTGCCAATGATTGCCAGCCCTACCACTGCTTTGGATTGACCAATGGGCGCGGAGGCCAGATAAGCATATTGCGCTGCTCTTGCGACCCGTTGCAGGTTACTCGCCGGGCGTTTCCCCGCTTGCCACAGGCGCGCCCGGTTCAATATCATCATCTCCTGGGCATCCAGGCTTTCCGGCAGTGCGGTTGCGCCCAGATCGGCGCAGCGTTGCAGAATAGGCTGATGGCTTTGCAACCGATAGACTGCCAGCGCGTCCGCGCCGCTCAAAGACTGGGCAGCCATCAACGCCGCTTGCAGGGCATCTTCCAGGCTGGCCTCGTTCAACGAGTTGATTAACTGGTGGAAGCCCTGCCAGAATCGAGCGAAGCGCTGCGGCGTGAACAGGCTGATGGCATATTCCGCCGGCTCCAGCAGCAGGAAAGCCTGTTTTCCTTTCGGCGCGGCGGGCAGCAAAATAAGGTTAGCGCGGAAGGCGGTCTGATTGCGCCGCAAGACAGTTTGCTCTGCACCTGGCTGGCCGGCTTCGCCGTTCCATTCTGGCAGCACGCTCTGCATCGCCATGCCGCTCAATTCCAGGCGCGAATATGCCGTTAACTCGCTAAAGCGGGGGTTTGCAAAAGCGATGCGCTGGCTGCGCGTATCCACCAGTAAAGCTGCATGGGGCAACATCTCAATGAACGCCTCATACCCTTCTGCGTCGCCTGGCGCATCTTTGGGTTGGGCGCGTTGGCCGATCAAATTGGAAAATGGAAAACCGTGCGAATCATTCATGTTGACCGTGGGAATCGTTCACGGGTGACCGTTGGGTCTTGTCGGGTGGTGTCGCAATCGGGCGGGCAAGATGCCCTCCATCGAACGGTATTTCGCCACGGTGCGGCGCGCCACGTCAAAACCCTGTCGCGCCAGCAAGCGAGCGATTTGCGTATCACTGAGCGGCTGTTCCTCTTCTGCGATGATCTGTAGCAACGCCGTGCGCACATTCAGGCTGCGGTCGAACCAGCGAGCCAGAGGGACGATCTTTCGATTGGGCAATTGTACCGCTTTCCCGGCCACTGCGCGCGAGACTGTAGATTCATGCACTTCCAATTCTTGAGCGAGCTGTGCGCGGGTGAGTGGAATAATATGCGCATCGCCGTATAAAATGTAGGCGCGTTGTAGCGTTGCCAGGCGTTGCATGAGGCGCACCAGTGTGTTATCTCGCTGTTGCAAACACTTCACCAGCAGCGCCGCTTCCTCGAAGTCCTGTTGCCAGGCTTTGGCTTTCTCCGGCGGCGCTTCGCTCAGCGCCTGACGGAAAAGCGTGTTCACTCGCAGAGCGCCAGCGTATGGGGAGACGATCTCAACCATCAATGGGGTGTCATCTGTCTCGCTCAGGCGCGAGATGATGATGTCCGGTTCGGGGTAGAAGGGCTGCTGCGCCGCGCCTTGATGGATGTCGCCCCAATAGGCGCGTGCCGGATAGGGGTTCAGGTTTTCGCTGATGAAATCGGCGATCTGAATGGCTTTTTCGGTGGAGACGCCCAGCAATCGGCCCAGTTCGCCATAGGCACGACGGCTCAGCGCATCCATACCCAGGCGGATAGCCTGCTCGGTTTTGCGCGGCGGGGTGCGCGTCTCTGCCAGGACTTCGAGCTGCACCAGAAGCGCTTCTTGCGGCGAACAGGAGCCGACGCCCAGCGGTTCGGCGCGCTGGATTAACCGTTGCACTCGTTCAACACGCGCCAATGGCACATGGTGGTAACGCGCCACTTCCGAGAGGCTGACAGTCAACAAGCCATCCTCGTCCAGGCTGGTGAGTAAATGCGCTGCCAGGGCGCGTTCTTCAAGGCTCAGTTCGGGCGCAATCTGGCGACCAACAAAGGTGGGCAAATCCTCCGCTGCGGCAGTCCACTCTTCCGGCGAGTCGCTATCTTCTTCCAGTTGCCCGCCGGAGCGGCGGAAATCTCGCCGCGGCGAGACGAATACAATGGGTTGATCTGCAGCCGCGGCGAGGGGGGCTTTGCACGCTGGACAGGGGCCGGCTTTCAATGTCGGTCGGTGACAATATGGGCAACGCCTTTCTTCCGTCAATTCGAGAGCCGGGTTGGAAGCCAACGCAGCTTCGATCTTTTGGCTCAGCTCAGCGGAGGTCAGCTCCAGCAGCGACATGGTCTGCGCCAGATGAGCGGTGGTCTGCGGGCGAAGCGAGGTTTTTTGCGTCTGTAGCAACATATCCAACTCCGCGGCGAATAATTCGTATTATATCCTGTTGCAAGTTGCGTGCCATTCGTTTGCGGCAAAAAAACGATAAAAAGTGCTGATTGTCAAGCGCAAAGGGTGACGTTTGCGCGATGAATTTCACAGTTTCCGGTGTTATAGTTAACATGCACGTTTACTTTCAGACGTAAAACCGGCTGGATGATTCTTGGTGCGTTTCAACACACAATAGAGGAAACTATTATGTTCCGCTCCTTGCTCATCTATCTCTCTAAAGCCGCCTGGGCGCGCAACATCGTCACCCGCTGGAGCATTGCCTGGCAGGCTGCATCACGTTTTGTGGCTGGCGATAAATTGGAAGACGCTATTCAAGCCATACGCACCCTCAATGCTAAAGGGATCAACGCCACTTTAGATCATCTGGGTGAACATACCACCACACCAGATGAGGCGAGCCGCGCAGTGCAGGACATTCTGCGGGCAATTGACGCTATTAACGACTCGGGCGTGCGCGCCAACGTATCCATCAAACTTACTCAAATTGGCTTGCGCCTGGGGCGAGATTTATGCGCCGAGAACCTGCGCTGCGTGCTGGAATACGCCCGTGCACGGGGCAATTTTGTGCGAATTGATATGGAAGATTCTCCCTGGGTGGATGCCACCCTGGGTCTTTATCGGCAAATGACCGAATGCTGTTTGGATAACAGCGGCGTGGTCATCCAATCTTATCTGTATCGTTCTGAACAGGATGTGCGCCAATTGACAGCTAATGGCGCACGCATTCGCCTGTGCAAAGGCGCATATAAAGAACCGGCGGATGTGGCTTATCCGAAAAAGAGCGACGTGGACGACAATTACGACCGCCTGGCAGAGATCATGATCGACGCGGCGCTGGCTCATAACGCGCCGCGCCTCAGCCCGGATGGTCGCATTCCGCCCTTGCCGGCAATCGCCTCGCATGACCCGCGCCGCCTGGAACACGCCAAAGCCTACGCCGCGCAGGCCGGCTTGCCGAAGGACGCCATCGAATTTCAGATGTTGTACGGCATCCGCCGCGACTTGCAAGAGCAGACAGTTGCGCAGGGCTATCCGGTGCGCGTCTATGTGCCTTATGGCACGGAGTGGTACCCTTATTTCATGCGCCGTCTGGCCGAACGCCCCGCCAACGTGTGGTTCTTTCTATCCAATTTCTTCCGCAGATGATTTCTGCGCCAATTTGTCTTTGATGAAGGCTTCCAAGCCCGGAAATACGCGCTTGGTTGTGGTTTCGGTGATCAATGTTAGCGTTATGTTTCAGGCGCGGTTGGTGCGGAATTTCAGCAGCGCATACAGCGGGCAGAAACCCACCAGCCCGGTAACCAACGGCAGGAAGCCGATCCATTTGAAGAACACGCCCAGACCGCCCGTAACCACGCCGCCCCAGCCCAAGTACAGCAGAAGCACGCCCAAGATGACGCGGATAATTCGATCCCAATTCGCCTCGTTGATGAATTTCATCGTCTGATCTCCTTTACTTGTGTAAGAAATTTTGGCCTGTTTGCTAATCCGCTATTTAGATGGTAGCGCAATCAAAAGGTTACAATTTCTTTCCAGAAAATCCAAATTTGATGTTTCTATGGAGCGCATTGAATAGCAGCCTGATGTTTCTTCGCCGCGCTTCAGCGCGGCTTTGAGACATTCAAACAGCACGCCCCAACACCCGACGGGAATGCCTTGTAACCCGCTTTGCCGGTATAGCAAGATGGTCTTTTGATGCGAATGGCAACATCCAGAGCGGCTTTGTCCTCCGTGCTGATCGGGTTAATTTCTGAAGTATTCCATTCTACCAGGCGGCGCGGCATAGGCGCAGGCAGCTCTTCCTCTTCAACTGCGTCTTGCTCAGGCAGCGGATAGTCGTTCTTCAGGCGAGGGCCATCCATGCTGGCGTTACAAGCGATGCGATAAAACCATGTACCGACGCTGGAGCGCCCCTCAGAGAGCAATAGATTGGAAAGCGCTTTAACGAAAGTGTCTTGAACAATGTCTTCGGCTTCCACCGGATCTCCCAGCAATCACAAAGCCAGCCGAACGATGCGGTCGGCGTACGCCTCAAACAGATCGCTGAGCGCCTCAGGATCGCCGAATTTCATAGCCTTTGTCAGTTGTGGTTCGTGGGTCATCATTCTCCCAATCCTTTAGACGGGAATTATGCGTTTTAGTTACAGACATTACACCATATGTCGTTCAGTAAGTTTTGGATGATGGGGCCGCTTGAGGAAAAGAGATGTAGCCTGATTGACTGACAAATCTTATGTAACTTCAAGGCGTTGTTCAAAGATGGTGGCAGTAGGCCTGGCTGCCTGGGCCTTTGAGGCTATAGTCGGATGA
>JAGVAD010000025.1 GCA_020060465.1 Anaerolineales bacterium
CGGCGGGCCAGGCGTCACCGCTGCGGATGCGCTGGAAGCCAACGGAATGCGCCTGGCGGACCTCAGCTCAGAAACCCGCCTGGCGTTGAAGGAGATCCTGCCCCCCGCCGCCAGTTTGCATAACCCGGTGGACATGCTCGCTTCCGCCTCGCCGGAGCAGTACGCCCAGTGTTTGCGCCTGCTGCTGAACGACCCGGCCGTGGATGCGGCGCTGGTGATCCTGCCACCGCCGCCGATGTTCACTGCTGGGGCGGTGGCAAAGGCTCTCATTCCGGTGATCCATCACGCTGAAAAACCGGTGGTGGTGGCGCTGATGGGCGAGCGGTTGATCCAGGAAGCCGTGGAGCATTTCCGCGCCGCCCGCGTGCCAGAATACCGCTTCCCAGAGCGCGCCGCCTCGGCGCTGGCGGTGCTGGCGCAGCGGGCGGAGCATTTGCAGCGTTCGGTGCAGCCTGCGCTGCTTTGCTGCGAAGAGGAACGGCAAAAAGCGCGCGCCATCTTGCAGAGCTATCTGGATTGCCAGCCGGCGCCCGCTGGCGCCCCGGCTGACTTTCTGCCTGCGGAAGTAGTCGCCGGCATGTTGGAGGCGTATGGCATCCAACTGCCCGTCGCCCGGCTCGCCCGCAGCGCAGAGGAAGCGGCGCTCTTTGCGCGGCAGATGGGTTTCCCGGTGGCGGTTAAAGTCGCCTCGCCCGATCTGCCGCACAAGTCAGACGTGAACGGCGTGTTGCTTAATTTGAACAGCGAAGAGGCGGTCAGAGAAGGATTTCTGCGCGTCATCGAAAACGCCCGCCAGGCGCAGCCTCAGGCGCGCCTGCTCGGCGCGCATGTCCAGCCTGCTCTGCCAGCAGGGCAGGATGTAATCGTCGGCGCGGTACAGGATATACAGTTCGGCGCGCTGCTGATGTTCGGCTCCGGCGGCGTGGAGGTGGAAGGGTTAAAAGATGTGGCCTTCGCCCTGGCGCCCATCACCGAAGACGAAGCCGAGTATCTGTTGGAGAACACCTGGGCTGGATTGAAGCTCAAAGGATTCCGCAATCTGCCCGGCGCCGACCGCGCCGCGGTCAAAGACGCGCTGATGCGCCTGGCGCAACTGGCCGCCGACTTCCCAGAGCTGGCCGAAGTTGAAATCAACCCCTTGCGGGTGATGGCACAGGGGCAGGGCGCTTTTGCCCTGGACGTGCGCGCCCGCCTGCGAATGAACCTGCCATGATCTCTTTTTGTTACCACGCAGACGTTTTGGAACGTTACCCGAACCTGTGCGGCGGGATTTTACAGGTGGAAGACCTGCATAATCAGCCCTCGCCGCCCGACCTGCAAGAGGCTTACCGCTCTGAACAGCAGCAAGTATTGCAGCGCATCGGCAACCGCTCGCTAAGCGAGATCCCTTCCCTGGCAGCCTGGCGTAGCGCCTTTCGCGGCTTCGGGGTCGAACCGACCAAATATCGCAGCGCTGCGGAAGCCCTGCTGCGCCGCCTGACCAAGAAAGGCGACATCCCCAGCATCAACGCTCTGGTGGATGCCTATAACTTAGTCAGTATCCGCTACGCGCTGCCAATGGCAGCTTTCGATGTGCGCTTCATTCAGGGCGGGATCACGGTGCGCTTCGCCGACGGGAGCGAGCGCTTCACGCCGCATGACCAAAGCGAAGTGGAACACCCGGAGGCGGGCGAAGTGATCTTTGTTGATCGGAGCGGGTTGGTGTTCGCCCGCCGCTGGTGCTGGAAACAAAGCGCCGAGTCGGCTTCCACGTTGGAAACCCGCTCGATTATCTTGACCATCGAGGCGCAACATCCCAGCGGCCTGGAGGATGTGCGCGCTGCTATCGCCGACGTGTCCGCCTTGCTGGCGCAATACGTGGGCGGGACGATCCAGGCGGCTATCTTGGGAGCGGGACAGCCCTGCTTTGCAGGGGGCCCAGACTATAAATGGCTAGACGTGACGTGAATCCAGCCAGCGCTTAAATGATTGGGCACTTTCGCCACTGGGACGTCCTGCCAATATTCCCTCTACACCGATATGTTCATCCAAGTCAGGCCATTCAATGGCGTATCCATTGCCTAATAATCGCCAATTTTGCCGCTCTGCTTGAGAAGCGTAGAGCAAGCGAGGATACCAGGACAAAGGCACCACAATGCGACGGCCGTCAGCTAGATGGATAATTAAATCATCATCTGTGATAGACACTTCTACTGCGTTGGGTTCTACTTCAAGCACCAAAGTACTCACGCCATGCCTCCAAAAGAACCGACTCATACCTTGCCACGAGACGAGCAATGTAGTTCAACTCATGTCCTGCAAAGCCCCTGTTTTTTGCGAGTAAAACGGGTCCAAGCCAAAATTTGGCGATTTGGCGGTCTCGTTTTACATGAATATGAGGAGGCTCGCCTTTATCAGAACTAAAGAAGATGAAACTGTACGGACCATCCTCAAATACGGTCGGCATAATGTTTATCAGCGTCAATGGATAATTGTACATCAAAAACGGTCATGAGTATGCCACAGATTGCCTTGAGGGTGTATTCATAAGTTGTCGTTAACGCTTGCTCGGCATCAGTCGAAAATCGACACCTCATGTTACAAAACCCGCCTATAGCGGGTTGAAGCAGCATCCATCTCCTGGGTGCGAGGCGATTCGAAAACGCCTCGCACCTGGTTCAAGAAACGGGCTGGGGCGGCAAATAACAACCTTTGAGTGTTTGTATACTGCGACTTGGGCGAACCAACTATTCTTTCCAGTCCCAGAACCAGTACGCCAGCCCCTGCCACTCACCCCACTGCGCAAAGGCAGCTTTCACCTCCGCCTTGCCCACCGGCTGGCCGTCGTACCATTCATTCGAAACGCTCTTCAGCGCCCAGGAATCAACCGGGATCGAGTCGTAACGCCCCAGGATCATCAGCAGCACGGCGACGGCATAGCCGCCAACGCCCTTGATCGCCAGCAGACGCTTGCGCAGCTCCGGCGTGGGCAGGTGGCTGTTCTTGAGCGCCTCCAGATCCAGCTCACCGGAGGCGACGGCGCGCGCCAGCCCCAGGATATACGGGGCGCGGTAACCCAGGCGGGTCTGCGAGCGCAAGGTCTGCTCATCGCTCTCCGCCAGCCGCTGTGGTGTGGGAAAAGCGCGGCGCAACGGGTGCGCCAGGTGTTCGAATTCCGCGGGCAGCTCTTCTGCCAGTGGGTCACCGAATTGCTCGATCAGAGCAGCGGTCATGCGTTTGGTCGCCGCCCACAGCGTATTGGTGGTCAGGATGGTGCGTACAACGTCTTCAAACAGAGTAGGCGAGCGCAAGACGCGCCCCAACGAACGCTCCACCATGTGGCGCAGCTTCGGCTCCTGCGCCGCCAGCGCATAGAATGCGCTGAAATCCATTTGCAGGCCCAGCATCCAATCCACCACGCCGGATAATTCGTCCCGTTCCTGCACTGTCAACTCCGGCAGCGCAGCGAGATAGACTCCGCCGGGCGCCTGGCGCAGGCGCAAGACGACCACCTTGCCGCTGCTCAAGCGCGTGAGATAGCCCAATTCCCGGCGCGGCTCATCCCAGATGAATGGCGCCAGTTGATACCAGCCGTGCGAACGGACGGCGGAGTAAAATGAAAATGGCTGCCGGGCAGGCAGATGAAACTCAATCATAAGGCCTCCAGGTGGGTGTAGATCAGGCTCAATCTTAGCACAAACGTGCTAGAAAAAGATTAGAAAAGGTTTGATCATCCTTGTATTTCATAGGGGGCGAGTAAGCTCAGCGGGATGGCTTTATCGGGTGAAAACGCGCCTTGCACCTTAAACAGGGCAGCGGATGGGGAGCATTGACATGTACCCAACATCCACCCAACATTCTTCGCCGACGCTTCTTGCCGTTATAATAGAATAGATCTCTATGTAGGAAGGCTGATGCTGTGGTGGACGATCTCGAATTCATGACAATAGAAGAAGCTGCGCGACTGGTTGGTAAAACGCCGCACAACATACGCGATTACATTCAACGTGGGCGAATCGGAAAATACAATGAGCGCGGTGAACAGATCCAACGCGCTCAAAACGGCCATCTGCGCGTCTCTCTCAAAGAGATCAGAATCTTCTTGTCGCTTGTTGAACAAGGACTTGAGAAGCATCACCATGCTGGCCTTCATCCTGAACTTGGTTTTCACAATGTTCCAGAACATCAAAGGACGAAACATGTCCATCGTCTGCATCCCTATCTCGGCAAGTTTATACCTCAACTTGTAGAATGGTTTTTGGCGCGTTACTTTCAGCCTGATGATATTATCCTTGACCCATTCATGGGTTCTGGAACGACGCTGATCCAGGGCAACGAGATGAGAATGCATACGGTTGGCATAGACATCTCACCCTTCAACTGCCTCATTGCGCGTGTCAAGTCCGCAAAATACGATGTTAGGAAGGCTCGTTCTGAAATCCTAGAAATTGAACGTCGGGTGACGCAATTTTCAAAATACCTTACTCGTTCTCGCGAAGGGAATTTGCCCCTTTTCCCTGAAGACAGAATGGATGATCTCAAAGCGAGCTTGCTCGAAGAGTGTGCAAGCGAATATCTGCGAACCTGGTTTGCGCCCCGCTCTCTGCTCGAAATGCTTTATTATCGCCGACTAATTCCGTACTATCAGTATCAGGATTTGCTGCGTGTGGTGCTTAGTCGGGCAGTTCGTTCTTCGCGCCTTGTCCCCCATTACGATTTGGCTACCCCAAAAGCTCCTCTACCCGTTGGACAACAGTATTGGTGCAAAAAACACAATCGCTACTGTGAGCCAATTGATAACTGTATAACAAAAATTCACGCTTATAGTGGGGATACGGCGCGGCGTATCGCCGAATTCGATCAGTTGCGCTCTGACAGAACAATAACGGTTATTCAAGCCGACTCCAGAACAGTGGACCTCAGAGCGGAATTAGCCAGCACAGCCATTGCTGCCCGCCCAATTGACGGCATTTTTACCTCACCGCCTTATGTGGGGCAGATTGATTATCATGACCAACATATTTACGCTTACGAACTATTTGGGTTTCCACGTCAAGATGAACTTGAAATTGGACCAAAGAAGAAAGGTAAATCGAAACAAGCGCAAGGGGAATATGTTGAAGGCATTGTCGCTGTATTTCGAAACATTCTGCCCATGATAAAACCTGATGGAAGAATCTTTGTCGTGGCCAATGATCGTTTTCATCTCTATCCAGAAATCGCCAAACTGAGCGGCTTAAAAATTGTGGATGAATTCCATCGCGCGGTAACAAAACGCACCGAGCAAGGCGATGATCCTTACCAGGAAACAATCTTCTTCATGATGAAAGATATTTAGCATGGGCTTATCCAATCACCAGCGAGACCAGATCGCTAATTTACTTGTAGGGCAAATCAAGCGCAAGTTATCTGCCTACTCACCCGAATCGAACAACATGCCTTTCCATGTACGCTTGCTTGGACAAGATCGAATGGCCTTGTTTTCTTTTATCCAGTCTATCAACACAACACTGGGCACGTCAGTATTCGAGCAAGTTGCTGTGATTATTGCTGCCCCACACTTTAAACGCGCTATCCATCAATACAAAGAATTCAATAATACGATCAGCGAGAATGCCCAAACAGCAATTCAGCGCATTGTGGATGATTTACGAGCAGCAAGAATGAAGCCCGACAAATCCGCCTGAAAAGCCCTGGCGGGTGCTGGCAGGAATCACCACGTACTTGAGTACAGCCCCAACCGAAGAATCATGTTTTGGAAGATTCAGGCTGCTATTACGCAAACCTGGCCATTGAATCGGCCTCGGATCAACTGATTCAACAGATGAAACGCGGTGCGCCAGTCTTTGGAGAACCTGTGCCGCTCAAAGCTGCCCTTTGGCGGTTCGCTCAATTGATCCCGGATGGACTCATCGTGGAAGTTATCGAATTCAAGACGCAAGAACCGGAATTCGCGGATGAAATGACGATGACGGTGAAGTTTACGGATGTGGTTGGTGGAACCGAAGTATCCCTGCTCCATGAAAATGTTCCCGCAGGGATCCGCCCCGAAGACAACGAAACTGGCTCACGGCAAGCGCTCCAGAAGCTGGCCGCGCTCGTCGAGTAATCGCTGCACTCCATAAAGCTGACAGCGGTTATCGCCCGCTGTCAGCTTTTGTTAATTCGTTATACGTTGCGCCGCACGCCCAGCGCAACTGCTAAGCCGTCCAGGTTGTGCGTCTGACTATAGGCGTCCGGCGGAGCTGCGCCGGCGACCAGCGCCGTGCTGAGTGTCTCGGCGCGGATGTATGCTTCCCAGGCGCGGAACACTTCCGCCAACTCGCTATCTGCCTGATAGTAGGTGGTGATGCGGTCGGCGATCTCGAAGCCAGCTTCTTTGCGCATGGCCTGAATACGGCGCACCACCTCGCGCGCCAGCCCTTCGGCGCGCAATTCGGGGGTCACGTTGGCGTCCACCGCCACGGTGGCCAGCTTATCGGCGGCAACCGCCAGGCCGGGGGCAGGCTGGGTTTGCACCAACACCTCGTTAGGAGCTAATTCCACCGTCTCGCCGTCCACTTCCAGGACGAAAGGTTGTCCAGCCTGCACGCTGGCGGCTACCACCATCGGGTCAGCAGCGCCCAGCGCAGCGCGCAGGGCAGGGAATTTCGCCCCAAAACGCGGACCGAGCAGTTTGTTATCCGGCAGGATCTTATAGGTCACCAATTGACTGGCCTGCTCGACAAACTCAAAGCGCTTGACGTTCAATTCATCGGTAATGATCTCGACGAACTCATCCGCCAGGGCGCGACGATCGCCAGC